>JAHHGU010000043.1 GCA_019359765.1 Aphanothece sp. CMT-3BRIN-NPC111
CAAGTATATAAATTTTTACTTTATAATAACCTGAGCCAAGGCGTGTTTCTTAGCCATCCATTTCTAGTCGAACGCATTGGACACCTGCGGGAGTGGGCTAATTCAGAAGAATATCGCCAAATTCGCCAGGGCAATTATCAGCGGGCGACAGCAGAGGGAGCGGTGAACGTCTCTTCGGAAACAACGGCTAGTGACGTGGATACACTGCGGCGTCAAATTGAAAATTTACAACAGGAAATTAACCGGATTAGATCTCAGTCAGAAGATTAGTGGTTAGTTATTAAGCACGTGGGTGAAAATAAACGTAACCATGAAGGTCTGGTGATGGGTAATGGGTCAACACTTGGCAGCTGACAACATACGGGCATGGCATTGCTGACAATTAACTACTAACACTTTCATCCCATAGGCGATCGCTCAAAGTAGCAAGAAGAGCGGCTACAGCTTCCGCTAGAATACTCACCAGGCGGAACAAGGCGACGGCACTAAGGAGCAAACCCCCAGAAAAGTGTTGATCCAGAAGTGCGATCGCGGTAGCTTCAAACACCCCAATGCCTCCCGGTGCGCCAGGGATAATTAAGCCCAACAGCCAAGCAAAGCTGAAGGCGCTGAACACCAGTGCTGTCTGACTGGAACTCACCGATGTCACCGCCAGTAATGTGAACAAAAACCCAGTACCACGCAGCCCTAAAAAAACTAGCTCTCCCAATAAAGGTAGCAGGGGATAATGTTTAATCTGAAAGACTGCGGCATCAGTGGCTTTTCCTTTGAATCGGCTGAATAGTTGAATGATTAAGTTCAAAATCCGGGGATGAACGCCTAACAAAATGACGGCTAAACTTAGAACTTGCAAGCCCCAATTTTGTTGTTGAGCGCCTAGCAAAGCAATTAGTAAAGCGGCAGCTGCCATTAAAAGTGGTTCCAGTAATACGCTCACAGTAGCAGCGCCTAAAGAGCCACCGGCATCTGTAACAGCCCAAATGCGACCAGAGAAGTGCCAGACATTGCCAGGTAAATATTTAGCAAGGTTAGTTTTTAGATAAACCTGGATCGCCCATCGCCGCTTAACAGGCTGCTTGAACGATTGGAGAATCCAACTCCACACCCATCCCGCCCAAATGTGAGCGATTAAAGTGAGTGAAAGTGCGATCGCTAAACTTATCCATCCCGCCACATCAATCCGGATCGCTGCCACTTCCTGCCAGCGATCCTTGAGTGCCTTAGCCAAAAAAAATAGCGCCCCACCTAGAATTACCCAACGTAAGTAGGGCTTCAAACGCGACCAAATTTGCTTCATCAACTTATACCAAGTTGCGTTCATACATAGTACTTTCTCTCCCCCTTGTCCTTAAACCGGAAGCGAGTGACGAGCAAATATAGCAGTCGCCATAATGGAAGAGTGACACTATACCTCAACCCCGTGCGCCCAGAAGTGTTGCTCTCACGCTTGAACGGCTAAAAGCTAACTGAAGGATTGCTATAGAAGCCCCCTGAAGCCTGTTGCTTAACTTATACCCTCTTTTCTACCTCTCCAGTCAGAGCTTAGAGCAAAGTCGCTTTCTAGCCCTAGAGGGATTCTAAATCTGGTACAAATCACTAAATTTGTTAATAAGTTGGTTTGCTTAGCTCGCGGCAATAAGCAGACTTTTCAAAATATTTAGCTGTTCGCAAGAATCTGTAGGGACTTAGAAGAGGAGAAGCTGTTAATATGAAACGTTCTGATTTATCCAAAGTTATCGGTGCTGGCGTTCTTGGCTTAAGTTTGGCTCTTGTGCCCTTAACTATGCCATCCTATGCTCAAACAGGCGGCAGTGGCACCGGTGGCGCTACTGGCACCAGTGGCACCACTACAGATGGCTCTAGCCCGGCAGATACCACCACTCAGACAGGGACTGACACTACAACAGGCGATCGCGATTTTGATTGGGGCTGGCTAGGTTTGCTGGGTCTTGCAGGTTTGGGTGGTTTGGCTGGTCGCAAGCGCGAAGAACCAGCACGTTACCGGGAACCCGATGAAGTGGGCCGTACTGGCACCCGTTACTAAAAAGTAGTACCGCTACCAAAAATCTGAAATAACCCCAAGAGGGCTTTAGGAGTCTTGCCTAAAGCCCTCTTTAGTTGTATCCCCGAATCGGTACAAAGCAGGATTGGGTCAGTTTGTTAGATGAAACAATTATGCGATCCCTATATGCCAAGCGCTCAATGGCAGCTAGATTATCCTGGATCTCTCTACAGTTAGAGAATACTTGGCTCTGAGTCTTAGTCACAATGTGACTTCGGCTAGATGCGGGGATCGCTTTTGTATCTGTAAGCTTAAAAATCGTTGGCTGTAAAAAAATAGGAGTAGTTTATGAAACATTGGATGAAAAAATTACGGCTCCGCCAAATCTTAACCATCTTTTTGGCAGGAGTGGCACTATTTGTTACCACCGCTTGTAACAGCGGCGATGTCCGAGGTGCGCGTCCAGAGAACCCGCCTGTTCAAATGGGTGGTGCAAACAACCCTCACAAGGGTGGTGGAGATGGTTACACGCAATACAAGATGTCCACTGACCCTAATGTAAATCGCAACGCAGCTAATACAAAGCGCGATTCCGCTAGCGCCGATGTGCAAATAATTTCCAACCAGCTGATTGCTGCAAATAGCGATGAGTTACTTTACCCAGGTTCTGCTCCTACTACCACCAATAAGGCGCTTGACGTTGTACCTGGCCCTGGGCAAACCGGAAACAAATCTGGGTCTCTGCCTACAGAGGGTCAACGCATAGTTACTGGCAGACAGCCCAACGCCGAAACCGTAGAGAAAGCTGCCAACGCCTTCAAAGATGCTTCTTCCTTCATAAAGGATAAGGCAGATGAAGCCAGCCAGAGACCTGAACTGCAGAAAAACCCAGCTTTAGGCAAGTAAGAGCTAGTCTTGTGGTTTAATCCTAAATGTTGGGAATCTCTGCCCTTGTCAACGCACAACGTTTTCAATGTCAGGCTTAAAAAGAGCTATTTGCTGTTGAATACGTTTTACTTTGACATTTAACTCACGCAAAAATAACAAAAGGAGTTGTTCTATGAACAAAGTAATCAATTGGTTGAAAAGTATTCGTCCCGGCAAGGTAATAGCAGTTTTTCTGTCCAGCCTTCTACTGTTTGTTAGCACCGCTTGCAATAACACTCCTAAAGTGCTAGCAAATACTGGAGGCCCAGGAAATAATACGAGACAGGAAGTTCCTTCTGGATTGCAAGATGTGGGAGCGGGATCAGGAAAGGATGCCAGACCAGAAGTTCCTAAGCAGGTTCTAAGCAATCCTTACGAAAAAAACACCATGAACGAATATAGTGAGGTCGATCCGAGAACGGACACCTCAAGGGCGGATGCAAAGGCTAAGGCTCTTGTAGATAATGCTGAGCGGAACATCAATACGAAAGGGATTGACAGTCCAGAGCAATATGTTGAAAATTATCGCTCCGGTACACCTCTTGGTGAAAGAGTTCGCCGACTTGGTGAAGATGTAAGCAATTCAGCTAAAGAAGTGACTGAAGGTGTATCTAAGGGTACTCAGAAAGGACTTGAAAATGTCAAGGGAAATACCCAGGATGCTGCTGACAATGCTCCTAGTGCAGTCAAGTCTAAGGTTAGCAGTGACATTAAGAACACCAAGCGTGGTTTGGAAAAAGCCGCTGATGCGATCGATTAGTTAATCAGCTAAAGCAATAGTTCTAGAAACCCAGTCAATGTTTCAATATACAAATGGCTGGGTTTTTTGGTTGAGTAAAAAGACATTAGTTGGGGTATGCATCTAATATCTTTGACCGCAACTTGTTATTACTTGCCATGCTGAAGATACCAGTTATGCAGCACTATCTGGTAAATTTCGCGCCAGGGAAGCTGGTTTTTCCTTGCTAAGTCGGCGCAATCTTCGTATTCTGGCTGCACATTCAGAATTTTCTTCTCCCCAAGGTGTCCACTCCAGGCCACCTTCACGCGCACCAATCCATAGTCTGTCTGAACCTCCTGGATTTCACGGTGCAAAATAGCTCGTTGCTGAATCTGGCGTCGAACGCCCAAGGTGGTAGTTTCGCGGAAGAGAACAGCTTCACAAGCGGACAAATGCTCTAAATGGCAGATAACCGTTAGCAAGATTCCAGGGCGAGACTTCTTCATGCCAATTGCTTGGGTGAAGACATCGACAGCACCAGCGGCAAACAGTGCCTCGAATACATACCCTATGGCTTGGGGGTTCAAGTCGTCGATTTGTGTTTCTAGTACAGAGATATTTTCTAGCAGAATGTCAGTTGTGAGTTGTCCGTGGTTTGTTGTTTCTGCTACTGATGTGCGATCGCTCACCACTGATCCCTCGCCAAGCCAAAGCCGCAGAATGTTGGGAATAGGTAACTCGCGGGAACCTGCACCTAAGCCAATGCGCTGGATAGTCATTGAGGGCGGGGGGCCAAAGTCAGTGGCTAGCGTCAGTGCGATCGCAGCACCAGTCGGTGTCACCAGTTCCCGCTCAATTCCATTACTGTATACAGGCACCTGACGCGATTCCCACAACTTCAACACCGCTGGTACAGGCACTGGCAATTGGCCGTGAGCCGCCCACACTGTACCGCCCCCAGTTGGTAGAGCAGAGCAATATAATTCCTCAATTCCCAACCAATCTAATCCTAAGCAAGTGCCAACAATATCTACAATGGCATCTGTAGCTCCCACCTCATGAAAATGCACGCTCGTTGGAGCAACGCCATGCACCGCACCTTCTGCCTCTGCCAGACGCCGAAACACAGCAAGGCTCCACGCTGAGGCTCGTGGTGGCAAATCAGCTGTCTCAATTAGCCGCTCTATTTCTGGTAGGTGTCGGTGAGGGGAAGCATCGTGATTATGATGGTGATCGTTTCTGCCGTGGGGGTCTTGGCGCAATAACTCGACATGAACTTTCGTAGCTAGCTGACCATGGCGATGGACTTTTTCTGCTCGTAACTGGTATTCCCCATCCATACCCAGTGCTTTGAGCTTTTCAATTAAATATTCCAGAGGAACACCAGCATGCACGAGTGCCCCCAAGCACATATCGCCAGCAATTCCCGTTGGACATTCTAGATAAGCTAACTTTGTCATAAGGCAAGTAACTGGCAATTAAATTAATGGCTACTTTATACACCATTCATGCGGAGACACCCCAAACACGTCTAATAGAACAAATCGTAGATGCCCTGCGAAATGGCGCTGTAATGCTATACCCCACGGATACTGTCTATGCGATCGGTTGCGACCTGAACGTTAAGTCAGCTGTAGAGCGCGTGCGGCGAATTAAGCAGCTCTCCAATGATAAGCCCCTAACGTTTTTGTGTCCCTCTCTTTCTAACATTGCCCAATATGCCTGGGTTAGTGACCCCGCCTACCGCCTTATGAAACATCTGATTCCAGGCCCCTATACATTTCTGCTACCTGCGACTAAATTAGTGCCTCGGCTCGTCCAGAACCCAAAGCGCAAAACTACCGGGATTCGTGTTCCAGATCATCCAGTATGTCTAGCACTATTACAGGCATTGGGTAATCCTATTATTTCCACCTCAGCTCACCTATTGGATGAAGATGGGAATGCCCCAACAGTTGGACTGGAACAGGCAAAATTATTTGACCAACTCGATAAGTTGGTGGATGTGATTATTGACAATGGCTCAGAACCAGGCTCTGAAATGTCAACCATTCTGGATTTGACTGAGGAGGAACCTACAATCGTGCGACAAGGTTTAGGTTGGGAGGCGGCAATAGCTTGGGCAACACCCGCGAGCTAATGAAGTAGGTGGGCAGAATTTAAGTAAGAGACGCGGCGATCACTCCCTGCGTCATCTTCAACCAAGATAGCTTTTTTGCAAGAGGTCTAGTAAATAGCATCCGATTTGTGAGGTAAAGCTTGTGAGTGATGAGACAACGCCGCTACACGCGATGAACCCTAGAAGTCGATTTTCCGACCGAGCAGCGGATTATGTTAAGTATCGACCAAGCTATCCAGCCGCAGCTATTGATACTATTCTGGAAGGGCTTGGAGCAGCGGGCGAACTCGTAGCGGCAGATATTGGTGCTGGTACAGGTATCTCCTCGCGTCTGTTGGCTGAACGCGGACTTCGGGTACTTGCCATCGAGCCAAACGCTGCCATGAGGCAGGCCGCTGACCTTCATCCGTTGATGCAGTTTTGTGAGGGGACAGCAGAAGCTACCAACTTACCTGATGCATCAGTTGACTTAGTGGCTTGCTTCCAGGCTTTCCATTGGTTTGACCCTGAGCCGAGCCTTTTGGAGTTCCACCGCATTCTGAAATTATCTGGGCGGCTGGCTGTGGTTTGGAACGATCGCGATCGCCATGACGAATTTACACAAAGCTACAGCAGCTTGGTGAGGAAAGCATCGAATAATCATCCGGCTGAGTCGCGTCTCGTTTCAGTCGGCCCACTGCTGGCAAGTTGCCATTTCCCTCATGTGCGTTGCCATACCTTTACCTACCGACAAAAGTTAGACCTGGATGGACTAATTGGTCGTGCCCAAAGTGTCTCCTACATTCCACGTTCAGGACTGGCGCATCAGCAACTTGTCTCTGATTTGAAGCAGCTACATAAACGCGCTGGCGACGATCGCGGCTTAGTCTACCTGGTGTACCGCACCAGTGTATACCTCGCCAACCGCACAATTAATCACTAAAATTTTGTTCATGAGAAAAGCTGGGAGAGTTTAACGGTAATAAGACTGTAAATGTTGTGCCCAGCCCCTCTTCACTTTGAACGGTAATTTTGCCACCGTGAAGATCTACAGAGTTTTTAACGATCACTAGCCCCAATCCTGTACCAGGGATATCACGGACATTGGAAGCCCGGTGGAAAGACTCAAATAACCGAGGCAGGTCTTTGGGGGGAATGCCAATACCAGAATCTTGGACTTCAAAGATGGCGACGTTATCCTCAATTGCCAGTTTAAAGTAGACTGCACTGCCAGAATGTGAGTACTTAATCGCATTAGAAAGTAAATTGCTGAAGATGTGTCGCAGTAGCTTTTTGTCCATGCAAGCTAGCGGTCTATCTGGTAACTGCCCGGATGAGGAAGCGTAACTGACAAAGTTTATAGCCTGCTCTTTTGTCGCAATAAGCTGCATTTCTGCGATTAGGGTTTGGCAGAATTTTTCTAAATCAAGGGGTTCTGGATTGAACTCTAGTTTTCCCGCTTCCGATTTTTCAATGACTAGAACATCCTCAATCAACTCGTTCATCTGCTTGACACTGGCTTGAATCTGTTGAAGATAAGCGATTTTTTTTTCCTCCGTCCATTTGTGCTTATAAAGCTCTAGACATTGAGCAGAAACCAGGATTGTAGTTAGTGGGGTACGAAACTCATGAGAAGCTATGGAAATAAAACGAGATTTTAGTTCGTTGAGTTCTTTCTCTTTAGCTAATGCCTTGCGAACTTCTTCTTCAGCAATTTTGCGCTCAGTAATGTCCCGCCATGCCACAACCACACCATCACCCAATTTAGCAGCGCGGATATCTAAAGTTCTAGGCAGGGACTGGTTGTTAAAATTATCTGCATATACTAAGACTTCTTTGACAAGGGGTTTCCCGGTTTCTACAACATTGCAGTACTCATCAAATAGCCCAGTTTCTTGATGATAAGGTAGCAATTCTAGCAGATGCTTGCCAATCTGTTCTTCCTTAGTCATGCGATTGGTAGCGCAAGCCGCCGCGTTAACATACTCCACTAAGAAGTCCACAATACAACCAGACTGATCGCGAATGCTTGTGTAGATGCCAAAACAATCCAGTAAATTCTCAACGGAAGTCCGAAAACGCTCTTCGCTTTGTTCTAGTTGCCTCTTCAGGTGACTTCTTTCTACAACATTGTGGATAGCAAGACGAAGACTTTCAGGCGTCATGCTTCCCTTAACCATATAGTCAGAAGCTCCGTTTTTCATTGCCTGTACAGCGATCGCCTCATTCCCCTGACCTGTTAGCATCACTACTGGCAGGTGGGCAAAGTCGATCTGGGCCTTTAATTCGCTTAAGAATTCCAGCCCATCGATATCTGGTAGCAGGAAATCCAGCAAAATCGCATCAGGCTTTATCAACCTGCATAATTCCAGCCCATTTTCCCCATAATCTGACTCTAAAATCGTATAGGTATATCTGGAATCCTGAAGCAGGTAGCGGCGATAAGTTTCCCGATCCTCTAGACAATCATCAATGAGCAAAATCGTCCGTTGAGCCTGTATCATGCCTATCCCCTTGCTGTTTCGGAAATCATGCCAGTTACATCAGTAAGAATGACGGTTTCAAACCAGTAATCAATCACCACCTGAATCGTTTTCATGAATTTCTTGATGTCAATTGGCTTGATAATATAACTATTAGCCCCATACTGATAGCAAATATCGATATCTTTGGGGCTAGAGGAGGTTGTGAATACTACAACCGGAATGCTTTTGAGAACATCATCTTGCTTAATCTGCTCAAGAACCTCTCGTCCATCTGTCCCTGGTAAATTGAGATCGAGCAAAATAATTGATGGACGCGGCGATGAAACTTTTTCAGCGTACTCTCCAGTATGATAGAGAAAGTCTAACGCCTCATCCCCATCAATACAACGATAAATTGGGTGAGCAATAGACGACTTCTTAATCATTCGTCCAAAAGCTTCAAAATCTTCATCGCTGTCTTCAACCAGCAGTAATGGATGAATTGAGTTGCCTGCCATAAATCTCACCTTACTCCTGCAATGTGAAATAGAAAGTGCTACCTTGACCGTAGGTGGATTCAACCCAAATTCTACCGCCATGTCGCTCCACAATTTTTTTAGCAATAGTTAAGCCAGCACCCGTTCCACCCCCATATTTGTTGGCGGCATGCAGACGTTTGAATATGCGAAAAATGGCATCAAGATGTCTCTCACGAATACCAATACCGTTATCTTTAATATAGAAAACAATAGCTGAGGTTGGGGCTTCACCTTTTTGGAGCTTTTGAGCCGCTGAGTGAGCGTCCGAGTCCAAAAAACCAATCTCCACCCATTTATCTTCTCTGTCATTGTATTTGAGCGCATTGCCGATCAAATTACTAAATACCTCGCTCACTTGCACCTTGTCACATACAATCACAGGTAATCGTCGGGGAACGCGGATATCTATACGGGTTTCTTTCAAACTTATGCTTAATACGTCGATAACAGACTTCAACAATTCGTTCAAATCTGTCCGCTGCATCGACAGTTCCACCCGTCCCAGACGAGAAAAATGTAGTAAAGAATTAATCAAATCCTCCATGCGCTGGGTTAAACGCACCAGTGTTTGCAGTTTTGAGACTCCGTCTTCGGTAAGCACACCAGCATAATCTTCAATTAAGAAGCTTGAATAATTGTGAATTCCCCGCAATGGCTCTTTCAAGTCATGCGAAGCAATATAGGCAAAGGCATCCAGTTCGTTATTGCTACGTTCTAGCTCGGTATTTAATTTTGCCAATTCATCAGCCTTGCGTAGCACAATCCCAATAATGGCGCTCCTGAGTTCCAGCGCTTCATCGATTTCATACTTCTTCCAGGGCAAAGACTTTAATCTAACGGTTTCTTGCCACAACTCAAAGGATTTGCGAGGTGATAAACGCATACTACCGTCCGCAGTAACTTCCACTTCTTCCTTGGGATTGCCTCCCCAGTTCACAGTTTGAAGAACTTCCGGACGGAACCACAAAATATAATTTTTGGGAATCTGGGAAATCGAAAGTGCTAGTACCCCACTAGCAACATCTTTAAAGTTCTCTGCTTTTGGATAAAGTTTGGGTAAGGAATCTGTATAAAAAATATTATTATCTAATTGATTTTCTACCCATTCCATTAAATCTTGAATATCCTCTAGATCTGGCGTTTTACCGATAACAGTTGAATAGTCACCCGAACATATGGCGACGCCTTCGGCACTGACCAAATCTAGCAAGTTCGAGTGCGACTTAACTAAACCGTTCACAAAAATTTCTTCATTCCGGATCGCTTCAAGTAACTTTGACTGAAGTGAATTTAATTTAATTTTGTAATCTTTATCTTCATTTTCTTCTTTAGAAGTAAGTTCTAAAGACATAACTTGCCCTAAAAACTCGCAAACGGTACGCAGTTCATAGGGAACATACTTCGGGGAATAATGATGGCAAGCTATTAATCCCCATAGCTTTTTATCTTTGAGTATTGAAATTGACATAGATCCAGTAACTCCCATATTGGTTAAATACTCAATATGGCAAGGAGAAACGCTTCTTAAAACTGAGTAGCTAAGATCTATAGGGCTATTTGTAATCGGGTTATGAGCCGGAATCAGGGATGATGGCTGATAATTGAAATTAGGAATTAACCGCAGCCAATTAAGAGCAAATAGTTTTCTAGCTTGTTTGGGAATGTCTAAAGCAGGATAGTGTAAATCAAGATAAGGAATTAAGCTATCTAGCTTATCCTCTGCTATAACTGCCCCAGAGCCTTCAGTATCAAACTTATAAAGCATTACTCGGTCAAAACCCGTTATTCTTCGCACTTCTTTGACAACAGTTTGGCTCAACTCACTCAAGTTAGATGCTTTTTGAATTTTTGTAAGAGGGGCTTTCACTAAATTATGAAAGCTAAAAAAACTCACCTGGCTTTTATAAATTACAGGCTCTAGCTCAAGTACCAATACTTGCTCTGAACGATGGATAATGCCATCAAAGTGAAATACTGAGTCTTGATACTTTATTGATATTTTAATAGGATTGATATTTTCCCAATCTGATAAGAGACATTTATGTAAAGAATCTATTTGCTCACCATCCAGGATATCTGACAAGGTTTTGTTTAGCAATTCCTCTGGAGGAATGCCGATAATTTCGTCGGTATTATTACTAACTTGTAAAATTTTTAGCTGAGGTTCTTCTAAGACAAAAAGAATGCCGTGGGGCTGGATTGACCCAGGGATGTGAATTTGTTCCTGCTCCCAGTTGCTAAAATCAAATATTTCTACAGTTACGGCTTCTTCCTGACTCATCTGCTTATCTCCTTTTGTGAAAATGAAATACCTTCTGCTCTACTTTTGTGTTGGAGTTAGCATATACAGAGCGCAAAATGCATTGAAATTTAGTTAATTGAGACTTTAGCTAGAAGTCTCCCAATTTCTTGCCTGTAGCCTTCAAAATCTTTAATAAGTATAAATACTTAGATTTATTAGGCTTTGAAAGTTAATATATTTCATACAGTATCTTAAGTTATTGTCTCCAAACGTATACATTTTATACAGTATATTAAGGCTGTCTTTACAGGTGCATGTATAGAAAGTAGATTATCCAGCCATTCGACTTTGTATTTTCCTTACAATACTGAAATTGGGGCTGGCAATACTGAATTAATTCTTTTTTTTCCCAACTGAAAGTCAGCGGGTTCAGACTTTTTTATTCTTGGTCAGATAATAGTTGTATAACAACCTATGTGAAAATAAACGTAACTATGAAATGCTGGTAATTATTAAGAAATATAGCTGTGGTCATAATGGAAGAGTGAGAATCGACATCATCCCCAGGCACGGATAGTAGAGACGCCCTGCCAGGGTGTCTCTACTATTTGAGTGATTGCTATAATTCCCTATCACTAATCACTAAATAGATGCAATTTTCAAGGAAAGCTTTCATCTGCAACACCACTTGTTTCCGGGTGTTCCCAGCGAGAATCTGATTAGATTGCATTATTGGCTGCGCGATCACCTACCTCACCGCATCGCTGCTTCATCCTATTCGTCATTTCTTTGGTAAAATTACAAGGCGATAAATAGAGTATATCCAATACCTTCTATGGTTTTGGCTGATGGGGGCGACTGTGGCGTTTATACTAATCCCTATTAGGGATTGAAATATGCTTAAACTTAGTTGTTACGTCAGCATTAGTCAGCGTGAGTGAAACGCCCCGTAGTTCCGGCTTAGGTGTATGGTTTGGGCGCTTGGTGGCGGCGATATTTTTAGGTGGACAGGTAATTGTTCACCTATTGAGTCTGAAGATTCACCCGCGTAATACCCTCGACCAAATGGCAGTAGTTGGTCCAGGGTCGCTGTTGATTGCTTTGTTGACCGCTACTACTGTGGGTATGGTGTTTACGATTCAGGTATCACGGGAGTTTCTCAGTTTAGGTGCCGGAAATGCCGTTGGTGGAGTGCTGGCGATCGCATTGAGCCGCGAATTAGCCCCCGTCCTCACGGCTGTAGTTGTAGCAGGGCGAGTTGGATCAGCGTTTGCTGCTGAAATCGGCACCATGCGCGTAACAGAGCAGATTGACGCTCTCTATATACTGAGAACTGATCCCATTGATTACCTCGTCATTCCCCGCGCGATCGCTTGTTGTATAATGCTGCCAATTTTAACGATTCTGTCTATTGTTACTGGCATGGCTGGGGGAGTGCTGATTGCCACAAATTTATACGGTATTTCCCAAAACGTGTTTCTTGATTCTGCCAAAAACTTCCTAGATGTTTGGGATTTGTGTAGTGCGGCGATTAAGGGAGTTTTCTTTGGAGCGCTGATTGCTGTAATTGGCTGTAGCTGGGGCTTAACAACAACAGGTGGAGCAAAAGGCGTAGGGAAATCTACCACAGCAGCCGTCGTCACGGCTCTACTGGCAATCTTTATTTCCAACTTTTTCTTGTCTTGGTTGATGTTTCAAGGAACTGGCGGTGCAATTCTCCAAGGGGGCTGAAATCAAAAAACATTTCTCGCCTGCCCCTTGCATTTTGTAACTGGTGGGAAACTTTTGCCGGCCTGTACTAGTAGCCAGCCGCTAAACGTTCCCCAGCAGAGTGTCAAACGATTTTGGATTTTGGATTTATCTCGCCTACTATGCAGGACGAGGCTTGAACCAAATTTCACGTCGTCAAAATAGAATTGAATTAAGGTAATTTTATCTACCAGGATGGAAGCGTATGACGACCACGACATCTTCGACTGTATCAACCCAAGATATCGAGTTAAAGCCTAGTTATACCATTCCCTTGGTGCTTGTAATTGCTGGCATGGGGCTGCTAGCATTTCAAGCTTGGTTGAGTTTAGCGATCGCTGCCTTTGGGTTATTCCTACTGTTTCAGGCGGCAACAATACGCTTAAAATTTACACAAACAGCTTTAGATGTCTATCGTTCTGAAAGCTTAATCCGGCGCTTTCCTTACCAGGACTGGCAAAATTGGCAGATTTTTTGGAGACCAGTACCGATTTTGTTCTACTTCAAAGAAGTTAAGAGCATCCACTTCCTGCCAATTCTCTTCGATCCCAAGATGCTACAAACCTGCTTAGAGGAAAGATGTCCCGTCAAATAGTTAGTTGTTAGTTGTTAGTTGTTAAGTCAACCGCCTTACCCACAAAGGGATGAGGCTTGTTCCTAACCAAGAACCCTCGGTTGAAACCATAGGCTAATTGACTGTAGCCCAAAATGCTCAGGAGTCAGACAAAATGCTTTCTCGTTCCTCTCCCCTAAAAAACCCAACCCTATACATAACTATGTTTGTATTTTTTGGTTTTGGTTTGTGAAACTGTTTCCCTAGTCAGCAATGGCTGATAGTTACGTGCCTTTGTTAAAGGGGTGGACTCAGCTTTTTAAATTATACCAAAGTTATCTGTGGAAGGCGTTACACCCTGCCCCGCCTTCCTCTCCGCCCACAAGGGGACGGGGTTTCCATGCGGGAAGACTTTTATGAATTCAGACGAACCTCAAACCCAAGAACAAGAGCCAGCTATTGAGACATCAGATAATTTAGAGGAGCAAACTGCCACGGTGGAACCGACAGCGGAGGAACCAGCACCCGGTCTAGCTGAGAACGGGGCAGCAGAGGTAATCGTACGAGTTGCTGACCTCCAACGCCAGGAAGAGGAATTGAGGCAGCAAATAGCTCTCCTCCAAGCTTCTTACAATAAAATGCTGCAAGCGCAGATCGCTGAAACTCAGGCGACTTTGGGGCGCTTGGTGCAAGAGGCATTGAGCGATCTAGAGCAACGCAAGCAGGCCTTACAAATTTCAGTCGAACAACTAGAACGACGCCGCGATCGCATTCGGGAAGAGATGCGAAAGAATTTTGCTGGTGTATCTCAAGATCTTGCTATTCGGGTGCAGGGCTTTAAAGATTATTTAGTGGGTAGCTTACAAGATCTGGCTTCAACAGCTGAACAACTGGAACTGCCAACAGCCCAGGAATTGACAAAGCCAGCTGATGTAAGAAAGCTGGAAGTTGTGCCTGTACAATCCCCAGAAACGCCCACAACGCCCCGATTTACAGAAGAGAGTTTTCAAGCAACCGCGAAGCAAATTCGTAGCATTCTGGACAAATACCGCGCCATGCCTGACTATTATGGTCCTCCCTGGCAATTGCGGCGCACTTTTGAACCAGTTCACGCGGAGCGAGTTTCTAACTGGTTCTTCACTCAAGGCGGTCGCGGTGCTGTCCGCACAATGGGTAGCCGCTTGCAAAATATCCTGATTACGTCTGCGATTATCTCGGTGTTACGCCAGGTGTATGGCGATCGCCTGCGTACTCTTGTCCTCGCCAACACCCCAGAACGGCTGGGAGAATGGCGACGAGGCTTGCAAGACTGTCTGGGTATCTCTCGCAGTGATTTCGGCCCAGAGCGAGGTCTTGTCCTGTTTGAGGAACCAGAACCTTTGGTGCTAAAAGCTGACAGACTTATTAATGAAGGAAAAATGCCACTGATTATGATTGATGAAACAGAAGACCAAATCAATCTTTCGTTACTGCAATTTCCCCTTTGGCTAGCTTTTGCTCCCGATCCTCAGCAGATGTCAGCCGATTTTAGATTTTAGATTTTGTAACCACAGATGAACACAGATGAACACAGATAAGATAATTAACCTTGTCTGCGTTTATCTGCTATCGGTGGCGGTGGCAATTTTTGATTTTCAATTGGGGGATAAGGTGAATGGCTCTGGCGTTGAGTTTATGCGGTCTAATTTTGATTGCTGCCTATCTACTTGGCTCAATACCTACTGGGTATACGGCAGGACGGCTACTTAAGGGAATTGATATTCGGGAGCAGGGTTCTGGCTCTACTGGCGCAACTAATGTGCTGAGGACGCTGGGAAAAGGCCCAGCGCTGCTGGTTTTATTGGTTGATATGTTGAAGGGAGTTGGGGCGATCGCGCTTGTTTATGCTTTCTATTCCTTTACCCCAACCCCATTACTACCTTTAACCTGGCAACCTTGGCTAGTCGCTGCTGCCGGATTAGCGGTTATCTTCGGTCACAGTTGCTCAATATTCCTTAACTTCACGGGCGGCAAATCAGTTGCTACCAGTGTGGGAGTCTTACTCGCCATGTGTCTGTCGGTGGGTTTGGGAACAATGGGTGTTTTCGGCGTGTTTCTGGCTCTATCCCGGATCGTGTCTCTCAGTTCTATTGCTGGGGCGATCGCTGTTAACATCCTGATGATTCTCCTCGATCAGCCATTACCCTACGAGCTATTTGCTGCTGCTGGTGGCTTATATGTCATCTGGCGTCACCGCAGCAACATCCAACGCTTGCTTGCCGGAACGGAGCCGCAGTTAGGACAACAGGTGCCTACACAAGAAGCGATTAGCAATTAGCAATTAGCAATTAGCGATTAGCAATTAGCAATTAGCAATTAGCTTGATTGACTTATTATTTTCAACAATTTATGGAAGCAGTCGAGTTTTCTAACAGCTAAAAGCTAACAGCTACTTACCTAGCTGTTGAGAGCGCCTGTAAGCTGCTACAACTGCCTCTATCAAAGCAGAACGGAAACCTGCGCGCTCTAACTCGGCAATACCAGTAATTGTGGTGCCGCCAGGACTGGTAACGCGGTCTTTGAGTTCCGCTGGATGCATTCCCGATTCTTGTAATAACTGAGATGTCCCCAGAACCGTTTGCAGTGCTAACTTAGATGCGATCGCTCTCGGCAACCCAGCGGCAACGCCCCCATCTGCCAACGCTTCAATCATAATTGCTACATACGCCGGTCCCGATCCCGATAGACCTGTCACCGCATCCATTAAGGTTTCTGAAACCTCCACCACTTCTCCGACTGCCTGGAAAATTCTCCTTGCCCGTTCCAGATGTTCGGCGGTGGCTTGATCACCTTTGGCGATCGCACAGATCCCCGCCCCTACCGTTGCTGGTGTATTCGGCATTGCCCGAATCACTGCCTGTGCTGGAAAAGCAGACTCTAACTGGCTTAAAGAAACCCCAGCCAAAATAGAAATCACCACCTGCCCAGTTTCAACCCTAGCCCTTTGTGCCAGTTTAGCCACCACCGCATCAAACACTTGCGGTTTAATTGCCAACAACAGCACTTCTGTTGCCGCCGCTACCGCCCAATTGTCATCTGTTACCTGGACGCCGTATTGCTGTGCTAAAAAATCCCGCCGTTGAGGTAAGGGATCGCTGACAATCACATCGGCAGGGGAATAAATTTGCTGGGCAATTAAACGGGATAATAACGCTTCACCCATTACCCCGCCACCGATCAAACCAAACTTAATAGACAACCCTGCCCTCATCTATAAATAGAGTTATCAGTTTTGAATTTTGAGTCATGATTTATTCATTCAAAACTCAAAACTCAAAACTTTTACTGAGCCATCCGTACTTGTTCATTTGACCAGGCGGGAGCAGGAGCAGCTGGACGGGAAACGTGCACTTGCGACTGGGAAACTTCGTGAATGACGCCTGACTGAGTGCTAACTTGAACGCAGCTGGGCGTAAACAGGAAGATACTTTCGCCAATTCGCTCTTGATGACCATCAATGGCATAAGTGCCCCCAGCAACAAAGTCCACAGCTCGTTGCGCCTGGTCTGGGTCCATAATCGTCAGGTTTAAAACCACAGACTTGCGCTCCCGCAGTGCTTGAATCGCCTGCGGCATTTCTTCAAACGAACGTGGCTCCATCACCACCACTTCCGCAATGCTGTTGCTAGCTCCTGGCATACCAATCACATTATTCATCCTTGTCCCTGTTACTGAGTCTGATGTGATCACTGTCCGTTCACGAATACGGCCGCGGTTATGACGTTCTTCTTCCGGCGTTGGTTGAGGAGCCTCTTCTTGGTATCTGTTTGGGTAAGGTTCTCTCTCATCTACTTCTTCGTAATCATACTCGTATTCAACTGGTTCATTAAGACCAACGAAATCTCGTAGCTTGGAAAATATATTGTTCATAGTGTAAGCTCCTCAATCGCTTAGGTTGACCCTGACTACCAATTATCTAGTGGTATTGGCAATATCTTATCTCATGCCCATACTCGCTCCAGACTCTGCCGAATGCAAATCGCTCTTCATCCCCTACCAGGGTTGAATTGGTAGTTATAACATCCGTTCTCCAAAAATAATGCGCCCTAGGCGAATTATTGTGGCACCAGATTGAACTGCCAGCTGATAATCTGCTGACATTCCCATCGACAGATGTTGCATTTGAATATTTAACCAGTTTTGCTGCTTAATTTTATCAGCCAATTCACGGGTACGCTGAAATACTGCCAGGATCTCTGAGGAGTCGAGATTTATTGGCGGAATTGTCATCAATCCTTGAATTTGTAAATTTTTGCACTGGTCGAGAGTCGGTAAATCAGCAAGAAGTTCGGGGACAGTCCAACCGTATTTGTTAGGGTCTGGTAACAATTTCACCTGGAGGCAGACTTGCGGCTGACGGCACAACTGACCAGCTAAGTCATCAAGTCGCTGCGCCAGCTTTAAGCTATCTAACGAGTGAATCCACTGAAATTGTTCTATGGCTTTGCGGGCTTTATTGTTTTGGAGATGCCCAATCAGATGCCAGGTGATGTCTGGTAAATCTTGTAGTTGGGTTTGTTTGAGTTCCGCTTCTTGAATACGACTCTCGCCAAAATCCCGTACCCCAGCAGCATAAGCCTCTCGCATAGCCTCCACAGGTACTTGCTTAGTTACGGCAATCAGCCGCACAGATTCCGGCAGATGTTGACGAATCTCGGTAATGCGTTGTGCAAGTGCGCTCATTATTGGAAGGTTTGCTGATGAATTGCATGAAGCAGCTTGTGCTCCTGAGTTTGACCTGTGCGACGCAGCAGGCGGAGGCGGTTTTCCACTAAGAGGCGAGCATCAGAACGAGTGATTGGTTCAAAGGTGAAGCCATTGGCAGCAGCTGTCACTAAAAAAAATATCCGCTGGGCATAGAGGGTGGTAAATAATTCTTGGCTATCTTCCAGCAAACAGATTCTGTAAAGCAAGCCAAAGGTTGGGTGGTTAAGATAGGTTTCGCTGCTCATCAAAATCCAAGCGATTGAGGCTCATTCCTCTTGGGGGTTTGAAGGAGGCACATCCTCCTCTTTGAATTGTTAAAGAATAACTGGAAAGTGGTTCAAAGTTTGAGTTTATCAGCTTTCAGCAAGCTTCAGCGCTGCCAGTTGAGCTTGAGCTTTGTGGAGAGACTCGTACCGTTCTTTCTCGGGATCGCTGTCTGCAACAATTCCCGCTCCGACTTGCCCCCAAACAATATTAAGTCCTGAGTTATTTGATTGGGGATTTGTTTCCGATTCCCTACGCCTTGGCAAGAATAGATCGATGTGGTCAGTGTTGAGTTTATTCTCTCTGCTAAACAGGAGGGTGCGGATCAATATGTTTAAGTCTAGGTTGCCGCGCCAATCTAAGTAGCCGCAGGAGCCATAGAACAAATTGCGGCGCACGGGTTCAAGTTCTTCAATAATTTCCATACAGCGGACTTTAGGGCAGCCAGTAATCGTGCCCCCAGGGAAAAGGGCGCGAATCAAGTCAACGGCATCATAATCTGGGCGCAAGGTACCAGTGACATTGCTAACGAGGTGCATGACGTGGCTGTATCGCTCAATTGTCAGAAGTTCATTAACTTCTACCGATCCCCATTTACACACCCGTCCCAAGTCATTGCGTTCTAAATCTACGAGCATGATGTGTTCTGCCCTTTCTTTGACATTGGCAATCAGATCTTGCTCTAATTGCCGGTCTTGTTCTGGAGTAGCACCACGCGATCGCGTTCCGGCAATAGGTCGTGTCTGCGCCTCTAACCCCTGCAACTGCACCAGCCGTTCTGGAGAACAACTAATCACGGCACCCCACTGTGTCTGCCAATAGCTGCTCATGGGGGAGGGATTAATCTGCTGCAAGGCTTGATAAATCGCCCAGCTGTCCGCTGTTGTGCGAGTTTCAAATCGGAGTGAAATATTTGTCTGAAAGATATCCCCAGCCTGGATATACTTCTGGGCTTGCCGCACAGCGTCTTCGTAATCAGCTTGGGGCGAAAAGAAGAGGGGCAGATTTAAATTCTCTCCTGCTCCTTTGCTCCTCTGCTCCTTTGCTCTCCTGCTCCCCTGCTCCAGGTGGCTCTGCAAGTAATCGAGTTCCCTTTCACTGGTGGAGGCTAACCAAATAATTTGTTCCCAGTGATCGAGGACGGCAAAAGATGCGGGCTCGTACCAAAAAGCTACAGGAAATGGCAAGGGATCAGATTTGAGGCTGGGCAGCTGCTCGATCTCCCAGGCGAGGTCGTAGCCCAGCCAGCCTAGCCAGCCGCCAGTGAAGGGTAGAGAGTTTTGAGTTTTGAGTTTTGAGTTTTGAGTTAAGAAATTTTGATCTGCTTGGCTTATCTGCGAGCGTTGGAGCAAACGGCGTAGGAAGGGTAGAATTTGCCCCACAGGTGGCGTCCACATCTGAGGGCGTCCTTCTGCAATTCGGGGAACACCTGCACAGATTGAGTATCTTGCCAGCTGGGGGGTAGGTGTCGGGTAGGGACTTTCTAGCAAGGTGGCGATTCTCCCTGCGTTCCGAAACAAGGCGTCGAACACCTCGGAGCCAGTTCGATGTTCTAAGGGAAGCGATTGCCAATACCAGGGCAGGAGGTGTTTCATCTAAACCCCCAGGAGACCCCCGCCATAACGGTACTTTGTTTGGCGGTGGAGCGAGTAACAACCGACATAAGGCGCGGCTGCAAGTGGCTAGGGTTCACGCGCAGATAACCGATGCCCGTAAAGATTTTTTGCATAAGCTGACGACTCAACTGGTTCGTGAAAACCAAACAATCGTAGTTGAGGATTTGGCTATCAAAAATATGGTGAAAAACCATAAACTCGCTTTCGCGATTAGCGATGCTAGTTGGGGTGAGTTGATTCTCCAACTTGTTTACAAATGCGAGTGGTATGGGCGAGAACTGATTAAAGTTGACCGATGGTTTCCTAGCTCTAAAAGATGTGGAAACTGTGGGCATATCGTAGATAACCTGCCATTGAATATCAGAGAGTGGAAATGTCCTAGTTGTGGGGTAAACCATGACCGCGATATCAATGCTAGTAAGAATATTTTGGCTGCGGGACTCGCAGTGTCAGTCTGTGGAGCAACCGTAAGAGCCGAAGAGAGCAAATCTCGGAAGCCAGGTGCTTTGAAGCAGAAACCTAAATAGCGATGTTTAGGAATCCCCCACTATATCGGTACTCCGATTAGTGGTGGGAGGATGTCAAAGCGACCATTGGCAGCAAATTAACAGGGTGAATCCAAAATCTCCAATCTCAAATCTACAGCCCCTCACCTCCCACAATCAGCCGCGCACCCCACAACACAACTAAAATTGCCAGCACCGCCCAGTCGCCTTTCTTGAGCCGCAGCTGATGCCACTGCACCCGATGCGTATTCGGGGTAGTGAAACCGCGTACCTTCATCGCACTGGCGATTTGATCTGCTCGTAATAAAAGATTTTCTAGCAGCCGCTCAATCACCATCAACCAAACTTGAAGGCTTTTGCGGATGCCCAGCTTTTTCCAGTTAATCGCTCGTGTATTAACAGAACGGACGAGATTCTGGACTTCTTCCAAGACTAGAGGAATGAAGCGCAAAGACAAAGTCAACGTCAGCGCAATTTCTGTAACCGGCCAGTTGAAGCGCCGCAGGGGTCGCATCAAGCTCTCAATACCGGCGGTAATTTCCTCTGGGGCAGTTGTAAGCAAATAGAGGTTGGTGCTGTAAATTAAGGTAAACAGCAAGGTGCTGACGTTAACCCCTAGATCCAATGACTTACGAGTAATTGTGAGGTTCAGGAATCCTTGCTGTAACTTAAACAATATGTAGTGGTAGGAACCGGGCTGAGGCAAGGTAAGCCCATCGGCTGCTAGTCGCGGCTGGTGATTAGCATTTAGTCCATCGGGGGCGAACACCGAAATAATTAAGACAAGAACACTCAGCAGCAGCAGCCAACCCATTTGCTGCCGCCACACCCGTAAGGGAATGGCAGCTGTCAAAGTAATTAAAATCAGCAGTCCCACCAGGGCGATCCGATAGTAAGAATTTGCCAAAATAGGAGCAAACAGAAAGCTCATTAACCAAGCTAATTTGACCCTGGAATCAAGGTGATGTAGCCAGGTAATGGGTTGTTCGAGATACAGCCCCAGAGGTAGCGATCGCAGCAGATCCATTTTTAAGTTTTGAGTTTTGAGTTTTGAGTTTTAAGTTTTAAGTTTTCAGGTGAGAATAGTTAATCCCTAACTCATAATTCATAACTCATAACTCATAACTTAACTAGACGCGGGTGGCTCTATTGGCACGACTCGAGTTGTCCTCCACTTCACGGGCTTTTTTGCCGCGCAAGAGAAATCGCACTGGCGTTCCCGTGAAACCCAGATGTTCTCGGAATTGCCGTTCGATATAGCGGCGGTAGTTTTCGTTGAAGCGTTTGGGGTCATTGACAAACAAGGCAATCGTGGGAGGCTGGCTTCTGACTTGGGTGCCATAGTAGATTTTGCCCTGCCGTCCCTGCCGAGAAGTTGGGGGAGAGTGCCAGCTGACTGCGTCTTGTAGCACTTCATTAATCACCGCAGTAGTGACACGGCGTTTGTGTTGCTCATCTGCGATGTCTACCACGTCCAGAATCTTTTCCACCCGCTGACCTGTGATGGCACTGACAAAAATGGCTTGTGCCCAATCAACAAAATGCAGCCGATCTTTCAACTCTGCTTCTTGCTCGTATATCGTGTAGGAGTCTTTTTCAACAGCGTCCCATTTGTTGACGACAATTACACAAGCTCGACCTTCTTCTGCAATCCGCCCAGCGAGTTTTTGGTCTTGTTCCGTAACGCCATCAACTGCGTCGATTACAAGCATCACCACGTCGGAACGGCGAATAGCTTTGAAAGCACGATTAATCCCAAAAAATTCTGGGCCGTAATCAACATTTTTCTTTTTACGAATGCCCGCTGTATCGATCAGGCGATAGGTTTTGCCTTGTCGTTCCACGACCATATCAATGGCGTCGCGGGTGGTGCCAGAAATAGGGCTAACGATGGAGCGGGTTTCGCCGGTAAGGGCGTTTAACAGGCTGGACTTACCAACGTTGGGACGTCCTACAATTGCCACTTTTATCTCTGGGGTTTCTGGAATTTCAGCAACTAGCGGCAGGTAGGTACTCAGCTGGTCGAGTAACTCACCAGTGCCGTTGCCATGAATGCCAGATACTGGGAAGGGTTCACCTAATCCCAATCCCCAAAACTCGTTTGCTTGAATAAGACCTTGCTGGGGAGATTCACATTTGTTGACGGCTAGCAGTACGGGCACGGGGTGAGTACGCAGCCATTGGGCGATCGCTTCATCCCCAGCCGTTAGTCCTGTCTGTCCATCGACTACAAAGATTGCCGCACTGGCTTCTGCCAGGGCTGCCATCGCTTGTTCGCGAATTAAAGGTAAAAACTCTGTCTCATCATCAAACACCAAGCCACCTGTGTCTACTACCACGAACTCCCGGTCTTGCCAGAAGGCGGGGCGATAAGTGCGATCGCGCGTGGCTCCTGGTTGATCGTGGACAATGGCATTGTTGTCTCCGGCGAGGCGATTGACGAGGGTAGATTTGCCCACGTTAGGGCGTCCGAGAATAGCCACAATGGGCAAAGTCATAATCGCGTTCCTTGAATTGAGGTGGTGACGAAAGCACCAAACTTCTATTTTAGACTCATCCCCACGGATGAAACCTCCTTGGTGAGAGTGTTAGTTGTTAGAATGCTATCTTCGTTACTTCCAGCTTGCTGCTTTGATCGTCCGTCATAATGCATCCTCAGTCTAAGCAAAGCTTTTCTTTCAAGGCTTACCCAGTTAAAACGCTATAAGTAGGTGGGCAGAAATAAACATAACTGTGGGGGCGATTAGTAGGGTCACGGTACTACCGTGGCCCTACACTTATACTAATAATCCAAACATATAATCCAAACATACGTTTAATTACACACACCCACATTCTTAAATTCCCAAACGTGTAACTATGGGTTTTGTTGCCTTTGCCTAGCAAAATGATTAATAGTGTTTTTCTAATCCTCTTTCTAGAGGAATAAATTTCCCGTGTATAAGCAGCTATTCGCGGAAGCACTATTGCTGGTACGTTAGCGGAAAAATAGAGTGGCAATCCTCAGATAACTTACAGCTATAATTTATGCCTTTTCATCCACCAGAATTAAAATTCAGCGAATGACAAAAGAAACAAATAGTCTCAAGCCCTAAACTTTCGTTTCATGGGGATAATCCCAAATACAAAATTAAAAATATATTGTTATTAAAGCAAGCAAAGATACATTTATCTTCCCAGCCTTTGCTAATAATTGTTTGGAACCCTCCGGCGAACAATTCTCTCTAATTCCTTCGTGTTCTTTGCGTCTCTGTGGTTCAAATACTCTTTTCTTGCTTCTGATAATCATGAACGAGCGTGAAACAACATCTTGGAACCAAGCCCGCGCCGCCTTCAAGAAAATTTGGGGATATGAGGATTTTAGGCCGCCTCAAGGAGAAATCGTTCGCAGCCTATTGGAAAAGCGGGATGCGCTGATTGTCATGCCCACTGGCGGGGGAAAATCTATCTGCTTTCAACTACCAGCTTTGTTGCAAACCGGATTAACACTGGTAGTTTCGCCTTTGGTGGCACTAATGGAAAATCAAGTGCAAGAACTGCGTCAGCGACGATTGCCAGCAGCGCTGCTGCATAGTGAACTTTCATCTTACCAACGAAAGCAAACTCTACAAGCATTGGAACGACAACAGCTAAGATTATTGTACTTATCGCCGGAAACATTACTGAGTCTGCCAGTGTGGGAACGGTTGTGTCAACCGCAACTAAAAATTAATGGATTGATTCTGGATGAAGCCCATTGTCTAGTCCAGTGGGGGGAGACTTTTCGACCCGCTTATCGACGATTGGGTGCAGTACGACCAGCTTTGCTCAAGCATAAATTAGTGGGAACACAGATTGCGATCGCAGCCTTCACCGCCACAGCAGATGCCACCGCCCAAAAAACTATTCGCGAAGTTTTGCAACTGCGAAAACCAGAGGTATTTTTAATTAGTCCTTATCGAAATAATCTCAAACTTAAGGTTGAAACTGTCTGGACACCGAGAGGACGCCGACAACAGTTATTAAAGTTTATTCAAGCCAGATCTAAACAAGTTGGGTTAGTCTACGTCCGCACCCGCAAAGATAGCGAGGAGTTAGGGCAATGGCTAGGACAACAAGATTATACAACCGCAGCTTATCACGCGGGGCTAAGTCCAGAAGAAAGGCGCACAATCGAAGCTAGCTGGTTAAATGGGAAAATACCCTTTGTTATTTGTACTTGTGCCTTTGGTATGGGGATAAATAAACCCGATGTCAGATGGATATTACATTTTCATGCGCCTTTTCTGCTTTCTGAATATGTGCAAGAAATAGGAAGAGCGGGACGGGATGGTAAAATAGCTGAGGCTCTAATGATAATGAGCGAACCGACGGGGTGGTTATACCCGGAGGATAAGCAAAGACGGGAATTTTTTGCTGAACGATTGCGATCGCAATATCAAAAAGCTCAACAACTTGCACAGGAAATCCCTCTTCAGGGGGAAGTAACAGCAGTAGCCAAGCAGTTCTCTGAAGGTGCTGTGGCTCTTGCTCTTCTCCACAGTGCAGGACAATTAGAGTGGCAAGATCCGTTTCATTATATCCGGCGTGCTTCGGGGAAATCTCCTTCTTTTGCGGAACTGAATACCCTACAGCAGCAAATTCAATCCCAGATGACTGAATATCTGAAAACGCGAGAATGTCGCTGGCAGTTTTTGTTACGCGCCTTTGGTTTTACAAAAGAAGCGGCTGGTTTCCAGTGCGGACACTGTGATAATTGCGCTCGACGGGTGCATGGGGGCACAATCCTTCAATTACCTTTTAGCAATTAGCTTTTAGGTTGTTTTACTTAATTACTAGCAAAAATTGTAATTTCAGCAGCGTGGTAGTATGTCTGCCACGCCGCGTCAATTTGGTTATATGGGTGGAACTTAGCGACGAGAGCGTTTATCTTGTTCCCGACGACGGCGATCGCGCCAGTCTGACAACGTTAGATAGATGATGCCCCCAGTGAACGCCACCAGAAGCCCGAAGGCAGCTAAAAACAGAACATTGAGAAAAGGAGTTTCCACGATATTCCTAAAAACCGTTACGACCCCAGATAACCATTGAAATTGACCAGGTAAACAGAACCAGCAGTGAAACCCAACCCAGCGTCAAAATATCCATAGGTGTATGTAAAGACCAATGCTACTGATATCACTCCAGCGCCTATGATAATTTAATTTGAGCCATCTATGCTTCAACCGACGATTTGATTCCTAAAATATGGTTGATTCAGCAGAGCGAATAGAATCTCTCAAGGCAGGAACTCTGGCAGCTTTGTCAATTTTCCTTGCTTATTGCATCACGTCCCTGGGCAACTATCTGTTGCTAGCAAAGGAGTTTCAGGCACTGCACGGTTTGCAAGTCACCACTGAGCCTACCGAGTTGCTGAGGATTGCGATCGCCACTTTGAGTGGCTTTCTCTTCGGCATTACCTATCGGTATGTGATTCGAGACGACCGTAATTCTCACCTCAATGCTGGAGCAGTGTTGGCTTTTGGGCTAGTGCGAGGATTAGCACAGGTAGAAATTGGGCTGAATTTTCCTGACGCCTTACTATATGCTGCTGTGCTTGGCGTAGAGAGTATTTTGTTGTTTGCCTGCGCTCGTCTTACCCTCGACTGGGCTATCGGGCTAGGCTGGGTAAAAACGTTCAACTCGTAGAGACGTTATATACAACGTCTCTACGAGTTGAATTCCTCAAACTCTGGCTGCCCGTACATCATATTCCTGTCTATAGCTGAGAGAACTTTATTGTTTGCCCGCTCAGAATCTAAGCACTGACAAACCAGATGGGCGACATCAGCCCGATGAATTGTCCCTGCAACCCGATGATCTTCCGTTAGAATTCCGTTGCCCGTCGCTGGTTCAGACTTTAATCCACCGGGTCGGATAATCGTGTAAGTTAGACCGGATTCAATCAAATGCTGCTCTGCTTTTTCTTTCTCAACTAAGACTGGTCGCAGTGTTTCTAAAGCTTGCGGTGGTATGGCGTTGGCGGTGTTACCAGTGCCAATAGAGGAAACCAGGATAAACTTTTTCACCCCTGCCTTTACAGCGGCATCAATGAGATTCTTGTTGCCCAAATAATCGGCTCTTTCACCATCCTTGGGTAGACCGCCAATTGTGCTGATCACCGCGTGGATAGGTTCATCTCCCAGCATTGCTTGCTCCACATCGGCAACATTTAAGGCATCTCCCATGGCAACTTTAATTCCCATTGCCTCTAAATCTGCCTTCGTTGTCTCTGTTCGCAAAAGTGCTTTCACCAGCCGATTTTGTTCTGTGAGGCGAAAAGCGATTTGCTCACCTACGCCTCGACTGGCACCAGCTAAAAAAATGTAGGATTTATCTGTCATGTTCAGTTCCTTAATAATCTACAATCCTCGACGAGCTACTATAACTAGCCAGGATTGAGCTTCACAGGGTAAACCAGGGGGGCGATAGTAGTGGTGGAGAATCTCAAAACCAGCTTGTTCTAGGCAGGGGGCTAAAGTTTCATATTCCCAGCCAACGACATAGCGATAGCCTGTGGAACGGGCGCTATAGCCTTCGCTATCTCCGCGAACCATTGACATGACGATCGCGCCGCCCTTAATGAGCGATCGCCACAGATCCTTTAGCACCCTCACCATTTCAGCACGGGGAACGTGAATTAGGGAAGCATTGGCAAAGATGCCATCAAAGGTTTCTGGTGGTAGGTCAAGACTCAGAAACGACTGCTGCCAGACTTCACCACCCGATGCCTGTTGCGCCATCTCCACAAACGCTGGCGTTGCATCCAAACCGATGACTGTGTGACCCTGACCTTTAAAAGCAACCAAATCCCGTCCGGGGCCGCAACCTATATCGAGGATTTTACCGGGATTTCTGGGCATAGCTGCTACCAAAGCGTCACGATTCTGAGAGACATCATGATCCCAGGTTCCCTCCCGGAAAGATGCCGCTGTCGCTTGGTACTCTGCAATTGTCAGTTGCTCGTGTTGCTGCACAGTTTTATCAACGCCAGTAGGATATCAATGGTACTGATTCTAGCTAAATGAACTTTTGTTGCAAAGCGAGAAGAGTTGAAGCCGGTTCAACTCTTTAACCCATGAGTAAAGCTTCACCACGCCGGGAAAGTTCGCGAGCATAGTCAGTCCAAGTTCCTTGCCCCCAGTAGCGGAAACAACTTGTTTGCAATAACAAGTTGTACAGCAGTGCTTCCTGATAGTCAACGCGCTTAGTAACTGAAGGATCTTGCTGCACCAATGAGTCGTATTTTTTATGAAACAAGGCGCTGAGTTTATTCATGGGATCTAGAATATTTTCGTAGCCTTTGACCCAGCTTAAATGACTCGTCCAGGAAGCACCATCCATATGAAATTGGTGGTCGGTGTCTTTTAACTGGGCGATCGCATTTTCTACTGCTTCTGGTGTTGCCTGGTCTGGGTCAACTCGCTGCCAAATTTTGTGTTGATTAATTGCTTGACAGGTGGGGTAATCTTCAGGGTTGGCACCTGCTGCCTCGATCATTTCCAAATATTCCGTGCCGTTGAGTCCCACAACGCCAGATTTGCCCCCACCCTGCTCCCGAATTTCATAACAAGCTTTAAAGAAATTGCGGGGAAATTCATTCATCATCACGCCGCCATTTTCTCCATCCGCAATTTGGGTAACTAGCGAGGGGACAGTAACATTCCCAATTTGCTGTTTGTCCCACCCTTGTGCCTCGTAGTAAGGCTGCATTTGCCCCACCAGCTTCGTATCTGAACCTTGGGTTTTAATCAATGCCGTGATGCTGATGATTTCACCGTGGCAATTGCGGGCAAGCAAACGGTTCGGGATATATTTTTGTTCGTAGCGCAGCCCCGAACCATCCAGATTTTCGACTGAATGTTCTTGCACCATCAGCCAGCGATAGCCGCATTCTTTCAGGGCTTTGATGTATTCATACAGGCTATCTGGGTGATTGGGGAGGTGCATTTCTGGCGGAGAAAAGCCTTTGACGCGCTTCAAGGCATCGAAGCCAAAAATAGCGGCAAAGTGATGCTGCCATGCTTGGATGTGGAGTTTAATATCCGGAATTGGAGTTGAGGGCACAACCGCATGACTCCACATCGTTCCCAGCCATTCTACATAAGGCTGATACTGAGGGTCGCAGGTGATGCGCTTGAGATTGTTGAGGATATCCTCTCGTCCCATTTGACGCAACCCCCAAAGCAGATTACCTGAGTAATCAAGCATAATCCGAGGATTACAACCCTCGCTCACCAGTTGGGGAATAAAATCTCCCATGCGGCTATAGCACCAGGCAAAGGGTTCTGCATTATGGTTATCCCCTTCTTGGGGATGAGAAAACATATACTGGAGATTGTTAATAAGTTCGCCACTTTCTCCCGCCGGGATCGTGGGTTGGTGCATATGTAGGGCGCAACTCATACCCGCTTTGATATCTTCCAGGCGAAAATTTGTCGCTGGCAAAAATACAGGTTGATCGTCTTGAACTACTGAACTGATTTCTGCTTCCCAGCCGCAAATATTTGGCAAGCCCGATTTTAATTCCTCTAGAGGAGATAGACCGGAGGATAGTGCTGTTACCATAAGGCGTTCCTGAATAAAGGCGATCGCCTTTAATTGTGACCTACTATCCCGATGTTTCCCGATTTTTGTACTTAATTGCCCCCAGTTGCTTCGATATCTTATAAACTGGCAACTCTCCGCGTCGCCGCGTCTCTCCCTCTTCTAAGATCACCAAGGCTGAGCAACTTGGGTGAGTATACTCAGAGGGCCGCAGTTTTTCAAAATCTTCATTTGCTCCTGATTGCGAACTAACAAAGCCCCGGCAAATCCTAACGAGTTGACAGAGATGGACTCGAAACTTTCTTGCGATCGCGGCACAATTAACATCCATTGCCGTGTCGCTAGCAAATTATAAGCACCAGCTGCTTGATTACTAATGCTTTGCTTGTCGTCCAGCAAGCCTACGGCTTGTAACAGGGTGCGATAGCACTGAAGCGTCACAGCAGCAGCTTTCTGTGGAGAGTTAGCCCCATCCAGGTCTAATTTAGCCAAGGCATGAACGAAGGGCAAGCTTGGTATCCTCCCCACAGCCCCTTGAAAGGAAGTAGTCGCCAGTAGCGGTTCAATCGGAATTCGCTCTCCATCAGGAATTAGTGGCAGGGGAACTAATTGCAAGTGCTTGTGGCGCTGACTTGCTCCTGCTGCTTTCCCGGAGTTGTAGAAAACCAAGCCGTCTATAGCGGCTAGAGCTATCCACATCGCCTCGAAATCCTGTAAGTTGAGTAGGTCTTCCTGCTCCTCAAAAGCGCGGGTAACAATTAGCAGGTGATGCTCGACAACGTTGAATTTGTTCAGCAGACACAGGTGGGTGTCAGAAATATCCGCAACGAACAGATCTTCCTCATAAGGTAGGAAGGGGTTAAATTCTGAATTGGAAGTGGCGCTTTGTTTGTGCGGCGGCTTGGCGGCAGCATCTTTACGAGCCAAGTTGGAGATAATTCGCACCAGGAAGCGAATGCCCCACGCAAAGACGAATTCGTACTCAGTTGGGATGCTCTGGAGTGCGCCGCAACGGTAAGCATATTCGGTCTGCTCGATCGCGCGTGTCCATAAGTTACTAGGCTCCAACTGGAGCGTTTCTGGTGCAATTGTTGTTTCCTCAGGCATATTCAATTTGAATTCAAATTTCATTTATATGGCAAGTAACACACAATAGTCTGTTTCCGGCTGCCAGAACATAAGCTATTGAGGGAAGACTGATTATTTTTCAGGTTTGGGGCTGGTCGCCAACTGGAAACATCTGTCAAGTTCATCATTATTATCGTTCGATAAATTGCCCAAAGCTGGCAGACCCAGCACTATACCACCCATTACCGCGCCTGCTGCGTGACGAACTGAGTCAGATGCTTCAGCAAGCAGATATTATCAACCGCTTGTGGTGGCACGAAAAAATTGCACGCTATCCCATTAGAGCTTGAGCCAATCTGTGGATGCCCTCTTGAATTTGCGGCTTTGTCAGTTCAGCGTAGCCAAAGATAAATTCCCCTGTGCAACGAGGGTTGATATAGTGGGGTTGAGCAGACATCATTCCTACTCCAACTCGTGCCGCACGCTCAACGATTTCCTCATCGCTCAGGCTTGTGTGCAGTCGCACCATTAAATGAAGTCCAGCCTTCTCGCCTAAAATTGTTACCTGTTCTCCAAAGTGAGTGTTTAACGCCTGCACCAGTACCTGACGACATTGGTCATAGTGACTTCGCATTTTCCTCAGGTGGCGTTCTAAATGCCCTGCCTCGATAAAATCGGTTAAAACCTGCTGCTCTAACAATGGTAATTGGCGATCGCTCAACCACTTCGCACGGCTAAACAGCGAGACTAAACTCGGTGGCAGCACTAGATAGCCAATTCGCAGCGAGGGAAACAACACCTTAGAAAAAGTACCGATATACAGAACCGAGTCACTCCGATCCAATCCCTGAAGTGCTGGAATAGGGCGATCGCCATAACGATATTCGCTGTCGTAATCATCCTCAATAATCAATGCCCCCGTTTGCTGCGCCCAAGCTAATAGCTCTAACCGTCGAGGCAGCGATAATATTGCCCCGGTGGGAAACTGGTGAGAGGGAGTGACGTAGACGAGTTTGAGCAGTTGATCTGAGTAATTCGCCAGTTCCTTGACTACCAACCCTGACTCATCCACAGCAACGGGTAATAGCTGAGCGCCCTGTGTTAAAAAAATTCGCCGTGCGCTCAGATAGCCGGGGTCTTCTAGAGCGATCGCTTCCCCTGGATCGAGCAACAAGCGTGTCACTAGATAAAGAGCTTGTTGGGTGCCATTAGTAATCAAAACTTGGTCGGGGGAGCACTCCACAGCGCGAGAACGGGATAGGTAACGAGCGATCGCCTCCCGCAAATGTTTGTATCCTAAGGAATCTGTTGCATAGTCTAGCCAGTTTGAATTTGAGCGGCAGTGACGGGATAAAAGCTTGCGCCACAACTTGATAGGAAATTGATCAAAAGCAGGTCGCCCGTAGCGGAAGCTAATCGTTTTATTGGGTTCACGTATCAAAGAAACATCTATTTGAGCGAGTTCAGATCCGTACTTGGACAGCTTGATGGGTGGACGAGTTATCTTCTCGGCTTCATTAACAGGAGTTGAGCGCAGCAAGTCATCAGGAAGTTGAGCGCAGACAAATGTGCCAGATCCAATAATAGTTTCCAAATAGCCTTCACTCAGGAGTTGCTCATAACTTTGGGTAACAGTGGTGCGAGAAATTCCCAGAGATTTAGCCAGTTCTCGTGTTGAAGGAATACGCTCTTGAGGTAGCAACCGCCCGCTCAGGATTGCTTGACGCAGTTCCTCGTATAGTTGCCGATTTAATGGCACATTTGCACTACCGTCAGATGCGATCGCCTCCGGCGGGTCTTCGACCATCGCGGAGCGTCTCCGCAAGAGAATTGCCAAATCCATCTAGACCTCCACAAGGGTACTCCCACCACAGCGACAGCTTGGTGGCGAGGGGAATTGTGTGAGATTGGGGCAACTTGATGTCGTCTCAATCTCCAGTTTTCTTGGTCTTCTTTTTGAGGCTGCGGATATATTCACGAAGTACATCTGTCTGTGTTCTACATTCTTGTTCGCAAAAAGTTTTTAGGATTTCTAATTCTGACTCAGGGAGTCGAATGGTAAGTGGCTTAATCTGTTCTTTCATACTGCATTATTAGTTACTAATTGCAGTATAATAGAGTCATGCTACTCACCTACCAGTACAGACTCAACCCAACTTCAGAGCAGGCGACAATCATGGCGCTCTGGGGTGAGTTGCTGCGGAGACATTACAACTACGCCCTCAGTCAAAGACTAGACTGGTTGAACCGAACCCGAAGCGCAATCGACCGATGTAGCTTAATAGCCGAACCGATTGGTAAGATTCCAAACAAAGTTGATTACTACACACAGGCATCAGACCTTAAACAAACTAAACAGCTTTTCCCCGAATACAAAAACATCTACGCCGACTGCCAACAGCAAAGCTTAATGCGGTTGGATAAGGCATGGAAGCGGTGGTTGGTTCCCGACAAAAATGGCAAACGTGGCGGTCGCCCCAGATTTAAGAAGCGTGACAACATTTGCTCTTTTACGTTTCCTCGGGTTAACTCGCCTAAAGCAGGCGCACACCTAGTAGAGACGCGAAATTTCGCGTCTCTACATCTTTCCAAGATTGGAGAAATAGAAGTTATACTGCATCGTCCAATTCCAGACGGCTTTGAAATCAAACAAGCCACAATCTTGAGAAAGCCTGATGGGTGGTATGTCAGTTTTTCTCTCTTTGACAAGACTATCCCCAGACCAATACCAGTTAATGAAATCAAGACAGCAACAGGTATCGATGTTGGATTAGAGAAGTTTTTAACAACGGCAGATGGAGAAAGCATAAAAGTTCCTCAGTATTATCGGAAGGCTCAAGCTTTATTGGCACATAGGCAACGTCAACTTGCCCGTAAAGAGAAAGGCTCTAAAAACTACGAGAGCTTGAAAAATAATATTGCAAGACTTCACCTGCACGTGGCTAGACAGAGAAGAGAGTTTCACTATCTTGTTGCTCATTGGTTGGTTAAATCGTATGACTTGATTGTTTTTGAGAACCTCAACATTAGAGGATTGGCTAGAACCCGACTCGCCAAATCGATTCTTGATGTCGCTTGGGGTAGTTTTCTTCAGATATTGCAAGCAGTGGCAGTGAAATGCGGCAAGCATACTGTTGGAGTTAACCCTAGAGGAACGAGTATTAATTGTTCTAAATGCGGCACGAGAGTCGAGAAGGATTTGTCAGTACGGGTTCATAGCTGTGGGTGTGGATTTACGATTGATAGGGATTGGAATTCTGCACTTAATTTGTTAAAGATTGGGTCGGTTGGACTACCGACTTCTGGTTGTGGAGGCTTAGAGGTTACTCAGCCTGAGAAGCAGCAAGTCTCATTCGTGAGAATTAGAAGCCCCCGCTACACCGCTTGCGGTTAGCGGTGGGAGTTGTCACCTTCACCTGCTCCCAACAACTGGCTCGAAGTGGACTTATATCAAAACACAAAATTGGCTCTTGTAGTACACCACTTAGTTGATTACGCTGACAACGGTTGCAGCAAGCGAACCTAAGAAGGGTGATGAAACTAGATATTCAGGTGAGAGAAGCTTTTCCACATGAAGATTCTCTGATTGCAGAACACTTTTATCAGATGTGGTTGGACAATGAAGTTCCTGCTAACTCTATCAAGGCTGACTGGCTCAAGATTACGCTGAAATTCATCAAACAAGCTCGTCAAGAACTGGCCTACAAAGCTTTTGTTGCTCTTGTTGAGGAGCAAGTCGTTGGCTCTGCCAGTTGCCAAATTTTTACGGGACTTTACCCGCATATCCTCCAAGAAACCTACCGCAAATACGGATACATCTGGGGAGTTTATGTCGAGCCACCTTACCGAGGACAGGGAATTGCTAAGAAACTTACTGGCATGGCAGTTGCTCACCTGAAATCCCTCGGCTGCACGCGGGCTATGTTACACGCCTCTCCATCAGGCAAACCTGTCTACTCAAGCCTTGGTTTTTCACAAACCAATGAGATGTGGCTGGATCTGATTTAACTACCGAAGGAAGTAAAGCCATGAATTTACAGTGCGAGACCTCAGATATCAATGAATATCTGGCGGCATCTGAGGTTATTGATTTCTACGACAATAATATCCAAGCGATCGCCAAAGAGCTATCCGAACAAGCTAATACTGAGGTTGAACTAGCAAAAATAGTCTACGAATTTGTACGCGACAATATCTCTCACTCTTTTGATATTGATGGGAAGGCTATCACTTGCCAAGCTTCAAGCGTTTTAAGACACAAAGAAGGAATCTGTTTTGCTAAATCTCATCTGCTCGCCGCAATTCTACGAGATTTGGGAATCCCGATCGGATTTTGCTATCAAAGATTGATTTTAAATGATTCAGATCCAACTAAGTTAACTCTTCACGGCTTAAATGCTATCTACTTAAGCCGCCTCAATCGGTGGGTTCGGGTTGACGCGCGGGGAAATAAAAAAGAAGTTAATGCTGAATTTTGCCTGGAAGGAGAGATGTTAGCCTTCCAGGTTAGAACCTATCTTTCTGAAATCGACTATCCAACAATATATGCTCAACCCCATAATCGGGTGATTTCAGCTTTAAAGAACAGCAATAACTTTGAGGAATTAATTGGCAATCTTCCTGATGAAATCTCAAGAGAGAATTAGAGCTATTGCACAAAGCATAATTTTTTTTCAACGCAGAGGGCGCAAAGGTTAACGCAGAGGATAAATAGATTTTGCAAGTGGTCTACTCAAAATTAAGTCAGGTAACAATTACTATGAGAAGGAAGAAGTAATGAGTCAATTAGAGCAGGCAATCAACCAGGAACCGTTAACTGTTACTCACCGGAGTCAAATCAAACGGCTTCCCCAGCGGGGGGAGTATGAGCGTGAGGCGATATATCAGATTTTGGATGAAGGGTTAGTGTGCCATATTGGATTTGCCGTAGACGGTCAGCCTTTTGTCATTCCTACGGCTTATGGCAGAGTTGGAGACCAGCTTTACGTTCATGGTTCGCCTGCCAGTCGGATGTTGCGATCGCTTTCTAGTGGCATTGAAGTCTGCGTTAATGTCACTCTGCTGGATGGGCTAGTGTTGGCGCGGTCTGCATTTCACCACTCGATGAACTACCGCTCAGTTGTCATATTTGGTACGGCAACTATAGTGCAGGATTCTGACGAGAAACTGGAAGCTTTACGAGCTTTTACAGAACATGTAGTGCCGGGGCGCTGGGCAGATGTGCGCCTGCCTTCTCGTCAGGAAATTCAGGGAACCCTGGTGCTATCTCTGTCCCTAACTGAAGCATCAGCAAAAGTTCGCACGGGGCCACCCAGTGATGACGAAGCTGACTACAGCTTATCTGTTTGGGCTGGCGTGATTCCACTCCCAGTAGTTCCTGGTGCGCCAATTGCAGATCCTCGTTTGCATCAAGAAATCGCCCTACCCCCTTACGTACAGAACTACAGCCGCACCAGTCAAAGGTAAGAAGCGATCGCGGATTATCTCGTAGAGATGCTTTGGCGGGGCATCTCTACCACTTTGGTTGAATTTATTAGATATATTTAAGCTTTATAAAAATTTCAAAATATACATTCTGAAGTCTCTGTATTTTTAAATTGTGCATTTTTATAGTTGGGATTACGAAATACTGCCCATCTAAGATTTGAATCTATAAATTTAGTCTTATAAAGATCTGCAGCAAGCCTTTCTAGGGAATAGATAGCACCTAGTCTAACCTCTAAATCATTACTGCCTAACTGTTCTATAGCTTTTGCAAATCTTTCAGTAATCTGTTTTTCTTCAGTTGCTTTAAGGTTAAACCATGCTATTGATGCAGTAATACTAAAAAATAATGCGCTTACTAACTTTAAAATAGAGCTCTTCAAATTGTTCTGAAGAGTAACTCTATCTCGCTTTAGTGCTGCAATATCTTTAGGAGTAGCTTGCTGTTTTTTAGCTAGTGATTCAAGTGTAGTTGTAAAAGGTGATATTAGATACTGCTGGCACAACCACCAATAACCTCCTCCCAGCAACAAGATAATTGTTATTGATAGAAAAAATAAGTATGTATGTTTTTTCATTAACAGTATGGGGCGATCTTAAAGTTGTTAATACTAATATAGTAAGCTATTAATTAATGTATTGTAACAACTAACTACCAAGCGCGGAGGCGTGAAATAATTCCTCTGATAATTCTCCTTCAGCCACTTTGATTACAGAACCTGTCATCAAAATCATAAAGTCATCGCTGACCTGGATTTGAATCGTTCCACCAGGCATTTGCACAGCGATTGAAGAATCGCATAAACCAAGTTTACGAGCAACAGCCGCTGCTGCACTGCTGCTACTGCCAGAGGCTAACGTGTAGCCAGCACCTCGCTCCCAAATCTCGATTTGGATAGTGTTGCGGTTGACAACTTTCATAAACTGAACGTTGGTACGGTTTGGGAAGAAAGAATGAACTTCTAATAGAGAACCGTACTGCTTGGCTATTTCAGGCGTAACTTCCGGCAGAGGAATGACGCAGTGCGGGTTCCCCACTGTAGCCGCACAGAAGGAAAATGTCTCATTGCCAACCTGAATTAATTCGTTGATGACTTCTCTGCGATCGCCCGTAACCGGAATTTCATCACTCCAAAAATTAACCTTACCCATCTCTACTTGTACGGTTTTGCCAGCATCTTGTACAACAGCTTGCACGACTCCACCGAGGGTTTGAATGGAAAAGGGTTCTGCACCTACAAATTTCTCATCCCATAAATAGCGGGAAAAGATGCGAAGTCCATTGCCACTTTTCTCAGCTTCACTTCCATCTGGATTGAAAATGCGTAAGGAAAACTCTGCTGTTTGGGATGGTAATGAGCCTAACAAAATGCCATCAGAACCGATACCGAAATGGCGATCGCAAATTGCCTTAACTCTTTCAGGTGTTAGCGGAAAAGGCAAATCCTTGGGATTGACCACCAGATAATCATTACCGAGTGCGTGGTACTTGTAAAACTTCATCAGTTCTAAACTCCAGGCATTCAACTCTAGCTGGCTTTGTATAAAAAGAAGTACCCCGTCATGGTGAAACCAACGCTGATCACAAAATAGCGTACCCAGGATGGATGGATTTGACGGGCAAAGTAGGCGCTTCCGTAGCCACCGAGTAAAGCACCACTTGCCATTAAAATTGCTTGAAGCCAAACAATGGCACCAGCAGCGATAAAGTAGACTAAAGCCGCCGCATTCATACAAGTTGCTAACCAGCTTTTAAAGGCATTCATGACGTGGACATTCTTTATACCCATAAGGTTTAGTAAGGCTAGCATGAGGATGCCTCCACCCCCGCCGAAAAAACCGCCGTAAATTGCGATCGCCAACTGTAGCAGCAGAATTATAGACATTGGTAAGCGCAAGTATCGCTTTTTGCCGTGACTTCTGAGCCATGTCGTCAGCGGTTGACTCACAGTAAACAACAGGGTTGCTATCAATAGCAGGTAAGGAATTAGCGCTGCGAAACTTGTCTGTGATGTGTGTAGCAAGACATAAGAACCCAAAGTGCCCCCGATAACGCTGATTAAGCTGAGTAGAAACAATTTCCGTCGCTGACTTGAAAGCTCCTGACGATAAGCCACTGTACTTGCAACTGTTCCCAGCCACAAAGCCGCTGCATTCGTAGCATTGGCGTTGATGGGTTGAACTCCTGTAAGTAACAAGGTAGGAAAGCCAATCAAGCCACCACCACCCGCAACACCATTAAGTATTCCTGCAAGCATTCCAGCACCAAAAATTAATAGCGATGTGGAGATTTCCAAAGTCATCAGCCACCTCTGCTATGCTTTGATAGCAACTAGGCGAATCCTACGGTAGTCGGCTATCCAGGTTCCATCTCGATATAAAGTTGGTTTCAAGCGATGCTCAATTGCTTGAATCACCCTCGTTTGTTCGTCAGCAGATAGTGCTGACAGAAAACGGCTTCCGAACATAGAAATCCAGTTGGCCATGCCTGCATCCCCATCTTCTAGAGGTGTTGGTCGGTCAAACAAAACGGCATAGGTGACATCAAATCCTTGTTGCTCCAAGCGAGTTGCATACTCCCCAATGCTAGGAAAATACCAGGGACTCATCTTTTCAGGAGAAGCATAACCACTCGCTTCTAGGACACTGTAGAGTGCTGAGGCGATCGCTTTAATATTGCCCTGACCCCCAAATTCCGCGACAAAGCGACCTTTTGGTTTGAGCGCCTCTCGCATACAACTAATAACGGCATCCGGTTCAGTAATCCAATGCAGTACTGCGTTGGAAAAAATAGCATCGAACGGCTCATCAACCTGAAAGCTTTTTGCATCCGCAACTGCAAACTGGATATCAGGATAGTTAGCTTTTGCCTTCTCAATCATGGTGGGAGCCTGGTCAATTCCCATCACCTCTGCTCCAGCTAGGGCAATCTTTTGTGTTAGCTGTCCAGTACCGCACCCCAAGTCAAGAATTCGCTCCCCTGGCTGCACAGAAAGTAATTGAAGTAATTCTTCGCCATACTGCCAAACAAATGCATGTTTACTCTCGTAGAGGGCATTATCCCAGCGATTCTCTAGCATTGAATTATTTTCCATAATCGGCAGTTTGCTATCGCCTGCTATCATCCATGAGTTGTTCATAGATAGTGGCTTAATCATCACAATAGGCAAGGCGATTATAAATGTCCAATATATTTTTCACTACTGATTAATACTTAAAAGATATTAGTTAGTGAGATTGTATGGAACTGCGACACCTGCGGTACTTTGTGACGTTGGCGGAGGAATTGCACTTCGGACGGGCAGCGGAGCGATTGCACATGGCTCAACCTCCCCTGAGTCAACAAATCCGTCAGATGGAAGCAGAGCTAGGCTTTTCACTGTTTCACCGTACAAAACGAACAGTCCAGTTAACTGAAGCTGGGCAGGCCTTTCTGGAGGAATCTAGGCGAATTCTGCGGCAACTTGAGCAGGCAATTCAGGCAGGTCGTCAAATCAACCGGGGTGAAATGGGACAACTCGTTATTGGCTTTGTTAGTTCCGCAGCTTATAACGTTCTCCCGGAAATTCTTCGCACATTCCGCACTTCTATTCCAGGGGTAACGCTGCAATTGCATGAATTGACAACAGACCAGCAATTTCAATGGCTGCGGGAGGGTCAGATTGATGTAGGATTTGTCCGTCCTCCTGTTGAGGAAGACAAGTTTAGCTCAGAGATTGTCTTTGAGGAAGCGTTGATGGTGGCATTACCTGAGGCTCATCCACTGGCTCTGCAAGCCAATGTACAACTGCACGAACTTGCGGGGGAACCTTTCATTTTGTTTCCCCGTTCTCAAGCTCCTGGACTATATGACCAAATTATTAGCCTTTGCCAGCAAGCAGACTTTAGCCCTACCGTCGCACAGGAAGCGATTCAGATGCAAACAATTGTCAGTCTTGTGGCGGCAGAGATGGGAGTGGCAATTGTGCCCGCATCTCTGCAAAACTTGCAACGAACTGGAGTAGTTTACAAACCTGTCGAGGAATCAACATCTAGTGTGGCGATCGCAATTATTTGGCGATCGCACGAGACATCCCCAACTGTTCAACGGTTTCTCAAAATAGTTAAACAGGTAGCAAAAGCATGAATTATTGCCACCTGATGAGAATGCCCCTATACACCAATACAGTTCAGTTAGCCCCTTCTACCTTTCCTTCTTCTTTGTGTCTTTGTGGTTCAAACTAGCCTAGATTGAGTCTCAGGCGATATCCGCTCCCATGCAGTTCCCTCATATCCATATTGGAAAACTTCAGGATGCAGAATCTCAGCCAAAATTTCCACCGAATCCGCCAACCTTGGCCCCGGACGATTGAAGTAGGAATTGCCATCGGTGATATAGACTCTGCCAGTCTTTACGGCGTGCAAATTCTGCCACTCTGGACGCTGAGCTAATAGCATTGCCTCTTGTCGGGTGCGGTTTAAATCAAAACCGCAGGGCATGAAGACAATCGCCGCCGGATCTGCGGCTAAAAGTGATTCCCATTCCATTTTTGGGGCTGGCTGACCTGCAACCCCAGCCAGGGGCTGACCTCCCACTATAGTCACCATTTCCGGAATCCAATTCCCTGCCAGCATCAGGGGATCTGTCCACTCAATGCAAGCGACGGTTGGCTGGGTTGCTTCCATAAGTGCCTGAGTCTTTTGCTCGCATATGGTTACACGAGCCTGTAAGTCTTCCACCAGTCGTAGCGATTGTGTACCCAGAGCGTCGGCGACTCGTTCAATATCAGCCCATACATCACTTAATTTATCCGGCTGTAAAGAAATAATCTTGGGCTGGCTGTGGGTTAGCTCAGCAACGGCTTTCTCGACATCGGCAAGGCTAACGGCACAGACATCGCACTGGTCTTGAGTGAGAATATGGGTGGGCTGCAACTGCTCTAAAACGTCAATTTTGATGTCATATATACTTAGAGCGGATTTCAGCAAATCGTTAACGCTGTTGTCAATATCGGCACTCGATTGATTAGAGTCCAATCGCGCCTGAGTACAAACAGCCCGCTCTTGAATTTCTGGGGGATAGTCACATTCGTGCGATCGCCCCAATAGAGAATCCGTTAACCCCAAGGCGGCGACAATCTCCGTTGCACTAGGAATAAGAGAGACAATTTTTAGTTGCGAATTTGTCATAGGTCACTTTCCCTAAACTCTTGTATAAATTTTTGCCAAAGCTTTGGGCAGAGAGACTCTATTCGCTCCCATTAAATATCAATTTATCGAATAATTTGTTGATTTTCCGAAAATAACTGCAAAAAATAATGAAACTTGAGATTGTGTAGTCTAACTCAACCCCATTAACCTTAAAATGGTAATTTCTGACTTTTTCTATTTTTCCTGCTCTCCAGTATTTTACGTTTAATTATGGAAGGCTACCGTAAGTAGCCCATATCAAAGCGTTACAGACAATTTTTGAAGTAATTTAATGCGCGTACTCTGTACATATGGGTTATAAATATGCAATACTAAAAGTTTTGTGTAAAGTTTAATCACCGAGCCAACAGAGGAAGCTATATGTCCCGATATCGAGGCCCACGCCTCCGGATTGTGCGCCGATTGGGCGACCTGCCCGGTTTAACTCGCAAAAGTGCACGCCGTGCCTACCCGCCCGGTCAGCATGGTCAGAACCGCAAGAAGCGGTCAGAATATGCTATCCGACTTGAAGAAAAGCAAAAACTCCGCTTTAACTATGGTCTAACGGAAAAGCAGATGCTGCGCTATGTGCGTAAGGCGCGTCGCGCCAGTGGTTCAACAGGTCAGACATTGCTGCAACTGCTAGAAATGCGCCTGGATAACACTGTTTTCCGTATGGCAATGGCTCCCACTATTCCAGGGGCGCGTCAGTTGGTGAGTCACGGTCATGTGACTGTCAACGGTCGCACAGTGAATATTGCCAGTTATCAATGCCGGCCTGGAGATGTAATTGCTGTCAGAAACCGAGAGCAATCCCGCAAACTTGTACAACAAAACCTGGAATATCCAGGTTTGGCAAATATGCCAACCCATCTAGAGTTCGACAAGAATAATCTCACCGGCAAAGTCAACGGTGTGGTTGAGCGCGAATGGGTGGCGCTGCAAATCAACGAACTGCTGGTGGTTGAGTTCTACTCGCGGCAAGCCTAGAGAGTTTTAAGTTTTGAGTTTTGAGTTTTGAATTTAAGAAATTTTTCTAACTCAAAACTCAACATTCACGCCTTCAAAACTTTTTCAGCCACCAATTTGAGACATAGTGCGGGTGTAAGCACCAGTTGTGCCAGAATCTCGCCCTTTGTAGTTAATTTCTGGTTTAGCTGCCAGCAGCTGTCGCACCTGCTTTCTTAGTTCAGCGGAGTCAACGCCAGCACGAAGAGCAGTTTTCAAGTCAAGTTGACCAATTTCGTTGAGGAGACAGGGGCGCAGCCAGCCGTCCGCTGAGAGGCGCATTCGGTTACAGCGATCGCAAAAACACTCTGACATCTGACTGATAAACCCCAGCGTGCCCTTAGCTCCTGGAATCTGGAAGACATCTGCGGGACCATTACCACAAACCTGTGCCGATGTCAATCCCCAGCGATCGCGGATACGTTGTCGCAATTCTTCTGAAGATACCCAACCGCGATCGCCAAACATATGGGCATTGCCAATGGGCATAAATTCAATAAACCGGACGTGCCACTCTAGCGAGAGTGTAAGGGCGGCTAAATCTAGCACTTCTTCTTCGTTGACATCTGGAATCACCACCACATTCAGCTTTAGAGGGTCAAATCCGACGCGATGGGCAGTTTGAATCCCATCCCAGACCTGTTGCCAACGGGAGCGACTGCGATTGCCAATAATTTTGTCAAACGTCTCTGGTTCAAGCGAGTCAAGACTGATATTGATACGGCGCAGACCAGCATTGTAAAGATCTTGCGCCATCCCAGCCAATAAAAATCCATTGGTGGTCATCGAGAGGTCTTGGGTTTCGGGGAGAGATGCGATCGCACCCACCAATTCCACCACACCCGGACGCAGTAGCGGTTCTCCCCCAGTGAGGCGAAACCGAGTAAATCCTACAGGAATAAAGACCTCTTGAATGAGAGTGAGCAGTTCCTCATCAGTCAGTAGCTGTTGCTTCAGAATATAGTCAAGTGATGCCCCTTCTGGCATACAGTACTCACACCGGAAGTTGCAGCGGTCAATTAAGCTGATCCGGAGATAGTCTACCTGGTTCATGCGTTTTAGGGGCTAATAGAGTTTTGAGTTATGAGTTTTGAGTTTTGAGTTAATAAAGAAGTTTTTAACTCAAAACTTATAACTTTTCTTCTATTGTGACCGATTTGCTAGTTGTGCAACTGGAACTGGCACCAGTTTTGGTTTTATAGGTAAAAGCGATCGCATTACCTGAGCCAGCGGATGAGAGCGTTTTTCCTGAACAAATAGCAAGGGTAACAAAGCAGCTAGCCGCAGGACAGTAGAGAGGGCGAAAAGTCCTGGTAAGCCGCCGAAGTCGGCGAACTGAGCCAGAAATCCACCCACGGTTGTTCCCATTGCGCCACCTACACCAGCAACAGCTGCTGCGATCGCAAAGTAGTGAGCCTGATGACGAGGAGGTGCTACTGCCATTTGCAGATTGTTAGTACACAAGTCAATAGCTGCCCAGGTTCCGCCCATCAGCAGGTGTAACAGCGGGAACCAAAACCACACAGAAACTTGGTCAGCCCCCAGGACTAGCCAAAGTAAAGGCGTCACCGCTACCAGCACTCCCACAAACACAAGCACCGGACGATTTCCAATCCGATCTGCTAACTTACCCCAGACAACCATCATCACCAAGGTAGCCGCAGAGGTTAAGCTGCTATAAATAGTTACCCAGCTAATATCTATCTTCAGGTTGTCCAGCAGGTAGAGACTAAAGAAGGGAGTACAGATATTAATAGCAAATGCCCAAAAGCCAAAATAGAACAGAAATTTCAAGAAATTAGGGTCAAGGTCGAAGGCTTTGGGCAACAGGCTAGAGAGGCTTTCTTCCTGATCTTTTACTCCTAGCGCGATCGCTGGGTTATCGTCCCTACTGTCATGCTCTTTTGCCTGCTCTTGGGGGTTAATATCCGCCATGAAGAACTGACAGCTGACACTAATTAGCCCAATCACTACTCCCAGTAATAAAAGCACACCATAGCCCTGCATCGTCCCACCAGGCCAAGCTGACACAGCTATACCGAGCAGCGGCACACTTAGCAGAGTCGTCAAGCTTATAGCACTATTACGAATACCAAAATATCGCCCCCGCAACCGAACGGGAACCAACGCCGCCATCCAAGTTAACCAGTTCGCACTGCCAAAGGCTCCAATGACATTTGTTACCAAGACGATCGCTAATGTACAGCTAACCAGGGCGTGTGGATCTGTGTGGTGCCAGCTATTCCAAGCAATCCCCAGCACTAAAATCAACCACAGCAGCCGGGATGGGCCGTAGACCCACAAATTGTACCAATGACGACTGGTGGTTCGTTCTGATATATAAGCTCCCAGTGGTTGCAGCAAATTCACCAGCATGGGAACTGAGGAAAGCATACCTATTTCCATTGGGTTCGCACCCAACTGGAGCAAGAAATTACTCAGTAATACGCCGCCTGTAATATTGGAAAAGATAACAGCAAAGATGGCATCCCATGTAGACGCCTTCAGGCTTTTGCGAATGGTCGGTTTATCAATCTTGGTCTTTTCGTTGACAGTAATTGCCGCCTCTGATAAAATATTCTCTTCTATATTTTCTAGGGCGGTAGGAGGTAGAGTTTCAGCTGGGGTAAACTCCAGAACTGGAGTTTTTAAGATGGAATAGGCAACCACTTAATTCCTCGCGACTAATATAGAACCTTCGAGCGGATGAATCGAAGGTGGGGTTAAATGCTTTTGTAACGATAACGATATAGAGGGAAGACTGTACTTAACAGCTTCCGGAAGAAATATATACTTCTATATATATAGAAACAAAAATTCAAACTAAATTAACATTCTGCGCCGACAAATTTGCGGCAATTCAGAAAATAAATTAAGTTTTTAGGTAATTTGCTGAACTGCTAAGTATATGTACTTAATTTTTATAACTTTTAACTAACTCAAAAGACTTAATATCATCCCACGCCAGACAGTAAGTAGGATTTCACGTCTGTGGTCAGTCGGACGTTTTTAGTACTTACGCATTGACAAAATGGTTATATTGTGCATACTCCTGAACAGAGGTAATGGCTATTCCCTCATCAGACACCGTTAAGTAAAATTACTCAAGTTGTCATTCAAAGCAGAAACAGCCGCCTCAACTTACTGAAATTGAGCTGGATGCCCAGAGAAAGAACCTTCAGTTTTTTGGTGAAGAAGTTTACCTGTTTCGGCGTCAAATGCCTGTGTTGTAGTGGCATTCTTTACGAGACCAAGCCGAAAATGCTGATACTCAGGATAAAAAATTTTTAACTCCCAAACTTGTCGGTCACCAGCTACTAATGGAGAGGCTCCTTTCATGTCTCCCTGCTCACTTAAATGTTGTTGCCACATTTTTAGGTTTAAGCTAATTAGCTTTCCTCGACTAGGAATTTTTGTTTGTGAAAGGATAGTCTCCCTGGAAATAAGCTGGGATTCTGGCAAAGGTTGATTGCCAAGAAGCTCTGGTGCCGGATTCTCAATATATTGGATAGGATTTTCACCAATGGGTTGCGGATTTTGCGGAATCGGCTCAGCGAAAACCACACTTCCTCCTATGACTGGCGCTATAAATAGGCCAGCCAGCGTTAGCCTTCTGATACTCATTATCAACAAACAATCTCCTTAGAAGTAGCTTTGCTTTTTCGACTGCAACTTGGTACTAGCCTCTATTCTGGTCGATTTGCCAGTTGAACGACTGGAACTCGTGCAAGTTCACTGCGTAAAGGTAAGAGCGATCGCATCACCTGACTCAGAGGCTGAGAGCGTTGCTCCCAAACAAACATTAGAGGCAACAAAGCAATTAGTCGCAGAACACCTGAGAGGGCAAACAATCCTGGTAAGCCGCCAAAGTTGGCGAACTGAGCTAGAAAGCTACCAGTTGTTGTGCCCAATGCCCCACCCACACCAGCAACAGCTGCTGCGATCGCAAAGTAGCTAGCCTGATGACGACGAGGTGCTACTGCCATTTGCAGATTGTTCGTACACAAATCAATAGCTGCCCAAGTGCCACCCATCAGCAGGTGTAAAAGCGGGAACCAAACCCAAAGGGAAACGACATCAGTTCCAATACCTAGCCAGAGTAAAGGTGTCAGTGCTACTAATACTCCCACTAATATCAGCAACGGACGATTACCAATTTGATCGGCCAACTTGCCCCAGACAATCATCATCAGCAAGCTAGCCCCAGCCGTTAAGCTGCCATAGAGCGTTACCCAGCTGACATTTATACTCAAGTTGTCCAGCAGGTAAAGGTTAAAAAAGGGATTGCCAACATTGACGGCAAATGCCCAAAACCCAAAGTAGAGCAGAAACCTCAAGAAATTAGGGTCAACACCAGATTCTGAGGAGGCGAGAGGCGCGGTGTTTTTCTGTTCACTTGCCTGTTGTTGGGGGTTCACATCCGCCATGAACACCTGGCAACCCAGGCTAATTAGCCCGATCGCGACTCCCAAGAACAAGAGCACACCATAACCCTGAATTGTTCCCCCAGGCCAAGCAGACACCGCTAGACCAAAGAGCGGCACGGAGAGCAGAGTAGTCAAGCTGATGGCACTATTACGAGTGCCAAAATATCGCCCTCGTAACCGCTGGGGAACCAA
>JAHHGU010000016.1 GCA_019359765.1 Aphanothece sp. CMT-3BRIN-NPC111
TATTTACGACACGTTTAACCCAGACCGAATTGTGTTGGGCAGCAATAGTCTGAAAGGAATCGGCATGATGAAGGAACTTTACACCCCCATCATAGAGCGCCAGTATGCAGAAGACAAATCTTTACCCCCGGTGCCGGTAGTGGTAACAGACGTCAGCTCGGCTGAGATGATCAAATACGCTGCCAATGCTTTCCTAGCAACTAAGATTAGCTTTATCAACGAAATTGCTAATATATGCGATCGCGTCGGCGCTGATGTCACCCAAATTGCCAAGGGTATTGGTCTTGACTCCCGAATCGGCAGCAAATTTTTGCAAGCGGGGATGGGTTGGGGTGGCTCCTGCTTCCCTAAAGATGTCTCCGCTCTTATACATACAGCAGACGATTACGGTTATGAAGCCGCGCTGCTTAAAGCTGCTGTCAGTGTTAACCAACGCCAACGCCAGATCGGGATTGAAAAACTCCAGCAGGTTCTCAAAATCCTCAAAGGTAAAACTGTAGGCTTGCTAGGTTTAACTTTCAAGCCGGATACTGATGATATGCGCGATGCACCGGCGCTCAATCTTATCGATCAGCTGAACCGACTAGGAACAAAAGTAAAAGCCTACGATCCGATTGTTTCTCAAAGCGGGATGCGTCACGGTTTATCTGGAGTGTTTGTAGAAACCGATCCAGAGCGGCTAGCCGATGGCTGTGATGCATTGGTGCTGGTTACAGAATGGCAGCAGTTCCGCAACCTCGACTACGCAAAAATGGCTTCTCTGATGAATAATCCTGTGATTATTGATGGTCGTAATTTCCTCGACCGAGAAGCAGTAGAAAGTGCCGGTTTCCGTTACGTGGGAGTTGGCAGATAGATATAGCAATCCCATTTTATTCGTGAAAATCACCAGCCGAAGATCCTCAGCTTCTCTAAAGAAGCTGGGGATTTTATTGTTCACAAATGAGTAATTGGCGATCGCATCCAGTAATTGTTGCTAAGTTAACCAGCCGATATTAAGTCTCTATCATGCTAGCGTCGAACAAAGAGGAGGGGGCGATGGCTCTGTTTCGACCTACGCGACGACGATTTATTCAAGCAGTTGCAGGGGCAGGTGTTCTGACGCTATTGGGCTGTAATCGACAGGAGCAAGCAATGATGACGCTATATACCTTTGGGGACTCAATTTTAGATTGCGGACGATATAACGAGTTTGGCGTTCATCCAGGGCAACTACTTGTCCAGAACGACGATCGCCTGTTTCCGGAATTTCAGGGTCAAGACCTGGTATCGCGCGGATCTGCCCGCCTCGAACATCGTGCCCGTGATGGTGCAACAGTGGAGGGCCTACCTTATCAAGCTCAGGGATTACGAGTTGAGGGACGAGCGATCGCACTAATCACCATTGGCGGTAACGATCTGCTACGGGGATTAATTCAGGACACAGGCGCGGGGATTACAACCTTTGCCAGTGCCCTCGACACCTTCGTGCAGCAATTACCAATTCGGCCCGTTCTCTTGGGCAATGTATACGATCCCACTTTGGGGGATGACAGGCGCAACTTTTTAGGAGTTGATGCAGCGATCGCTCGTAAGAACCTTCAGCGCATGAATAAGGCAATTCAAGAAATTGCCAGCCGCTATGGTCAACTTGTCGATCTCCATGCTCATTTCCTCAAGGGCGATCCATCCTGGTTTACAGCGACGATCGAGCCAAGTCTGCGGGGTGCCTCGGAAGTGCGACGAGCCTTTCTCCCCTATGTTATCGGTAAATAAGAATACTTATTATTGTGTTGATATTAACAATTGAGCTTTCTCAACATCCAATCTTTAGATATAGATAGAAGTCGTTCCTAATGGCAGAGAAACCTCATAAACCTACTCGATAGCATAAGAGCGATACGAGTCGCTGAGAGCTATTGATCATGAAAACTGCAACAAGCAACACTTCCCAAGTTCCTACCGTTGCCCCAGCTTACAATGGTAACGATCGCAATGCCTGGATTTTTGGTTGGAACCCACAACAGGAGCTATGGAACGGTCGTCTGGCAATGCTTGGTTTTGTCGCCTATATCCTTTGGGATTGGGCTGGTTATAGCGTCCTTCGGGATGTGCTCCACTTGATTCAATAGAGAGTTAAATAGTCAGTTGCAAACTGTCTCGGGTTCTCTAAAATCATTTTTCTAATCTGTAACAAAAGTCTTGAAAAAACAAAATACTGTCATGCAAACATCAACATCTTCAAGTTCGCCAGTTCGTTACAGCGCTTTGAGTTTGGGTCTTCTTTTCTTGCTACTTGGTTTGGCTGGATTTTGGCCTGCTTCTTTTACTCCCTCTGCCAACTTTCCCTCTGAACCAGGCTTCGGCTATATATTTGGAGTATTCCCCACAAACTATTTTCATAATGCCATCGGCATTTTAGTTGGTGTTTGGGGAATTGCTGCATTTACTAGCTTAAGCGGAGCAATTGTGTTCAATCGTATCTTCGCTATCCTCTATGGAGCAGCTGTTATTTTAGGACTAGTGCCTTTTACAAATACCCTGTTCGGTCTTACGCCACTTTTCGGTAACAATATCTGGCTCAATGCTATCACCGCTGGGATCGCTTTCTACTACGGATTTGTGAAGTCGGCAGAAATCGATATGGCTAGTTCATCTAGTAGCTCAACCTAGTGTGTAACAAGAATACTTTCTCGAAGTAGAGAAAGTGTTCTCATGCTTCCCTGGGAAATAATTTTCTCTGCGCTCCTTGACGCTTATTATCTGATCCAGAAGTAGTCTCACAAGGGCTACTTTTTTTTGAGCTCTTTTCAGTATTTGTGACAAGCAAATCACAAACAAAATTTAATAGCAATTCCCGAAAAGTTTAGAGACGCTAAAATTATTGTCTCTATAATATCCATCTGTAGTATTTTTAAATGAAATTGGTATAACCTACGGCAACTTGATACCCAGAGAAAAGTAAAGTTATACGAAATCAGTTTCTATAACCCCCTTTTACTGCCCGGTTGTAGAGATGTTGCTCAGCACACAAAGCCGCCCATAAGGGGCAGGGTTTTCAACCTAAAAAAGGATGATAAAAATTAGCCCCCTCCACGTTCGCGGGAACAATGTTGGGGGTGGGGTTCCGGTTCTACGTTATCAGCCATTACCTGGGACGCGCTCAATTTGGGCATAACCGCTGAAAATTAGCATTTTTCCCTGAGTTTCTAGGCGGTTAATACGCATGAGAACGCCGTCGAGATCGAAGCGATCCAAATCGACCATATTATCCAAAATTTCAGCCAGTGCTGATGCCAATTGTTGAGAAATATCCCGTAAAGACTCAGGTACAGTATCCGCTTCAAACTGGGGATTTTTAAAAGAAACGCGACGTCGCCGCTCAACTCCCAAGGTTGCTGTCATCACAACTGGCACATCGCCATGATTTGGCAGTTCAGCTGTCGCAAAAACTCGCAGTTGATTATTTGACAGCAGCTCCACCTGCACGTCTGTAAAAGAAACTGCTTCCCCACCCGAAATTTCTGACAATGCGGGTGTGGAAATATTTTGCAGCCGCTTTGTCACCAGTTCCGCTTTGAAGGATTGGTTAAGGTCTGCTTCTGATAGCATCACCTGAGCAACCGCTTGGGTCGGTTGCTTGAGGCTAAGTTGACCCTTCAAAAGCGAGCCAAAGTCAATTGAGACGGCATCTGTCTCAAAGGACATCTCCTCAGTTCGGAACTCTTGGCGAATCACCAAACCACGACCGCTCATTTTAAAGCTGTCAATGCTGCCCTGCAACAATTTGCTAGAAGGATAGCAGCGAACAGCAACCTCGACCGACTCACTCTGGGTAAACAGGTGGCGAATGGTCTTGCTGGCTACGGTATTGAGCATACGCTCTCCCCAATCCGTGCCAGAATTATCTTTTAAACCTGTGAGGCCACCAAACATACCGTTTTGCGTCCACGAAAGTTCTTAATACTTTGTAACAAAAATTTGTATAACTTAGCAATGCCACTTTTAACCCACTGGCGCGTCGAAAGTGATTGCTGATAAGGGTTAGTGGCACTTAAATGGCTGTAAAATTAAAATTTCTTACTTTTACCATCAGTTAAAGTAAAGCACAGAAACTACCGAATTCCGTTGTTTACGGTCGAGGATACCCCTACAGTATCATGCGCGATCGCATATCATCGCGTAAGGGTAATCCCCCCGTGGTTGCCACTACTTTTGAGAAATCTCCAACACCCAAGAGCGTAGCAAGGAATTTACCTGATCCGGCACCTCATCATGGGGGCAATGACCTGCCCGTAAATAGTGTTCCGTCAGTTGAGGATAGTATTGGCGGAACTTCGCCCCCCGTTCTCTAGCGCTCATCCAGGGGTCTGCTTCGCCCCACAACAATAAAAGCGGGCACTTCAGCTGCTGTAATAACACATCAACATTTTCGCCTTGCGGACTGCTGAAGACAGAGGCAAATACTTTGGTTGCACCGGGGTCACAAGAAGGCTGATAAATTTCTTCTACCAACTGATCTGTGACAGCACTCTTGTCGAGATAAACTTTCTCCAGCGTTTGACGAATCATAGAGCGTTGTCGCATGTACTGGAACAAAAGAAAACTACCCCAAGGTTGCCGTAAAACCGCCTGGCTTGTCTCTCTGATGAATTTTTGCATGGGATTCGGTTCAGTAGGCACCTTAGCATTGGTGAAAGGGCCAGCGCTGTTGAGCAAGACTAAACCGACAGCAGCATCAGGACGCTGGGAAGACACACATAGTGCGGAATAGCCGCCTAAGGAGTTTCCTGCCAATACAACGGGCTGACCAATAACTTGGGTGATAAAGTCGTAAAGCTGGTCGCGCCATAAATCGCCGCCATATTGCCATTCAGGTTTGGCTGAGCGTCCAAACCCTAATAGGTCTATCGCCCAAACTTCAAAATCTTGTGCAAGCACAGAGATATTTTTGCGCCAGTGGTCTGTCGAGGCACCAAATCCATGAATTAATAGCAGCGGTGGGCGTCCAGCTTGTCGCTCTCCGGCTCTCACGTAGTAGATCGATTGCTCACGCCACTGCCAATAGGTACCTGGAATCGGGGCGTTAACAGCTTCTTGGGTAGCCTGCATGGTTGAGTTAAATGTTAAGTAAAGTTATTGACATCCTCACCGCCCTATAAAAGGACGGTGATTCCCAAGAATCACTTCTTGAGTTTTCTGCTTCGTCCCGTGCCAGCTAGACTGACGTTACCGCCAGTCCCCGCCGCATCCGGTCTACAGACAATTTCTTTTACTTCCAGGTCATGCCCTGACCCAGAAACTAACTCTAATCCGCGATTTCTAATTACTTGTGCTGCTGCCACATCGCGCGATGTCGTGTAGAAGCATACAGGACAGGAGTGGATACGTTCATCTAATTCCTTCTTACCTGTATGCGCCCCACACTCAGGACACTGCTGCGAAGTGTAGTTCTTGTCTACTTTGGCAAAGAACACATTTCGCTTAAAACATACCCATTGCAAGATGTTGACGAATTGACCAAAGCCAGCATCAGCACTGTGGCGACGAAGTATTCCCCTTGCCCAAGAGCGAAAGTCGATGTCTTCAACAAACACCATTCCTGCGCCGTCACTCATACGATGAGCCAACTTAAAGTGCCAGTCTTTTCTAGTATCAGTAATTTGTTGATGAATCCTTGCTATTTTTTGATTGAGTTTGTGTCTGTTATTAGACCCTTTCTTCTTATGCTTTAATCTACGTTGCAGTAATTTCAACTCGCGTTGTAGAGTTTGCAAAAATTGGGGTCTTGCCACTTGCTCGTTATCGCTAGTAGCTACGAATTTATCAAACCCCAAATCCAAGCCTCGCGGATGACCGGATATTGGGGTGTTTGGTACTGATACATTCAACTGTAAAGCCAACATGACAAAATAACCACTAGCCCGTCGCACAATCCTAGCTTGCTTAATCTCAAAACATGAAGGAATTGGACGCGACAAGCGTAGGCGTATATGACCCAGTTGAGGCAGTTTTAATACGTCTCCTGCTAAGGGGTTTTTAGGCAGTTGAGGAAATACAAATGACCGCATTCGGTATTTGTTCTTGAAGCGAGGAAAACCTAGCTTTTTCGCTCTCATGCTCTCAAACGCCCGATCTAGTGTCCTCAAAACCTGTTGCAATACTTGCGAATGTACTTCCTTAAGGAGTGGAAATTGTTCCTTTGCAAGAGTCAATCGCTTAGCTTGAGTATGGTAGCTGGGATATGGCTTATCAACAGGGAGTATGTATTCCTGCTTGATGGAACAGGCATTGACGGGTGACTTGCGGGAATCTAGCCAGTCCTTACGTTCCCGTAAGGCAAAGTTCCAAACTTGACGACACACACCGAGTATCCGCTCTATGGAATCGGCCTGTTCTGGAGTTGGTTCTATCTTGAATTCCCAAGTCATGTTGAGCATGAAATTATTTTACATGAGATACGTGCCTATGTAAAGCCGTCCTAGGCTGCGCTGAAGGACGGGGTTTTAGACCCAAATTTTCTGATAAATCTATTTTATCTACCAAGACCGGGCTGGTTGCGGCAGTAACTATTGCCTAGTAGTAACAGGTGGCGCACTAATTTTTAAACAAGATGCTAAAATAATTCCGTGTGTTGCAGTCCAGCAGTCAGTCAACAAAAAGCCGCCCTAAAACGGTGGGGCTTTAAACCCATTAATTTCGGTAACTGATAAAGAGAGTAGAGCCGTGTCTGTTGAGACTATTGAAAAGCGTTCAACTTCCCGTAAGCTCGCGCCCCGCTATCGTGTTTTACTCCATAACGATGACTTCAACTCGATGGAGTACGTGGTGCAGGTTTTGATGACGACAGTACCTAATCTGACGCAACCTCAGGCTGTCAACATCATGATGGAAACCCACAATAGCGGAATCGGTCTGGTGATTACCTGCGCTCTGGAACATGCTGAGTTTTACTGCGAAACTTTGAAAAATCATGGTCTGACCAGCACCATTGAACCTGACGAATAACCAAATTTTTGAAATTTAACTTAGTTCGCTTAGCCCAATACCCGGCACCAGTTCGGCTGGGTATCTTTTTGCTAACTTTGCTTTTGCTCTGGTTGCCTGTGGCTGCGCCAATTTACTTATTGGGCAGGGATGCGAACTTGGTAACTATCGTGACGATGGGGCTATTGTTCGGGGAGTTTCTTCTGCTGCTCCGATTTTGGGGCAAGAAGGTCTATAGGCAACCTTATCTGTTCAAAAGGTATGGGCTAGAAAGAAAGCGGCAAAATGGTATAGAGCTTCTAGCTGGTTTAACTATTGGTCTGTTGCTAGTGCTGAGTTTGTTTGGGTTGGAGGGGCTGCTGGGGTGGCTAGTGTGGCAGCGCCCATCTGTTTTCTTGCCCAAGCTAATTTTAGAAGGATTATTGAGCGCACTAGGCATTGGTTTCGCAGAGGAGCTAGTGTTTCGAGGCTGGCTGCTGGATGAGTTGCAACGAGATTACCGTTCCCAGGCAGCTATATGGGCAGATGCTTTTATATTTGCTTTATTGCACTTTATTAAGCCGTTTTCTGAAATTATTCGGACTTTGCCTGGATTTCCAGGGCTGTTGCTATTGGGGTTAACTTTAGTTTGGGCGAAAAGAGGGCACCAAGGACGCCTTGGCATCTCAATTGGCTTGCACGCTGGTCTGGTGTGGGGCTACTACATTATTAATGTGGGGCAGATGGTGCAGTATTCTGGCTCGGTTTCTGACTGGATAACAGGCGTTGATAGAAATCCCTTGGCTGGGATGGTGGGGTTGGTGTTTTTAGGGGCGATCGCGCTACGCGCACGTTGTGCGAACGCATTTTGGATGATGCGCTCGCCTCAACGTCATTCCTGAGTATGATTCTGGCGACTGCTTAACTAGCAGTGAGAGTTAACAACTCGCTTTCCACCTCAGAGCGATCGCTAGCATCTGGGTTAAGGCGCAGGTAAGTCTGTAAATCAAAAGCAGCAGCATCTAAGCGACCTAAAGCAGTTAACACCACGGCTCGGTTTTGGTACAAATCTGGGTTATCTGCTGAAAGCGCGTTCGCGGAGCGCGTTGCGGAGCAACGTATCGCTTCATCCAAATCGCTCAAAGCTTCTGGTAGATGTCCTAATTCATAGTGGAGTGCGGCACGGTTCGCCAACAACAGCGGTTGGCTGGGATTTAATGTCAATGCAGCATTGTAGTCTGCCAGCGCTGCTTCCGGTTGCTCCAAGAACTCAAACGCTTGAGCACGTCCTATCAAAGCCGGGACTTGCGTCGGGTTCAAATCTAGGGCAACAGAATAGGCATCCGCTGCTTCTGCTATTTGACCTCTTAAGTGATAGCACCGTCCTAGATTCATCCAGACTTCATAATAGGGGGGGCTAAACTCAATAGCCTTTTGGTAATCGTTGACAGCTTCTTCCAAACGTCCCATTTTTTGATAAGCATTACCGCGTTCGTTGTAATACTCCGAGTAATTTGGGTCTGCTGAAATTGCCGCCGTGAAGTAAGTAACCGCTTCCTCAAACATACCGACGGAAGCATAAACTTGAGCAATGTTGTAATGCAATACCGAGCGGTGCAGTTGATGCTGATCTAATCGCAAATGGGCTTTGAGTCGCTCAATACCTGACTGACACAGTTCTACTGCCTCTGCCGCTCTTCCTTGACGGTGCCGAATCAACGCCAAACCATTATGATTAAACGCATTCATAAAATGCTTTTGGTCGGCTGGCATATCCGTTTCTTCCAATAAGTCTAGACTTTGCTTTAAGTAAGCTTCAGCCTTAGCAAAATCTCGTTCAGGGAGGAAACGAGCGTGAAACATTGCCATCAGGTAATAGACTCGAACCAATTCGTTGGGGGTATCAATCTTGAAAAGAGCCTCTTCCTGAACTATCTGATATGCCCTAGCTGAATTACCTGCCGTAGCATAGCAGTTGAAAAGATTGCCAACGATATTCCAGCGTAATTGATTGTCCTGTTTGCACAAATCCTCTAACTGAGTAGCAACCGCCTCACAATAGATGAGCGCATCTTCATAAAAACCTTGATGGTTATAGATTCCCAGCACCCGCGCTTGCCAGATCAGAGCATTTTCCGGTTGGTCGCTGAGCAGCCAATAATAAATTAATCGCGAGCCATGTATTTCTGCCTCAATTAAGTCCCGACCGATGTGTTGTTCGAGTTCCTGCGCCAACCGCCTCATCTCCTCTTTGGAGACAGAAATTTCAGGCTGCGGAGGAAGATTTAAGCTAACTTTCTCTACCAAGCACTTAGTATCAAATTGATTGGCTACAGTTTCACTGGTGCCGGGGTTAGTCCCCAGTAGCAAAGTTAGATTCAATTGCTTTCCGCGACGGCGCATTAATTCAGAAAAGAAGCGACGTACCAGAACCCCAGCGCGATCGTAGCGATCGCAGGCAATTACCCAAGGTGAACCATCAGTATAGGGATACCAAGCATCCAACAGATTAATTAATCCATGTACAATCCGATAAGCCCGATCCAGAGCATAGTTGCGTACTCTTTCTTCACCTAGCGCTGAATCTGTAAGATTAGGATTGGGCACCGATATTGTATGCCGTAAGGCGGGTAAAACCATAGCCAATTCATAACTATGTTTAGTAATCAGGTGTGGTGCCTTTTGCTGTATCTGTGGCATTAATTCATTTAAAAAGTCATTCAAACCCGCCCATAAACCGTTTTCATGAGAATCACAAGATAACAGCCAAGTAGTTGCTCCATTATTTTGAGATTCTTGTAGCCACTGCTGCATCACCTCAAGGCGATCGCGTCCTGGTTGTGCATCTAATACAACGACTTGGCTTGTTAAGTGCAGGGAGGGGAGTGAGATATTGTGCTGCCTTTCCATAAAACCGTTATTTCCTTTTGTTATTACGTGAACTACGAATCCAGAGCCACAAGCCAGCGACTTGAAGCGGCAAAGAAAGCAATACTATTACCAAGGCATCCATGAAAGCGTAAGGATTGGCTTGATATCCAGCGCTCAAGGTTGTGACAAGAAGCACAAGATAATTCCACATCAGAGGGATGCTGATCAAGATGAGACAGTACCCAGCGACAATGCGACCTAAAACATAGATCAAGGCATACCAGCGGATCGCTCGCATTTCAGCGGCTGGAATGTGAGATTGGTCTATTTTCCGCGTCCGACGAATGAACTGGGGCATCTGGTTTTGCAAAAATACACCAGTATCTTTCATCAAACTTTTGCAGTTAAAAAAGTTGGCAATTACGTAATAGAAATCAGTGCGAACAAAGAAATAGCACTGCCAAAGTAGAGCCAGCAGGTAGCTCAACAACATGGTTTGAGCTAGCTGGAAAATGACCGGATGTAGGGCAAACCATGATTGCTTTTGAGCAAATAAAACAAGTAGCAATATGGAAGCAGATACGGCATCGAGTAGCGGCCCAGCTAAGAACGGTAAGTAACGCTGGGAACGTGGTACTCCCCAAACGCCTGTCATATCTGTCTCCGCTACTAATATCCACAAGCGATTGCTGAAGCCCAGCCGACAGGAAACACCGACCGCACGAGCAGCTATCAAATGAGCCATCTCGTGTAAAAATACGGCAGTAAAGTTGATTAACGTCAGGAGAAGAAGCATCAGCGTAACGTTTTCTTTGAAAAAGTACGCTTTCCACCCTGGAATAATCGAGGGGTCGATAGTAACCGCAAGTAAACCTAAGCCGATTACAACTCCACTACCGATTAGTACTTGTCGGCTGAATATTTTTTGGGCTAGTGCTTGTGGAAATTGGCTGAAGTGGTAGCGTATTGGCTTCGGTTGTGCAGAGCGTTGTTGGGAGTTGGTTTTCCTCAACGTAGCTGTTAGCTCATATTTATCAGTACCTAGAATCTGAACTAAACCGTTAAGTTCTAGAACCTCTAAAAGCTCGTTGATATCGGGTACTTCACCGTATTTTTCTTGATAAAGTGACTGAGCTTGTCCTACTGTCTTACCTTCAGATAAGTAATCTAGTAGCTCTACAGCATCAAGTGGCAATACTAGAAAAACTCCCGTATCCGAGCGCCCGATAACAACATCCTCGCCGTCAGGTTGACGAATAAAGGGATAAACAGAAACCAAAGTATCGCTTGCACAACTGACCACGTTCAACAGCCTCCCTATGAAGGATCGGAACCGCAGTTTTTGTTAAAATTTGGGTTCCGATCAAAACTTAGATGTTCAACTACCAGCAGGAGTTACAGAGCCAGCAGGAGTAAGCTGCTGCGGCTGTAGTTTTAAGTGTTTCCACTTCCCGAATAACGAACTTTTTCATTTTGGTAGCTTGGGGTTGTGTGGTATTCATTGAATTCTCCTTGAGATTAAAGTTGATGGAAACTATAGCAATCCTGTTTGGATGAACCGCAAAGGCGCAAAGAGCGCTAAGGAAGAAAAGAAAGAGGCAAACTCAGGAATAAGCTAGGACTGCTATAGAGTTGATTTTTTTTCTTCAGGTATTTGTCTGGAGTGAAACCTAGAATTTCAACTACCAGCAGGAGTTACAGAGCCAGCAGGAGTAAGCTGCTGCAGCTGTAGTTTTAAGTGTTTCCACTTCCCGAATAACAAACTTTTTCATCTTGGTAACTTGGGGTTGTGTAGTATTCATTGAACTCTCCTTGAGATTGAAGTTGTTTGTGTTTTCTAAATCTAGTTTTGCTTTCCCAAGGGGGGAAAGACCAGAGAAGATAAAGACGTTAAGCCCCAACTTAAGCTCGTAGACTGCCAATTTCCCCAAACCCTTACCAGCAGGCATTCAGGGCGGATGTAATTTAGTTAATGTAGGGATGTACTTGCTTAAGTTGCGAATAACTTGCGAAGAAGTTGTAGTTTTGCTTGAAGCAAGCAGGAATACTGGCAAGCAGCAATGACCATGAATCAGAAAAAAGTCAGCCGCAGACGTGGGGTAGTGCTCACCCTTGAGGGACAAAAGAAACTGCAAGCAGCCAGACGGCAAGCGGAAATACAAGGCAATTTTGGCGATCGCTATACCTTGGAAGAATTGAGCGATCGCACGGGACTGTCTCTCAACACCATCACCAAAGTCCTAGAGGCTCGTTCAGCCGTTGATAAACAAACCCTAGACAGCTTTTTCACAGCCTTTAACCTAGAGTTAGAGCGGGGTGACTATTCTCAGGTAGGCTCTAATGAAGCACAGCAACCCCCAAACCGCGTTAACGGGGAGGGGGCTGACGACAGGGGTTCAAACAAGGATCTGAGTTTGCGTCAAGATTGGGGAGAAGCCATTGATGTCTCAGTTTTCTATGGACGTACAGAAGAATTAGCCACTTTAGAAGAATGGATCGTGCCGGATTCCTGCCGCTTAGTAACCTTGTTGGGAATGGGGGGAATTGGCAAAACTGCCTTATCTGTAAAGCTGGCAGAACAAATCCAGGATAAGTTTGAGTACCTGATTTGGCGATCGCTCCGCAATGCTCCTCCTTTAGAAGATATCCTGGCAGAACTAATCCAGTTCCTCTCTCAGCAGCAGTCAACTAATTTACCCAACAGCATAGAGAGTCAAATTACGCGACTGATTAATTATTTACGTCAACATCGCTGTTTGCTAGTGCTGGATAATGTCGAGTCAATTCTGCAAAGCGGCGTGGCGGCTGGAGACTATCGCCAGGGATACGAAAGCTATGGTGAGCTACTCACACGGGTAGGAGAAGCCGCTCATCAAAGTTGTTTAGTGCTAACCAGCCGGGAGAAACCCTCATCTGTCGCCGCTCTAGAAGGCGATACCCTGCCAGTTAGAAGCTTCCAACTTACGGGTTTGAAGTCCGCAGAAGGTGCAGGCATCCTCAAAACTAAAGGTTTGTCCCAATCAGATGATCAGCGCCTCAAATTAAGCGAGATCTACAGCGGTAATCCCCTAGCGTTGAAGATCGTTTCTACCTCAATTAGAGAAATATTTGATGGAAATATTGCGGAATTTTTAGCACAAGGCACTACCGTTTTCAATGGAATTCGCCATCTGTTAAACCAGCAAATCAATCGCTTGTCAGCTTTAGAACAGCAGGTGATGTACTGGCTGGCGATTAATCGGGAGTGGGTTTCCCTGGCACAATTGCAAGCGGATATAGTCCCAGCGGTATCAAGAGGCAAAGTATTGGAAGCTCTGGAATCATTAGGACGGCGATCGCTAATTGAAGTAAGTGCCGCTAAGTTTACCCAGCAACCTGTAGTCATGGAATACATGACTGAGCAGCTAATCGAGCAGGTTTATGAGGAGATTGCTACTGAAAAAGTTAACTTCCTGCTGATCTATGCATTAGTTAAAGCTACTGCCAAGGAATACATCCGAGAAAGCCAGATTCGCATTATTTTAGAACCTCTGATCAATAGGTTACGCACTAGCTTCAAATCCCAGCAGGAAGTTGAGCGTCAACTACAGCGGATATTGTTAAAACTACGTTCCGAGTATTCCAGTACATCTGGATACGGTGGCGGAAACATGATCAATTTATTGCGTCAACTCAAGATTGACTTGGCTGGCTATGACTTTTCTCACCTACCTGTCTGGCAAGCTTACCTGCAAGATGTGCCTCTGCATCAAGTCAATTTTGCCCACGCAGATCTGACTAACTCGGTTTTTGCAGAAACATTAAGTAGTATTGCCTCTGTTGCCATTAGTCCAGATGGAAAACTTTTGGCTACGGGCGATCTCAATGGCGAAATTTGCCTTTGGCAAGTCGCAACTGGTCAACAACTGCTTACGTTAAAGGGACATACAAGTTGGGTTTGGTCAGTTGCTTTCAGTCCTCAAGGTAATATCTTAGCTAGTGGAAGTTTTGACCAATCAGTAAGACTATGGGACGTTGGCACTGGTGAATGCCTCAAGACTTTGCAGGAACATACAGGTGGTGTATGGTCAGTTGCTTTTAGTCCTCAAGGTAATATCCTAGCCAGTAGCAGTGATGACTCAATAGTCAGGTTGTGGGATGTTGGCACTGGTCGATGCCTAAAGGCTTTGCAGGGACACACGAGTTGGGTGCATTCAGTCGCTTTCAGTCCGCTCGGGATCTTAGCTAGTGGTAGTGAAGACTCAACAGTGAAGTTATGGGACATAGGCACAGGTCAATGTCTCAAGACTTTGGTGGGGCACACTAGCCGAGTTTGGTCAGTCGCTTTTAGTCCTCCAGGTAATACCCTAGCTAGTGGTAGTGAAGACTCTTCAGTGAAGCTGTGGGACATAGACACGGGTGAATGCCTCAAGACTTTGCAAGGGCATACCCGTCAGGTTGTTTCAGTTGCTTTCAATCCTCAAGATAATACTCTGGCTAGTAGCAGTGAAGACTCAAGAGTGAGGTTGTGGGATATTGGCACTGGTCAATGCCTTAAAACCTTGCAGGGGCACACCAGCCAAGTTTGGTCGGTTGCTTTCACTCCTGAAGGTGATACTTTAGTCAGCGGCAGCCAAGATCAAACGGTGCGGCTATGGGATGCTAAAAGCGGGGAATGCCTCAGGACTTTGCAAGGACATCTAAATCGATTACGTTCAGTTGCTTTTAGTCCTCAAGCTGACACTCTGGCTAGTGGCAGTAGCGACCAAACCGTGAAGCTGTGGGATGCTAATACTGGTCGCAGCCTTAAAATTTTGTGGGGTCACACTAGATGGGTTTGCTCAGTTGCCTATAGTCCAGATGGTCAAACCTTAGCTAGTGGTAGTGGTGACCATAGTGTGAAGCTGTGGGATGTTAGCACAGGTCAATGCCTTAAGACTTTGCAGGGACATACTCATTGGGTACTTTCCGTTGCTTTCAGTCCTTCAGGTAATATCCTGGCAAGTAGCAGTGGTGACCATACTGTGAAACTGTGGGATGTTAGCACAGGTCAATGCCTCAGAACTTTGCAGGGACATACTAATTATGTAGAGTCAATAGCCTTCAGTCCTCAAGGTAATATCCTGGCTAGTGGCAGTGGTGACCAAACTGTCAAGTTATGGGACATTGGGACTGGTCAATGTCTCACGACTTTGCAGGGACACGCCAGCCGCGTTTGGTCAGTCGCTTATGCGCCAAGTGCAAATATCCTGGCTAGTGGCAGTGATGACTCCTCAGTGAAGCTATGGGACATTGGGACTGGTCAATGCCTCAAAACTTTGCAGGGACACATTAGTTCCATCTGGTCAGTTACCTTTAGCCAGGATGGTCAAATCTTGGCTAGTGGTGGCGGTGACCAAACTATAAGGCTATGGGATATCACCACTGGACAATGCCTGAAGACGTTACCAGGACATAGCAATCTAGTCTCGTCTGTTGCATTTAATTCTGTTGGTGTTGGTGTCGTCCCAGAGAGAGCTACTCTGGGCAAGGCAGAGTTAACTCATGAGAATAGTCAAATTTTAGCCAGTTGCAGCTATGACGAGACAATAAAGCTTTGGGATATCTTAACGGGTGAGTGCCTAAAAACGCTAAGAGCTGACAGGCTTTATGAGGGTATGAATATTACTGGAGTTACGGGTTTAACTATAGCTCAGAAATCTACACTAAAAGCTTTGGGTGCGGTTGAGTATTGAAAAAGGCGATCGCATTCTTATACAAAATCCGCTTCTATAATCTCCTTGATTTTTTATATCGGCTGCATCTCGCCTATCCCCTACAACTCTGCTTACTTTGAATAAGGAAGAAATTCATTTTGCCTCATCCAATTACTCATGCTCAACCCCCTCTGGAATTTATTCCACCCGCCCTCAATCTCCCGGTGGTAGGGCTGGCTCAATTGATGCTGCCTACTTGGTTGCGATCGCGCACAAATATCACCCGTATCCAAGCAGACAATGTAGAAACCCTAGTAGATCTCTATAGCCAGTTCCAATCCGGTAAAATCCGTTTCTTGATGGCATTTCGTCATCCCAGTGCCAACGATCCCCTGTCTATGCTTTACCTGCTTTCTCGCCTAGTGCCACGGGTAGCACGACAGCAGGGAATCTCGCTGAAATCTCCGATTCATTCCCACTTTATCTATGATCGCGGGATTCCCCTATGGGCTGGCTCGATAGTCAGCTGGTTATATCCCCGTTTGGGGGGAACTCCTATCCATCGAGGCAAGCTAGATCGGGCGGGATTGCGATCGGCTCGCGATTTGTTTGCCAATGGTAGTCTGCCAATTGCAGCAGCCCCGGAAGGAGCCACCAATGGTCATAATGAAATTGTCAGTCCTCTAGAACCAGGCATTGCCCAAATGGGATTTTGGTGTGTTGAAGATTTACTCAAAGCTGGACGCTCTGAGCAAGTTTTCATTGTACCTGTAGGAATTCAATATCGTTATGTTAATCCGCCCTGGAAATCTTTAGAAAAGCTTTTAAGTGCATTAGAAGTCGATTGCGGTTTGCCTGTACGAGCGGTACATCCGCCGTCAGTATATAAGTCAGAAGAAACTCATAAATCTCTATATAGACGGCTTTATAGGTTGGGCGAGCACTTACTAACCTTAATGGAAGAATTTTATACCAAATTCTATCATCAAAAGTTCCCAGCAGCTTCCAAGAAAGAAGTTTCTGCTATTCTTGAAACCGAAAAAACTAGTGGTTTTACAGAAGTCCAGCCTTCCAATTATAATGTCGAATTTACTGCCAGACTTCAAGCGCTACTAGACGTTGCATTACAGGTAGGAGAAGAGTATTTTAACCTTCAGCCCAAGGGCAGCTTGATCGATCGCTGTCGTCGCCTAGAACAAGCAGGGTGGGATTATATTTATCGAGAAGATATCAAAAATCCAGAAGCACTTTCACCTCTAGAAAGAGGATTAGCTGATCGAATTGCCGCCGAAGCAAACCTGCGAATGTGGCATATGCGCTTAGTAGAAAGTTTCGTAGCAGTTACAGGCGCTTATGTTTTGGAAAAAAATACAGCTGATAGGTTTGCCGACACAACATTACTGATGTGGGATATGATTACGCGGATAAAAGGCGGTAACCCATTCCCCCGCCCTCGATTAGGTAAGCAATGGGTACAAATGACTGTGGGACAACCAATATCAGTTTCTGAGCGTTGGGACACTTATCAAGTCAGTCGCCGCAGTGCCAAGCAAGCTGTTGCTGACCTTACTCAAGACCTCCAAACCGCGCTAGAGAGTATGATTTCTTGACGCGATACGGGCTACGCCCACGCTTGAATTTGAGCATAACGAGTTGTTTCGGCTCGAATTTCTTCAATAATAGTTGAAATTTCTTCTTCAGACTGAATATGACGTGCTAGAACTTGAGCTGTTGATTCCAGCACACGATCAGAAAATAATTTCGCTAAGTCTTGCCGCAGACCTTGCCCAATATACAATTTGAGCAAGGCTTCAAAAGACATATCTCGACTAGCGGCAACTTTTTTTAGTGCTTCTAATGTGTCCTTTGGGATATTGAGAGATATTGTTTCTACTGCACGGGGTCGTAAGTTCAATTTTAGTTCTTCTTCAGGTTTGTTCATATAATTTTGTTTCATTACGAGTAGCGGGGCGGGCAGAAATTATGCGCGTTCGCCCACGACGTTCTATATAAACCACAAGCAAGAGGCGTTGAAAAAGAGAATACCTAATGATGAAATCTCGCTGTTCGTCATTAGATGTAGCATCACCCTCTTGATAGAAAGGATCGAAGAAAGCTTCAGCGGCTTCTTCAAACTTAACTCCATGTTTTTCGAGGTTGCTTTGTGCCTTGTTTTCGTCCCATTCAAATTCAATGCTTTGCAGCCGATACACAATATCCATATGTAAATCTTAGTGTAGGAGCATCGCATAATCTACGGTAGGCGATCGTTTATTAGAAACCGCCTGTCTCAGTACAAAAAGAGCAAACTGCTACTCCACGCTTCAATAACGTACCTTTATAGAAACGCTTTAGCTAATACAGGTGACCTAACCTAAGCTTCATAAAGGCTCCCACACTTGTTGGCAACCACCATAAGTCCTCAAGGAATAAAATAGAAATTAGCCTCTGGAGCTGACTTTCACAATTAAGAGGCATAAATTTAGTAACAATTTCTACAGAATTGGAGCATCGAAAGTCTGTATCCAATTAAAGTTAGTTGCCTCTACTCCATCTGAGATTTATTTATGACTTCCGAGATCCGCTTCCTGATGTGCCCTCCCAACCACTACGACGTGGATTACGTGATTAATCCCTGGATGGAGGGCAATATTCATAAATCCTCGCGCGATCGCGCTGTTGAACAGTGGGAAAAGCTTCACTACGTCCTCAAAGACCATGCGCTGGTTGATTTGGTCGAACCAAAACCAGGTTGGCCTGATATGGTGTTTACCGCTAACGCTGGTTTAGTTTTGGGCAAAACTGTAGTTCTTAGCCGCTTTTACCATAAAGAGCGTCAAGGGGAAGAACCTTACTTTAAAGAGTGGTTTGAGTCCCAGGGCTACACGGTGTATGAATTACCCAAAGATTTGCCCTTTGAAGGCGCTGGTGACGCGCTTCTAGACCGGGAAGGGCGCTGGCTGTGGGCGGGATATGGCTTCCGCTCAGAACTAGACTCTCACCCTTATCTGGCAAAGTGGCTCGATATTGAGGTGCTATCCCTGCGGCTGATGGATGAGCGGTTTTATCACCTAGATACCTGCTTCTGTCCTCTCAACGGCGGCTATTTGCTTTACTATCCGCCAGCATTTGATTCCTACTCAAATCGCCTCATTGAAATGCGGGTGCCGGAAGCAAAGCGGATTGCAATTGAGGAAGCCGATGCAGCCAGCTTCGCTTGTAATGCCGTCAACGTGGATAACGTTGTGGTGATGAACAAGACGAGTGAAAGCTTGAAACAGCGCTTGACTGACGCTGGCTTTGAGGTGGTAGAGACGCCGCTAACAGAATTTCTCAAAGCGGGGGGGGCAGCTAAATGCTTGACGCTACGGGTAACTGAGCCAGTGCGCGACGAAGTCCATGCGAATATATCTGTAGAAAGTCGCACTGTGCGGCTGGAAGGGCATCTACTGGATTCTGGCTTGATTAACCGGGCTTTAGACAAGATTATGGAAGCTGGAGGCAGTTTCCAAGTGCTCAATTTTGAACTGGGAGAGCAACGGCAAAGTACCTCATCAGCAGAGGTAAAGGTTTCTGCTCCTTCCCATGATGTCATGGAAGCCATCCTCACCCAGCTAATCGATTTGGGTGCAGTAGATCTGCCCCAAGACGAGCGCGATGCGAAATTGGAAGCTGTAACACAAGCGGGAGTGGCTCCAGACGAATTTTATGTGAGTACCATATATCCTACGGAAGTGCGGATTAATGGTGAGTGGGTGCGGGTACAAAATCAGCGCATGGATGGGGCGATATGCCTACGGCACGCTGACGCGAACGCAATTACTCAAACTCCTGACGGACTGGTAGCGAAGTGTAAGTTGCTACGGGATTTAGAAGTCGGTGACCAAGTGGTAGTTGACGTGCTGGGTATCCGTACAGTACGCAAGACGGAATCACGGGAACAACGTAACACGCAAGAATTCAGCTTTATGTCAGCTGGGGTTTCCAGCGAACGCCGCGTGGAATTGGTAGTGGAACAAGTTGCCTGGGAATTGCGCCAAATTCGCGATCGCGGTGGCAAAGTCGTTGTAACTGCGGGGCCTGTTGTGATCCACACTGGCGGCGGGGAACACCTAGCGCAACTGATCCGCGAAGGTTATGTGCAAGCGTTATTAGGCGGAAATGCGATCGCAGTTCACGACATTGAACAATCAATGCTGGGAACCTCCTTAGGTGTGGATATGAAACGCGGTGTTGCCGTGCGTGGCGGGCACAGGCATCACCTGAAAGTGATTAACACTATCCGTCGCTACGGCAGCATTGCAGCAGCAGTAGAGCAAGGCATTATCAAGAATGGTGTCTTATACGAGTGCGTCAAGGCTGGTGTACCTTTCTCCCTGGCTGGTTCCATCCGCGATGATGGCCCCTTGCCAGATACGCAGATGGATTTGATTAAAGCCCAAGAAGACTATGCCCATCATATTGCCGGCGCAGATATGATTTTGATGCTGTCTTCGATGCTGCATTCAATTGGGGTGGGGAATATGACTCCAGCTGGCGTGAAGATGGTTTGTGTGGATATTAATCCAGCTGTGGTCACTAAGTTAAGCGATCGTGGTTCTGTGGAATCTGTCGGCGTTGTCACCGATGTGGGCTTATTCCTAAGCCTGTTAGTGCAACAGTTGGATAAATTAACCAGACGTTACCGCGCCACCCAAGTCGTCTAGATTCTTGTAGTTAGTTTTCTCTAGGCTGGCTGTTCTGATTTCATTTTCATGGGCAGGCCAGTCACTTTTCTAAATGGTAGTTGAATAAATTAACCAGACGTTACCACATCACCCAATATTGCCCAAAGCATAACCCGTAGGCACTTCCTAACTATAAACCTTACTTCTTCAGATGCTTAGGATTGAATAGTGAAGCAGGCTGGGCGTAGGGTCCGGATCGCAATACCTTAGCTAGGGCACCGTTGTCTTCTCGCAAACCTTCGTAGAAAAAGAACACTTCCCCTGGAATGCCACAAGATCGGTTATAGGCGATCGCCTTCTTGAGGTACTCCGGGCTAATGCGATATGAGCCTACTTTCATTAAGATACCCGGCGCCAGCTGCGGCAGTTGTTCGGTAGTGAATTGCTTTGTGACTAGCCTGTCAATAAGTTGTTTGTAACTCTGAAAGTTCCTGCGATACAGCTGCGGGTGGATGATATCAACCAACCTACGGTCAATCCATGCTTGAGTATCCTGAAGGTATTCTTGAAGACTCCAAGGGTAAGGACTGGGTGCCATTGAAACCAGTAGATTTGGATTAATGGCTATGACTTCCTCATATAAGCGAGTTAAGAAGTTGGTAAGAATATCGGCACGCCACTGCAACCATTGCCTATCTTTGGGATTCTTAGGAGGATTTTGATTGAATTGCTGGCGATAACGTTCAACTGTTTTGGTATTGTAGCCGCCTTCACTAGGAAGTGCAGGCAGTCTGTCATCTCCCTGAATACCCGCAACGTCGTAGTTCTTAGCAACTTCTAATATTAAACTCAGGATGAACTCCTGCACCTCAGAATCAAGCGCATTCATCCACTCAAAGCCGTTCTTTTTCAGTAAGTTACCACTGAAATCACGGGCAGCCCACTCAGGTTTTTTAGCTAGCAGCGACCCACCATTTCGGTTGTAGGAACTAGCAAATCCATATTCAAACCAAGGTATGACTGCAAGACCAACCCGGCGGGCCTCGACAATTAGTTCCGCCAAGGGATCTCGACCTTGATATCGCGGGTGAATCTCTACACCGAAGTTCTCCTCCATGACTCGACTGGGATAGACCGTAACTGCATTATTCCAGACAACAGGAAATACCACGTTGAATCCTGTCTGAGCCAGGAAATCCATTGCCTCAGCAATGTTTTGCCTTGAACTCAGGACTTGGCTATCTGTAGTAGTGATCCAGATCCCACGAACTTCCATTTAATTAAGTGCCTCAGAGAACAAAACAATTTTTTAACATTTTGTATCTAATTGTTTCGGCTACACCCGTGCTAAGTCTGTAAAAATACCCTATATCTCGCTAAATTACCTAGCCAACCCTGTGTGTATTAAGTCGAAAGTGACGACCCGGCTAAGTAATTATCAACTTTCGCTGTCCTAGTTGGTGGATACACTCTTTTACCCAAAGCTTTTGAATATCAAACAAGCCGGGGATCACACTACATGGTCGCTACCCACAGTAAGCCATTAACAGAGCATGAGACATTTTTGATATAATTTAGCAGAGTAAGTACCCTGTAGATAAAAATATTCTACGGAAAATGACAAACATTCCTGACCCAGATTTTGATTATGAATCAACTATTATTCAAGCTTACAACCCAAATTTTAAGCGTGAATCTAAGCCTAGCAAGGATAATCATCCAGAAGATAAGTTTATTATACCTAAAGTTTTTGATGATGCTACTTTAGTTAAAGCTTTTGTCCAAGGTCAAAATAAGCTTTTGGCAACCCAAAGCTTGAGAATTGAGGCAGTTGGCGACACTACTCAACTTTTAACAAAAAAGGGTGAATTAATTGGATTATTGAAAATATCAGACAAAGCTCGCTCTGCTTTGGTTAAAACTCAATCTGAATATTACGGATTGATAAATAAAATATTTTTAGAAGAAGGCTTTGTCCCTTTTGGCGAATCTAAAAAAAAGGGTTTTTTTGAATATAGACAATATGAAATACCTAAGGGTTACAAAATAAACTATACAGAATCTTTAGTATTATGGAAAGCATGGTGGCCAACTAGGCGTTCCACAAAGAATTTTAGATTTAAGTTGGATATACTGTTTTTTGTACAAAACAACTGGTATCCAATTCAAGATATGGTTTTTAGTGATGGAAACCTTTATATAAAAACACTTGTTGGTGAATTCACTTTACATGGTACTGATAAAGTGGTTTGGTTAAATCAATTAGAAACCGAACCTACTCAAAAAGAAAATTTAGATTTACCAGCATCAAAGTCTGATTTTAAAGATAGTATAGTCAATACTCAGCTATCTAAAAAGCAAAATATAAATGTAGAGACAAATTCTAAAGCTGAATTAGAAACAGAAATAGAAGAAGAACAGTTATTGAGAAAGTTAAAACTTAGAGCTTTACAAACTTTATCAGACTACTTAGAAAATGGCGAAGTAAAAGTTAAAACAGAAGTAATTAAAGATGCTAAAGGAGAAAATCTTAGCACAAAAACTATTACGTTTAAAAATCCTTGTCCGCAATGGGTTTTAGAATATCTTTTAGCTAAAAATGACTGATTAAGCAGGAGCAAATACTATCAATTTGTCCTGACAGCGCTTTGCATCTAAAAAAAGTACACCCCTCCCCAACCCTCCCTTTATTAAGGGGAGGGGGCAAGGAAACGCGGGTGGGGTATTTCTGTACTTCACCAACTGGCAATCTGCTGTATCAAGTGGGAGAGCAAATCTTTTCCCCTTGTCCTCCTGCTGTTTATGCTATTGATACAACGGAACACGATCTTATTGGGTGACGGCAAACCATTGGGTAATCCCATCTGCGATCGCAGCTGCCATATTCTGTTGCGCCTGCGGATTCACCACCCATTCAAATTCCACCGGATTGCTCATAAAACCCAGTTCTAGTAACACTGAGGGTGCAGTTGCTGGACGGGCAAGTGCTAGATTATCCCAAAACACTCCATAGGAAGGACGCCCCAGCTTGACTATATAGTTGTGCATAAACAAGGCTAGGCTGTGAGCTTGGGGATGATACCAAAAAGCCCCAAATCCTTGGGTATTCTGGGCGTCGCCCTCGTCGGGTAGAGAATTGTAGTGAATTGAAAGCGCGATCGCCGGTTGCACTTTGTCAATAAATGCCACTCGCTCTGGCAGGGACACCGCCTTATCTGTCTCCCGTGTCATGTATACCGTGGCACCTCTGGCAATTAGCTGGTTTCCCACCAGCTTCGACATGATTAGGTTGACATCTTTTTCAGGATAACCCGTTGGTCCTTGAGTGCCGGAGTCTTGACCGCCATGTCCTGGATCGAGGACGATTTTGATACCGGATAATGGCTTTGCCGATTGCTTAGTAAGAGTAGGCGGATGACGTAGAGATAGCACCAAACTGGTGCCTTCGTATTTCAGCTGATAGCCCCATTGCTGTTGTGATTTGAGGTTAAAGGTATATTGCACAACACCCGGTGCTATTTGTTGCCAGTCTAGGCGAGAAATAACTGGGTCATCATCCATGCGAATGATGTCTGTTTGGGCAGTGGTATTGTAGAGCGTCAGAAGCAATTTGCGATCGCCTTGCTGTACTGTCATCGGCACTGGCACTTGCAGCGGAAATCTGACCTCCGTCGCACCCGGAACTTTACGGGAACTAACGCTGCGAATCAGAGAGCGTGGCGGCGCTGAATTTTTAACAATGCCAACTTCCTTACTATTAATCCAGCCGCCATAGTCTAGGCGTACCCATTCCCCTTCCCGGCCAGTCACCGACGCCCGCGTTCCTTTGGGCAATGGTGTCAGGCGAGAATAATCTGTGCTGGGGCCAGTTCTAGCGACACCAGCATCGACAATCACCTCCGCAATTTCCAGCTGGGCTGGGGACAGAATTTGCACCTTACCTGGACCCTGCTGGCTCACTGTCTGGCCATCTCTTGTGAGTTGGAACTGAGGTTTACCAAAATCAGCAGCTACCGCCGCCGCCGCACAACCCAAGAATTTTCCAGCCCCAGCAATAGCCTGAGGCTGATTTTGTTGCGTCAACGCCGCCGAGTTTGCGGGCAGATTTACTACCTGCGGTTGCAGCATTAGGGGGATGGTTTGACCGCCTAATTGAGCTGAGACAGTGGCATTGGGAGGTGCGATCGCGCCTAAACAAACTAGTTCATTCGGCAGTCTGGCAACGTCTACCGCCGGTTCCAGGGAATCTTCTGCAAACGCTAACCCTGCTGGTGGCTTAGGCTGGCTGGAAGTCCGCGTCACCTTAATATTGATGTCTTGGTTGTTGTAGCGCAACGTAAACTGATTGTCTCCCAGCTTTAACGGGAAACTGGGAGCAAAATGCCCAGCGGGACTGCGTGCGATCGCCTGACCATTCACCAAAACCTGTCCGGCTGGTGGAGCCGTACCAATAAAGAATATTTTTTCAGATGCAGTTTTGTAATTATTTGGCGGATAGGTAACGTTAAAGGATGGGTTTGCCCAAGCTGGAGAAGCAATTACAGACCCTAATACAACTAATCCCAAGATGTTTCTCATTATTAATCTCAGCGATTCGATTTTGGATTTTGGATTTTCGATTGCCACCACCGCATCTAAATTATGGGCTGGCAATACTTAACCCATTATTTTCTTTTGCATGACTGAAAGCCAGGGGTTGGAGGCCTTTTTCTTTTCGGTCATTTATCTGAACTAGATAATAAAACTACCTAAAAATGTTCCTTAATTTTCAAAAATTTTAGTTGGTAATCCATCAATGCTTTTTTGATTCTTATTTCGCCAATATTCAACAATACCATCTTCTCCTTTTTTACTTGCCCATTCTCGAAGTGTTTGTCTTTCTTCTTTAAGCTCGTACAAGGGCACCCCATAGCCACAAGATGTCTGTGCCGAGTCAATATCAAGTACAATAATTTGCCGTTCTCCGGGTAGAGGCTCAAATTTAGAATAGAAACTTTTCCATTCTGGATTTTTATGAGAAATAACTCTTCCTTGCCCATATAAACGCAGGATCAAAGGCTTCTCGGAAAAGCTACAAAACATAATTGTCATTCTTCCGTTCTCATTTAGATGGGCGGCAGTTTCGTTGCCACTCCCAGTTAGATCGAGATAAGCAACTGTTTTATTGTCCACGCACCTAAATGTATCCATACCTTTAGGTGATATATTAATTCGACCTACATTTGGTGCTGTTCCAGTGAAGAATATTTTTTGTTCAGCAATAAAATATTGTAATGACTCATTTAACTCAGGATAAAACTTAGCCATCTTCAAACTCCTTTTAAAAATCGCGTAAAACTGCCATCAATAAAAATAAAATATAAAATTTACCACCTATCTCAACCATCGCTCGTAACACTACAAAGATATAGCTAAGAGTGATAAAATCACTGTTTATTTATGTCTAGCTCGCTCCTCAGTGATTATCTTTCCCAGAACCTTTCCTGCTTCTTGTCTCCCTTGCCTCCTTATCCAGAAAGCCAAATTTTCACAATTCAAATCAAATTGCTATAGCAGTAGTGCTATTTTGCCATCTGTAATATGCCCAGTAAAGTAGGTAGCGACACCTAGTCGAATCCTAGCAGCTAAGATTGTGGCACAATTAACGGGATGGGTTAGTAGAAAATTCTACTTCTAAGCATTCTATGACTAAGTTTGTATTTGTCACCGGCGGCGTCGTCTCCAGCATTGGTAAGGGTATTGTAGCGGCAAGCCTGGGACGCCTGCTGAAGTCCCGCGACTATTCTGTATCGATTCTAAAACTAGACCCGTATATAAATGTCGATCCGGGAACGATGAGTCCCTTTCAGCATGGGGAGGTGTTCGTCACAGAAGATGGTGCGGAAACCGATTTAGACTTGGGACACTATGAGCGCTTCACTGATACCTCGATGTCGCGCCTCAACAGCGTTACTACTGGCTCGATTTATCAAGCGGTGCTAAATAAAGAGCGAAGAGGCGACTACAAGGGGGGTACGGTACAGGTAATTCCCCACATTACCAATGAAATTAAAGAGCGCATCGAGCGGGTGGCGAAAAATACCAACCCAGATGTGGTGATTACAGAAATTGGCGGTACTGTGGGCGATATTGAGTCGTTGCCCTTTTTGGAAGCAATTCGTCAGTTCCGTAAAAGTGTGGGGCGGCGCAATGTGCTGTATATGCACGTAACCTTGGTGCCGTGGATACCTTCTGCTGGGGAGATGAAAACGAAGCCGACGCAGCATTCGGTGAAGGAATTGCGGTCAATTGGGATTCAACCAGATATTTTAGTTTGTCGGTGCGATCGCCCTCTGCAAATTGGACTCAAAGATAAACTCTCCGAATTTTGCGATGTCCCGGTTGAATGCGTCATCACGGCTCAAGATGCCAAAAGTATCTATGAAGTGCCGCTGATGATGGAACAAGAAGGACTAGCACAGCAAGCACTGGATTTGCTGCACCTAGAGCAACGCCAACCCGACTTGACACAGTGGCAAACCTTAGTAGATCGCCTTTATCATCCAACTCAACAGATCAATATTGCTATCGTCGGTAAATATGTCAGGTTAGGCGATGCTTATCTCTCAGTTGTGGAAGCTTTGCGCCATGCGGCGATCGCTATTGGCGGCGAACTCAACCTGCGTTGGATCAACTCTGAAGACATAGAAGCTTACGGTGCCGAAACCTATCTCGCTGATGTCAGCGGCATCCTCGTACCTGGTGGTTTTGGTCTGCGGGGCGTCGATGGCAAGATTGCTGCTATTCAATTCGCCCGCGAACGCCAGATTCCCTTCTTAGGTTTATGCTTGGGGATGCAGTGTGCTGTCATTGAATGGGCGCGGCACCTTGCGGGTCTAGAGGATGCTAATAGTGCTGAGTTTGACCCCGATACAACAAATCCGATTATTAATTTGTTACCGGAACAGCAGGATGTTGTGGATTTAGGTGGCACGATGCGGCTAGGTTTATATCCTTCTCGCCTAACGCCTAATACCTTAGCTTTCAAGCTTTACCAAGAAGAGGTGATTTATGAACGTCACCGGCATCGGTACGAGTTTAATAATGCCTATCGTAATTTGTTTTTAGAGACGGGCTATGCGATCAGTGGGACGTCTCCCGATGGGCGTTTGGTGGAAATCATCGAACTGCCAAACCACCCCTTCTTCATTGCCACTCAGTTCCACCCAGAATTTCAATCTCGCCCTAGTACTCCCCACCCTTTATTTCAAGGGTTTATGCAAGCGGCGTTAACGAAGCTGTCAGTTAGCCAAGCTGCTGCGGAGGAAATAGGAATCCCTATTTCTAGCCCAATCCCAGCGCTGCACGCCCCAATTGAGGTGTCTTAATCCAGGAGATAGGGAAATAGCGTAGGGGCGGTGCCCCTATGACCCCCCTTTGAGTTCTGAGTTAATTTAAAAGTCTCTCCCATCCCCCAAATGATGTGGTTTTGTGCCGTCTGGGACAAGATTATAGACACGCTCATACATCAGTATCGCGTTTCAAAAGCTATGTTGGGAAGCAGAAAAGGAAGGGCGATCGCGATCGCGCTCTATTGCTAACGACCACGATCGCCCAATTAGGAACTCTAGATACTAAGCCTCAGTCAGCATTTGACTTTAGCTATAGACATCACCTCTCGAGAGTCATCGCAAAAAGGTAAAGGCTCAGCCATCGGCGCTGGTATGTAAGCCGGGGCTAAAGATGGGTTTCTTTGGGGGAAACGCAAAACCGGCTTAGGCTTCTGTTTGGGTGGAATCTCAAAAATTTCTGCCAGATTCCAGTCATCGACATTGAGAAGATTCCAAATATCAGAGAGCTTGCGGAACTGCCTGGTGAGATGTCCAAGCTTGAGCATCCAGCCACCAGCCACCCGCTCTAAGGTCATGCAAGCTTCAAACACTAAGTTCATGACCCGCTTAAAAGATGGGCGTTGCACTGGGCTGGAGTCTTTGGCATTGCGGAGCGCGGCGCGAGTGGCTTTAATCTGCTCCTTGGCTGCTGCCAATTCAGCTTTGAGGCGTTCGTTTTCAGCTTTGAGGCGTTCGTTTTCGGCTTTGAGTTTTTCGGTATCGTCCATCAGTTGTTACTTGTTAGTCCTTGTCGTACACGAACGCATACAAGTTTTACACGAACTCATAACATAGGTCAGACACTCAGCTCGCAAGCCCTTGTAGGTAGGCACTTAGGGAAGCTTTTTGGCTCACTCGTCGCTTGTGCAGGTTCGCATGAGGGGGAACGGGTTACAATCACTGACAATTTTTTAGGCAGTGAGATATTGGAGAAAATGCCGTCTCGACAAGCCTTGGTCAGGTAAAGGGGCTGTCTTTTTATTCATCTATTTTTATGAAGTGTACTTTCTGTCAAGCTTTTTCCTGTAAATTAGCTCGATTCATCTGAAGATGCCATGCCAATTTTGCTGCACCAACCATCCCAGCTTGGTTACCCAACTCCGCCTGCAACAGCTGTATACCGGCGCGGGAAGTAGGATGCACCCGCCGCTCTATTTCTGCCAGTGCAGCTGGAAAGAAAAATTCAGCACTAGCGCTCACACCGCCCCCAATCACAATTGCTTCTGGAGTCAGGACGTAGATCAGGCTTGCCAACCCAGCACCCAAATTGCGCCCGTAGCTTTCCCAAAATGCTAATGCTTGTGGATCGCCAGCTTTCGCCTTTACACCTAGCTGCTTTGGTTCCAAATTAGTAGAACGCCGAACTGCTTGAGCTGAGACATACTGCTCTAAGGAACCTTGATTGCCGCTATTACAAGGGGGGCCATCCGGGTTTAAGGTGATTAAGCCTAACTCACCAGCGGCACCTTGATGACCAGTAAACAGCTTGCCATCGAGAATAATCGCGCCCCCGACTCCAGTGCCTAAAGTTAGCATAATTAGATTGCGAAATCGACGCCCTGCCCCTAACCACGCTTCCCCCAACCCAGCACAGTTGGCATCATTAGCAATAATTGTCGGTAGACCTATTTTTTCTTCTAACCAGTCAGCCAGGGGAACGTCACACCAACCAGCTAAGTTAATTGCAATTTTGGCAATTCTTCCAGCAGGATCAGCGGGACCAGGGGTGCCGACGCCGAGAGCGATCGCCTTATGGGTGGGATCGAGATGCGCGATCGCGTCCACCATAACGTCCAAAACGGCTGCGGGTGACGCTGGTTGGGGCGTTGGTATGCTCAAAGACTGCAAGCAAGTCCCATCTGAGCGGAACCGCCCTAACTTAATCGCAGTCCCCCCCAAATCAATGCCAATTACTTCAGAATTTCTCACAAGCGCAAATTTAAATAGTGGTAGTTCCTAATTGATTTTCCTAAACAACACGCTGATAAAATGCTTCCAGCGCCTCCACGCAAGTTTTGTCATCATAGAGGCGGTCGTGGTTCTGCATTGTTTGCTGAACTATACTTTTTCTCCACTCTTTATCCACACCTAACCTTACGGCAATTTCAATATATTCAGCTTCATTTTTAGCGATTGTTTCTGTAACTCCCAGCATCTTCAAAATCCCGTAAGAGTGACGACCACGCATAAATTCACCCGGACAGGTAACCACCGGTAAGTTACAGGCGATCGCCTCTAGTGTTGTATTACCGCCCGACCAAGTGAAAGTATCTAGAAAAATATCTGAAACTAAATTTAGATGGAGATAGTCTATATAGTTAAGTCTCGGAAACATTAAGCAATATTCTTCGCTACTTAAGCCAAAAGCAGCAAAAGCTTTTTGAAGGCGCTGTTGAAATTTTTCTGTAACTGAGCCGCTTATATGAGATGCTATAAAGGCAAACTTCGCCTGAGGAACACGCCGAGCTATCTCTGCAAAAATATAATCATACTGCGGTAAATACTTAAATAGAGACTGACAGCATAAATAAACGATAGCATCATCAGTCAACTGAAAATCCAAGCGAGTTTTTCTAGTTTCAGTAAGAATCGGTTTTGCGTAGGAAAATCCCAAATTTGGTAGACGAATTAATTTTTCTGAATAATGTTCTTCAGCATTTTCTGGCTCCATAAGCTCGCTAGACAAATAGTAATCAATCGTTGGTAAACCAGAAGTAACTGGGTGTCCCCATGCCGTACACTGCACAGGAGCCAGCCGCAATCCTGCCATTAAATTTGTTTGAGGCTCCATGCCTATATCTGGATACACTATTATGTGTAGTTTGTCCGCCGTTATCTGTTGGCAAACTGCTTCTAAGTCTTCAGGAAGATGATGAAAAGCATCACTATAACGTCGGAATTGTTGAGTTATTGAGTCTTGCTTGTGACTTGTGTAGTAGCAGTAGATCTCAAGTTCTTCTCTATTATGATTTTTTATCCAACCAAGTGCCCACTTAGCACCCATATGATTTCGCAGGTAGGCGGATACATAACCAATACGGAGCTTTTCACCCGCAGCTGGCATAGTCAAAGGTTTAGCCCATTCTGGATATTTGGCAGCCATAATTTGATGAAAAACCTGCCCATAGCAGGTTTGTAGCTTTAAATCATTTTTACCTTGGTACTGTAGATAAAAATTTGTCCGACGACCTATAGCTGCAAAAGCATTATTTATAGCTTCACAAGAATCTAATGTTGTTTCCTGTATTAAAGCCTCTAACTCTTGAGTAAATCTACTCCGGTAAAAATCAATTTCTTCTGAAGTTTCATAAATAATGGGTAGTAACCGCGCCTTTTCAAGCTTCAAGGTGAAATCATTAGGTAGCAATTGCAACGCCTCATTAGCAACTGCGATCGCTTCCTGAATACGCCCAAAATCTTGCAGGGCAGTTACCAACCTAAAGTAAAGCTCACCCGCAGTAGGGTAATGCCTTAAGCCATTTTGATAAGTTTTTATCGCTGCTGACTCTTGATTCAAGTTTTTGTAGCAGTCAGCCAGAGTAATATAAAAATTTATATCTCCTGTTTTCTTTGCTAAAAACTTTTCATAGTTAATAATTGCTGATTCATATTTGCCCTGGTAGGAATCAGCATAACCAAAGTAAAGTGATGATTGAGCAGCGTCATGCAGAATATCAAAAGCAACTGCTAAATTGTGAAAAATATCAGCATGGCGGATATTTGATTGCAAAGCTTTTTGATAAACCTGAATTGCTTCATCTATCTGATGCTGTGCTATTAGCAGATTTCCCAGATTTAGGTAACTGCCAAAATGATTTGGATGATCTGCGATCGCCTGGCGATAAATTGACTTAGCCCGCTCAATATCGCCGAGTGTAGATAGGAGATTACCTAAATTGTTATAAGCATCTACTAACTGGCTATTTAGTTGAATTGCTTTTTCATAAGCGCCTATTGCTTGAGAAGTTGATTCAATTTTTTCTAGCACTAAGCCTAAGCTATAATAATGTAACCCTATAGAAGGGTCAAGTTCCAATGACTTAAGCACCATAGATAATGCATCTTGATAGCGCTCCATCTCGTAATAAATCATGCCTAGATTATGCCAGGCATTTACATGGTTTCTCGCCCACTGCAAAACTTCTTTGTACTTTTGTTCTGCTTCTAAAAGTTGTCCAGAAATTTCTAGCGCTAATGCTTCCTGGTAAAGTGAATTTAAAGCTTTCTTTTTATAGTCAGCCTCAAATTCAAATAAAAGGTTGTAGAGAGCTTTAATAAGTGGTGGATTGCGGAATTCTTCAGCAAAATTCAACCAAGTGTAATCTGCTTCTTGATTAACATCCCAACGAAAAATATGAATTCCATTCCAAAATCTAGAAACACTATTTTTTGTAGTAGGCAAATCTAGCAAAAGTTGGCACTCAGGATTAGCAGCCATGAAATCCCAATTAGCTTGCTGCACGCTACTCCAGTTACTATCATCCACAATAATTAGAGCTTTGTCTGCCAGAAAATCTTTTACTAGCAGTAGTCCTAATAGCTGAGATCTATAGTCATGAGCACCATCATAAAAATATACGCCGATTTTTGGTCTTGGTTGAATTTCTCTTAACTCAAAGAAAAACTCCTCAAAATCTTGATTACAAAAAAGTACTTGTTGCTCTAAATTAAAAAAAGATAAGTTGGCGCTCAATTGCTCAAAATTTTCTCCAGAAGTGTCAAATTCAGAAAAATTGTCTACTGCATAGGCGATTTTATCTGGATGATTCAGGAGTGCGCCTATCAACGTTGCTCCATGAAAGCAGCCAACTTCACAGTAAACTTCATCTGGTTCCATGCACTCCACAGCCAAGTTGAGCAATTGCATTACGTTGGCTGTAGTCATCCCTTGAACCTTGTCAAGGGCTGCACCAAACGCATCAGACTTGGGGCGAAGTGACGACTCTCCCCAGTTTGAGTATAATTGCGGTAGCTGCTCAATAAATCTTTGATAGTCCATCGGTGAAAGCCTCCTGCTAGAACTGCTCAGGTTTACTCCTGAAAAGCATTGTTTCTTTTATAGGAGTGGGCGGCAGTAATTAAAGTTTGCTGAAGTAATTTAGCAAATAAATTGTTAAGGGTTAGTAGTTAGTAAATAGTAAGCAAACATAACCACTAACCGCTAACCATGACTATTAGCTATTATCAGTCAGACTTAATCTGCTTCCGCAAGCGTGGATTGACAAACTCGCTCAATCCCTCTCCCAGTAGAGACAGCCCTATTACCATTAGCGTCAGCGCCAAGCCAGGAAAAAGAGTTGTCCACCAAATGCCAGTAGGCAGGGCATCGAGCGCCTGACGTAAGTCGTAGCCCCATTCTGGCGTCTCTTCTGGCAAGCCTAGTCCGAGAAATCCCAAACCTCCCAAAATTAAAATGGCGTCAGCAGCATTAAGGGTGAACAACACGGGCACGCTCTGAATCACATTGAGAAACAGGTATCGAGACAGCACCCTTCTAGTTGAGGCTCCCATTGCCTGTGCCGCTTCAATAAATAATTCGGTTTTAATGCTAGAAGTGTGGTTGCGAACCACCCGGTAGTACTGGGGTACGTAGGAAATGCTGAGCGCGATCGCAGCATTTATCACCCCTCGCCCCACAACAAACGCCAGCGTTACCGACAGCAGCAATCCTGGCAAGGTATAGATGGTATCCATTAAAAACAGCAGCACCCGATCTAGTCTGCCACCCAGATAACCACTAACCATACCCAAGGGGACGCCAATAATCAAACTCAGCACCGTAGCCAGGATGACCACTTGTAAGGCTGCTTGGGAGCCATACAAGGTACGAGAGAAGACATCATAGCCTTGGCGGCTGGTGCCGAACCAATGACGCCAAGAGGGGGGATCGTGGATTGGGTTGCTGAGAGACTCCGTAGGGTTTTGCAGCCATCCCCAAGACTGAAATGCAGGAGCTAAGACGGCTATTAATATGAAGATTAGGGTCATAAAAAGCCCCACTCCCAGCAGATACATGGAGAGACTGGGACGCTCATAAAAACGCAAAAATTGAGGTAAGCGGAGTTTCGTGGGGGTCATCGAGCAACTGTTTTGTGAAAGTTATGCTTGAGTAGCTAATAATTCCCTAATTGTATCCATGTAACTGGTCTTATTTTCACTTATGAGTACTAAGCAATGAACAAGAGCGCGATCGCGCTACCACTTTATCCCAGCCCTGTGTAAAGCTATGTCTTGTTGATATATCTAACTTAACAAAATTTCAATAGAGCCATTCTCCCAGCGAACTGGAAAACGTGGCGAAACTTCAAGAGTAAAAGTATAAGTATGCGCTCCATAGGCAATTAAATCCCCATTAGAACCGGATATCAAGTTGGTCGCATATAAACCCGTCTTCTCACTACCTTTTACAACTGGTTTCTCTACCACAGGTTTGAAAGGTCCAGTAATTTTATCAGAAACATACCAGTACAGTGAAGAATCAGTAATTCTGTCTGTACCGACTTGAGCAAGCCATTTGGGATTTATAGTCTGAGGATGAGTCGAGAAGAACATGTAATACTTACCATCCTTATAAATCACCTGTGGTCGTTCCATTTCATAAAAAATTCCTTCTTCTGTTTCCTCTATTAATGGATAGGCAGCGGGAGCTAAAACTTCATATGCACCGTCTATTTTATCTGCTACTGCTACAGCAATACATCCTTTAAAATTAGATTTCATGCTCTGTACGCATGCAGTTATAAACATGTAATACTTGCCTGTATCTGGCTCTTTAACTATATAAGGATCGCGCCAAGCAAAATGTTTTACTTCTTGATATAAAGACGAATTAACACCTGCGGATGTATAGCCATAAAAGCGCGGATCTAGTTGCAAAAATTGAGTTGAACGACGCTCCCAATGTAATCCGTCAACTGAGGTTGCCAGACCAATTCCCTCCTGAAGTATGAGCGGTTGCGGTGGGGAAGCCGCGTAAAAAAGGTAGTAAATTCCATTTTCTTTATAGACGTTACCAGCTAGTATTCTTCCACTCTCCCATTGGCTATCTAGAGCCGGCTTCAACACGATTCCTAAGTATTTCCAGGTTTTGAGATCGGTTGAGGTAGCAGCACCGACTTCACCTACACTCCAAAAGGGAGTTGCTTTTCTATCACCTGTTAAGTAAAAAAGCCGATATACGTTGTCATCTTTTAACAGCCAAGGGTCCCAAACGCCATATCCTTTCCGTAAAGACAGTGAGTATCCCGCTTGCTCACTCTCCATAATTTCTTCAATTCGGTAACTTGCCTCAATAAAGCTCGGATCTATGCTAATAGCTTGCTGTAAATTGCTAATAGCTGGCTCGATCTCACCTTTATCTATTAAGCACATAGCTAGATTGTTGTAAGCTCCAGGCAAGTTTGGTTTAAGTTCTATGGCTTTTTGTAAATAGTTGATTGCTAGCTCGATTTCTCCCTGACTCATGAAGCACATAGCTAGGTTGTTGTAGGCTTCCGATAACTCAGGTTTGAGTTCTATTGCTTTTTGCAACTGGTTAATTGCTTGCTCAATGTTACATCCCTTAAGTCTGAGGCACATGCCGAGATTATAGTAAGCTTCAGGCAAGTCAGGCTGTATTTCTATTGCTTTTTGTAGATAAGCAATAGCTTCATCAAGCTGCTCCCAGTTCAAGTAAACAATTCCTAAAGCTAAATATGTTTCTGCATGGGTAGAATCAAGCTCTAGAATTTGTTTGCATATTCTCTCAGCTAGATGCCAATTATTGCCCTGGAGTTGTTGAAAGGTTTCTGCTGCTAATATCTTAACTAATTCCGCTGTCCAATTATCAATTTCTTCAGGGCTTCCCTCTACTAAAACTGATAACCAAACAGCTTGCGCCATTGATTCTTCTCCTTGGAGAAGCAACCCTAATCCAAGATGCCAGTAGTTTTGTATCCAAGTAGGGTTAGCATCAAGGCACTGCTCATAGAGGGCGATCGCCTCACGGTATTGCCCCTGATTCAAGTACTTGGCTGCTTGTTGTTGCAGTGTAAAGCACTCCATATAATAACTTTATAAATTTAAATACAAAGCTATTTATATAATAAAGTTAAGAAATAAGCAAAGATTAGAAAATAAGCAGACTCCTGCCTCGCTGTCAAGGTGTAAGCCCTAAGCTAATCAGCCTTCAAGTTATATCTAGATCAGGCGGAAACCCTGACTGTTAAAGACGCGATCGCTCAAAATGAATGACGATTAGCTGAAAACAGTAGGTGCGCTAGCTGTGGCAGAAATAATTTAATCTACCAAGCTTAATCACCTACTGTTACTGATACCACTTTGCGGGTTTTATAGATGCTGTTCAATCAGCTGGCGGTACTGGCTTTTTGGCTTGACTCCTTTGAGTTCAGTCACTAACTCCCGATTCTTGAAGAACTGTACTGTGGGCGTTCCTGTGACACCAGCGTTCTCGGCAATATCTCGGTCTTGCTCAATGTTAATCTCCACAAAGTGGATTTTGTCGTCGAACTCATCCACCACCTTATTCAATATTGGCTTGAGAGTGTGGCAAGGGCCACAGTGAGGTGAGACGTATTTGACTAGCAGGGGGCGATCGCTCTCATGAAAGAGCTTCCGCAGGGCATAGCCCCCTTGGTGGCGCGTGCCTTCTAGGTTAAACTCCGCCTCTTGTTCCGCTTCCGTTTTCTTGGCAGCTGCTGGGGTATCTGGCTTTTCAGAAGCAGGCGTTTGATGAAATTCTTGGATCAATCCATTAACAGAAAGCCACCTTTCTGCCAACATTGCCGCCATGCAGCCTGTACCAGCAGCAGTTATCGCTTGACGAAATTCATGATCTTGGACGTCACCAGCGGCAAAGACACCTTCGACACTTGTTTCCACGGAACCGGGTTTAGTCACAACGTAACCCACTTCGTCTAATTCCATCTGCCCCTGAAACAAGGACGTATTGGGCTTATGACCAACTGCATAAAACAACCCCTTTACCGCTAGCTCGCTTTCTTCGCCCGTCTGAGTATTGCGGATTTTTAACCCATGCATGCGGCCATCCTCACCCAGGACATCCACAGGTTGTGTGTTCCTGTGAACCGTAATCTTAGAGTTACTAAGTACCCGGTCTTGCATCGCTTTACTTGCGCGCATCGTGTCGCCCCGTACCAGCAGGTGAACGCGATCGCCATACTTGGTGAGGTAGACTGATTCCTCAGCCGCGGAGTCACCTCCCCCGACTACAGCTAGTTCCGCCCCGTGAAAAATGGGGGTAGCACCATCACAGATAGCACAGGCAGAAATACCCCGGCTCCAAAACTGATGTTCGTTGGGCAAACCTAGCCGTTTGGCGGTGGCACCAGTAGCAATGACGATGCTGTGGGCTTTAACTTCCCGTTCCTCAGAGCGGACAATAAAAGGACGCTGGCTCAAGTCAACGGAAATCACATCTTCAGTGACTAACTCTGCCCCCCAGCGCTCAGCCTGCGCCTTCATTTTATCCATTAATTCCGGCCCCGTAATTCCTTCCGGAAAACCGGGAAAATTCTCTACCTCTGTAGTTGTCATCAGCTGCCCGCCGGGTAGCCCCCCAGCTTGAAAGCCTTCAAAAACAAAAGGTTTTAGGTTAGCTCGTGCTGCATAGATGGCAGCGGTATACCCAGCCGGGCCAGAGCCGATAATAACTAGATTTTCTACAGTGGGGTTTGACATAAACTAAATAAACTCATAACGACTACGTTTAATTTAGTATAACCGATATTTTGCCTAGTCTGGCTCTGTATCGCTATTTCTGGGTACGGTAGTAGAAAGATCGGCGATCGCATCTTCAGTGTTCTGGGCAATAGCCTTGAGCTTTAGGTAAAAGTCAGATACCTCCATAGAGGGAGTGAATTGGTGAATAGGGTGTTTGCCAGCCTCCCATCGCGACCAATCGGCCTGGTACATGGTCTCAGTGGCAGAACTGTGGCTGGAAGGGACGATTGCTTCTGCCGTTTTTTTAGCCTCTACTGTGGAATTGGGTTTGGCGATCGCATCCGCTAGGTGCCCTGTAAGATTCTCACAGGCAGGCTCGTCAGGGTTAAGCTGTGTCTCCGTGCCCTCTAGGGAGATAACTGTTGCTGGTGGTGGGGCTTTTTGGTAAGTTGCCGATGCCGTTGAACAGGGATTGGCATCTTTAGCGAGAATTGATGGACTAGATTTGCTCAGAGTTAGGCTTTGGGCATTGCTCTGAGCAAGTGATGCCGCATCTAGCGGCGCGGTTATATTTTGGGGAAATTTGCGACCAATCAGCCGCTCAAAATCATGGTTAAAGTGGTATAGAGCACGTCCACGCCGGTTCCAGGTGGCTAAGATTTGCTCAACAGAAACGGCTTTGTAACGTCCCTGATACAGTGCCTCAATGACAGCAAGACGCACCCAGGTGGGTTGATATTGACTGAGCCACGAGCGCACCAATACCTCAGCCTTGTTGCCTTTCAGTTCAAAACAATAGTGCACAAGCAATGCCGTTGTGTAGGCAGCACTTGAGTCTGGGGTTGACTCTGTCATCACACCTCAATGCGGCAGGCAAGAAACAATATAGGTAGAGTTGATGGCAGGCGATCGCTCACTAACCAATTCCTAATAAACTATCGCAGCTGCCTGCGCTCGTGTGGCTTCGCAGTTCGGATCTAAGAACGCTGTAGCCCCTAAGTTACGGTTAGTCTAATATTTTTTATATTCTCGATATTCAGCAAAGCTCATGGGTCAGTATCGGGTCGGCTCTCTTGGCAAAGTGAACTACCCACGCTAAATCGGAGTACCGACTGTAGCGGGAGCTTCTGTAATCAATGGCGAGTGCCGCAACTTAGACTTGCGTCCAAGCTTTAGTCTTACCTCCCCTCCTACAGCAGAGACGGCTGCACCATCCGCCTTTATAATTCTGATACCTTCTGTCCTAATATTCATTGCTGCATTCCCATCCCGATCGTGATGAGTACCACAGTGAGGGCAAGTCCATTCCCTTACATTCAATGGCATCTCACCGATCTGATAAAAACAATTAGAACAGAGTTTGGAGCTAGGGAACCATCTATCAATTTCAATCAACTTCCCGCCTTTACGTTCTAACTTATAGGCTAAGAAATTGGTAAATGTCCCCCATCCCACATCAGATATAGTATGAGCCAATTTGTGATTTTGAACCATGCCTTTGACATGAAGGTTCTCTACTATGACAGCTTGGCTATCGCTGACCAACCTATGGCTAAGTTTATGTAGAAAATCTTGCCGCGAATTGCTAATCCGTTCGTATACCTTGGCAACAACTTTTTTGTATTTATTTCGTGAGTTACTCCCCTTCTGTTTACGCGCCAGCTTTTGTTGCTTACGCTTCAGTTTCTTTTCCTGTTTGGATAAGTGTTTAGGATTATCGTATTTAGATACTTTCTCGCCGTCAGTGACAACAGCAAAATGCTTTAATCCTAAGTCAATTCCATAGATTTTCCCCTCTGAATAGGAAGGATTCTCTCCTTCCACTTCAATCAAAATAGAGCCGAAGTATTTACCAGACGGAGTTTTACTGACGGTAACAGTCTTGATTCTCCCCTCAATTGGTCTATGGATTTTAGCTTTGACTATACCAATGTTGCCCGGTAGCTTGACGTTACCATCCACAATCTTGACGTTTTGAGGGTATTGAATAGACTGATGACCGTGCTTTGATTTAAACTTAGGAAACCCCGCCCGTTTCTCAAAAAAGTTTTTATAAGCTGTAGTTAGGTTGAGTGTCACAGCTTGTAAAACTTGGCTGTAACAGTCAGTTAACCAGACAGTATCTTCTGACTTTTTGAGATCTGGTAACAGTGCGTTAAGTGCTGAGCGCCCTAGTCCTTTACCTGTTTCCTTGTAAACTTCAACTGATGAGGCAAGCGCATAGTTCCACCACCAACGGGCACAACCAAACGTTTGAGCTAATAGTATCTGTTGTTCTTCAGATGGATATAGACGGACATGTACGGCTTTGTGTAACACTTAACATCACCTCCTAGTTACTCTATTATAACGCAAATACAGTTTGTGGTAAAAGATATAGATAATATTTTGACGACTCCTCATACATCTTCTCTGTGTCTTGCCTACAGCAAGAATTATTCAAAGATGTAATCGTCGCCGTCCGGCTTATATCCCGCCACCAAGTCGGGTACAACTATGGTGGGGGACTTATGCCGAATCAGTTAAAAGTTGAAACAAGGTGCAGATGATTAAAGTTGAGCATTTAAGCAAAACCTACGGCTCGACGCCAGCGATTCAGGATGTTACCTTTGCCGTGCAGCCAGGAGAAATTTTGGGATTCCTCGGACCCAACGGAGCCGGTAAAACTACAACTATGCGGATTTTAGCTGGGTATTTACCAGCAAGCAGTGGCACAGCTAGCATCGCGGGTTATGACGTCCATGAAGATTCTATGGCAGTACGGCGTAGCATCGGCTACTTACCGGAGACCCCACCTTTATATTCGGAAATGACCGTCGAGGGATTCCTACTCTTTGTGGCGCAACTTAAGGGCGTAAAGAGTCGCGATCGCAAGCGCAAAGTATACTCAGCTATGGAGCGCTGCAATCTTATAGAAAAGCGCAAGGTCTTAATCCGCAAACTTTCAAAGGGTTTTAGGCAGCGAGTTGGGATTGCCCAGGCAATTGTCCACGACCCACCAGTAATTATTCTGGATGAACCCACTGTTGGTCTAGATCCACGACAAATAATCGAGGTTCGCAACTTGATTAAGAGCCTCGCCGGTGAGCATACGATCATACTCTCAACCCATATCTTGCCGGAAGTCAGCATGACTTGTAGTCGTGTGACGATTATCAATCGAGGCCGTATCGTAGCAACCAATACTCCGGAAAACCTCATGGAGCAGATTGCTGGGGGAATTGGCTATGAGCTGGAAGTAGAAGGTAATGCCCTAACAATCAAAAAGATATTACAGGTTTTACCTGAAGTCCGCCTTGTTGAGGCAATCCCAGCCCCAGATTTACCGGAAAAGCGCTGTTTAATTCGCGTCGTATCAGAACGGGGGGCAGAACCAGGTGACAAGATTGCCAGCCGTCTAGTCGGGGCTGGGTTGAGTTTGTATGAGATGCGACGAACTGTTGCCAGTCTTGAGGACGTGTTTTTAGAACTGACAATGGAGGATACACTCGTTCAGGGGTAAATACAGGCAAGCGTCAAGTCGCGAAAACTCCAATTCGTAATTGATAAGAAAGTAATTCCCTCACGCTTAAATGCGGGGCTTGAAATAATGGTGCTACGCTTTTACTATCTTCCATAAACCTTGGTCCGTGGCTTGAAACCTGAATTAATTAATTACGAATTACGAACTACGAATTACGAATTATTCCGTAAGTTGTGTATGGAGGCTAAAGATCGGAAATGGGGGTCATACTTGGCAACATTGTGGCGATTTATCGCAAAGAATTGCAGGGCTATTTTGCTTCGCCGCTGGCTTATGCGATCGCAGGTGCTTTCTGGCTTCTAGCTGGATTCTTCTTTCTGGCGATTCTACTCGGACCAGATGGCATCATTCAACAAGCCGCTTTGGGGGACTTACAAGGGCAACAGCAGGGTGCCCCTTTTCCCCCTTTGGACGTTCCCTACGAGTTCCTACGGATTTTCTTAGGTGTTATGGGATCGCTGGCGTTATTTATACTGCCGATTCTATCAATGGGGCTTTATGCCGAGGAACGCAAGCGGGGTACTTTGGAGTTATTGGCAACGTCACCAGTGACAAATTGGGCGGTAGCAGTGGGAAAATTACTAGGCGTCGTCACGTTTTTTATCACGATGGTGCTGCCGTTGCTGGCGTATGAGGCGATCGCTTTTAGTGCATCGAACCCACCAATTCAACCCACTGTGCCTTTATTGGCTCATGTGGGATTGATCCTACTGGCGGCGGCGGTTCTGTCTTTAGGAATGTTCATTTCCTCCCTAACCGATAGCTCGATTCTGGCAGCATTCCTCACCTTCTTATTGATTGTGTTCCTATGGGTGAGCGATATCATCGCCAAAAGTATCAGCGGCCCTGTGGGAGAGGTCTTGGGTCATCTATCGCTGCTGAAACATTACAACAACCTGGTGCAAGGCATCCTGGATACCAGTAGCTTAATTTTATTTGCAAGTTACATTGTTTTAGGGGTGTTTCTCACTGCTCAGTCCATCGATGCCTTGCGCTTCCAGCGCTCCTAAATAGCTATTAGCTGTTAGCTATTAGGTGTTAGCTTTTAGAAAACTCGGCTGTCTTCATAAATTGTTGAAAGTAACAAGTCAATCAAGCTAATTGCTAATCGCTAATCGCTAATTGCTATTTGCTATTTGCTAATTTATAATTGCTAATTGCTAACATGAAGACCATCACTAAAAATCCCAAGTATTTAGAATATATCTTTTGGCTTGGCCCAGTCCTGACTATTATGGGTCTGGTGGCTGGGTTGGTCTCTGACGTTTGGTTGCCGGTGCCCTTGGCATTACTGATTGCGGGGATAGTAGTAATCGGGTTGTGGCTGTTTATGGGCAGCTCAACACAGAAGTTTTGGGGACACAGAGCCATCCAGGTGAGTACAAATGCCCTAGTTGCGACTCTGGCCATGCTGGGGATTTTGGCGCTGATTAACTTTATGGGCGTCCGCCATGCAGTGCGAGTAGACTTAACTGAAAATCGGCTATTTACGCTCTCACCTGAGTCACAGCAGGTTGTGCGTTCTTTGCGACAGCCAGTCAAAGTATGGGTTTTTGACCGCAACCAAAACCCAGAGGAGCGGCAATTGCTGGAAAATTACCAGCGCTATGGTCCCCAATTTAATTTTGAGTTTGTTGATCCACAGCTTAAACCCGGACTGGCGCAGAAGTTTGGTGTCAAATCCCCTGGGCAAGTTTACTTAGAATCTGGCACAAAGCGACAATTGATTCAGACGTTGCAGCAGGGAGAGCCACTTTCAGAAGTTAAGCTGACGAATGGCATCCAACAAATCACCAGCGATCGCAAGGACAAAATTTACTTCCTGCAAGGTCATGGCGAACATCCCTTAGACGCGGTGGCAGGTGGTCTGTCTCAGGCGGTGAGTACCTTAAAAGGTAAAAACTACACGACTGAACCGCTCAACTTGGCTGAACGCTCAGAGATTCCCGAAGATGCAGCAGTCGTTATTGTTGCCGGCCCCAAACGGGCGCTGTTTGAGGCGGAGGTTAAAGCCTTGAGAGATTATCTATCTTCGGCTGGTAGTCTGCTAGTGATGGTAGACCCAAATACTAATCCTGAACTGGAGGGCCTGCTCAACGATTGGGGCGTTCAGCTCGATAATCGGCTAGCAATTGACGCCTCTGGAAAAGGCAGCGTTGTGGGTCTGGGTGCAGCAACGCCCCTGATTACCCGCTACGGTCAGCATCCAATTACGAAAGATTTTGGCAATGGCAATTCTTTTTATCCCCTAGCGCGACCTTTGGAAATAAAGCCTGTGCCAGGTATTGAGCAGACGCCGTTGCTGCTCACGGATGACAAAAGTTGGGCAGAGAGTAATCCAGAAAGCCAACAGCTGGAGTTTAATGCAGATAGCGATCGCCCTGGCCCCCTGACACTAGGCGTTGCCCTAAAGCGCAAAGTAAATTCAAAACCGCTAGAGACTAAACCTACCCCAAGCCCTCAAGCATCCGCCACGCTCAAGTCTGGCAAAAAGTCAGATGAGGCACAGCTTGTCGTATTGGGTAACTCGGACTTTGCCACAGATGGTTTGTTTGAGCAACAGCTGAATGGGGACGTCTTCCTCAACTCGATTAGCTGGTTGAGCAAGCGGGATGAGCAAACTATTTCTATCCGTCCTAAAGAGATGAAAAACCGCCGTATCAATATGACCCCTGTGCAAGCGCAAGTAGTCAGCTGGACGGCTCTGCTAATCGTGCCATTAATTGGGTTTGCTACAGCAGGGGTTATGTGGTGGAGACGGCGTTAAGAGTTTTAAGTTTTGAGTTTTGAGTGAATTCTTGGGTTCTACCCCCTAGCTCCTCTATGAAATTGCAGCGGACAACTTTAATTCTGATACTATTGGCGTTTGGTTTGGGCGGTTTTGTTTATTTCTATGAGATTAAGAAGGCACCTCAAGGGGAAGCGGCAAAGGCTAAGGAGCAGAAAATATTCTCTTTTGAAGAAGAAGAGATTCAATCCTTAACTATAAAAAACCAGGGACAAACATTAAGATTTGAACGCGTGAATCAGAAAGCTGGAGATAAGGCTAATATCTCTCCCTGGCAAATGAAAGCTCCCCGTGACGTACCAGCTAGCGATCCAGCAGTTTCTTATTTGCTGAACTTGCTGGTGGATAGAAAGAGCAATTCTCCTGAGGAGACACCAGGCGATCGCACTTTCACTGCTCCATCTAGCCAGCTTCAAGAGTATGGACTAGACAAGCCCCTAGCCACGGTAGAAGTCAAGCTCAAAAATCAGCAAACTCATCAGCTGATTTTGGGAAAGCCTGACTTTAGCGGTAATTTCCTATATGCTCAAGCCGATCCCCCAGCGAACACATCTCAGCAGTTGCAGGTGCTTTTAGTACCGATAAGTTTTGAGGATGCTGTGAAGCGACCTTTGTCAGAATGGCAAGAAAAAGAAAGTACTAAGAAGGATAATTCTGGCAAATCTAATTCTAAAAAGTAAGAGCAAGCCAGCCCTTAGACTTCACGATAGCAACCGCGCTGAACCAGAATCTAAACAATATTCTTCTCAGAAATATCAACTGCCAGTTCTGATTCATCTCTGACTTTGAAGTACCAGGTGCTGATCTGATGGGAGGTTTAGGAGAAGGAATGATATTATCGATCTTTTGTCACTTTCAGCATAAAAAAGTCTTAAATTCTTATACTGAGGTACTTCTACCAACTAAGCTACGTTTCAACGTTTCTATCAGTTTGCGATCGCGCAGCGTGTTCCGGAGAAACATAAGCACGTATTGCTAACTTATCCATTGAGGAAGCTTCTCACCATTTGACTTCTATTTTTTTCTCATTAGAGTGACAGAAGAGCGATATCAGGGAAGCTTTGGGTGCGATAGCTTCTTCAACTCAGCTAATAATCTCCATCTTGGTGATCAAAGACTCTTGTTTGGTTTTGCCGCAGGGTTCGGCGCTTTGGCAATCACTAACGGCGACGGTTTCGTAAAAGAGGCGTACTTTCTTGTTTAAGAAAGTTTTTTGTTGAGGGCAGATCTCAAAATCTGCACCCACTTCCCTTTCGGTCCCGTTTTCATCTAAGAGGGTAACGTAACACTTGAGGTCTCCCATAACCATGTTTTTGACAGTGCCAACTGTTGGCTGTTTGCTGGCATTTGGCTGACTATTGTTGGTTTTAAGTGGGGGAGATGTTTGAGTTTTAGCAGAAGAATTAGTGGGAGCTGGCTTTTCGCTAGTTGTTTGAGTTTCCTGAGAAGGATTGGTAACAAAGTTACCACAGCCAACCATCCAGATAGAGCCAATAGAGAATGCAATGACTGTCAACTTTTTCATGTTCAAGTTTTCCCCCTAACTGGGGGGATGTGGTGCGATCTTAATACTGGTAGAACACTACGCACCTTAGCATTCCCCAGTTAAGCAATGATGGTGGAAGCAATGTCCCCTATTTCCGGTTGTCGATTTGTAGATCGACGCCATAAGTCTATAGTGTTGCGACTGATGTTGAACGGTTGGCTAGCTTCACTTTTCTTTACCCCCTCTCGCTTAATGGCTTGGATCACTTTCTGCCGTAGATCGTACCCTCTCCTTTGAGGAGAGGGAGGTAGGGGTGAGGTTTTTAAGTTAAAGTGCGGTTCTCAACAAAAAGACACTCAACGCGATCGCACTGCTTCCTAATTGCTAGCTACTGGCTTTTCCGTGGCAGGTTTGCTTGACTTATTGGAATTAAAATAAGCTTCCATCACCTTTAGAACCATCGGTGCGGCGATTTTACCACCGCCCCCGTTAGCGCCCTCGTGTTCTCCAAAGGCCACAACTACAATCTCCGGCTTATCAGTAGGTGCATAGCCACCAAACCAGATGTGAGGCTCACCTGGTGGAGCCTCTGCCGTGCCACTTTTACCTGCTGCTGGGGGGATCGTAGGCGAATTTAATGCTCCCCCAGTGCCGCCATTTACCACCGCCCGCAGCCCTTGGCGCAGCACCCGAATTGTCTCTGGTTTCAGATTTAAGGACTCTCGCCACTTTTTGGACTCCTCATCATCCTTCAGCAGGTGAGGCTTGACTCGATAGCCGCCATTGGCAGGCACAGAAAACATCACCGCCACTTGTATCGGCGTCGCCACTAAGAAGCCCTGACCGATGGACATATTAACTGTGTCTCCAATAGTCCACGGTTCTCTTAGCCGCTTACGCTTCCAGATTGCATCTGCAACTAGACCAACAGATTCTTCCGACTCCAACTCAATCCCAGTTTTTTGACCAAAGCCATACCGACGAGTCCAGTCAATCAGCGTTGGTCCACCGATGCCCTTGCCAATCTGATAAAAGAATGTATCGCTACTCCATTTTAGCCCGCCCACAAATCCTAACGGGCCAAATCCGGCATGGTTCCACTCGCCAAACGTTCTTCCCCCAATATTAAGAAACGCGGAAGTTTGGAGTACCGTATGCTCAGAAAACTTACCCGATTCAATAGCGGCAGTGGTTGTGATAATTTTGAAAGTACTTGCTGGCGGAAAGCCACGGAGAGCGCGGTTAACAAAGGGGTGATCTTGACTTTGCACCTTTTTCCACTCCGCCGGTTTAATCCGGGAGGAAAAGATATTGGGGTCGAAAGTCGGACGGCTAGCCATTGCTAAGATAGCTCCATTGTTCGGGTTCATTGCCACGATCGCGCCCTGGCGATTGCCCAGTGCCGCCTCCGCTGCCTTCTGAACGTCCATATCCAGCGTTAAATGCACGTCCTTGCCCGGACTTGAGGCTTTCTGACCCAAAATTCTGATCACCTTACCGGAACCATCCACCTCCACCTGTAGACCACCCCATTCTCCGCGCAGTTGTTTCTCAAAAGCCGCCTCTACACCCATCTGACCAACGACATCACCGAGGCGATATCCTTCACCTCGACGCTTTGCCAGTGCTCGATTGTTCATCTCACCCGTGTAACCGAGTACATGAGCAGCCAACTCTCCGTTGGGGTAGCTTCGTAGCGCTTCAATATCAACTTCTACCCCGTCCTTGTCGGCACCGTATTCTGCCAGTGCAGTGATTTGAGCCGCACTAATGCTGCGAGCAATTCGCACGCGTGTGCCAGGGTTGTAACCTACTTGCTGCAAGCGCTCTTGAATCTCGGCTTCTGGAATATTTAGGACTTGCGAGAGGTGTCTGCGCGTCTTCGGCCAACCCGGCTGCTTGGGAGCCATCGGCCACAGGAACACCGAGTGAGACAAGCGACCACTCGCCAAAAGCCTACCTTTGCGATCCAAAAGGTTGCCCCGAACAGGTAGCTTAGGAATTAGGCGAATTCTGTTGTTCTCTGCCATATCCCGGTTGCGTTCCCCCTGGCTCAATTGCAGGTATGCCAGACGATAGCCAATCCCGCCCACCATGAGCAGGGAAACAATCAGCATCAATAGGAGAGGCTGGGAACGTTGTCCAACGGTACGGGTAGTCTTGTGACCTCCAATTAAGGAAGAGTGCACTAAAGCCATAAGTCGTGTTTGGTTGTTAGTTGTTGAAGAGCGTTAGTGGGGAAAGTGCCTTCCTACTTAAAATAAAGGCGCAGCAGATTATAGGTAAAGGTTTTGTAGCTAGTTTATCGTGACCTCGGTGATGTACTCTAGACCCTCAGCCTAGCGGTTACAGCACGAGCTGTGTGGAATCTCAAACAGGCTTCACAGCTAAATCCCCTAATGTCACAGTGAAACTCTGTTGCTCTCCGGTGGTCACAAACATTACTATTACTTCACAAGCTATAGCGACTGCCAGCATCACCAGGTTGCGTGCCAGTGGGTAGTCACAGATATCATCATTAGCAGGTGAGGGAACGCGATAAATTTCGTTCCAGATTACCTCGGCATAATCCGCAGCCAAGCCGACGTGGAGACAGGGAAGCTGGACGTGGGTGCAGTAATCTTTCACAGCTTGACGCCCCACGCTGTTGTCAAAAGTATCAATCACTATAGCGCTGCCATCTAACATCTGAGCTGCGTTTGCTTCTGCCAGTTCTTTAGAACGCCCGTCTATTTGTACACCAAGCGCTCGATAAAGGCTATTGGTGAGCATCTTTGCCTTGTACGCGCCGACGTCAGAGCGATAGTAAGGTTGGGTAGAGAGGTTGCGCTCCTCAATGCGATCGCGGTCAATTACCCTCAGACGCCCAAATCCAGAACGAGCAAGGCTTTCGGTAATATTCGCCCCCAAGGCACCAGCACCGCACACAGTTACAGGCAAGTCTTTTAGCTGCGCCATGAGTGTTGATGTTCTGTAGAGTTGCTCGTGGAAGAATATAGACATGATGTTGAAACGTCGGCAGATGGAAAAATATTAAAACTATGAAGGACTGGTGATCCGTGATGGGAAATAATTTTACCAATCACCGACATCCACTGTAGATGTTTAATTATGCCTACCGGCTTACCAGGTTGCTAGCAGAAGAAAAATTTAGGGCCACTAGGATAAGGTAACTATTAATCCCAGTCCTCGTTGTATCGCCCTTCAATGACACCGACAAGGGATTGCAAATCAAAGTTACGATCCATGCCGCTGAGGCAGATACCAGAACTAATTACCGTCAGGTCATTTTTGGAAATAGCAGAGGTGTGACGCGATCCTGTGCTGGTAATCCACTCGATCTGCCAAAACTCACCGCGATCGCGGAACTCTTGCAGTTCGCCGCCACCCATCCACAGCGCCTCCTGTAAGCGCCCTTCAGCACCTTGTGCTTTACGCCGGGGTTTTTGATGACTGGGAGGCTGCCGCCGGAGCCTTCTATGGCGTCCAGACTTTCCTTGGTGTACCTCCTCTTGTCTTTGCTGCCTTTGAGCCTGAAATTCTTCCGTCTGCTGCACTGCCAAATCATAGACGGTACGCATCTCTGGCGTCATCCCAGGAAATAGCACAACTTCTGGCGGCGTCACCTGCCTCAGATGTTCTCTCAGTTGCTCAGCCACGAAGGGATCGGCACGGCGATCTAATTCGTCAAACCACCAGGAACTGCCATCCCAACGAGCTATTATTTGATTCATAGCTCCCCCCTCAGTAACCAGATGCACTGGTACGGGCTTAGCGATGCCCAAGCGTTGCTGCATATCAGATTCGTTGACAGGGTAAGCTAGCCAAGTTTGTCCTAGCAGAATATGAGCAAGACGCAGGCGCAGGGGTTTGAGCAGTTGCAGATATTCAGCCACTTGCGGCAAGCTTGGCTCTTCCACCATCTCAGCAGTTTTCTCATTCACTGCCTGGAAGATTCCCCATCCTTCAAAGTCTTGTGGCTGGGCGGTGAAGATATAAACCATCCCTTGCACAGAGCTTTGTATCCGTCCCCCACCTACACAGGGTGCAAGAAACTGAGTATCACGCAGTTGCGCTTCCTGGGCCGCAATTTGATTGAGGAGTTTACGAATATCTGTCATGGCACTTATCGCAAGTTGCAGCCGAAACTGTAATTTCAGCAAAGCGGCTCTAGGGGCAGAGGCAACAAATTTACGTTTCTGAATACAGTTTGGTATTAGATGTTAATTTTTATTCAAACGAGCAATAATATCCTACCTAAATCAAGATATTTAGGCAGGAAACTTTTAATTTACTGGGTAGATTCTACTGGGATCTATAGTGCGTGGCTTTCTACCGTGTAATTAAACGTATGTTGCGGTTGTTAATAGGGGCACGGCATTGCCGTGCCCCTATTTTTGTAATGACGGCTTCGGTCTCTAACTAATTAAGGGTTAATGCTAGCGGTGAGATCATCACTGGTGAAATAGACGTGACCTAAGGTCTTATCGGCGTAGGTTCTTTTCGTTAGCCGCCACTCTGGATTTAGATGAATTTTGATAAAGCCATCAGTGATGCCATAGCTTCTTCCAATTTCGATGGGTGAAGCATTGCGATCTCTAAAATGAGTCCCTTCAAGTACAAGTTCATCGCCGCGTTTAACAATAGCGAGATCGTATTCCCAGCCTAGATCGCGACTGGCTTGGCGGATGGAATAGCCGTTGCTGTCACTCATGCGTCCACAAATACCTGTGAAGTCAAAGTTCAGTAGCAGCAGATCCACTTGAGTAGGGGTGGTACCATTTTCCCTCCAGCATTCTTGCTTATCTGATATCTGTTCATAAATAAACAGTTGGTATTTATCACCGCCATAGGGAGAAGCGACGGCGATGAATTTATTTTGGTCAACTTCTTTTTGACCAAAATTAGCAGAGCTTGCAGGGCTTAATGTACTGAGCGTTGCAAGTACTACCGTCGCTAGCGTTGCCATTGAGCGCTTCATAATACCCTTAGAAGATGTTGATGTCAATTTCATATAAAGAATGCTAATCAGTTTGGGGAAGTACTATTGGATAGATGCCGTATTTAAGCTAAAGTTCCCACGCCAAAAAAGAATTTTAAATTAAGCGTTGCAACTCTTGCTTGTCGCTAACATTCTTTTATTTATCCATAAACTTGCTGTCCACTTCTTCCGAGAAAATACTAGATTTTGCATCTTAGTATTTTTACTGACGATTTAGCCTTTTTAGAGGCTTATTTAATGTTTTATAGGCTTCATACACTACCTATAGAGTAGTGATGCAAATACTGCCCCTACATATAGTGAATACAGGAGCCAGTTGTGTAAGTCCTGATAGTTTTTAGGGCTAGTGAAAATACTGAGATACGCTTGCGGGTGGAGATGAGAGGAAGCCAGGAATTAGGTAGGATGCGATACAAGTGAAGAGCACACGCTAGCTCCTGCGGAGCCGTTACGCGATCGCACAACGGTTAGACTATACCACTAAGATCGCGTCCTGCCGCTCTCATCTACCTAATTTATAGTTTGGTTGATGCCTCGGTGCGTTAGGTTTTAACGACCGTTGATTTCCAAAGCAGTATCGCGCAGGATCTCCCGCACTTCCATCAATATCTGCCCCAGCTTATTTTGTCCACTGCCATCGGCACCACAGCCCCAGTAATAATCAATAGGAGAATTTTCTACAATTAACTCATTTTCAGTTGCCAATAGTACGGCACGGATATCAGCATGAGTCTCAAACTTGCATAGCACTGCCCGTCGCATCACATCATCCTTAACTTGCTCCCAATCAGAGCGCAGGGGGCGAGTGCGATCGCGCCCTATTGTTGCAGCATCTTTTGGTGTAGGCGCTTTACGGATTTGATCCGCGTGAGGCGTACCAACAAATTTTTGCGCTTGATAATAGTGTTCGCTGGTGGGCCACCAAGCATCATCTAGCTTGAAGCCATGCGGTGAAAAATTTGAAAAGCAGCCGTAGGGTTCTTCTCTATCAGAGTAGAAGTAGATTGCCATATTGCTTTAGGGCTGGGTAACGATTACATTATTTGTTTATATATAGGGTAGGCGTTGGCAACCCTACTTAGCTGGCTGAGCTAGCATTTTCACCCTTATGTCAGCATAGTCAGTTTTACAGATATTGCTCAATAATTCAACAATTAGTTTATTGGACTGCTATTTATTAGTAGCTATTAGCTTAGTATGAAGATAGCCTACTAACTAATAACTACTAACAATTCCAACAATAAAGTTTCCTTTCTGACCATATTGGCTCTAAATGCTAACAATTCCAGCATACCTTTAATTATACTCATCTACTTATACCATTTCTCTTTAATCATGCTCTTTATTTAGCCTGCGTAGGTAGGCTTTGTTTATGTTGCCCGATTCTTTAGGACGAGGGGCAATTAAGTGCATCGCTACAGGAAATTGGTATTAATTATTGCTGATGATAGCTATTATTATACAAATAAATGGGTAAATTCATACGTGAAATCAACCCTGCCCTTACGTAACATCGCTGGATCTAGCCTTTCCGTAGTGTTACAAGTCATCAATACTACCAATTTCTGTTGTGCCTGAATACCAGATTCCTCAATTACACTTTGATACAAAGTTCCATCTAACAAACTCAGAATGTGCTCCGTCTTATTGTTGCGTTGAGCTACTTCGCTAGCGCGATTTTGTGCTAAGTTATCAGCTTCGTTGATAATTATACAAATCCGCTCTAAGTAACTTGGTGGAACAAAATTTTCAACGGCATCGCTATCCAATATAAAAATTACATATCCTAGTGGCATGAGAATTTCTTTCGCCACTGCTTGTGTCCAAACAGTTTTACCTGTACCTGGTTCTCCTTGTACTAGCACCGCTAACTGGTTTTGGTCGATAATTGCCTGCTGCACTTTATCAGTAAAGCTTTGAATATCAGCAGGAAATGTGCGAATCGGGTACTGGCTGTGAATTTGCCCTACACGGCTTTTGTACCCACTGAGTATCACGGCTAGATTGTAAGTAGCTTTGTTAACGAGAGGCGCGATGTCTTTGGCAATCAATGTATATTGCCGCTGTCCCCTGTCGTAGTTTTCGATTTGTAGCCAAACTTGCTGCTTCGACCAGTAGGCAGAAACGGTACCTATGGTTTCCAGACGATCCCAATTAACAAACCGTTCTACAGGGTAATAATAATATCTCTCTATAAGGTACTGAGTAATCATGTCTGGATTACCTAATACATCCAGTATTTTTAAAACCGTAATTTCTTGTAGCCGATTCAGAAGGTAATCAATAGGAATACTGTCGCGACTGACTAATTGTATTACAGGAGTATGAATACTCAGAACGTCTTTGTAACGATAATCTGGAGATGGAGGTTCAGGAGTCAGATAATTCCAAAATTCATTCAGTTCGTAGCGCGTGTTATCGGAGAATACGTTTAAAATATTCGCCCACCAGGTATATTCATTACGACCTAATGCATTAGCAATATCACTGGTTATATCCAGGATTTTATGAGTTAGTTCTCCGGTATCATTAAATATAAGATGCCACATAAATGCCCAATCAAAGTCTCTGGGCAATGGTCGCCAACCAGAGCCAAGCAAGCCGCGACTCTGAGAGCTTTTGTTTGCGGGACTATCTTCGTTGTTATCAAGGTATCCTGAACCCATGATTTAAATTGCTCGATGTATTAACAATTAAAATTTGACTAATTCATCCATTTTTATCAGCAATTTTGAATTATTTGATCGGGGGCGATCGCTGATGTTGTTGAAAAGCCGCCGATTCTCGCTACGAGGCTTATTGTTATAGCCTAATCTAAATTTGTGTACCCTACAAAAAGCAATATTAAGTTTGCCTTAGATACTCTGGTGGAACATTATCAACAAGCCAGACCCCGTTTTCAGAGCAATAGAACGTATAATCTGCCGCGTGCATTGCCCCTGCATCTACAGCAAAAACTACTGGGCGACCATGGCGCGCCCCTACAGTTCTTGCTGTCGCCATATCTTGCGATAGATGAACGTGATGCCGCGACATTTTGCAAATACCCTTTTGAAGAATGGACTCGACTGCACCGTGACCCGTACCATGATAAAGAATATCTGGGGGGACAGTAGGCTTCAACTGCAAATCTACCTCTATACTATGACCTTGATTAGCACGAATCAGGGTGCCTGTAGAGTCGAAGGAAAAGCGTTTTTTGTCATTGCTTGCGACTACTTCATTTAGCTGAGTGCGATTGATGGGAAACTGATGTTTTGCACATGCGGCTAGGAGTTCATCTACAGAAACCCAACCACCTGGGGTAAGCGTGAGACCAATTCGCTCAGGCTGGTGCCGAAGATGCTTGCTAAGATATTTGCTGATCTTAACTAGGCGAGAATTGTTCATCTTGGTCACTTCCTCACTTTAACGAAGTAACTTAGCATCTTCGGTTGAGTACCCGCGTGCAAGTCGCTAGAGCAAAGCGTCCCTCACTTAGAAGGAACTCCACCGGGGAGTTGTTACACACTCTTTAAAGGATGGCTACTCTTAAGCCAACCTGCCGGGTTCTTCGCGCCTTCCTCGCTTCACGCCCCCTGCCTTAGAGCAGCGGTACCTTTCCTCTCGTACTATGTATGTAAGCTCTAGCAGTTAGGGCACGCAGATTTTTTGTATTATAACATAATACATAGTTTTTAGCTCGAGCGCCCGGATTCATGAATAGTTTTGCAAGAAGCCCAATCACTAAAATTCTCTGTGAACCCGTCTGAGTTTTTTATCCAGCTGCCTGGTAGTTCTATATTCTTGGTAACGCACTTCAGGAATTTTACAATTTAACCGCTCAAATAGGAATAGCAATGATGTATATACTTGCGCTTGTACTTGCGCCTGCAACTCAGCTGGCGTATTTAAGGATATTTCAATCAAATCAGTACTTTTTTGCACCACTATATATTCTTGAATATGTGTCGAGGCGGTGATAATTGCTCTGCGGATAAAATCTGGAAATATTGGGACTAGTTTTTCATTTTGTTGAGATTTTAAATAGAAAATATCATCGCAACGCCCTTCAATACTCTTTATAGGAGTAAATACAGAACCACAAAGGCATGGTGTTTCTTGCTCTGTTAAAATGTCATCCAGGCGATAGCGGATTATGGGTTGAGTTGTTCTACAAAAATCAGTAATTATAGGTATAAACTTACCAGCATCTTTATCCAAATATTCTTTTTGTATTGCTACTATATCTTCATTGAGATGGATTGTTCCATAGGCACAAGTGGCAGCAAGAAAACCCTCAGTACATTGATATAGCTGATGGACTATTTGGTTAAATACGTGACAAATGTACCCTTCATCGAGAGGGTCTAATACTTCTGCAACAGAAATAATTTTGAGAGGTGATATGTTTAAACTGCCCCTTGCCTGAGCTTCCGCCAACAAACGCAGCATAGATGGCGGTGCTATAAGAATAGTGGGAAGATATTGGTTTAAGCGTTCAATGTGATTTTTCAATGGAAACAACAAATCGAAATACTCAAACTGAATGCGTTTTCTGTTAACTGTTTGGTAAAGCTTACTATTTGCTCTGAGGAAAAATCCAATCCGCTGCCTTGCGATAATTGACTGGGGAAGCGCTTTTGCTAAAATAGTACCTGCCCAAGTGCATTGTTCTTGTTCGCTAACAATAAATAGACCTCTGTTACCACTTGTTCCAGAAGAAAGCCCAACAGTAAATTTGCCAATAGTTGAACTAAAATCTCGCGTCTTCTCGGCTTCTAAAGCAACATAAAAAGCTTCAGACTTTTTGATTTCTGCCGTGTTTAACTGGTCAAAATTAGCCATCATTGTTGATTTATCAATGAGGGGAAACTGCTGCCAGTCACGCGCATTTAAGCCTTGATAGTAGCTGCGATAAAATTGCGACTTGGGCAGAATATAGGTGAGAAAGTTACGCACCTTTTTATCTTGCCATGTTAAAAGTTCCTCGCGGCTGCGGAATCTCCGCCCATATTTGCTGCGGATATAATGCCAGAGTATGTTTGGGATGCCCTTCACTTAGCGGGGTCTTCGATTGGGTTCAATGAAGATTCTAACAAGGCATTCTGTGTTAGCTGGTTCCATGCCTCCGGGCAATGGGTGGGAATAATTTTCAGATCTCGATTGTGTTGATGTAGTTGATGAATTTTTTTGAGGGTGGTTAAATACTCTTGTTTATTGGAAAAAATGAGGTTGGCAATGGGATGGGGGGTAATAAACTCCTGGTAGGCGCGACTCAGCCAGCAGGCATCTGCAATTAGAAAGTAGGACTGAGGTGGCCTTGTCCCTATACAGGCATCGGCGATCAATAAGCCGAGTTGACCGATCGCATGGCCGGGGAGTTCCACAGCTAAAAGAGTGCGATCGCCCAACAAATCGAAGCCCATCTCAAATGGGGCATAACAAGCAGGGAGTGGGACAAGATGTTTGTCCTCTACCCATGTAGCGCGTTGCTCAAAATCTGCTGGCAGGAGACCCGCAAGAAAACCAGCTTTGAGTGCCCCCATGCCATGGCGATGTTTGACGGCTTCGTAAGCGGATTGAAAGCACAAAAAGCGGGCGTTAGGAAAGTCTCGCAAACCGCCGATATGATCGGCGTGAAAATGTGATACGATTATTTGCTGCACAGCTGCCGGATCGATGCCCTGCTTTTGTAATTGAGATGCCGCGCTATCCTCTGGTTGTAGACTTACTGGCGTCGTCAAGGCGTAGAGACGAAAGGGAAATCGCCGCGTTTCTTGGAAGAAGCGGTCGGAATAGCCAGTATCAAACAGAATCGACCCATAAGATGGATGTTCTATCAGCACGAAGAGGGCTGGAAAGGTTGAGGTTTGCCATCGACCCCCCTGAATCAAAATCGCCTCCGGGTGGATACAATATCCGGCTTTAAAAAAGGTGATTTTAATGGTCATTTTGCCAACTGGCCTGGAACGAGTGGCACTTGGATGTGCCATTCATTGTAGCTGGTACCTGCCCCGGTTTAACCTTATTTACACTCTCCGGGCTAAAGCCACGGAGTTTTCATCCCACTTTCTTATAAACCTGTTAGTAGGTGGTCAATGTTGGAACATTTCAGGTATTTGATGCCGTCTTAATCAAGAACAAGAAACCTTAGGAGCCTTTTTTGTGAGATTAAAATCTCTACTATTGAGTTGTTTGAGCCTTTTGGTGTTATCATTACCTGCTGCGGCGGGTCAACTCGTCTTTTGGCGTTTTGATACCAACGCCAATCAGCTGCACTTCAGGACAAACGCTGGGGTTCAGCCCAAAGCAATGTTGATTTTTAATCCCACGCGCTTGGTTATTGATTTACCCGGTACAGATTTCAACAGCCGGACAGTGAAGAAGACTTCTTTAAGTGGAACAATTCAATCTCTAAGGGTGGGTCAGCTTGATGACCAAACTGCTCGCCTAGTGATTGAATTAAAGCCCGGTTATACGCTCGACCCCCAGAAAGTTTTATTCCGGGGGGCATCACCTAGGCAGTGGTCAGTGCAACTACCCAAGCCTGAACGGATAGATGAGCGAGCAGTACAAGCGCCGCTTAATCCTTCTCTGTAGCCTGAAAGCTTAGTGAGGAGTAGGCTAATATCTGGCTTAAGGCTTTAATCAATTTGACACTCGTACTAAATTTGAAACCCCTAAATTAAGAGGGGGAGGTGATTTGATGCCAGGATAATGCAATTGCCCCCCGGCTTCGGTGTCGTAGGTTTAAGACCTATGCGTGTTTTTGCTTATGGTTATTCAGGTGTCGATTAATGGCGCACACTAGGTTTTCAACCTGCGATCTGTGTTACTCATGTGCAGCGTACAGCAGGGAAAGCGATGTTTTGTGCCTGCCGCAGGTTCTAGGGCGATCGCTCAACTGACAGAGCATACTATTGGGATTGGGGTTGGGCGGCCTATGTCATCATACTTTATGCCAATCTTTTTTTCTCTCTATAAGGAGATGTCTTTAACAAGATGTGAATATTAGTGTTTGATAGTGACTCGATTGCATTAAGTGTTTACATCTGGCTGGATTATTCATAAGCGAGCCAGTTTTTTTGCTAGCAGTTCCTTGGAATTGAGGAACATTTTCCAACAGACATTAGTTAAAGAGAGTATGAACTCAAAAAGCGTATCCAATTCACTCAGATGCCCTTCTTGCGGTTATAAAGAAGTTAGTCGAGCACCGCGCGTGGGCATTATTGACAATTCTATGTCTTTACTGGGATTGTTTCCTTACTACTGTCACAATGGCTCCTGCCGAAAACGCTTCTTTAATTCGAGGCGGTAAGAGGCGCTCGCACTAGCATCATCTGAGCGTCACCTGCTCGTCACATTGCCTTATTAAGCTGTTATGTAATGCAGATGTTTTTCTGCTCCTTACACCACACCGAACAAAACTCTCTCAATTCTGTTGAGAGAGTTTTTTCTTATTTACTAAATATTTACAAATATATAGCAATTAGCAGTTAGCTTTTAGCAATCCTTCAGTTCTAGCACCAGTTATGGGCGCATGAGGTCTCGTGTCGATTGTCAAACATCGTTATGGCAATTGCTATAACTACAATTCTTCAATGGTACAGGGTATAAATACTCTTGCCTGACTACCCAGGCTCAATAAAGATCATGATTAAGGAATAGCGGCTGAATTTATAAATTAAGCTAATTTAGGCATTGATATGGGCAAACCAATAAAAATCGGATTTAGTTCCAACAAGCTGAAACTAATTATTGCAGTTTTTATAATTATTTTTCTTATAGCGGCGGCGAGATATTTTAATCTTCAGCAATATTTGAATAGCGGGTTGCAGAGTGCCTTGCAGTGGATAAACAGCCTTGGAACTTGGGGAGCAGCCACGTTTATTGTCATCTATATCTTTGCTACAGTGTTATTTGTACCAGGCTCTCTCCTTACTTTGGGAGCTGGTGTACTCTTTGGGGTAATTTGGGGTTCAATTTTTGTCTCTATTGCCGCCACTTTAGGAGCAACAGCGGCTTTTCTTGTGGGACGCTATTTAGTTCGCGGATGGGTGGCAAAGCAGCTAGAAGGCAAAGATAATTTCCAGGCAATTGATCGGGCGGTCGCTAGGGAAGGATGGAAAATTGTTGGCTTAACCCGGCTGTCTCCGATTTTTCCTTTTAACCTCTTAAACTATGCTTTTGGAATAACCCAGGTATCTCTAAGAGATTATTTCTTTGCATCCTGGATTGGCATGATACCAGGAACTGTGATGTATGTTTACATAGGTTCCCTCTTCGGTAGTCTCGCCACACTTGCAACCGGAATACAGGAACGATCTCGCACTCCAACTGAGTGGGTACTCTATGCTGTTGGTTTAATTGCCACAGTTGCGGTGACAGTTTATGTTACTCGGATTGCCAAAACAGCTTTAGAAAGCAAAATTGACTGATACAGGTACCAACTTCACGTTCAAGGGTAGAGTTCCCAGGCGCTCAAACTGCTAAAAAATCCGCAAGGTGAGGTAATGCTTCCACCTGACCAGCATTGAGAAGATGAGCGATTAATTCTTGATAAGCGTCTTTCATAGGCAGATCCTCATCTAGCTTGATTCGCCGTCGCTTAACAACAACTGTTTGATTTTGAATCGGGTTGTACCCCTCTTTTTCGTATTCTTCCCAATAAAGGGCTGTCCCTCGTCGCTGCCAAGCGGGTAAATCGTTGAAATTAATTCCCTGTTGAAAGAGCAACTCATTTTTAAACCCCACTGACTTTGAATGTAGGGCAGATGTTGCCTGTGCAACGCTATGACCGGTTTTACGCAAAGTCCAGTAGCACCAGCCATTTAAGGCGCAGCGAGTGGCATCGGCCTGACGCCAACGAAAATAATCCAGCACTTGGGCTTTGTTTGCTCCCAACCAGACGCGGCTATCAAAGTTGACTGTTGTTTGAGCAGCGTGGGTAAATGTTGCACTGGCAATGCTGGCAGAAATGGACACAATCTTTTCTAAGCTGCGGTCAAATAAATTCCATTCAGTTGGAAACAGCACAGATATTTCATCGCTTTCTGTGTAAGCATAAATTCCTTGAAGTTCTTCTAGCAACGCCTTAGCGGTTTGCATCATCAGTTTGTGGAACTTCAGGTCAAACGGCTTATCGTATCTTGACTCAGTAAACCTTGAAAACCCACGACCATCAACGCGGATTACTACCCAAGCACCAGGCAAAAGACGCAGGTTGTGGAAGTACTCAAGCGATCGCATTTGTTTTTCAAAGGCATTATTATCCATCAGCAATCTCCGAATTAGTCCAGGGACGCACATCAAAATCCAAGTTGCCAGTTATACGCACATAGAATAGTTTGTGAAAACCTTCTGCATAGGAGGGGCGTACTAGCTTTTTAATAGTTGAGTAAATTGCCACATCCGGCACCCTAGCTTTTCCTGAGCGTTGCAGGTTGCGCTCAAGTGCAGCCGCAACGAGCGAGTGAAAGTAATAACCAACAATTTCAGCACCGTATAAGTCACCTATCTGAATCAGTAACGCCCGCTCTTCAACAGTTGGGTTAGTATTATCCACAACAACCGAGCGTCCTGCCTGAAATGCTATTTCTATCAGCTGCGCCTGCCTTCTGGCGCGGTTCTTGTTGTTTCGCAACAAATCTTTGCTGACATGCTCATGCGTTGCTGGAAAACGGGTGCGGAAGAATGTACTTTTTCCGGAAGCCTGCAAGCCGATGAAGATGACCAGCTCCATAGCTAATTAAATCAAGTTATTGAGTTCAGGGCTAGGGTGGCAGTGCCCACCCTAACTAAATTTAACCCTTAACGCAGACAACTTGCTTCAGCGTTGCCACCACCTCTACGAGATCGGATTGCTGGTTCATCACCTCGTCAATTGGCTTATAAGCACCGGGAATTTCATCTAGTACGCCCCCATCTTTACGGCACTCTACGCCTTTGGTTTGCTCAATCAAATCATCCAGCGAGAAGTGGTTCTTTGCCTTATTTCGAGACATCAGACGCCCAGCCCCGTGACTGCAAGAACAATAGCTTTCAGCATTGCCCTTACCTTTGACGATGAAGGATTTAGCTCCCATCGAACCGGGGATGATGCCATAGTCTTCATCACGCGCCCGTACTGCGCCCTTGCGGGTAACGTACACATCCTCACCGAAATGTACTTCCTTCTCCGCGTAGTTGTGATGGCAATTTACCGACAGTAAAGGCTTAGTGGGCTTACCACCAGCCAGGTGCTTTTCAATAATCCGCATAAAGCGAACCATCATCACATCCCGATTGAAGCGGGCATAGTTCTGCGCCCATTGTAAATCGCGCCAGTAGGCGTCAAATTCTGGTGTTCCAGAAACAAAGTATGCCAAATCGCGATCAGGTAGGCGAGTATCTGCCAATTTCGCCAATTCCCTAGCTGTACCAATGTGACATTGAGCCAGCATATTACCGATGTGGCGCGAACCAGAGTGCAGCATTAACCAGACTTGGTTCTCGCTATCGAGGCAAACTTCTAAGAAATGATTTCCACCTCCGAGAGAACCCATCTGTTTCATCGCCTTGCTTTCCAAGCGTTGTACTCCTGGATGCAGTTCCTTGAAATGATGCCAACCCTGCCAGTTAAGAGTTGATTTGTCGGTGTTTTTGTTCTCATTAAAGCCAGTTGGAATTGCCGCTTCAATATCCAGACGAATCTGCTTAAGCTTCCCCTCTAACTGATCGGCAATAAACGGAGTTTTGATAGCCATCATGCCACAGTTGTGAACAAATACGCCCGCAGTTAGGGCAAAATTGCCGTACTCTGGAACTGTCAGGCAGTATACATCTTGTTTTTCTTGCAAGGGTATAATATCTACGACTTTGTGGTTATAACCTCCTACCATATTTGCGAGTTGATTATCAGCTAAGTCAAACTTTTTACCCTCAATTACAGCTATTTGCCCCTTGAATGAAGGTATCTGTCCTAGAAGTTCAGACTCAGCAATAATCGAGTAGGACTTCTGCCATCTAGCCGAATCAGGTTGGTGGATTAAGGTGTACCCATCTCCATCAGTTTGAGAATAGAAAGGCATGAGTGAAGCGCCGGATTTTAAATCACTGGCTTTCTGGTAGGAACCATCCCTCAACATAAATTGATGGTCTGGGGTACATTTAATTTCTTCACCGTTATCTAGAACAACCTTCAAGATTTCTGCATGGCGACGAGTTAACTTAGCTGTAGCCTTCGCTGCCATAATTCGCCCCGTCTCTGTGCAGGAGTAGACAACAAACTCTTGCTGAGTGTTGGCTAGTTCTCTCAATGGATACGACTTACCATCTGCCAGAGGCACCAGCGTATCGCCTGTAAAACAACCAATATCCACCCCCACAGCGGCTGGCATGACGGCATCTTTGGTGGCAACCACAGAACCGACTAGGGCACCTTTGCCTAAGTGAACGTCTGGCATTAGCGCTACGTGCTTAAAGACAAATGGCAGAGATGCTACATTCTTTGCCATCTTGGTTTCCTCAGCGCCGAGGGGGTGATTAGCCCAGGATAGTACCGGCGCTGGGGTAGTAATTTGTAGCTTTTCGTAAGGCATATACGTTTGCTTCCTGAATAGCTGTGATGCTATTATACTACTTATGTACTACAAGCGCTACTGGTTACAGTATTGCCTGGTGAAAAACACTAGGGATGATTTCTCAGGGAAATAATATTAAAATTTGTAAAGAAGGGAAGGCATATGTAAAGCCCTGAAGTGCGATACAAGAAAAGCGCCACACTTGGCGAATCGTGCAATTGACTGAAGCGAGGTAGACTCTTATGGCAGTTCGTAAAGACACACTCTGGGAACGTTTCTTATCCCCTGTTTTTCGCCTATTTATTGATGAAGAGGGGCTGCGGCGGTTCTATGAGAGCGTTGATTGGTCCAAGGAGAGCGATCGCTTCCGAGACCCCCATCTCACCTATTCCTCTTACTACAGTAGTCAGAACTTCCACGGCATCGAGAACGGATATTTAAACCCTGGCGCTGCGGTTTCTTACGATCCGATTACCCAATACGCCCTCCCTCCCAACGAAACATGGGTACGCCAAAGCTTAATTGATGCCATCGGTGGTCAGCCGCGACGGATACTTGACTTAGGGTGTGGCACAGGTTCCACTACGCTGATGTTGAAGCAAGCTTTCCCCCAAGCGGAAGTAATTGGTTTGGACTTGTCGCCTTATATGCTATTTATGGCTGACCACAAAGCTAATAAAGCTGGGTTAAATATCCAGTGGTGTCATGCTCATGCGGAACAAGCTAACTTCCCGGATGCCTCTTTTGACTTAGTAACAGCTTCGTTGTTGTTTCACGAAACGCCGCCCACTGTATCAGAATCAATTTTACGGGAAAGCTTCCGGCTGTTGAAGGCTGGCGGAGAAGTTTTGATTCTAGATGGTCGTCAGAAAACTATTCGACAGCTAAATTGGCTCACTGATATTTTTGAAGAGCCGTATATAGAAGATTACGCTGCTGGTAGTGTCGATGCCTGGATGGGGGCGGCAGGATTTGAAGCCGTGCAGACTCAGGATGTCTTGTTGTTGCATCAGGTAACTCGCGGGGTCAAACCGATTCCAGTTCAAGAATCATCCTTCTCTGGGTCATCTGTACAGCGCCAAGCCGCTACTGGTAGCACACTAAACGGCGATGATTTAGAGGGCTTCCCCGCCCCAGCTTTCTAACACATAGACATGAGTAAATAATTCGTAATTCGTAGTTCGTAATTCGTAATTAATGAAAGTGAGGTTTTTTGCCCCGTTCTTTGAGTTATGATGTCAATCCAAAATCCAAAATCCAAAATCCAAAATTGAATGGCTCTCAAGGCGGTTTTGTTTGATTTTAATGGTGTCATTATCAACGATGAGCCAATCCATCGGCAGCTGATTGACCAGATTCTGATTGAGGAAAATCTGCGCCCTAAACCGGAGGAATACCGGAAAATTTGTCTGGGAAGGAGCGATCGCGCCTGTCTCACAGATATTCTTAACGGTAGGGGTCGATTTGTAAGTGAAGCCTACTTAACCGAGCTGATAGCCCGCAAGGCAGAAGCCTACCAGGGTCAGATCGAAACACTCAAAAAATTACCCATTTATCCAGGGCTAGAGGATTTGATTTTTAAGTTGCGGGTGTCCAAGCTAAAAATGGGCGTTGTAACTGGTGCCCTTCGTTGTGAGGCGGAACTGGTGTTAAATCGTACCGATCTAGCAAAGCATTTTGATGTTATTGTTGCCGGTGACGACTTTACATCTAGTAAACCAGAGCCGGATGGATACTTGTTGGCAGTAGAACGTTTGAACGAGCTGCATCCTGAACTGGATCTCCAAGCGTCTGAGTGTCTGGCAATAGAAGATACCCCAGCGGGGATTCAAGCGGCGAAGCGAGCGGGTATGCAGGTGGTTGGGGTGGCGAATACTTACCCCTTCCATATGCTCCAGCGTCAGGCAAACTGGACGGTGGATTATCTTTCTGATTTAGAAGTAGAGCGGGTGCAGCAAATTTATTCCCAGAGAGCACTACAGCCAACTGTCGATGAGTGTTAAAATAGTCAATGGCAATAAGCCGATTTTAGATTAGCTATTTTATCTAAAATAGTTGCATCCAAAATAAATCAGGGGAATTAGCTCAGTTGGTAGAGTGCTGCGATCGCACCGCAGAGGTCACGAGTTCGAATCTCGTATTCTCCATAATCCCGTATCGATTAACACATTATTTGTTTTATTAACAAATAATCGAATAGTTTAATTTTTTATCGGCTACTTTGGTGCTTTATGCCAACCATTTGCGATCGCTTCTGATTCTGTACAAAACCATTTTTCCCCGTGTCTAGGATCAATTACTGTTGAGTCATAATCCTCTGCTCCTGGAAGGTGGTAAACCTTGTTTCGAGTTTCGATAGAGATGTTGCCTTTGATTTTGCATCCTGGCTTTGTCACCAATGTAATTAGAGAGGGATAACGGCTAACGCTAAATTGCATGGCAAAAATCACAATTACAGCCGTAACACCAGTACCTATTACCATTTGAAACAAGCTGTGTTTTTTTGCCTTTGGCTTGTATGCCAAATGTAGAGGTGCAATACCTTGAATTGAGGCATTGGAGGCACGCAATTTTCCATCTGCCTCCATTGTTAGTTCGTAGAGAATTGTATCTTCTACTTTTGGACGACGACCTGACTTTTCGAGCGCACTGATATGCAGGAAAACTTGTTTACTTCCATCACTTGGTTGTATAAAACCGAAACCCCGATCATCGTTCCATTTGGTAAGGTTACCTTTACGCAGAACAGGTTTCATACAAAAGCCTCATTGTGTATGTCCGTTTATTAGTTTTCCTGCAATAGGACAAAGTGATAACACCAAGTTCAGTGAGCAGATTATTTTATCTCCATTTTGGCTGATCAGAAACGCTGTTCATCCAGAGGGTGAAAGGAGCGTCATGCTATCCCAACCAACTTGGCACTGAGATCCCACAGGCGCTCGGCTTTTTCGTCATCACTGGCTTGGGGTGAGACTTTTTGAACAAAGGACTTACCATTTTTCTTCTGACGATTCCCCCAACTCCAATAGGCACCGGATTGCTTGTATTCCGGATCGGCTACTACTGCTGCGACTCGCTCCCCTGCTAGCTCCTGCGATACGTAACCTCCTGTAACGTACTTTTGGAACAATGGGAAGAGTTTCTGAAACAGGGGATAGTGGTTGCGGAATAGGGGCGTTTCGGCAACACATCCTGGGTAGAGAGAACTGAAGATAATCCCAGTTGACTCATGATAGAGCCGATGCAGTTCTCGCATAGTCAGCACGTTACAGACTTTGCTGTCCTTGTACGCTTTAACAGGTTCAAACTCCTTGCCGTCAATCATCGTGATTGGCTCTTTAAATCCTGCGGCAAAGCCATCGAGATTTCCTAAGTCTGGACGTGGCGGAATCTTCCCCCCCAACTCGTCCGGATTGTGCGTCACGGTTCCCAAAATCACGAGCCGCCGATCTGGATAAGATGACCTCTTAAGATCCTCCAGCATGATGTTGCACAGGAGGAAATGACCGAGGTGATTAGTAGTCACCGTCAACTCGTAGCCTTCTGGGCTTCGCAACGGTTCTTTTATTAAGGGCATATAAATTGCGGCGTTGCACACCAAAGCATCCAGCGACAAGCCGCGTGCCCGGAAATTTTCGACAAACCGTCGCACACTCTGCAAGGAGCCTAAGTCGATATGTATGAGAGTGTAGCTATCCTGGGGTATTCCCACGGTTTGGGCAGCTTTTTGTGCCTTATCTAAATCTCGACAGCCCATGACTACGTGCCATCCTCTGTTGGCAAGTGCTTTTGCACCGTACAAGCCGACTCCTGAGGATGTACCCGTAATTGCGACTGTTGGTTTCCGATCTTGTGCCATGCTGTTTAAAATTAAGTTCACCGTTGTTGACTATTTCTAGGATCTCATGTCCCTGAGCCATCGGCTCTTATTTATGTGACCCATACATCAGGGATGCTGTAAGAGTATCTATTGCTTTCGCGGAACAAAAGTGCTGTAAACTGTGCTACTTCCGGTTAAACTTCGCTTTGAGATCCTTAAGGGTGGGTGGTTCCATAGATTTATTGCTAGTTTGTTTCTCGGCGCGATCGCTATTTGTGGAGTCTTGCGCTTTCATTGACAGGCTGATGCGCTTCAATTTCTCATTAACTTCTAGCACGCGAACTTTTACAACCTGCCCCACTTTGACAATTTTCTGGGGATCGTCAACGAAACGGTCAGATAATTGGGAAATATGCACCAAACCATCCTGATGCACGCCGATATCGACGAATGCCCCAAAGTTGGCGACATTTGTGACGATACCTTCTAATTCCATGCCCACGTTAAGATCCCTGATTTCCTTAATGCCCTCTTTGAAGGTGGCATACTTAAACTCGGCGCGGGGATCTCTTCCTGGCTTTTCCAATTCACTGATAATATCCCGCAGCGTTGGCTCCCCGACTGTATCAGTAACGTATTTCTTTAAATTTATCGTCTTGACTTTTGCTGATATTTGTGTTATTTGCTCTAAGGGCACATTTAAGTCAGATGCGATCGCCTCCACGACAAAATAACTCTCAGGATGCACTGCTGTATTGTCTAAAGGGTTTTTACCACCGCGAATGCGAAGAAAACCAGCCGCCTGTTCAAACGCCTTTGGGCCTAATTTCGGCACCTTAAGCAGTTGTCGGCGGTTTTTAAATGCACCATGCTCGTTACGATAAGTGACAATATTTTTAGCAACAGTCGGCGTCATACCAGAAACAAAAGTCAGCAGTTCCTTAGATGCGGTGTTCAGATCTACTCCCACATAGTTAACGCAGCTTTCTACCGTTTCATCGAGGTTTTTCTTCAATAACTTTTGATCAACATCGTGCTGGTACTGTCCAACACCAATAGACTTGGGATCGATTTTGACAAGTTCAGCTAAGGGATCTTGCAAGCGGCGACCGATGCTAATCGCTCCGCGAACGGTAATATCAAGATCGGGAAATTCTGCGATCGCCACATCAGAAGCTGAGTAAATAGATGCGCCCGACTCATTCACGATCACTTTAATCGGTTTGCGTTCCATTGTTTTGAGAACTTCAGAGACAAACTCCTCTGTCTCGCGGGAAGCTGTACCGTTGCCAATCGCTATGAGTTGAATATCATGCTTTTCAATCAGCTTCTTGATAGTTTTAGCAGCTTCAGCACGCTGTGCGGCAGCTTGGTGAGGAAACACTGCCTGATATTCCAAGAATTTTGCTGTCTCTGAAAGGACGGCAACTTTACAGCCAGTGCGAAATCCAGGATCTATTGCTAATGTGGGCTTCATTCCCGCAGGCGGAGACAGCAGCAACTCGCGGAGATTACTTTCAAATGTCTTAATTGACTCAATATCGGCATAGGCTTTTCTTTCAGCACGAACTTCACTAACCAGGGAAGTTTTCATCAGGCGGTTGAAGGCATCTTTCAGCATTACCCGGTAAAATTCCCGAATTGCTGGAGTTTTTGTGTGAATTTCTTCTGACTCTAGGTAAGACATTACAACTAAGTCATCAAAGGAGAGTTCTAAGTCTAAAACTTTCTCTGTTTCACCTCGAAATAATGCCAACATATTGTGCGGCGGAATATTTTTTACCGGGGTGCGGTAATTGCGGTACATCTCAAATTTGGTGCTGCCTTCGGGATATTCATCTTTAATCCGGGAGACGAATATTCCTTCATTCATGAGATAGTCTCGCAGGTGCGATCGCAACTCTGCTTTTTCTGACACACCTTCAGCTAAGATATCCGCAGCACCTTTAAGAGCATCTTCTACAGTTTTGACTGCTTTCTCTTCAGAAATATACTTTGCCGCCTCCTCCTCCAGCGATGCAGGTTTAGCATTGGCACGGTTTAGGGACTTGATAAATTCTGCCAAAGGTTCTAAGCCTTTTTCTCTGGCAATGGTGGCGCGGGTGCGTCGCTTCGCTCTGTAAGGTAGATAAAGGTCTTCAAGTTCGTTTTTCTGTAAGCAGGATTCAATTTTTGCTTTCAGATCGTCGGTAAGTTTACCCAGAGATGCGATCGCATCTAGAATCGTCGCCTTTCTTTCTTCGAGTTCAGTCAGATAAGTATATCTATCAGATAAGTCCCGCAGCTGGATTTCATTCATCTCTCCAGTGCGCTCTTTGCGGTAACGTGCAATAAAGGGAATTGTTGCCCCCTCAGCAAAAAGTTCCAGGGCGTTCTTAATTTGAAAGGGTTGGAGTGAAAGTTCTTCAGCCAGTAGTTGAGTAATATTTAGCATCGGTACGGTGTTACTAATTATTTGTAGGATGGGTAGAGCGCTACTGGTTACCCATCAAATTTTTTACCTGGTTGGGTTTCGTTATGTGGAAGGTTACGCGATCGTTACTGAATGCCCAACATACATGATAAGTCGCCCGCGCCCTAAAGCCGTCCGCACCCTAAAGGGTGGGGCTACACTTACTAAGCCTGCCTACGCAGGCTGAAGAATCCTTGATTTGCTCTTAGTCCGCGCAGGCGGACTTGGTTTGTCTAGCCCCAGGCTTTAGCCTGTGGGCGGCTGGTGCTTTGAACAACAACACCAAAATCGCAGCCTAAAGGCTAAACTATCAGACAAAGCCGCTATCAGCCATCCCTATGAGCCTCTGTATTAATCCCCTATGCCCGAACCCGCAAAACACAGATAATCATTTGTTTTGCTTTGGCTGCGGCTCGGAATTGCTACTGGAAGGGCGCTACCGGGTGACGCATCAACTGGGAGGCGGGGGTTTTGGCAAGACTTTTGAGGTGAATGACCGCGACAGTTCGCCAAAAGTCCTAAAAGTTTTGATTAACAATCATCCTAAAGCAATTGAGCTATTTCAGCGAGAAGCCCAAGTTCTTAGCCGTTTGAATCATCCCGGCATTCCTAAAGTGGAACCAGATGCTTATTTCACTTTCTCTACCAGAAATAACACTGACTCTTTGCACTGTCTGGTCATGGAGAAGATTGAAGGGTTAGATTTGCAAGAGTACCTGCAACAACGGGGGAGTCCCATAGACCAAAAGTTAGCGATTCAATGGTTAACTCAACTGGTTACAATTCTGCGGGAGGTACACAATCAGAACTTTTTCCACCGGGATATTAAACCGCCTAATATTATGCTCAAAACTGATGGGCATTTGGCGTTGATTGATTTTGGCACAGCACGAGCAGTCACGGGAACTTATGTGACCAAACAAGCTGCTGGGCAAGTTACAGGAGTGATTTCCGCTGGTTATACCCCACCGGAACAAATGCACGGGCAAGCAGTGCAGCAATCTGATTTTTTTGCTTTGGGGCGCACGTTTGTTTATTTACTCACAAGCAAAGACCCCAGTGAGTTTTATGACCCAACGACTGACGAGTTGCGTTGGCGGGATGCTGCCCCTAGTATTTCACCTTTGTTGGCAGATTTTCTGGATGGAATGATGGCACGTTTACCTTCTCAGCGCCCTCAAAATGCTGAGGTAATTTTGCAACAGTTGGCAGAGATTAATAGTACGTTGTATCCGCCGCCAATTCGTCCTCAACCGCCGCAGGCACAAACACATCCGGGGGTTGTGCCTACGCAGCCAATTAGTTCGTCTCCAGCAACTGTACCCTATACCCCGTCGCCTCAACCGTCGCCAGTTGTGCAGCCGACAATTCCCAGTCCTGCTGTTCATTCAACGCCGCCAGGGGGTTTAGAAAGCAACGAGGCTTTTAGTTCGACTTCGCCTCAGCCATCTGGTCAACAAGTTGGAACTAAAAAAGGTAAAGCTAAATGGTTGGTGGGGGGTGCAGTTGTTGCGGCAATTGTTGGATTGGTGGGGGTGTCAATTACGCAAAGGGCGTTTAATAGCGATCCAATTTCTTTAGGTACTTCCCAATCTTTTCTCAAAACCACCCTCACGGGACATTCCAACCTGGTTAGTTCCGTCGCCATTAGCCCGGATGGGCAGACTTTAGCAAGTGGCAGTTGGGACCACACGATCAAAATCTGGAATCTCTCCACTGGGAAAGTTAAAAGCACCCTCACGGGACATTCCAACCTGGTTAGTTCCGTCGCCATTAGCCCAGATGGGCAGACTTTAGCTAGTGGCGGTTTCGACCACACGATCAAAATCTGGAATCTCTCCACTGGGAAAGTTAAAAGCACCCTCACGGGACATTCCGACCTGGTTAATTCCGTCGCCATTAGCTCGGATGGACAGACTTTAGCCAGTGGCAGTAACGACAAAACGATCAAAATCTGGAATCTCTCCACTGGGAAAGTTAAAAGCACCCTCACGGGACATTCTGACTGGGCTAATTCCGTCGCCATTAGCCCGGATGGGCAGACTTTAGCCAGTGGCAGTAACGACAAAACGATCAAAATCTGGAATCTCTCCACTGGGAAAGTTAAAAGCACCCTCACGGGACATTCCTACCTGGTTAGTGCCGTCGCCTTTAGCTCGGATGGGCAGACTTTAGCCAGTGGCAGTGGGGACACCACGATCAAAATCTGGAATCTCTCCACTGGGAAAGTTAAAAGCACCCTCACGGGACATTCCCACGTGGTTAGTGCCGTCGCCTTTAGCTCGGATGGGCAGACTTTAGCCAGTGGCAGTAACGACAAAACGATCAAAATCTGGAATCTCTCGACTGGGGAACTTGTACGCACCCTCACAGGACATTCCGGCCTGGTTCATTCCGTCGCCTTTAGCCCGGATGGGCAGACTTTAGCCAGTGGTAGTGGGGAATATGTTGACGAAAAAAATAATCTCATTGGGGACAACTCTATCAAAATTTGGCGGGTGCCGCAGTAAGCAGCACCACATAATTATGTGACAGCAGCGGTGGCAACGGATGTTGTAGCGGATGTAGCGGATAACGCAACTCAACCAGGTAAAGAATTTGATGGGTTTCGCTATCAAACAAAGCCGCTATCAGCTTAATTCTGTTCGTACCGCATTGCAGATAGCTCTGTAAAGCCATGTCGCCCTTTTATCATAGGGAAGCACTGCGATCGCCTCCTCTACATCTGTCGGGCACCCAGGCTGTTAGGGATTGGGTTCATGTTCGCCGCAGCGCCCCAGGCGTTTTGTTGCTTTCGGTTGACAAATTTGGCAGACTTTGGGAAGTCCAGATGGCTGATCAAAGCGTGTTAACTGTTCTGCGGAAACGGGCGAGGATTGAGAACTTATAGGGAGAGCAAATTTGGAGCTTGAGACCGTCTTAGAACATACGTCTGATGCAATTACGGCACTAGACAAAGAGTGGAATTATACCTGCGTCAACCACAGTGCAGAACTACTGTTAAGGCATAAGCGTGTGGAGTTATTAGGTCGTTCAATTTGGGAAATCTTTCCTGAACTCTTGAATACTCCCGCGGAATCCCAACTGCGACAAGCAGCGAGTGGTCGAGTCAGCGTCAAGTTTGAGTTGTTTCTGCCAAAGCTTTATGCTTGGCACGAAGTCCGGGCTGTCCCAACAGAGAACGGGCTGATATTATTCAGTCGTGATATTTTTGACCGTGTTCGAGCACTGCGAGACGAAGCTGTGCGTGCTGAAATCCGTAATATTCTTAAACATGCCCCTGTTGCTATCTCTATTATGCGTGGGCAGGAGCATCGCATAGAGATACATAATGTCATGTTCCAGCAACTCGTTGGCGGACGCAGCCTGGAAGGATTAACCGTGCGAAATGCTTTTCGTGAATTAGAAGGGCAAGGGTTCTTTGAGTTGCTCGACCAGGTGTACACGACTGGAGTAACGTATGAGGGCAAAGAAATACTCGCTCACTACGATCGGGATGGCACGGGCGAGATGTACGAAGGGTACTTTAATATCATCTACCAGCCTTTATTTAATATCAGTGGACAAGTAGATAGGATTTTGAGCCTAAATATTGAGGTGACTCAAGAAGTGCGGGCACGACAACGCATTGCTCAATTTGCTGCCGAACGTGATGCCATCCTACAGCAACTGCTTGAGGGAGTTATCGTTACGGATGTTGAAGGCCGCATTACTTTGGTCAACGATGCGGCATCACGCCTGCACGGGGTTACAAAACTCGATGTTTTGCCGGAAAGTTACAGTGAGGCGTATAATCTCTACACAGAAGATGGTCACCTATACCATCCAGCTGACCTTCCTTTAAGTCGGGCTGCTCTCAAAGATGAGATTGTGACTGAGGCACGTTGGCGAATTCGACGGCCTGATGGGGCTGAGGTATTGGTTGAGGGCAATGCTCGCCCCGTCTACGATGAGCAGGGAAGAAAAATTGCTGCCGTGCTAACTATGCGGGAATTGGAAGTTTGATTCAGTAAACTACCCCGCCGACAAGCGGACGGGGCTTTCAATAGCCCTCAGCGTCACGTTCTGCAAACTGCAAGACATGATGCCGGAACCTTCAGGCTGGTTTACAATTAGCCCCAATTTGGCAATGTTTATTGCCCCATTCAGATCAGCATCGCCAATCCAGCCGCAGCGCAAGTTCAGGCACTCAAACTTTTTACCCGCCCTATTCCCCAATACGCCGCAACAATGGCAACTTTTTGAGGTGTAGCGCGGGTCAACGTAGTACAGCTTCACGCCAAACTTCACGCCTTTGTAGGTGAGAAATTGACGCAACTGGTAGAACGCCCAACTGTTGCTACGCCTCTGCTCAGTTTTGGAGCGTGGCATCTGGTTGGTACGTTCTCGAATGCCGCTTAAGTCTTCCAATACAACTGCTTGATGGCTGTGTTTGGAGTGCTGGATCAATCGATAGCTGATGGTGTGATTCACCCAGGATTGGAACCGCCGCTCACGTCCACTCAACCGTTGCAGGAGTTGGCGGCATCGCCGCCTAGAACTCCTTGTGTCTTTGGACGCTTTACGTTGCAGCAAGGCTCTAACACGAGAAAACTTGTCTCGGACTTGCGTAACTTGTTTGCCGCTGTATTTGGCTCCCTCGCTTGTAACAGCAATGTCGGTGCGCCCCAAATCGACGCCCAAAACTCGATCTACGCCCTCAGTTTCGGGTGGCTCAGACTCAAGCTGAATTTGCAGATAGTAGCTACCATCGGTGCGCTTAGAGAGCGTTGCAGACTTGGGATTCTGCCCACTCAGCAAATGCCGTTGATAGTTGCCAATGTCCAGCCCGAAACGTTCACGCCCTTTCATCATCGTCACGTTCACCGTCCAATCGATTTCTCGCTCATGTGAAGGTGCGGCTATCGTAAGTGGCACTGGTAGGGGCAAAGCCTTTCACAGGTCTACCCTTCTGTTTGGCAGTCTTGCGGTTGGCACAAACCCGCCGAATGGCGTGAATAGTCAGCTGCGACGACAACCCCGAATGGGCACGGGCTTCCTGGTAGATCAAGGACTGAACGGCGATCTGATTAGTCAGCTTTTCGAGGGTGTTGGTGTTGACGAACTCACAGCATTTTGCAAACGCAGTCAACACCGCATCAAGTTTCTCAGCCTGGGGCGGCGTGACTTTGAGTTTGCAGGATACTGTGAGAATTTGGGGCATCTTCAAATAGTGAAGTTATCTACTCTAAGTAGAAATTGTTTGGCGGCTTCGGGGGTATTGAACCCCTCTCAGCCACCGCGCTCTCGACCCAACCCACAAGGGGATTGGGATTCCCACGATTCGTTGAAAAACTTACGCTTTTTTCAGGCATACACTATTGTAGTAGCAGAATTTATTGTCGGCTGGCAGCAAACTGCTTTGCCTCATGCAATAGATACTTAAAAAAAGTATTGGCGACAACAGTAAGTTGCTTACCACTTGGGTAAATTACATACCAATTACGGCGAATAGGAAAGCCCTCTACGTCTAGGATGGCGAGTTCACTGCTGGTGCCTTCCAACCCTAAAGTATGGCGAGATAAAACTGAAATTCCTAAGCCACCTGCGATCGCCTGTTTAATTGCCTCGTTACTTCCCAATTCCAGCCGGACTCTTACCTGCATCCCATGCTCATCAAAGAGTCTTTGCACTTCCGCTCGCGTTCCCGATCCCGCCTCCCGCATAATAAACGGTTCACTGGCAAGGCGTTGCAAAGGAATATTTTTCTCCTGAGCCAGCGGATGAGCTACGGGTGCCAACACTACCAACGGGTTTTCCAAAAAGTGATGATAACGGATATCTATATGCTCTGGTAGTTGGCTAAGAATATACAGGTCGTCGAGATTCTCGCTCAGGCGTGCCAGTAGGCGTTCGTGATTCGTCACCTTGAACTCAACATCAATTCCCGGATAAAGCTGGCAAAATGGCCCCAGCATTCGCGGCACAAAATATTTAGTTGTGGAAACCGCTGCTAGCCGCAACCGTCCCTGCTTCACTCCTTTGAAATCAGCTACCGTCATCTCGAACTCAGCTAGGCGATCGAAGATTTCCCGGCACGTCGCCAAAAGCTCCCGTCCGGCATCTGTGAGATAAAGCCGTTTCCCCACCTGCTCCAACAGCGGCAACCCCACGACTTTAGTTAGTTGCTTAACCTGCATGGAGACAGTCGGCTGGGTAATAAATAGTTCCTCTGCCGCACGGGTAAAGCTTCCGTGTCGAGCCACTACTTCAAAAACTTTGAGTTGGTGCAGCGTTGCTTGCTTCAACTTCCCTGCTTCTTTAGATGTATAGATAATACTCTATCGTAACTATCATCAACAATGTCTTTTCTCTAAAAAAGTTTCCGCTTATTATTAGGTTATTGCAAAAGCCATTGTCTTTCTTCCTCTAGGGGTTGCCGAGAACGTTGGTCTAGCCACAGCTACTCCTGGCTGTGGCGGAAACAGCGCCGTGCAGCTAGGCAACCCCTAAAGTTTTCTGAAAATTTAGAGGTACTTTGATGCTTGAGTTGTTCTTCCAGACCGTCTGGTTGATACCTTGCTATGCCTTAATTGGCGCTATTTTAACTGTGCCTTGGTCTCCTGGAATTATCCGTCGCACAGGGCCACGACCAGCAGGTTATGTAAATTTGTTGATGACCTTGTTGGCTTTCATCCACGGTTTAGTTGCACTGCCAGCCACCTGGAACCAGGCACCGCAACATATATTGATACCTTGGTTGAATGTTGCGAATCTTGATATTTCGCTGCCTCTAGAAATCTCCTCGATAACAATCGGTGCAACCGTTTTAGTGACAGGTTTGAATTTGCTAGCGCAGATATATGCCATCGGCTACATGGAGATGGACTGGGGTTGGGCGCGTTTTTATGCGCTAATGGCACTGTTTGAAGGTGGAATGTGTGCCTTAGCGCTGTGCGACTCTTTGTTTTTCAGCTATGTGATTTTAGAAATCCTCACACTGGGTACTTATTTATTAGTGGGGCTGTGGTTTAATCAGTCGCTGGTGGTGACGGGTGCTAGAGATGCTTTCTTAACGAAGCGGGTGGGAGATTTATTTCTGCTGATGGGAGTCTTAGCCTTATATTCCCTGGCAGGAACTTGGAATTTTTCCGATTTAGCGCAGTGGAGTCAAACCGCGAATTTAGATCCTACAGTTGCCGCTTGGTTGGGTTTGGCTTTAATTGCGGGGCCGATGAGTAAGTGCGCTCAATTTCCTCTGCATCTTTGGTTGGATGAGGCAATGGAAGGCCCTATTCCCAGCACAATTTTACGTAATTCTGTGGTGGTGGCGACAGGGGCTTGGGTGCTGGTAAAGCTAGAACCTGTATTAGCGCTTTCACCTTTGGTAATGGCGGCTACGGTGTTTATCGGTGCCTTGACAGCGGTAGGTGGGACGTTTATTGCGATCGCGCAAATTGACATAAAACGCGCCTTATCTTATTCCGTCAGTGCCTATATGGGATTAGTCTTCATCGCCGTAGGTACGCAACAAAGTGAGGCGGCACTGTTATTAGTTTTGACTCATGCCGTAGCCATGGCACTTTTATACATGGTCATTGGCGGCATTATCTGGAACAACGTTACCCAGGATTTAACGCAAATGGGCGGGATTTGGTCTCGCCGACCAATATCAGGACTCGCCTTTTTGGTAGGTATTGCTGGATTAATCGCTTTTCCACCCTTTGGTAGCTTTTGGGCGTTGCTGAAATTGGCAGATGGTTTGTGGACTACTCAACCCTGGTTAGCCGCAATTGTGCTGGGAGTTAATGCTCTAACAGCTTTCAGTGTAACTCGCGTATTCGGTTTGATTTTTGCCGGTCAACCCAAACCGATGACAGTGCGATCGCCTGAAGTCCTCTGGCAGATGATCCTGCCCATGATGATTTTGCTAGGCTTTACCCTCCATCTTCCCTTAGTGTTGCAAAGCTTGTCGCTGCTGCCAGATTGGACAACCATCAACACACAGGTAGCAACGCTGCTGGTTTTGTCGAGCCTTTTCGGTTGCAGCATCGCCGGGATACTTTATTTGGGTGGCGCAAAGTTTCAAGCAATTCGCAATGTTTGGAAACCCCTACAAGATTTATTGGCATACGACTTTTACACCGCCAAAATCTACCGACTGAGTATTATTTCTCCAGTTGATAAAATTTCCAAGCTAACTGCTTGGTTTGACCGCTATCTGGTTGATGGTGTAGTTAACTTCGTTGGTCTAGCGGCTATGTTCAGCGGGCAGGGTTTGAAGTACAACGTTTCCGGTCAATCCCAGTTTTATGTGCTGTCAATTCTTTTAGGAATGACGCTGTTTTTAGGATTGCTGACGATGGGGACGCTTTAGAGTTGTTGCTTTGTGTCATTAGTCATTAGCTATCAGATCAATAACTAATGACAGATACGGAGATTGTTCAAATGGACTTGATGTTTAACCTTTGAAATACAGGTAGGATGCAATGAAGGGTAAAACTAAGCGCGGTAATGTTTCCAGACGAAATTTGCTCAAGTTTGGTGCAGGGGCTATAGGAACAGGGGTACTGACAGCAGGACTTTGAATCTACAACTAAAGCAAATGTTTTGCTCCAAGTTGAACAATTGAAAACCTCTCCCGTTATCTATGAGTTAATTAAGGAATGCAAGCTGAAAGTTGTAGGAGGTTATTACGATTTAGAGACAGGATCCGTTACTTTAGTTAGTTAGTTTCGATTGATGCTTGGTGATTGGTGATTGGTTAGTTGTTAGTTGCTAACTACTATCGACTAACTACTAACTAATAACTACTAACAAATAACAAAGGACAATTTATGTTGAGTACATTGATCTGGATGCCCGTATTAGGGGCACTTATTATCGGGTTTTTGCCGGGAAACTTAACGGCTAGTAGGCTGCGGTTTATAGCATTGGCGATCGCCAGTCTGATCTTACTCGTGACTATCTGGCTAGGTAGCCAGTTTGACTTAACCTCTTCAGGATTGCAATTTCAGGAGTATTTACCCTGGATTTCCGACTTAGGATTGAGCTATAACTTGGGCGTTGATGGCTTATCTTTCCCCTTGCTAGCTTTAAGCAGTCTGCTGACTTGGATAGTCATCTATAGCAGCAATGAGATTGAGCGTTCCCGCATTTACTATGCTCTGATTCTGCTCGTCAATGCTGCGGTAGCTGGTGCTTTCGTTTCGCAAAACTTGCTGCTGTTTATCATATTTTACGAGCTGGAATTAATACCCCTGTACCTATTAATTAACATCTGGGGTGGCCCCAAGCGTGGCTATGCAGCTACCAAGTTCCTCATCTATACAGCTGTTTCCGGGGTGCTAATTTTAGCAGCATTTTTGGGTATGACTTGGTTAAGCAACTCTACCAGCTTTGATTATGAGTTGATAATCACTCAAGGATTACCTTTAACGGCGCAGCTGATACTGCTAACAATGCTACTGGTGGGTTTCGGAATCAAAATCCCCTTAGTTCCCTTACATACTTGGTTGCCAGATGCCTATACCGAAGCTTCCCCGCCTGTGGCAATTCTTCTGGGTGGTGTTCTGGCTAAGTTAGGAACTTACGGCTTGATTCGGTTTGGTTTGGGGCTGTTTCCTGAAACTTGGGAAGTTGTGGCACCTGGACTAGCAATTATTGGAACGATCAGCGTGTTGTATGGGGCGTTAAATGCGATCGCGCAAAAAGACATTAAACGCATGGTAGCTTATAGTTCCATCGGTCACATGGGTTATGTTCTCTTAGGTGGTGCAGCAGCTAATTCCTTAAGTCTCGTCGGCACAATCTCCCAAATGGTTGCCCATGGTTTAATTTTGGCGCTGCTGTTTCATCTAGTGGGGGTTATTGAATCTAAAGTTGGCACCCGCGACTTGGATGTTCTCAATGGTTTGTTAAATCCTATCCGAGGTTTACCTCTGACGACGGGTTTGCTGATTTTAGCCGGAATGGCTAGTGCTGGTATCCCTGGATTAGTGGGTTTTGTCGCTGAGTTTGTCGTCTTTCAAGGCAGCTACTCAATATTCCCCTTGCTAACCCTGCTGTGCGTAACTGGTACTGGATTAACAGCCGTTTACTTCGTGATTCTTCTCAATCGCACTTGTTTCGGCAAACTAGACAACAAGCAAGCTTACTATCCTAAAGTTCAGTCGCAGGAACGCATCCCAGCTTTAGTATTAGCAGCTATCATTTTTATTTTGGGAGTGCAACCCAACTGGCTAATGCGCTGGAGTGAAACTACCTCAACGGCAATGGTTGCTGCTTTTATTAATCCTCAGCAAGTTGCTATCAATCATCAGCCATCCGCCGAAAAATAATAGTCAGTAAGGTTTCAACGTTTACCATACTGACTTATAAATTGAGGTGCAATTCCTAAAAATGAAGACATTAACTTCACCAGAAACAATTCCACCCATTTCGTTTGAAATCGGTCAACCTTACACGCGGAATCAAATTCACGAAATTCTAGGCGGAGATAAAAGTAGTTCGTTTCCCCAGCGCCATAAAAGAATTGTTTGTGGTTGTTTCAACTTGGAAAGAAATCCCCAAGCTCCCCAGGTAATTTTGATAGAAGATAAAGCAAAAGTTGTGGAAAAAGCACATCTTTTGTTGTCTCAAGATGAATCAATTCCGGTATTTGTCAAAAGGTTTAGTAGTCATTGGGTGTATCAAGGATATTTTCGCGTCCTAAGTTATTCTACAAATGAGCAAGAAGTTGAAGAAATGAAAAAAATCTCCTTGAGAGATAACATCGTAGCTGTACTGCATCTAGAGAAAGTAGATTCACTTTTCTAAGCCATCAATTTCCTCAATTCAAAAATTAAAGCCACACCACAATTATGAGCACTGCAACAGCAACTAAACTACCCCCTTCTAATCATGAATTTGCGGAAGTCATTCACCGCTTAGAAGCAGGCGGCGCAATGCTACCAGATAACCCAGAAAACCTCATGCAAATTATCGGCATTTACAAAGCTTATGCTGTGCCGATGGATTTCTACTGGCGCGATCTTCTCTACATTGCGGAGCGTGTGTTTTTAAATCCCTTTCCTTTCTTTAAATACTTTCTGCCCAAAGAGTATTTGGAGTTGCATAACCACTACGCAGGGGAAGATGCTGATTTGCGTGTTTGGCAAAAAGGCGAAGCCACTGCCCATCCTGAACTTTTAGAGTTTATGGAGAAGGGTGAAACCTTCAAAATGCCTAAGCTATTTCACCACTTATGGCATGACAGAATTAACATGGAGTTTGCCGAAGCTTGTATGCAGGCGATGCTTTGGCATGGTAGAGATATGGGGTGGGGGAAATTTGACGCCTACCTAGATACTCCTGAATATAAGGCAGCAGCAGATAAGGCAATTAAGGCTTACTTTAAGGGTAATCCGGTGATGCTGGGAATGTATAAGCTTTTCCCAGAGATGTTTATCGAACAAGTGCGGCAACTGTCTTATTATTCTAACTTGGGGTTATTTTGGGAAGTGATGGCTCCGGTGTTCTTTGAAATGAGCGATCGCTATGATTCTGGAGACATTAAAAGCGTCCCCGAAGCTATGAATTTTCTCGTCAATGGTATCTTTGCAGTAGCGGGTCGGCCCATATATCACCACGTCTACATTGGCGGGGAAATGCACGAAATTATTCCCAAATCTTGCGGCTTTACATGGTTATATGAAGCTGCATTGCCTTATGTAGAAGCTGTTTTTTATCGTACAGCACCTTTCCGAGGTACTAAGTCTTACAATGCTCAAGTTAAACAAGTGCCAGATGAGCAAAAAGATTTCCACTACGGCATTCTCTATGCGGATGTCTTTCCTGTAGGAACCGCTGGCATTCCCCCCACACTTTTAATGCAGGATATGCTGCATTTCCTCCCACCATACCTAGTTGATTACTATCAGCAACATTGCCGAGGTGAAGATGATATGCTTATTCAACTTGGGATTAGTTTTCAACGTTCCATGTATTGCGTGACTTCTGCTGTAATTCAAGCATTACGCACTGCCCTACTCTATCCTTTAGATGACCCAAATCCCAAGCATTTACAAGCTAATCGAGAGTTCTTTGAAAAGCAGCTAGACCGATTTAAGCGAAAAGAAGCGCGTCTAAGAGATATTCAATCTCCAGATTACAAGTAAAGAGGTAAGAAAATATGGCTGATATTGTTGATATTGCCGTTAATGCAGGTTCCTTCAAAACCTTAGTTGCAGCTGTTCAAGCTGCGGGTTTAGTAGATACCCTAAAAAGTCCTGGACCGTTTACTGTATTTGCCCCTACTGACGAGGCATTTGCCCAATTGCCACCCGGAACTATACACACTTTGTTGCAGAATATTCCCCAACTTGCCAGAATTTTGACTTATCATGTCGTTCCCGGTAAGTTAATGGCGGCAGATATCGCCAAATTTGATTCGCTCACATCGGTTGAAGGCTCACCGATAAGAGTTGATAGTTCTGATGGTTTTGAAGTGAAAAATGCCACAGTCTTAGCACCAGATATAGAGGCGGATAACGGTGTTATCCATGTAATTAACAGAGTCATACTCATGGGCTGAGCTAATTTCTATTTTCGTAGTTGAACTGAGTCTTCTGGAGTTCGAGATCAAGCCTCTTCTACTCCTGACTCCTGAATTCTGCTGTAACAGGAAAAGTCAGAATCTGACTGAGGTCTAAATGTTAGGTATCTGCAACCCCCTGTGGTATATTCCTTTGAGGTAATAACTCGCTCATTTTTGGAGTATAGGGCGAAATAAGGCTAAATAAGAGCCGCCACAGCAGCAGACTTACTGATTTACACATTTGTGTTGCCAATTTTTTTTTGCTCGAAAGATCATCTGATTTTCAGTGAGGTATAGTTATGGGTCGTATTGATGGGTTTGTTGGACGCCGCGATTTGTTGAAGCTGGCAGGAGGCGTGGGAGGGTTTGGCCTTGCGGCTGCTGCTGGAGGCGTACTTTGGACGGCACAGGAAGCTATTGAGCCACAAGCTGCTGATGCTCAACAAAAACCTAAACCAGTTTCTTCTGATGAAGCTCTGCAAAGAATGATGGAGGGGAACAAACGTTTTGTGCAGGAGAAGCGTAAAAACCCTAACCAATCGCTGTTACGTTTAAAAGAAACTGCCCTAGTTCAGTATCCCTTTGCAGCCATGCTTAGCTGCGCCGATTCACGAGTACCTACAGAAATTATCTTTGACCAGGGATTCGGGGATTTATTTGTAGTTCGCATGGCTGGAAATGTTGTTAGTCCAACTGCTGTAGGTAGCCTTGAATTCGCTACAGCCGTGTTGGGTGCCCAGCTGATCGTGATTATGGGTCATGAAAGATGTGGTGCAGTAGCGGCGGCGGTAAAAGGCGATCCACTTCCTGGTAGAATAGGCACTTTTGTTGAGGATATCAAACCAGCCGTAGCCAGGGTAAAAGGCAAGGCGGGCGATCCAGTTGATAATGCAGTTGTAGCCAATGTTCAATATCAAGTTGAAGTGTTGAAAGAAACTTCAGTGATGCTGACTCAACTGATACAGGAAGGCAAACTAAAAATTGTGGGTGGTCGTTACGATCTCGATTCTGGGGAAGTCACTATCGTTACTTAGCGCTGGAGATCTGTGGGAGTGTCAACACCTAGAGCGCCGGTCAAGTAATCAAGATTTGGGTGAGGGGTTAGGGCGGCTCTTATTCGTCGCATCTCCTCTCTCCTCGGATGAAGCGATCGCTAATTTGACTAACTTTACATTTCTTTAGAGACAGCCTCTAAAAGCTAATCGCTATGATAAAAATTGTTGTTGGGGTTATGGGACCAGGTGCGGGGGCCTCAGCAATTGACCTGACAAACGCCTATCAACTGGGTGAACTCATTGCTAAAGCTGGATGGGTGCTGCTAACTGGCGGTAGAAATGTCGGCGTTATGGATGCTGCAAATAAAGGTGCAAAAGCTGCTAACGGGTTAACGCTCGGTATTCTTCCCACTAGGGATACTAGCGCAGTCTCTGATGCTGTAGACATTGCCATCATCACTGATATGGGAAACGCCCGAAACAATATCAACGTCCTCTCTAGCGATGTCATCATTGCCTGTGGAATGGGTACTGGTACTGCTTCAGAAATTGCGCTTGCCCTCAAAGCAAACAAAAAAGTAATTTTATTAAACGAAAATCAAGAGAGTAAAGTTTTTTTCAAAAATCTATCTAAAGATAGTATTTCTATTGCTAATACACCAATAAAAGCTATTGATATTAGCAGAAAATTTTTGGGCGATCGCTACTAGCTACAGAAAAGGGCTAGTAGAGATATATAGTATCTCATCCGTGCCGTAGGCATTACCCCCTTTATGCGCCCACCAGGGTTAATCTGGCGTAGAAATGTCTGCCCTTGGCTCTTGCTGGGCTTTTGGGATAAAATTCTACTGTTAATTTTTATTTCACTAGCTTTGGTAATCTAGATGTAGTAAAGCTTGACGCCACATAAGGGTTAAAGCTGTTAGCATTCGCATGAAACTAGAAAGAATTTAGAGAGGATTGAACACAATGGCATTTGAACAGCCCCCTTTACCCTACGACTTCAATGCCCTAGAGCCGCATATGTCGGCAAAAACTTTTGAGTTTCATTATGGTAAGCACCATGCTGCTTACGTCACCAATCTCAATAAACTAATACAAGATACGGAACTCGCTGACAAGTCCCTTGAGGAAGTAATTAAAGCAAGTTTTGGTGACTCCTCCAAAGCTGGCGTGTTCAACAACGCAGCGCAGGTTTGGAACCATACCTTCTTCTGGGATTCTATGAAGCCCAATGGCGGTGGAGAACCTACTGGCGAGTTAGCTGAGAAAATCAACGCCAGCTTTGGTAGCTTTGATAAATTTAAGGAAGAGTTCAAAAACGCCGCCGCAACTCAGTTCGGTAGTGGTTGGGCTTGGCTGATCATGGATGGCGACACCCTGAAAGTGGCTAAAACTCCGAACGCGGAAAATCCTTTAGCCCACGGACAAAAAGCCTTGCTCACCTTGGATGTTTGGGAACACGCTTATTATCTGGATTACCAGAATAAGCGTCCAGACTTCATACAGACCTTTCTCGACCAACTCGTGAACTGGGACTTCGCTACCAAAAATATGTCTTCAGCTGCTTAAAGCAAGTGCTGCTTCTCTTCGCTTGGGTCTTTAACTGACCAATACAGTCCCTCGTTACATCTTGAACAGCCTTAAAGACAGTCATGACTAAAATCGTGGCTGTCTTTTAATTATGTCGGGCGACTTATTCACTAGAACTTTAGCTGCCTGTATTTTTATAAGAGGTCACGAATACAATTCAATTTTATAAATCATGAATAGTAAAGAGCTAGCCCAATATATAGAAGCAACAGATAGCATCTCCAAACCTTGGTTGTTAGTGCAGCTGCGTCTGAAGAAACTACAAGAACGGCGGTCTATGCTTTCTCCAGATGAATATGCAACAGAATTAGCTGATATTCACCGCGATCTCATGAATCTTGGTGAATGGTGGGAAGGAATAGAAGATGAGGTTTTCTGAGTCCTGAGGTTAAGGATTCTTCTTGCCTCTACTCCAGGGATATCAAGCCGTTCAGCCAATAGGCTGAACGGGTTCCCTCTGGAGGCAGGTTATTCACGTCGCTTGATTAAGATAAGTTGATATAGCCGCACATACAGCCGCTCGACAAAAGCTGTATTTATATTATTTTCCCAAGTAGAATTCCTGCAATCATTAGGACGCCTTCGTGACGCCTGCCCACAATCATCATGTCTAAATCCAAAAAGACCACGGCCCAAATCAATCTGCTAGATCCGCAATATTACTTCAGCCGGGAACTAAGCTGGTTAGAGTTTAACAACCGGGTGTTGCATGAAGCCATTGACCCTCGGACGCCGCTACTAGAGCGTCTTAAGTTTATGGCCATCTTTAGCTCGAATCTGGATGAATTCTTCATGGTTCGTGTCGCTGGTTTGAAGCAGCAGGTGGAAGCGAATGTGAGTAAGTTGCCGCCGGATGGCCGGACGCCTAGCGAACAACTAGATTTGATTAGCCAACGGTTGCGTCCTATGGTTATTCAACAGCATCAACACTTTGAGCAGGCACTGCGGCCTCTGCTGGCACGAGAGGGCATCCACCTTCTTGACTATGTGGACTTGAGCCAGGAACAGCGTACTTACCTGCAAAATTATTTTGAGGAGCAAATTTTCCCAGTTTTAACACCCCTAGCAGTTGACCCCAGCCATCCCTTTCCCTATATTTCCAACCTCAGCCTCAATTTAGCAGTGGTCGTGAAAGACCCGGAAACTGGGGAGGAATTCTTTGCCCGGGTTAAAGTGCCGAAAGTTTTGCCCCGGTTTGTGTCCTTCCCAGAGGAATTGCGGCAGCGACACAAGGATAGACCTGCTATCTGGACGGGTGTTCCCCTAGAACAGGTGATTGGTCATAATCTGGAGTCCCTATTTCCGGGGATGAATATCCAGGAATATCACACCTTCCGCATTACTAGGAACGCCGATTTAGCTGTGGAAGAGGATGAAGCTGATGACCTGCTACAAGCGATTGAGCAGGAACTCCGCAAACGACGCTTGGGCGGTTCGACGGTGCGGATAGAAGTTCAAGCTACCACTCCTGACACAGTGCGAAAGATGCTGAGGCGGGAGTTGGGACTCAAGGAAAAGGATGTCTATCTGGTAGAAGGGCTGCTGGGGCTGGGAGATTTAATGTCCTTGATGGAATTACCACTCCCGGCGCTAAAAGACCCTGAGTGGACGCCAGTGGTGCCAGCGCGTCTGCGACGAATTGCCGAACCCGATGGCGAACCTTTCGAGCTGAAATTGGAGGAGGGGGAAGATTTTTTCGCCGCGATGCGCGCCTCAGATTTGCTGATACACAATCCTTATCACTCCTTTGCGGCGACGGTGCAGCGCTTCATTACTTATGCCGCCTACGATCCAAAGGTACTGGCGATTAAAATGACTCTCTACAGGACTTCTGGCGACTCGCCAATTCTCCATGCTCTGATTGCGGCGGCAGCAAATGGCAAGCAGGTGGCTGTTATTGTGGAACTGAAAGCCCGCTTTGATGAAGAAAATAATATCAACTGGGCGCGGAAGTTAGAACAAGCTGGGGTGCATGTTGTCTATGGTTTAGTGGGGTTGAAAACTCACACTAAAGTGGCGCTGGTGGTGCGCCGGGAAGAAGATTGTATTCGCCGTTATGTTCACATTGGCACTGGCAACTATAACTCTAAGACGGCTCGGATTTACACTGATGTGGGACTTTTGAGCTGCCGTGAAGAACTGGGGGCAGATCTTACGGATCTTTTTAATTACTTGACAGGTTACTCACGGCAGCGGTCTTATCGCAAGTTGTTGTTGGCACCTGTGAATATGCGCGATCGTTTTATAGCTCTAATCGATCGCGAGATTGAACATTGCCGCAATGGAGCTACGGGCCGCATTGTTGCCAAAATGAACGCTTTAGTAGATCAGACACTGATTGCCAAGCTTTACGAGGCATCAAGGGCTGGGGTAAAAATTGACCTGATTGTGCGCGGGATGTGCTCTCTACGTCCCGGCGTCGAGGGTGCCAGTGAAAATATCCGGGTTATTAGTATTATCGGTCGCTTTTTAGAACACTCCCGGATTTTTTACTTTGATAACGGGGGTGAGGAGGAAGTTTATATTGGCAGTGCGGACTGGATGCCCCGTAATCTAGATCGGCGGGTAGAGGCGATCGCACCAGTGGAAGACCCAGAAATTGCCAAAGACTTGCAAGAGATACTGGGAATCATGCTGTCAGATAACCGTCAAGCCTGGGATTTACAACCCGATGGGCGTTATATTCAACGTCACCCCTCTGACGACTCCCCAGAGCAGAGTACCCAGAAAATCTTGATGGAAATGGCACTGCAATAAGCAGGAATGGACGATTGAGGATACTCAACTAAGCACTTCTTGCCCTCACCCCTTGCCAACTGCCCCGCACAATTCGACACTGGACTTGGGAGTTTACTGGCAGTTAAGAGGTTTTTTGTGAAAAGAGTATTAGGCATTATTCTCGGAGGTGGCGCAGGTACCCGCCTTTACCCGCTAACTAAGCTGCGGGCTAAACCTGCCGTACCGCTAGCAGGCAAGTATCGCCTGATCGATATCCCTGTCAGTAATTGCATTAACTCAGAGATCTTCAAAATCTACGTCCTCACCCAATTCAACTCAGCTTCTCTGAATCGTCATATTGCCCGTACCTACAATTTTGCGGGCTTTATGGAAGGGTTTGTCGAGGTGCTAGCCGCCCAGCAAACACCAGAAAACCCAAATTGGTTTCAGGGAACTGCTGACGCCGTGCGCCAATATATCTGGCTGTTGGATGAATGGGACGTTGATGAGTACCTGATTCTGTCCGGCGATCACCTTTACCGTATGGACTATCGCCAGTTTGTGCAACGCCATCGTGATACCCAGGCAGATATCACTCTTTCCGTCGTGCCAATGGATGAAAAACGCGCCTCGGATTTTGGCTTGATGAAGATTGATGCCGCTGGTAGGGTAATTGACTTCAGCGAGAAGCCCAAAGGAGATGCCTTAACTCAGATGCAGGTGGATACGACAACTCTAGGGTTGTCTCCAGAAAAGGCTCTGGAGATGCCCTACATAGCATCTATGGGAATTTATGTCTTCAAAAAAGAAGTCCTGCTCAAGTTGTTGCAAACATCTCTAGATCAGACAGATTTTGGTAAAGAAATTATCCCCGCAGCTGCTCCTGACTATAATGTTCAGGCTTACTTATTTGATCACTATTGGGAAGATATTGGAACGATTGAAGCGTTCTATGATGCAAACCTGGCTCTAACGCGGCAACCTCAGCCACCCTTCAGCTTTTACGATGAGAAAGCCCCAATTTACACACGATCGCGTTATTTGCCACCCACAAAGCTGTTAGATTGCCAAATTACTGAATCCATGATTGGGGAAGGTTGCATCCTGAAACAATGCCGGATTAATCATTCGGTGTTGGGGGTGCGATCGCGCGTTGAAGCAGGCTGCATCGTTGAAGACTCACTGCTAATGGGTTCGGATTTCTACGAGCCTTTTGCTGAACGACAATCGAACGGTGCAAATACCCAGATTCCCTTAGGTATTGGAACTGATACCACCATTCGCCGCGCTATTATTGACAAAAATGCCCGCATTGGTTCCCATGTCCAGATTATTAACAAAGACAGAGTAGAAGAAGCCGAGCGCGAAAAGCAGGGTTTCTATATCCGCAACGGTATTGTCGTGGTGGTGAAAAATGCGGTAATTCCAGATCATACGGTGATTTAGAATGAGTGATTTTAGATTTTGGATTAGTAATCTAAAATCTAAAATTTTAAATTTCGATGGTCGAACTGATTCTCTTAATTGGGCTTCCTGGTAGCGGCAAATCCTCTTTGGCGCAACAGTTGGTAGCACAATGCAACCGACGCTGCCTGATTTCCACCGATGCCATCCGTGCCCAACTTTTTGGAAATGAAGGCGTCCAAGGGTCGTGGCTTTTAGTTAGGCGTCAGGTGCAACACCAATTTCAGCAAGCAGTTGAGCAAATCTTGCAGGGGAAGGCGTCGGAAGCTATTTATGATGCAACAAATGCCGCGCGTCATCAAAGGCGGGAGGCTCTAGCTCTAGCTCGTGCCTCCGGCTTTACTCACATCACTGGCTTGTGGGTAGATACGCCGGTGATGTTGTGTATGGAACGAAACCAGGGGCGTCTGCGCCAGGTGCCAGAGGAGGTAATTTGGCATATGCACCGGCAACTCCAAGATGCCCCACCCACACCCTCTGAGGGGTTGGAAGGCTTGATTCGTTATGCAGGAATTGCAAGTACGGAAATTGCGATCGCACCCCTGAGAAAGAACCGCCCTTAGTCCACTTGACTTTTTTGATAGGCTTAGTCTCAGTTAAATTGCCATAACTTTAGATTTGCTAGCTTTTAAATTACTGCTTGCCCTTTGGGTCGCGTATCAGTAGTGGCTTCATTCAGACAACATACATAAGAAAATTTCAACTAAATTCTAAGCAGGAGAGGAGGCTAAACTAATGGCTGCAACTGACTTCAAAGATTATTACTCGATTTTAGGAGTGAACAAAACCGCCAGCGCTGATGAAATTAAAAAAAGTTATCGGCGTTTGGCACGGAAGTATCACCCGGACATGAACCCTGGCAACGAGGAGGCAGAGGCACGCTTTAAGGAAGTTAGCGAAGCCTACGAAGTTTTATCTGACCTAGAAAAGCGCAAGAAATATGACCAGTTTGGTCAATACTGGAAACAAGCTGGACAAGGGTGGCCTTCGGGGGGATCCGGTGTTAATGTTAATGATGTTGGCGGCTTTGACTTTAGCCAGTATGGAAGTTTTGATGAATTTATCAATGAGTTGTTAGGCCGTTTTGGCACCAGTGGCCCCGGCGCTGACACTGGTTCCCGTCGCACCTACACTTACCGTACTTCCCCCGGTGGGCCAACTGGGTTTAATGATTTTGGTGGCTATAGTGATTTTTCCGGCTATGATAACCGCACAGGCGCAGCATCTGCCGATAGAGAAGCAGCTATCAGCCTTAGCCTGTCTGAGGCGTTCCACGGCGTCCAGAAGCGTCTGAATTTAGGGAACGAGGTGATCGACGTTCGGATTCCCCCTGGTGCTAAACAAGGTAGCCGCATTCGCGTCCGGGGAAAAGGTCAGATAAACCCTTACAACCAGCAGCGGGGCGATTTGTACTTAAGTGTGGAACTTCAGCCTCACTCCTTCTTCCAATTTGAAGGGGATAATCTCATCTGTGAAGTGCCGGTGACGCCAGATGAGGCTGTGTTGGGGGCACAAGTTGAAGTGCCAACGCCAGATGGAAATGTGACTGTAAACGTTCCGGCTGGGGTGCGTTTTGGTCAATCGTTGCGTCTACGGGGCAAAGGCTGGCCCAATCCCAAGGGAGTGAGGGGCGATCAATTGGTGAAGATTGCGATCGCAACTCCCAAAGATATAACTCCTGTTGAGCGCGAGTATTATGAAAAAATCCGTGATCACCGCAGTTTCAATCCTCGCAGCCATCTAGCGCAGATGCGGCTGTAGCGGTTAATTTTGCCGTTGACCAACAATCTTGCCGTGCATACCCCTTTTTAGCAATCCTTCAGTTAGCTTTTAGCAATTAGCTTTTAGGGTGCATGGGGGTGAAGTTGATTGTCAAGCATTCTTATGACAATTACTATACATCCAGACGAGGCAGTTAGTGGTTAGTAAAAGAAGGCTTTTCCACGGTTATAGTAGGGGGAGGACTGTACCCCTACTATAAATCTACGTCTATTCTTAACTACACTCATCTTTATGGTTTTTTCCATTCAGCATTAGCTAAATAGTTTAAACATTAAAAAATTAGATTTTAATCTTGCAATTTTTATTTTTTATAGACCTTCAACAACTTCCATCAATGTTTCAATTTCCGCGTTAGGAGAAAGGAAAGAAAACAAATGTTTAAACCGCAGTCTTCCCTGCTTGTCTAGCACAAATTGCCCTGGTAGAGGTGCTCCCAAAGCCTGACCGACTGCATAAGCTTGAAATGTCCAGCAACTAGGATCGCTGAGCAACGGCATTTTTAAACCCAGGTCTTTGACAACTTTTTGACTCTGCCGGGTGTCTGTACTGGTAATCATCAACACCTCAACCCCCCTAGCGGTGAACCGCTCATAGTTTTCATTCATCGCTTTGATGTGGGGGTAGCACAAGGGGCAGTAATAATTTTCGGTGAATATGCGGGTGAAGGCGAGAACAACGGGTTGGACGCCTCTGTACTCAGACAACTTGACTTGACAGCCATTTTTAATATCAGGTCGTTGAAAATCTGAAGTTCTTTCTCCCAAACTCAGGTTATTCGTGGCAGGAATGGGAACAAAATTGCGGAAAAAGCGCTCGTTGAGTAAGCTGCTAAAGTTAGTGGAAGTTAGCATAGGGTATTAAACTCTCCTTAACTAACAAATAAATTTTAACCCCAACAAAGTGGGGTTAAGTAGGTGTACAGAAATCAACATAAATGCGAGAGAAGTTAGTGTTAAACTCCCCAACCACCTATGAATTTGGCGGATGCGAGTGTTAGCGGTTAGCTGTATTTCCTACTAACAATTCCAACATATATTTAATTACTGCCACCTACTTATGAATCCCATGGTTCATTATTGAGGCTTGAAAATAATTCAGTACCCCATTAGCCTTGCGGGAGAAACGCCAGCGCGGGTTTAAATCGCCGCAAAGTAAACCTTCTTTTTGACTGGGTCAGGAACCATTGTGTCATCACCTGGTTGCCAACCCGCCGGGCAGACTTCGTCTGGGTGAGACTGGACGTATTGAATCGCCTTGAGGGTTCGCAGTGTTTCCTCGACGTTGCGACCAAAAGCTAGGTTATTGATCGTCGCGTGTTGGATGATGCCTTCTTTGTCGATGATGAATAGACCCCGGAGCGCGATGCCTGCTTCTGGATCGAGGACGTTGTAAGCAGCGCTGATTTCTTTCTTGATATCGGAAACCAGAGGATAGTTCAGGTCGCCGACGCCGCCTTCCTTGCGATCTGTTTGAATCCAAGCGAGGTGAGAGAATTCGCTGTCAACAGATATGCCCAAAATTTCGGTATCTATTTCTTTGAATTCTGCGTGGCGATCGCTAAAGGCTGTAATCTCAGTAGGGCAAACAAACGTGAAGTCTAGGGGATAGAAAAACAGAACTACATACTTGCCGCGATAGTCAGACAGCTTAATCGTCTTAAATTCCTGATCGACCACAGATGTTGCGGTGAAGTCGGGGGCAGATTGTCCAACCCTAATGCAGCCTTCTGTGTGGTGGGTCATGAATATAATCTCCTGGAATGATTGTGCATGACTGGCGCTTTTGCACGGGTTAACACAAATTAAGTTTACCCGTGTACGCAATGATTGATAATTTACTAACTGTTACAAATATATCATACTCGTAACGATTTTGAGTATGGCTAGTCACTACCGGGGATGCCAACGAACTCTGACGGGAACAGGATAGTGCTAATACCAAAGCGATGCCCTGCCACTTCTCGAGGACAATTACAGTAACTGACCATAGGCTGAGCTTAAGATACCAATGGCTGGGGATGCGTATAGTTGCACCGATATCTGCTGGTTAATGGTAGCGCTTGAGCGGCTAGTTAGCACACCTTCTTGCTGTCTCGTTGAGATGCCAGCATTGAAGTAGCCAGTTGGCTATTAGCGTTAATACAAATTTATGGGGCGATGGTATGATTGCCCCCTATGGATATTGCTGAAGCAATGCGTCAAAAGATTTTAGATTTACCTCGTCCCCTTGTAGGCGAGGCTTGAACAACAATAATTTGTCGCTTCTATTTCAACGACAACAATCTGTCACGATGACAATTACTTTGTCGTCAGCAACATTAATATGTCACTAACGACAAATAATTTGTCACTGTACAAGAATGGCTCAGGCGGGATTTGAACCTGCGACCTTGGGCTTATGAGTCCCCTGCTCTAACCACTGAGCTACTGAGCCATATTTTTTTAACAGCCTTATTAAGCATAGCACACGACATAGCCGCGATCGCTATTTTCTGCCAATAGATTCCTAAGCTCAAAAAATAGGGGAGTGAAATCGCTCCCCTTTAGATATGACTGATAGCTAAGAATTACGGCGAGGCAGATAGGCAACTGGGTTGACCGCTTTTTTTCCTTGCAGATGGATCTCAAAGTGAAGGTGCGGGCCGGTACTGTTTCCTGTGCTGCCCATTTCGGCAATTTTTTCACCCTGTTCGACCTGCTGACCAGCTTTCACCATAAGGCGGCTGTTATGGCCATAGCGGGTTAGGGTACCGTCAGGATGGCGAATATCCACTAGATTGCCATAGCCACCGGAATTCCAGCCCGACCTAACCACTACACCGGGCGCAACCGCGTAAATGGGTGTGCCGACAGGGGCTGCAACGTCAATTCCCGCGTGCATCCGTCCCCAACGCCGCCCAAAGCCTGAGGTGAATACACCTTTTGCTGGCCAAATGTAACCAGTAAACTGGGGTAGGTTAGTCGGAGGTAGGTACTGACCGGGTCCTTGGAGGGGCGGTAAGTCTGGATTTACCTCCTGTCCCAGCGGCGGCTGAGTGATGGGGTTATAGGCGTCAGTGCCTATGGGCGCGGTTGCCATCTGGGGCGGCGGCACAGGTATCATGACGGCACCAGCCGCAGTTTGCCCTCCTAAATTCGCTACACCATCTTGGCGCGGAGGCGTTGGCACGGCAATCGGAACTGAAGCAGACCCAGGCTGAACTGCCGAATTGACTTGACCACCTTGGTTTTGAGGTTTAGACTGCTGCCGTGGCTTGCTGTTGTTAAATAGCGGCGTTGGCACGGCAATCGGGACGGCACTAGGTGTAGAGCCTACTCCTAAACTCTGAGCCAGCACTTGCGGTTGTGGCTTGGTGCTGTTTAATGGTGTCGGCGCTAGGCTAGCTACGGCACGAGGCGCTGCCTGAACGGCTGAGTTGGCTTGACTACGTTTGTTCTGAGCCGGATACTGCTCCTGTAGCTTGAGAACCTCACCCCTAAGTTTCTCAATGTAGGGGTTATCTTGAGAGGCTGGTTTGGAATTTAGAGATTGACTCGGTGCACTTGCAACTAAAAGCGTAGATTTGGGTAGTGCAGTCCTCACCAATGTAGATGCAAGAGACGCAGTGGTAGTAGCCGGTTTGGTGTCAGACAGCTGCTGCTTCAAATTAGCAGGTATGACATTGGTTGACAAAGGTGCAACAGCCGGACCGGGTGCTGCAACAGAAGGCTGAGAGGTTGATAGTGTAGAACCGCCAGTTTCAGGTTTAATACCAGGAATCAAAGAGATTGACTGGCTGGGCGGAATTTTCACCTCTTGATTGACTTTAATTTGGTTCGGGTTGTTTATCTGATTGACCCGAATCATTGCTGTAGGAGAAACACCGTAAGCCTGCGCGATCGCATCCAGCGTATCTCCGGACTTAACTTGATAGAGCCTTGTCGGTGCTGCTGCCTCTTGGGGTTTAACGACGGGGGAATTTGGCACCGCAGACGTTGCTGAAACCGCCGATTTTTGAGAAGAATGAATGACTGGTGACGTAGCCGCTAATGGTGCCGTCTTTTGGGACGCTGTAGGGCTAAGTACAGGACTAGAGATGCTTCTCGCCTTCTCTAGTTGCGTCAACACTGACTGTTCTATTTCTCCAGCCGGAGTGACAACTGCTGACTGCTGAATGGGTTGGGGCACCACACCCGTACCCAGATTGACCTGTTCCGATATATTTGTAGACTCCTCAGACCTCAACTCCGCCAGACCATTTTCCCAGGGGTTCCGCTGCTGCTTTAAGCGGTCACTAGCATTATCTTGGCTTCCGTTTAAAAGCTCATTTGCGTTGCCTAGGGTATTGACAGATTTGCCTATAGGCAGCACAGAGCTGGACTTAAAGTTATTTGAAGTCGCGATCGCGGCTGCATCTACCTTAGAGGTTGGCGACACCTGCCGAAGGCTTTGCTCCGGCTGCACCTTCTGTTCAATCACCGTTGGGGCAGGCTTCGATACCTTTGTTTTGGACTCTGCCGCTTGGAACTGGGGGTTCGACAATGCCGCAAGCGGCTCCTGCTTGAACAAGGGGGAAACAACTCCAACTTCGGGTGTTGTGGGCGTTGTTAAAGTTGGTTCGGCGGCTACAGGCTCAGCAGCTGCCATAGCTTCATCACCTTGTCGAGGCAGCAAGAGGCTGGATGCGCCCATTGATATTGCCAATCCAATCATGGCGGCAGAGGTGCGAACTCGACGGTTAACTTCTGGAGAAATTGGCTTTACATAGCCTGCTACTTCTTCAGGAAGCTTACTTCCAGAGAGCTTCGCTAACGCATCATTGTCTGCGGCACAGGATGGAACTGATTCAACCTTATGCGTAAATGCGCGTTTCAATAACGACCTCCTAACTTACTACGAGCGCTTAACTGTCTCTGAATAATTTAGTGTTTTACCAGTGAATAAGGTAAATCACACCAAAGAGTGATGCTAATCACGCTTGCTAAGCGTACTTAGGCAAGGTTAACCTGCTTTCTTAATTTAGACAAGTTTACATGACTAAGTACAAATTCGGTTAAAGACAAACTCTGCTCCACCTCTTCTTGAAGAAGCTTTATTAGGTTCCTGGCTGGTGAGTCTGTTGCCAAAACCACATGAGCTATTGCTGTGCTATTGCCACTCAGCATTATAGAGACAACGTAGTGGTTATACAGACTTCTCTGGGTCAGACAAGAAGAGGTGAAAACAAAATTCAAGGTATCTCCTCAGGGTTAGATTTATTTACACACCCTGCGGCGGATGACTTCAGCCACAAATGTGTTGCTGATAGAAACTTTACGCTGATTTTGATTGAAATAACAACCGTATAATTCCCCAGATAGCCAAGTCACCCAACGTGCTTACTTAAGTATCTCCAAACTAGGAACTTGACAAAAGCCTTGATTTTGCTGGTTAGTAAGCCGTTTCCCAGCTTGAGCATTTAAATGTTTGGATGACTAAAGTCTATCAATGATATTCCCTGGATGTTCCGAATCTTTTATAGGAATTTCTTATCAAATGAAAGGGATTTTTGTATGTGCAATAGCTGAAGCCTGACAAGGCAATTTTCTCACTTAATATTTGCGGGATCAAAGGTTGTGATGCTGCTGTACTGCCCATCTGAGACAAATATAGATTTTTTTCTCAAAAACTTATATGCATATATGTATATACAGCGCTGAGGGCTATTTATGTCAAACAGCTAGGTGATATCTGGTTAAGTCTATAAGAGTACAGGGTGATGTTAGAGGCAACAAAGTTATAAATAAAGAAACTGGACAGATGGGGTATCAGAAAAAGATTTATTCAAAATAACCCAACTGGCGCTGAGCTTCAAACAGACCCACAGCAGCGCTTACAGAAAGATTCAAGCTGCGGACACCAGGCTGGCTCATGGGGATATAAACGGTAACATCACAGGCGTCCAGAACTGGTCGCGGGAGGCCGACTGTTTCGCTGCCGAACAACAGCCAGTCACTGGTTTGAAACTGTAACTTTACATAACTACATCTACCGGAAGTGCTGAAGCCAATCCAGCGTCCGCCGTGCTGCCGATGATATGCTTCAAAATCATTCAAGGATTTGTGGTAGTGCAAGTTGACGTAAGGCCAGTAATCTAAACCAGCTCGTTTTAGGTAGCGATCGCTAATTTCAAAGCCCAATGGCCCCACCAGATGCAGCTCTGTACTGGTAGCAGCGCAAGTACGGGCAATATTGCCCGTGTTAGGCGGAATTTGAGGGTTAACTAGGACAAGTCTTACCATGAGATGCCGACTAATCTAATCCAGACCGGACTCCCTTAAAGGGGGCTAACACATCTAACCAAAGATAGACGTTATATAGAATTTTTTAATAATTGGGGATCGCTGTCCATTGATTAGATATTTTGATGGATAAATTGGACAGCATTAGGATCAAAGTTAGGCAACCAATTGCTCACACAACTTATCTTCTAGTTCTTGTTCTTGATCGACCATAGCTTGAATGGCTTCAATCATCACGCTGCGGCTGTCTAAATTCTGATTGTGCGATTTTAACCAACGTTGTGCTGTGTTACCTTCTTTCAAAATTTTTTGTAGGGGTGAGAGGAAGCAACTATAGCCCCGCTTTTTAGCGATCGCTCTCACTTCTTCGTAGATTTGGGCAATCCATTCTCCTGCCAAAATCGTTCTACCATCCTGCCAATGCTGCAACTGGGCATCTAGACTTTGACGGGCGGCGGCGTCTTCGTTGGCGTCGGTTAGGGTAACTAAATCTTCTGGTGACAAGATAGTCTTTTCCAGAGGATCTAAGCTGGGGTCAGTTATCAATTGCCAAAGTCGAGCTTCTAACAAGGCTGTGACAGCCAGCAAGGCAATGGGGTCAACAATCAAGTCGCAGATTCTCAACTCCAATCGGTTGAGGTCGTAAGGACGCCGGTTGCCATTTGGTCGCACTGATGACCACAGGTGACGGACATTTTGCATCGTCCCAGCTACAAGTTGCTCTTCTGTCCACTGGATAAAATGAGCATGGCTTTCAAATAAGGGAACATGGGAAGGAGTCTTGGGGAACAGCCCCCAGCGAGTGGAGTGATAGCCAGTGGGACGTCCATCCAAGAAGGGAGAAGAGGCACTTAAGGCAAGATACAAGGGCGCTTCCACGCGGATGAGGCGACAGGCACGCATCAGCAGTTCTGGGTCACTAATGCCGATGTTGATGTGGACGCTGGCAGTGACAACGTTGGTGCCGTAAGTTTGTTCAATATAACCGTGGTAAGGATTACTGGGGTCAGAACGGTAGAAGCGATCGCTCCCCCCCAAAGACAAGGTACTTCCCGGAATTAGGGTGTAATTCCCTAAACGCTCTAAATATGCTCGTAGCTGCCGTCGAGGACGCACCAAGGCACACAATAAGCGATCGTAAGAACAAAAAGGTGCCGTTGTATATTCCACATTGCGGCTATCTGGCTCTGTCACAAATCCATCTAAGTCAGCCACAATTCGGTTTGAGAGTCCCACAATCTCCCCTTGGGGAGTACCAGTGTACATCTCAATCTCGAAGCCTTTTGATAGCAGCACAATTTATCCTCAGCTGGGTTGAGTGGAATTAGCGGTGCAGCATACCGATCCCGTAGAAAGTGTATCGAGGAAAACAAAGCTGGTACTGGCGATAGATTTCACTGGCAGCTCGATGAAGTAACGAGTGCCGATACACCAAGCTATCAAGATCCTCGGCATAACCACCACCAATTACACAAGCCACAGGATAGCGCATTGCCATACAAGTACTTAAAACCTGCATTTCTCGGCGGAATATGCCGCTGTCTGTTAGGGCTAACTTTCCTAAGCGATCGCCCACATGAGGGTCAACCCCAGCATCGTACAATACTAAATCTGGCTGGAACTCGGACAGTAAATCTGGCAGATATTTAGCTAGGGTTTGGAGATAGGCATCGTCTTCCATCCCTACTGGCAGGGGAATATCTAGATCGCTTTTTTCCTTGGTGCTAGGAAAGTTAACTTCGCAGTGCATCGAGAAGGTGAAGACACTAGGATCATTTTGAAAGATAAAGGCGGTGCCGTCTCCTTGATGTACGTCTAAGTCAACGATGAGAATTTTGCGGACAAGTCCTAGTTGTTGGAGAACACGGGAGGCGATCGCTAAATCGTTAAAAATACAAAAGCCAGATCCATAACTGGGAAAAGCATGATGAGTTCCCCCAGCAGTATTGCAGGCGAGTCCATAAGTTAGTGCCAGTCTAGCGGTGAGAATTGTTCCGCCTACAGCAACGCAGGTACGATTGGCTAAAGCTGGACTCCAAGGCAAACCAATTCGGCGTTGGGCTTTGGTATCGAGGGTGCCTTCACAATAAGCTTGCACATATTCAGGGGTATGGACTAATTCGAGCCAATCTTCAGGGGGACGCACTGGGGAGTAAAATTGCGTTTTGTCAGCTACGCCATCAGCTAGAAGTAGTTCGTAGAGTTTGCTGAATTTGGGCATGGGGAAGCGATGCCCGTCTGGAAGTGGGGCGATGTAGTTGGGGTGATAAACAATTGGCAAGTTCATTTGTCGAGGCCGTCATACTCCCATACCTCTGCCTTTGGCTCTTTGATCAGCCGCTGTATGCCGATTTCATAGGCAACTTTGCTAATTTCACCACTGTCAAGTTCACCTAGCCGCACCATCCGCTGTACTAATTCCTGATTCGGTTGCGGTGACTCTAGCAACTTTCTGCCAAATTCCTGCAACCACGCTACCATTTCAGCTTCATTAATACTTTTGGCAAGCAAAAAGCCCTTAATCTTTCCTCGGCTCCAGCCTTGATGTACTCCCTCAAGCAACTGCATGAACAGATTTTCGTAATCTGCATCATTCAGGGGTTTATCCAGTTCTACCCTTCTGTGTCCCCCCGGATCAAGGGGAGAAGCTATACTTCCTCTCTCCCGTTGATCAGGGGAAGACTGGGGAGGGGTTCTAATATTTAATAGCCGCTGAAACAACCTCTTCAACCACTGCCAAATCCGCCTCAGCATCTGCTACGCCCCTGGATTGCATTTATTCTGTGATTGTATCGAGTTTAGTGTTTGGCGATGGAAGAGAATAGATCCCCCCAACCCCCTTAAAAAGCAGGGTTAAGAGGCGATCGCATTTTTGCAGTAGTGAGGAGGTGCGATCGCCTGTAGGTTAATGAAGAGGTCTAAACTTTAAAGAGACTAGTGATTTGAGTAACCTCTGATGCAACTAAAAGTTATGTGGCAGCAAAACAGTAGCAACCCGGAAAACGCCAATAACCTTGCTACCATCAATCAATGGTGGGCGAGTCTCAACGGCAAAGAAATTACCTGGCGACAGCGACTAATTCCCCAAAGCGGCGACGTCAATAAACTTGATTGGGAACCCCAGCGGTTTGATGAACGGTTTCTTATATCAAATCCCCAGATT
>JAHHGU010000018.1 GCA_019359765.1 Aphanothece sp. CMT-3BRIN-NPC111
CATTCGCAAACAGTTGCACAACTCGGATAGTTTACGCGATGCGATCGAATCCGTTCTGAAGCAGGCGGCGTCCTAATACAGATGGCTACAGCTATAAGTTTTGAAGCAAGCGCCTGCCAATGGTTTAAACTCAACTTTCAACACCCAAAACGTAGGCATTGGCTGTGACTGAACAAAAAACATGGAGCCAGCGGTTTGAATCGGCGCTGCATCCCGCGATCGCGCGCTTCAATGCCAGTATTGGTTTTGACATTGAACTGATTGAGTACGACCTCACAGGTTCTGTAGCCCATGCCCAAATGCTCGCCCACACCGGCATCATCTCTGAGTCAGAGGGAGAGCAACTGGTAGCGGGTTTAGAACAAATTCGCCAAGAGTACAGGCAAGAAAGTTTTCATCCCGGCATTGACGCGGAGGACGTACATTTTGCGGTTGAGCGGCGGCTAACGGAGATTGTTGGCGACGTTGGCAAAAAACTACATACTGCGCGATCGCGCAATGACCAAGTTGGAACCGATACGCGACTTTACCTGCGAGACCAGATTGAACAAATCCGCGTCCAGGTGCGGGAATTTCAGGGCGTTCTCCTCGACCTCGCCTCAGACAACGTTGAAACCATTATCCCTGGCTACACCCACCTGCAACGCGCCCAGCCAGTAAGCTTAGCTCATCACCTCTTGGCTTACTTTGAAATGGCACAACGAGACTGGGAACGCCTCGGAGAGGTATATAGGAGAACAAATATCTCGCCGCTGGGTTGTGGGGCATTAGCGGGTACTACTTTCCCGATTGACAGGCACTACACCGCATCGTTGCTGAACTTTGGCGATGTCTATGCCAACAGTCTCGATGGAGTGAGCGATCGCGACTTTGCGATTGAATTTCTTTGTGCTGCCAGCCTGATCGCAGTTCACTTGAGCCGTCTTTCTGAAGAAGTTATCCTTTGGGCGTCTGAAGAATTTGCCTTTGTCAAACTCAAAGATAGCTGTGCTACAGGCTCCAGCATCATGCCCCAAAAGAAAAACCCGGATGTACCCGAACTGGTACGGGGCAAAGCTGGGCGTATTTTTGGTCACCTGCAAGCAATGCTTGTGCTGATGAAGGGACTACCGCTGGCTTATAACAAAGACCTGCAAGAAGACAAAGAAGCTTTGTTTGACGCTGTTAAGACGGTTAAAGCAAGCCTTGAAGCGATGACAATTTTGCTGAAAGAAGGGTTAGAATTTCGCCAGGAGCGTCTGGCTCAAGCAGTGGCGTCAGACTTCTCTAATGCCACAGATGTAGCCGACTATCTGGCGGCGCGGGGCGTCCCCTTCCGGGAGGCTTACAACTTAGTTGGTAAGGTAGTCAGAACTTGCCTTGCCACAGGTAAACTGCTTTATGATTTGAGCCTAGAAGAATGGAGGGAATTACACCCAGCCATTGATGAAGATATTTATGAAGCGATCGCACCCCACCAAGTCGTCGCCGCCCGCAATAGTTACGGTGGCACAGGTTTCGAGCAGGTGCGAAAAGCGCTGGATTTCGCTCGGTCTCAGATGACGGGCTGATTAGCCCAGACAACTCGCTGGCAGCGGCATAACGCTGCCAGCAGCAGAGACAGACATACACTCAGCAATCTGGGTTAAGAATAAGTTGTCTTCCGTTAAAGGCGTGAGGGTGCTTCCCTGTGAAAGCAAACCTCTCCCTTTTGTCCCCTTGTCTTCCTTGTCTCCCTTGTTCCCCTGCGGTTTACGAGGTAGATGCAATCGGACACAATATGACTTGGAGTGGTACTTGAAGAGCGACTTAACTACTAGCCATTTGATCCTCTTCTTCTTCCTCACTTTTCGGCGCTTTCTGCCGATACTTTGATTTGAAGAAACGACCAGTATTTTGGCGTTTCCGGAACTTGCGAGCATAGGCTTGGTTACGCTGCGCCTTTTCTTTTTTTAGGTTGCGGCGCTTTGCCATGTTTACCTCATTTATAAACAACAAAAAAACAGCCTCTAAGCCTTAATGAGGCTATATCCGCGACCTGGCTATATTTTTGCCGCAGTCATTGGTTGTAGAGGCTTGTGACGTACTCCCAGCGCCAAACGGAAGCCGTTATGGCGTGGGCTTCTAAAGATCGCTCCTTAGAAATTTTCTGCTTCATCCGCCTTTCCTAGATACCCAGATGTATACACCCAAATATCACTGTAAAAGATACGTCCACAGACAGTTTAAAGATACGTGACATCCCACCGCATCTATTTAATGGTTGCCAAACCAATGTGTGAAGCACCTCGCCAACTAGAGGCTAGGCTTCCTGGACTCAACTTGCCCGTAGGTCTTACTGTTGATGCTCCTAGTCTTTCAACTAGCTTCTCAGGCGTTAATTCCGGTACTTCCTACCGTAATTTGCTAATCGTAACACAAAGCCGCTCAAAGAGCGGGCGGGGTTTTCAACCCAAAAAAGGATAATAAATAATACTACGATTAATCAAATAATTGCCGATTACTCATCTAAACAGCTTATTCAAGTTACCGAACCTGCATCCGTACCGTCTAGAATCTTTCTTCCCCCCTGGAAATTTCCAGTTAACCTTACGGATATAACGGGGGAGAGGAAACTGGGGAAAGTTTAGGGAAGTTGAGTCCCGTAAAATTGACAACTAATCCAAACACATGGTGGCAAAGCTCACAAATGAAGAGGTCATGGCAATTTGTACAAACAGTCCTGGGTATTATCTTCCGCCATCCCGTCACCGGCACAACCATCATCCCAATGCTGCCAGATGGTCGAATTGTGCTAATTCGGCGTCGTGACAGCGGTGAGTGGGGCTTACCGGGCGGTATTGTGAATTGGGGTGAAGATATTCCTACAACAGTGGGGCGGGAGTTGGCAGAGGAGACGGGACTCTCTTTGGTAAAGATTCGCCGCTTAGTTGGGGTTTACTCAGCACCGGATCGCGATCCCAGAATTCATTCTATTGCTGTGCTGGTCGAAGCTGATGTTCAGGGAACGATGCAAGTTCAAGATAACCTGGAAATTATTGAGGTTCAGGCGTTTGTTCCCACAGATCTGCCCAAGGGCAAGCTTTCCCATGACCATAATCGACAGTTGCAGGACTACTTTGACGGCCTGACAACGTTAGCTTAAGCTTAAGCATTAGTAAAAAATGCTTATGACCCAAGCGTAGGCTGCTGTATTAAAGAACTATTAACCCGGATGGCTCTACCCATAAGTAATTCCCGCATCAGGCTACCTCAAGGGCAAATTTTCTGGCGTGAAGTTGGTCAAGGACCGACGCTCGTGTTTTTACATGGCTCTTGGAGCGATAGCAGTCAATGGATATCGGTTGTCAATCGTTTGAGTAAAGATTACCATTGCTTTGCACCAGACTTACTTGGGTTTGGAGACTCGGAATGTCCCCAGGTTAATTACTCTATTGAGCTAGAGGTGGAATGTTTAGCCGAGTTCTTAGAGACGTTGAACCAGCGGCAGGTGTATTTAATTGGTCACTCGCTAGGGGGATGGATTGCGGCTAGCTATGCCCTGAAATATCCGGATCTGGTGAGTGGTTTGGTGCTGTTGGCACCAGAAGGGCTGTCAGACCAGAAAGTGAGAAAACATGGGTGGTGGACTCGATTCTTGCTGGGGCGTTCGTCGTTGCTGTTTTGGTTATTGCGATCGCTCCAGTCCTTAGCTTCATTGCTGGGTCAGCAAGAAAAATTTAAGCGAACGAGTGAGTATTGGCAACAGAGGCTCAAGTCTCCTACCGCCTGCCAGCTTTTGTGGCAACGAGATAAGTCAGAAATTGAAGCAGAATTATTACAGGAAAAATTAGAGTGGCTTAAAGTCCCTGTTTTGATTTTGCAAGGTGGGCAAGACGCCCCTACGGCGATCGCGACCAGTAAAACATACGCTAACTTAACTCCAGCAGCCAAATATCACATTATTGATAAAGGCGGCAATAACTTACCCCAAGAGTTTCCACAGCAGGTTGCTCAGTGCATTAGTGACTTCATCAATAGTTATGAGTTATGAGTTATGAGTTATGAGTTATGAGTTTTGCGGTTCTACAGTAATTTTCGGCTTAGTGCAGTACAGTTGACTTTACACCCATGCACGCATCGAGATGCTGCTATAAATGTATGTTTGCTAGAAGCTAATTGCTAAAAGCTAACTGAAGGATTGCTATAACTCAAAACTGATAACTTTTAAAGACCGCATTCCCCAAAAAATCAAATGGGGGTCGGCAATGACTCCAGCAGCCACCTCAGGAAACTGTGCTTGGAGATAAGTTAGAAGAAGAGTGCGATCGCCCCCGGTTATCGCAATACGACTTTCTGGAAACTGCTGCCACCAGGCAGAGATGAAATCCCGGACACCCGCCAATAGCGTGTAGATAACGCCACTGTGAATGGATGCCTGTGTAGTCGCAGCCCAACGCGGCGGCATTTGGCTGGGCAATTCAATTTTCGGTAAAGCAGCTGTTCCTTGAGCTAAGGAATTTAACTGTAACTTTAGTCCCGGTAGAATTGCCCCGCCCACAAGCTGGCGATCGCTATCTGCGCCTGTAAAAGTAAGTGCTGTACCAGCATCAATTACCAGTACTGGCCAGCTAAGGGTAACACCTGCACCCCACAATGCCAGGGCGCGATCCACTCCCAGTGTGGGATAAGTTCCTGGCAGGGGAATTTGCTCTAAGGTAATCACTCGAACACCTGGCAAAGTCTGCCAAAGTGATGTCTGAGCTGGAACCACCGAAGCTAAATAAACAGGCAGGTGGCTAGGGGTGCCCCCAGTACGCTCTAACTGGGAAATCAAGCTGGGCGGAAAGAATTTTTGATCATATTTCCCGACAGCCCAGCACTTAGCCACCTGCGGGACATCTGCCGCTGATAGATGGTCACTATCCCAGGCACAACAAAGCGTTTCACCGCTAAAGCAGGCCCAGTGCAGCCGGGAATTCCCGATTGTCAAACCCAGCCACCATCGATTTTGGATTTTGGATTTTGGATTTTGGATTGTTAAGCTCCTCAACTCATTGATGATTTTTAACTCAGTTATAGGTTTTTTAATAAATCGTTACAAGTTAAGCGTGTAACAATAAATGTAGACAAAATACCTATGGGCTAGCTCAGAAGGAGACCAAATATGGTAGTGCTCACCGACCGAACCCAAAAGCGGCTGACGATGCAGACAGGTGGGATTGCGCCAGAGACGATGGTGATTCGCTCACTAGACTGGGATCGCGATCGCTTTGATATTGAATTTGGGCTGCGAAACGGCACCACATACAATTCTTTTGTGATTCGGGGTGAGCAGGTCGCCCTTGTAGACACCTCCCACGAGAAGTTCCGCCAACTGTATCTAGACACTCTTAATGGCGTCATCAACCCAGCAGAGATTGATTATCTGATTATCAGCCACACTGAGCCGGATCATAGCGGATTAGTCAAAGATGTCCTGGCGCTAGCACCTCAGGCAGTTGTGGTGGGGTCAAAAGTAGCGATCCAGTTTCTAGAAGACTTTGTACATCAGCCGTTTGAGCGGCGAATCGTGAAAAATGGCGATCGCCTGGATTTGGGGAATGGGCACGAATTGGAATTTGTGATTGCGCCCAACCTCCACTGGCCGGACACAATGTTCACCTATGACCATAAAACCCAAATTTTATTTACTTGCGATGCCTTTGGGTTGCACTACTGCTCAGATAGCACCTTTGACGAAGACTTATCAGCAATCGAAGCCGATTTCCGATTTTATTACGAATGCTTGATGGCTCCCAATGCCCGCTCGGTACTATCTGCCCTGAAGCGGATGGGAGAATTACCAGAAGTTAGCACGATTGCTACAGGTCATGGTTGCCTGTTACGCCACAACGTTGACGAACTGGTGGGTCGCTATCGCCAGTGGAGTCAAGCCAAAGCCAAGGCAGAAACAACAGTTACTGTATTTTATATCTCAGATTACGGGTATAGCGATCGCCTTTCGCAGTCACTCGCCAGAGGTATAACCAAAACAGGTGTCGGTGTCGAAACAATTGACCTGAAATCAGCCGATCCGCAGGAAGTTCAGGAAATCGTCAGTCGTTCAGCGGGTATCGTCATCGGTATGCCCCCTGCCTCTGGAACAGCAGCGACTGCTGCCCAAGCTGCTATCAGTACCGTCTTAGCTGCTGTCAAGGATAAGCAAGCAGTTGGTATGTTTGAGTCTTACGGGGGAGATGATGAACCAGTAGATACCCTATTGAGTAAATTTAGGGATTTGGGTTTGAGGGTAGCGTTTCCAGCGATTCGGATTAAAGACGCACCTACCGAAGCCACTTACCAGCTGTGTGAAGAAGCAGGTACTGACTTGGGGCAATTGCTGACACGCGATCGCGCGATCAAGCAGATCAAGTCCCTTGATGCCGAACTTGAAAAAGCCCTAGGAAGAATCAGTGGTGGATTATACATCATAACTGCAAAAAAAGGTGATGTTGCTAGCGCCATGTTAGCCTCTTGGGTATCTCAAGCTAGCTTTCAACCGCTAGGACTGACTATTGCTGTTGCCAAAGATCGGGCAATTGAGTCCTTAATGCAAGTAGGCGATCGCTTTGTTCTAAATGTCTTAGAAGAAGGAAATTATCAAGCGCTGATGAAACACTTCCTAAAGCGCTTCCCACCCGGTGCAGACCGCTTTGCTGGTATCAAAACCCAGCCAGCCGAAAACGGTTCCCCAATTCTAACGGACGCTCTCGCCTACATGGAATGCCAAGTTTCTAGTCGGATGGAGTGTAGCGATCATTGGCTTGTTTATAGCACCGTTGAAGCAGGGCGAGTAAGTAAGCCAGACGCACTAACGGCTGTGCATCACAGGAAAGTGGGGAACTACTACTAGAGTTATAGCAAGCCTAAATCATTTGTGAACTTGATCTTAGGCTTTTTAAGTCGCGCTCTTAGTGTCTTTGCGTCTTTGTGGTTTGTTAGAAAAGTTAGTTGAGACTGTAGTTATCTAATAGATTTGCTAGTTGAGGATAAAGCGGTCTATTCTCTTCATCCGATCAATTCGGCTCAACTTTTAACTTTTTAAAGGTGGCATCAAAAGAGTAGCTCACAGTCTAGAAATCTGCGTCCTTTGCCTTGAAATATTTAACTTATGACACTAGTAAAACCTCGTGATGTTCAAGTTCTCCCCATTGGTGCAGATACAACTATACTAAGGTCGCGCACCTGGGAGAAATTAAAGTTCGAGATCGAATATGCCCTGGGCAGGGGGACAACAGCTAATTCTTTCTTAATTCAATCCGATAAAACGGCTCTGATTGACCCGCCTGGAGAATCGTTTACAGAAATATTTTTAGCGGCTTTAACACAACGTTCTTACCTCGATAAGTTAGATTACGTTATTTTGGGTCACGTTAATCCCAATCGTGGTGTTACCCTCAAGGCATTGTTAGAGTTAGCACCTCAGATTACTTTTGTTTGTTCTAATCCAGGTGCGATCGCTTTACGTGCTGCTTTGCCAGATCATGAGTTAAACATTCTCGTGATGCGCGGGGAAGAAACTCTAGATTTAGGTAAGGGACACCATCTACAATTTATTCCCACTCCCAGTCCCCGTTGGCCCGATAGTCTTTGTACCTACGACCCCCAAACGGAAATCTTATATACTGATAAGCTTTTTGGGGCGCATATCTGTGCCGATCAAGTCTTTGATGAAGGATGGACAACTTTTAACGAAGATCGACGCTACTATTACGATTGCCTCATGGCTCCCCATGCGCGGCAAGTAGAAACAGCACTTGACAAACTCAGCGAGTTTCAAGCCAGACTTTATGCTACTGGTCATGGTCCCTTAGTGCGCTACGCTCTGATCCCACTTACACAGGGATACCGACAATGGAACCAGCAGCAACAGTCTCAGGATATGAAGGTGGCTTTGATTTATGCTTCCGCTTATGGGAATACTGCTACATTAGCGCAAGCTCTAGCTCGTGGCATCACTAAAGCTGGTGTTGGCGTCGAATCTATCAACAGCGAAGTTGCCGAACCTGCTGAAATTCAAGAAGCGGTGGAAAAATCTGCTGGGTTTATCATCGGTTCTCCCACACTTGGGGGTCACGCACCTACCCCAATTCAAACAGCACTGGGAATTGTCTTATCCACAGCTGCCAAAACAAAACTCGCGGGTGTCTTTGGTTCTTATGGCTGGAGTGGTGAAGCTATTGACCTGCTTGAAGGAAAATTACGAGATGCTGGATATCAATTTGGATTCGATCCGATTCGAGTTAAGTTCAAACCTACAGATGTAACGCTCAAATACTGCGAAGAAGCTGGAACTGACTTTGCTCAAGCTCTCAAAAAAGCTAAAAAAGCTCGCACGCCGAGACAGCAGACGAGTGAGTCGCAAACTGATCGTACTGAACAAGCTGTGGGGAGGATTGTCGGTTCTCTTTGTATTGTCACGACTAAACAAGGAGATCTCACAGGGGCGATGTTGGCTTCTTGGGTTTCTCAAGCCACCTTTAATCCCCCAGGTTTAACTGTTGCCGTCGCTAAAGATAGAGCAATTGAATCTCTAATGTATCAAGGCGGTCAGTTTGTCTTAAATATCCTGGCACAAGGTCAGCACTTGGGTTTAATGAAGCACTTCCTCAAACCTTTTGGGCCTGCTGAAGACCGATTTGCTGGCGTTGCCACCCAAGAAGCCGAGAATGGTTGTCCTATCCTCAATGATGCCCTGGCATATGTTGAATGCTCTGTTCGCAACCGGATGGAATGCGGCGATCATTGGCTAATCTACGCGGTAGTAGAAAATGGCAAACTACTACAAGCTAACGGCGTCACGGCTGTACACCAGCGGAAATCTGGCAGCCATTATTAAACGGGTATTAAACCATTACTGCGATCGCTCCCTTATTCTGACTCCTCTGATACTTTAGAGTTGATGCGAAACATAGAATAAAAGGTAGCGCTTATCTGATTATGCTCTTGGAGGCAGCCTCAATGGTACAAATATCCTCTAAATCCCTGACCTTAGAGGAGTTTTTGAAACTCCCAGAGACAAAGCCTGCCAGAGAGTATATCAATGGTGAGATAATTCAGAAACCAATGCCTAAAACTCGCCACTCCAAGCTTCAGGGAAAGTTGACAGGTACGATAAATAACGTTGTTGAGGAACAGCGAATTGCCTATGCTTTTCCGGAACTACGATGCACATTTGGAGGACGGTCAATTGTTCCAGATATTGCCGTTATTCGCTGGAACCAAATTGTATTCAATGATGACGGCGAACCTGTAGATGATGTATTGATTGCTCCCAACTGGACGATCGAGATTTTATCTCCAGAACAAAGTTCAAATCGAGTGACGGGTAATATTTTGCACTGTCTCAAGCATGGTTCTCAGCTTGGATGGCTAATCGATCCTGACGATCGCTCTGTACTAATTTTCCTACCCAACCAACAACCAGAATTGTGTCAAGGAAGCGATCGTTTAGTTGTGTTAGACAATGTTGATCTTCAATTGACAGCGGAGCAACTTTTTTGCTGGTTGAGAATGAAAAATTAATTGGTTATGGTAGTCGTGCAGATGCGATCGCACTCTTACTTTGATCGCATATATCGAGTTTGCGAATGATTCGATTCGAGACTCACTCGCTCTGGCTGTGTTTGTTTAGCTGTTGTTGGTTTGGAGCAGCGAGCATAATGAATTACGCTGTAACCACAAACATAATTTCATACTTATAGGACCATTTGGATTTAATTTATATTCACCACTTTGAATTTCTTCTCTAAGCTTGCTATCAAACTTTGACGTGTCTTTCATTAGGTCTTCAAACATAGCCAATGGAAGCAATATACTCTCAACTTCTACATCGTCCTCACTAAACACAATTGTTTCTAATCTAAACCTGTAGCCAGACCATCTTATCGTTGGCAGTCTATCTACTGCTTCCTGTAAGTTAATCGCTATACAATTACGCTCTGGATCGGGGTTTTTTCGTCCATGATTTATCCACCAGTAAACATTGTGCCTGATAAAATACTTCCCATTTGGGTTAATGCAAACCTCTATTTCTATACCATCCACATACAAGAACTGGCGGGTCATTTCTCTAGCTTCACCTTCAGGCATTGGTTCTAATTCCTCCCAGAGTTCGACTTCGACAACATGTTTACGCTGTGGCTTAATAGATTGAGGGTGATTAGCCAATTCTATAGGAATAGGGTCATCCTCTAAGGCACCTAAAGCTGAAGTTTCCTTGTTAGACTCTGGTGCATCTGCTAGAAGTATTTCTAGCTGTTTATAACTAAAAGCCATAAGCTCTACACCAGCAACAGTCCGACGAGTCGAATCATCCATAAAGTTGATTAAGCCTTGAGCTGGAGCTAGGTCTATTTTTATACCGTTATACTCTGTTTCCCAGTACCCAAATTTCCCTAAACTCTTAGAGTCTGTGTGGTACTCTTTCCACTTCAACGCACTAGCTTTTTTGTTAATGTTTTTTAATAGACTCCGTATGCTGCCTGATATACCACGCTTACCCAAAACAGGGTAAAGCAAGTATATTGTTGGCGGTTCTTCGTCAGCGATGGGATCAAACCCAAATATCATAGTGTTCGACTTTGCTAGCTGCTGAAGGCTTTGCTGTAGTGCTGTCTCAACTGGAGTTATTCTTCTAACTGGCGATACCAATTTAGACCAATTCAGTGGGGGCTTGTATAACTTTATTAACTCATTTTCAAGCGCTGAGAGAGTATTTATGTCGTTAGTGTAACTGAGCCAGCTAATACTAATGCTGGTTTTTCGATTAAACCTTTTTAGCTGGTTAAATCTATGGTGTTCTCGCCAGTGTTTAACTAGGTTAACTGTTCTACCAATATAAAGAACTTGACCTTTACTATCAGATACAAAGTAGATTGCTGCACAATTAGGTAAATCACCTTTTTCTAACAAATCAACTGCTGGCAGCTCAGATATGTTTAAGTTTTCTAACAACACTGTTTTTTAATCTTACTTTACAAAAAAAAGTTTTTTAATTATTCCTAAAAATAGAAAATTTTACGAATAATGTAACTACCCTTTTCTTTATAAAAAACACAGTATTTCCCAGGACTCATTAAGCAGCTTTACAGCTAGCTCAACCTTGTTATTCTAATAGCCAACCAAATACGGTGCTTACAGTGAGCCGTAGTTCGCTTGCAAAAGAGGGGACAGGAAGCAGCTGTTCCGGCTCGTCAAAGACCTCCGGTTGTTGCTTTGGCAGATAAACAAATATAGTCTGCTCTTCTGGGTCTATTAGCCAGCCCATTTGCGTTTCATATTTGAGGCATTGCAGAATTTTTTTCGTGACTTTTGTAGCACTTTGATCGGGAGATAATATTTCAATTATCCAATCAGGAGCCTCTGTAAATACATTGGCAATACCGCCATTTTCCTTACGAGGTATTCTCTCCCACGTAAATACGGCTACATCTGGCACAATTGACCTGCCACCAAACGTACACCGCAGTTCTGGAAATGCCCGTGCAACTTTTTGAGGCTTAACGACAGCATTAATACCAATAATTAGTTCACCTTGAATGGTGCTATGCTCTCCCTGTGGCATTGCCTTTTGAATAATTTGGCTGTCAACATACTCGCTGGCGGGTTGAGTTTCTGGTAGCTCCAGAAACTCTTCCAAAGTCAAAGGTTTGGCAGGTATCTGTACCATTTAAGGTTACTTCAAGTTATGCTGAATGCCGATTTACTCAGGCAGGGTGGGCATTGCCCACCGCAACCATTGAGACTTATAGAGCGAGTTTAACAAATGCCATCAGTGTTGACCATCAACACTCATTGCGCCTACATCTTAAACTTCTCGGTAATTCGCTTCATCGCTTCTTCCACATTTTCTCGGCTATTAAATGCAGAAATGCGGAAGTAGCCTTCGCCTGCGGCACCAAAACCAGAACCGGGTGTTCCTACAACATTGCAAGTTTGTAGTAACTTATCGAAGAAATCCCAACTGGATAGATTATTGGGTGTTTGCACCCAGACGTAAGGCGCATTCACTCCACCATATACAGATAATCCCGCTGCTGTTAGCTGTTCGCGAATAATTTTGGCGTTCTCCAGATAGAAGCTAACCAGCGCCTTGGTTTGCGCCTGTCCTTCCTCAGAATAAACCGCCTCAGCGCCACGTTGAACGATGTAGGACACCCCATTGAACTTGGTGGACTGGCGGCGGTTCCATAGCTTCCACAGTTCCACATCCGAATTATCTGCCGCTTTTGCTTTCAGTGTCTTTGGTACAACTGTTAAAGCACACCGGGTTCCGGTAAAGCCTGCATTCTTCGAGAATGAGCGGAACTCGATCGCACAATCTCTTGCTCCTTCAATCTCGTATATTGAATGGGGAATATCTGGATCGGTGATAAACGCTTCGTAAGCTGCATCAAAGAAAATGATCGATCCATGTGCTTTGGCATAGTCCACCCACGCCTGAAGGTGTTCCTTAGTGGCGGTTGCACCTGTGGGGTTATTGGGGAAGCACAGATAAATCAAATCCACTTTCTGGGAGGGAATCTCAGCGGTGAAGTTGTTCTGGGCCGTAATTGGGATATATACTAAGCCCTCAAATTCGCTCTTTTCATTGGCAGAACCCGTATGTCCGGCCATCACGTTGGTGTCTACATACACGGGATAAACGGGGTCAGTAACTGCGATCGCATTATTATCGCCAAAGATATCGAGAATGTTGCCCGTGTCGCACTTAGAACCATCGGAGATAAAGATTTCCGAAGCATCAACCTCGCATCCCCGCGCCTGGAAGTCGTGAGCAGCAATTTTTTCCCGTAACCAGGCGTAGCCTTGCTCTGGTCCATAGCCTTTGAACGAATCGCGATCGCCCATATCTTCAACGGCTTTAATCATCGCCGTGCGGCAAGCTTCCGGTAAGGGTTCCGTGACATCGCCAATGCCAAGCCGAATAATCTTCGCTTCAGGATTTGCCTCTGCAAAGGCATTCACCCGTCGGGCAATTTCGGGAAACAAGTAACCTGCTTTCAGCTTGAGGTAGTTGTCGTTAATCGTTGCCATGTTGAATCATTACGAACGCCGTAAAACAGCTTACTGCCAACGCTGCGTTACAAGTTCGGTAATTCTTATCTATACCTCAGCTACCTAAGTCCTAAAGGTGTTTGGATTCAAGAAGGAATACTTAGCACAGATCGAAGTTCATCGGCGTTGAAAAGCTAGGTGCCAAATTAATCCTCCTCCTCATCATCATCCTCCTCCTCAGACTCTTGTTCCCCCTCTCCACCTTCCTGATTATCTTCCCTGTCTTCAGAGCCGTTTTGCCTTAACTCTTGCCTATCTTCCTCTGAGTTGGGAGAATTAGATTCTTCATTGGGATTACAAGCACTTATAAATAAAAGCAAAACAAAGGGGATGAGCGAAACAATAGAACGAGTATTTGGATAAATCATTGTTACTAATTCCCCCAACATAGTTTTAAGTTTTAAGTTATGAGTTTTGAGCTAATCCCGAATCGCACGCTCCTTCACGGTTAAAACTAAGAAAGGCTTCAGAGCAGATACGGAGTTATTAATTCTTAACTCTTAATTGAGAACTCAAAACTCATAACTGGAGCGAAGCGGTGAGACTACTGGATGCGTTTCTCCAGATACTGACCAATCATCTGCTGTTCACCGGCACGGGAGATAATAGTTTGCCGCGTGCGGTAGCTTTGACCAATTAACTTTAATTCTTCTTCAAATACAGAGCCTTTGTACTCTGTCCGCAAGCATAAGGTTTTGGGGTTGGAGAAGTAATATTCGGCTGTAACTGGTTTGGAGGTAGCAAAACCGCGATCGCGATACAAAATTGTTCCTCTAGCCCCAAACAAGGTAGAACCTTTAGAATTATTGCGACCAGTTACTGAATCGGTACTGTTCCAGGTAACTTCGGCACCACAAGCCAGAGTCACTTCCTCAGCTAACTCATGCATCTGAGCTAGTTTCTCCAGTTCAGGGCTTCCTAGCTCCAAAAACCGGATGCTAATCTCACTAACCATTTCCTTGGTTTCACCATCTGGCAGCGTGTAATACCGCCTCTCTGAGCGCCACTTGCCTTCTGACTCTTGGAAAAACGCTGCAATCAGAGATTCTTCAGTTGTTTGTGAAAGTTGTAGCCCTAGTGTCACTGGAACCATTCCTTTGCTGAAGGTGCATAACAGAATATGCGTACATTTTCTCTATCTGTTATATTTTTTAATGTAGCTATATATACTTATTAACTGCCATCCGTCATTAGAGTGATAAGTAAATAGGTTAAACTGATACATTAGTTAGTAATTTTCTGGTATAATCCAAAATTAAAAAAATCGTCTGTTCTGATGATGTTGAAGACGAAAACAATATTTTGGCTGGTTTCAGTATCTACGCTCTTAAGCGTTTTAACTACAACGACTCAGGTGCAAGCAAATTGCGCCGACTCTATATCCCCTATAGAAGAAGTGCAACCTGCAATGGAACGCTACTGGCAGCAGTTGCAGCAGCGCACAGACTACCCTTGGGGAAAAGCGCGACCGTATGGTGAGTTATCTGGAAATCGCATTACATTAACCCCGGAATTTGACCGTCTAAGTGGTTCGCAGAAACAGCAGGTTTTAAGTTTGCTCAAGTTAGATACATGGCCAACGGAACTGCTTACTCCTGAAGAACAGACTACCCTCAAGGCTAAGTACGGTGAGTTTATTCCAGCAGCTATGTCGCCTTACGAGGTTTTTGCTAGTGATGGTCGCGCTGTATCCTTACCTTATAGTGGCTGCGATCGCTTTACTCTGCTGACTGAAAAAGCTCGCTACAGTTGGTACTATAACCGTGGCATAGCCCCTGATACTCTTCGTAATGCTGGACAACCATCTTGGCGTCAGGTTCGTTTTCCGATCTCAGTCGCTCAAGAAAAAGCCGTTAGGCTCAAGTTCTGGAAGGCTGTGGGTTATCAGTACGGAGGTTGGATTGCCTGGGTGCCAGAACATGGATATTTTGAAATCAATGTTCCCAACGCAGATCGCGATCGCAACTTACGTCGTTTACAAAGGTTCTGGCAGGTGGCTTCGCCCAATTATCGCTATGTGGTGGTAGATTCAGATGGCACTTTATTGCGGTAGCCAATCATAGCGAATGCCTATGGCAGGCTACGCCAATGCACATGCCCGCTCTTTCATCGTGCAATTAAACACCAACAACTTCCAACCTCAATAGAAGTCTGGAAAATCACGACTATTGGGGAATCAGAACGCACTTATTACTTCTTACCCCTGCTCAAACCTCACTTCCCTCAACCGATTGTCTGAATCCCACAACTCGCAAAATAAAACTTATGACGTAGGATTTTCCTGCACTTCGGACTGTTTCCATGTCGAGTGTGCGTACAAGCGGCGAAAGCACCAAGCAGTCGATGCGGAATTCTTTTGGCGATCGGATGATTAAGCTTTTGTTATTAAAAATATCCCAACAGCAAGCATTACACAGCCAGCGGCAATGTTTATTCTTTTTCTTATTTTGAAACTAATAAGTAGTCTAGCTCTATGCGCCATGAAGGCATAACCAATTTTTACACCGCCTACGGCCACGATAGTAATTGCTATAATTATACCTGTGTCAAAATAAGATATTTTATAAATATCAACAAAAGCTGGAAAAAAACCAAGATAAAATAAGGTCGCTTTTTGATCACCCAATGTAATCAACAATCCAGTCAGAAAACTGGACACTAAAGAGGATTTAACAACTTCCTCTGTCTCAACATTCTTTGATTTTGACCTGCATAGCCCTATTCCCAACAACATAAGATAAGCCCCACCCAGATATTTGATTAGGACAAATAGGTTTCCCATCGTTTCAGCAAGAAACGATAAACCCCAAATGGCTATTATTATGAAAATAATGTCACCAACCACTATCCCTATGGTTGTGAAAACACCATGGATAAATCCAGATATAGCTGATATTGTGGAGACAGTAAATACACTGACACTGGGAATAGAAGCCAGAACAATCATGGCACTGAATAATGCAACAATGCTGCTAAATGTCATACTGCTTTGCATTGCCATAACAATTATTTAAGTGGCTATAACTTTTTTCTAGGGGGATCAGTTGGTGATTACGCCTGTGCAGCGGTGGACACGGGGCCAGAAGTTAGGGACTTCATCGTGGATGCTGTATTAAGCTCATCTTCATAGATAACTGGTATGAATAGACAGCAACTCGTCAACGTAGCGTCGGATAACCTGTTGCTGTTGCTCCGGGCTGAGGTGTTTGGCTTGAATGAGGAAGTCCAGGCTAACTCCATTGGCAAGGGCTAAGAGGGCGTTGGCTTCTAACTCAAGGTCTACATCATCTCGAATCAGTTTGACTGACTGAAGGGCTTGTAATTCTTGCATAATTACCTCACGCAGTTGGGCAGCACTTTGTTGGTGTTCAGCCATCAGGGAATCTCGTCCAACGGCGTATCCCAAAAAGGCTAACCAGACCTTGAGAACAGCTTGCCGTTCAACATCTTGCGGCAAAAATGCTGACACCATGTTTAGGAGCCGCTCAACTCCAAGCTCCTGCGCTCTTTGGGCCTGCATTGCCTTGAGTAGGGACTGAGTGACTTGATTGAGAGCAAAGAGAATTAACTCTTGCTTATCTCGGAAATAGTGGGTTACGACTCCTGTGGTGCAACCAAGCTCTTGGGCGATCGCCCGCATACTGGTGCGATCTAAACCCTCTCTGACAATGACCCGCCAGGCGGCTTCAGAGACTTCAAGACGGCGATCGCGTTGGGACATGACAATCAAGGCTGAATATCAAGGGAACTGAAACAGGGGGGCAACCCTATTGACACATTATCATAACAGTTGTTATTTTTTTAGCATAACAAGTGTTATGAGGTTTTGGTATGGACTTTGATGGGAGAAATGTCTCGCCCCGCAACGGGTTGGGGGGCCTGGTGGATGGCTTTATCGGGCCAGGGGCGACAAAAGCTGAGTTGCTGTTGCAATTTGTGCCATCCCTGGTGGCGATGGTTGCGGCTCCAGCCTATGCACTGACCCTCCCCAGCCAGTGGACACCGTTGCAATTAGGACTAATCGCACTTTTAGCGCTTGATTTAGTGGGTGGCGTCCTCACCAATGCCACATCCACTGCCAAACGCTGGTATCACCGCCCTGGACAAGGTTGGCGGCAGCATCTGGCATTTGTGTCTTTTCATCTCATACACGTTTTGCTGGTAGCGTTGCTGTTTCGGGGAGGAGATTGGGGGTTTTGGCTGGGCACATCTGGCTACCTGCTGGGGGCATCAATTTTGATTTTGCGATCGCCCCTCTATCTCCAACGTCCGGTAGCTCTGGGGCTTTACGGATTATCGCTGCTGGGCGATCGCTACGTCGTTGCCCCCACACCCGGCCTGGAATGGTTTCTGCCGTTTTTCTTTCTCAAGATCCTGGTTAGCTATTTGCTGCAAGAAACCCCCTATCACACTGGAAAATTAGACCTCTTGCGGAATTACGATGAAACCATTTCTCTATCAGAGGTTGGCTAGCTCAGTATTGCGATCGCCACAACCTAGATAAAGCTAAGATTTTCCGAGGTGGAAAGAAGAATTGTGCAAGAGGTCTATTCTATTCTTCTGTTAAGCTATTGGGCGATCGCCCTCGCTTGGTGCAAAGCACTGCGGTGTCCAGGTGCCATGCAACTCGTAAGGGATATGATGCTTTAGGTGCAGCCGCGCAACTGGCCCTTTATTTAAATCGCGGGCATCTAAAATCACCACGTCAGAACGGTTATGGGCAGCATCGTAAACCAAAGTTAATACCCAGCCGTCATCTTCTTCGGTGCCACCATCGCGGGGAACAAAGACTGGCTCACTCACAAAGCCGCGCGGTGCCGCACTCCAAAGTTGGCGCTCATCGGTAGTTACATCAACTTTGAGAATCCCTTGCAGAGGCGCATTACCTTCGGGATCATGGGCAGCACCTAGATAAATATAACGGTGAGGCTGTCCCATTTTTGCCGGATTAATAAAGGGAAACTCACAGCACCGACTTTCCAACATCTGACGCTGCACTGTTTTTGTTTTCAGGTCGAGCTGAAACCGCCAGAGTTGCCCAGGTTGTAGGTCAGGAAAATGTGTCTGAAGATAATCTTGATTGGGTTCAACGGCTGGAAAAGATTCGTAGCAAATCGAGTCCACATAAATCTCCTCACCCTGCTCAAAAGCATTGGCGTGGTGGAAGATAAAACCGGACTGGGTTTCTAAAACCTGCATCGGTTCTGAGGAATTACGCGGAATCACCCATACCTTAGTCGTTTTATCCGGGCGGAACTTGATACACTCTGCTGGTCCTCGCAATCCCCCTAAGTAAGGTAGGGGATTTAAATCCATAGGATTTTGAAAGAACAGGCAGTAATTTGGGGTAATAGCAAAATCGTGGATAAAGGCAAAGCCAGGAACACTATGGGAGTGACGCTGTACAACTTTGCCCTTGGTGTCTAGTTCATAGATAGTGATCGTGCTGGAAAGACCAGGTTTAATAGCAAAATTTACTAGAGTCGGGGCACTCTCTGTGCTACTTTGGTCAATCCGGGGATGGGCGGCGAAGGCATCACCCGGTTGCAAGACACCATCGAGACGATCTATCCCAAGTGTTTCTAGGGTGTAGGGATCTAGTCGATAAGGTTCAGCAGCTTCCCACAGGGCAAAAAGTTTACCGCCCCAGTAAATAACTTGAGTATTGGCAATATGTTTCTGCCTCAAGTCAAAGGCATTAGCTAGCCAGCCTCCCGGTTTTTGGGTGCCAAAGACGCCGCGATAGAGAATTTTACCTGCTGCCTGTTCTTCTAGAAAGCCGGGAGTGCGAACAAAGCGATTGCAAAAGTGGGCGCGACCTTCTGAAAATGCGATCGCGCACACCATACCATCCCCATCAAAAGGATGATGGAGGCGTTGACCATTGACATCCAGCAACCCAGGACCATTGCGAAACAGCGTCCCGTTTAGCTCAGGTGGAATCTGCCCTTCGACATCATCAATCCAATATTCGTATTCGTTTGGCTGGGATTGATAGCCCTTTTGCCAGTCGTTGATATCATAGGAAGCCCCTGAGGACATTGGTGCCGGGGATCTTTCTTGAACTTGAGGACTCTGCATAGTTAATAGTTAGAGAACATCTGCAAGCGGCAAATAATCTTTGCCGGAAATGGAGATCTTAGAGCCGAGCCGAAAAATAATTTTGGCAGACCAAAAATCTGCGTTTATCTGCGTTTATCTGCGTCTATCTGCTTTCATCTGCGGTAAAAAATCTCTAAAATCGACTTTTCGGATAGTTTCTTAGTCCGGCTTGCCAATTCCTACCTTCTAACGTCTCTAATCGACGCTTTCTTCTACTCTAGGTAGTAGTTCCGGTACAAACTCTGGTATAAAAGGCTGTTTCCGATGCTGGGCAACTGATGAGTGCGCTTCCATCATCGGTGCCGGATGCCTGCTTGCCGTCTTTGCCTGCGGTGGCAATTCAGCTTCGGGTTCATTAGCTGGTAGCCAGCCCAGGAATAGCAGGGGCAGGAGAGTGGTGAGATTGGCGATCGCCACCAATAGCCACAACCGCTCAAAATTAGTTTCTGTGATCCCCAGCAAATAGGTGAGGACGGCTCCCATTTCATGAGATAACAGCCCTGCCAGATTTGTGATCGACATCAGCAGTGCAAAGAATGTAGCTTCTACACCAGGTGGGCAGAGGCGGGCGGCTAGTACTAACACCGGCATATAGGCAACCTGTCCCATCACTGTCAGAATCAGGCTGTCTCCCAGGCTGAACCAATGGTCATCAATGCCTAGAGAACGGTTAGCATGAGTAACTAAAAGCAACGTAGTCATGCCTAGGGCAGCAGATAGGATAGTTGTCCAGCCGAAAAGAATTCTAAAGGGAATCGATTTGAGAAAGCGTTGGAAAATCCACACCCCAATCAGGGACGCCAGACTCGTCACCAAGCGCACCCGGCCCAGAAATTCTGGCTGGAATCCCAGTTGGTTAGTAGTGAAATAAAAGAACCCTGTGTCAGCTGTCGGCGTCGCTTGCAAGAGGAAAAGAAAGGCTGTGGGCATCCAGATAGCTTTTTGACTGATAGCTTGCCGCAGCAGTTGCAACTGGTGACTGACTCTGGAAAAGTTGGAACTAATGCTAGTTTTTTCCTCCGGGTAGGCATCTTGCACGGGTTCTTCGGCAATTAACCAGGCAACAGCTGACACAATTAGGGGGAAAGTAGCGGTAATCGCAAATACAGTATGAGGATTAACGTGTTGTAGGAGATAACCGCTGAAGTAGGCTGTCACCAAACTGCCCACAGCTGAGGCTCCCCAAGCCAGGGATTGAAGCGAGCCAGCCTCACCAACCGATTCTCCTCTTACCCGCTCTACAACCAGCGAGTCCACAATTACGTCACTTACTGCCACTGAGAGGGAGCTGAGTGCGATCGCCGCAGTAGCCGCCCAAGCCGTATGCACGACGGTAGCTAAACAAATCCAAGCGATCGCTCCTAGTAACCCCGATAAAATTAGGTAGGGACGCCGTCTGTAGCCAAAAATCGGCAAACCATCGGATAGAAAACCAAACAACGGCTTGATTACCCAAGGTAAAGCCGCAATGCCCATTAAAGCTGAAACTTGAGCCGGACTCAGAGCCAGCTCATCTTTGAGAAAAAAACTAATTGCCAGACGTGCCAACCCCAAGATGCCCTGCACCACATATACAGATAAAATGGCAAGCAACTCAGGAGTGGGCTGGTGACCAAAAAAAAGCTTTTTTACCAAGGAGTCCTTCATCTCGGACAAGCCGGAGGGGGAAACCAACATGATAAAGATTTTTTAAGAAATGTGAACGTTTATTATGATAACCCCGATTTCTTGATGTGTCGCCACAGCGAGACAAAGGAGAGGAAAGGCTATTGTTCACAAATCCTTTATTGCTCCGACGCTTGAGACACTACCCTCGCTCTGGCGTCGCCGCGTTTTCCCATCGCTGCATCCTCTTATATTTTTAACAGTATAAATACTCCTCATGCTGCGGAGCGAATGTTTTGCTCAGCAAAGAAGAAATAAGTAAGTGGACATAATTAAACCGGAGATCTAGCGTAGGTTTGGTTGAGGCACGAAACCAAACATTTGTGGAGGTTTGATGGGTTGTTTCCTGCGGAAACGCTACGCGAACGCTACCGCTCTACCCATCCTACGAATAATCAGGGCGACCTACTTAGTATCAATACTTTATAAACACTCATTTACTAAAATTTATTAATTAATGTTTCCATCTCTACCTAGGAGCTATAAATTTTTAAGTATATCCAAAATCTCACAAGTATAATTAACTTAAAATAACGCACAATACCAGTAACAACTAACAACAACGTAAAGAGGCAATTCCATGATCGAAAAAATTTTGTTAGCGGACTCTGGCACCGGACATTCTGAAGAGATGCTCAAGGCTTTGATGGGGCTGCCTTCAATTCAAAGGGCATCAGTTACAATCCTGCACGTCGTTCCTTCCAAGGTTACCTCGGAAGCTATGACCGCCAAGTGGGAGGAGGGCGGTAGGGTTCTGGCAACGGCTATCCAATCTTTAAATCTCGACCCAAATCGCGTTTCTACCATCTTGCAACAGGGCGACCCTAAAGATGTAGTTTGCCGTGTTGCCGAAGAAATTGATACTGATTTAATTATTATGGGTTCGCGAGGCCTAAAGCGCTTAGAATCCATTTTAGAAAACTCAGTCAGCCAATATGTTTTTCAGCTGTCCAACCGTCCTATGCTGTTGGTTAAAGACGATATTTACGTCAAAAAAATCAACCGCGTTATGGTGGCAATGGATCGCTCTGATTCTGCCAAGAAATGTTTGGATCTAGCACTCTTCTTGCTGCGAGATATCAAAGGAGGACAGCTAGTTCTGGTTCACGTTAACCGCGATTTGCAGAGCAAATCCAGCGAAGTATCAATGGTCAACGCTGAAAAAGATCCCGTACTCGCACCAGCAGTCGCCGAGGCGAAAAAACAGGGCGTTTCCTACCGATGTATCGCTAGCACCGGCAAGCCCGGTGAAGAGATTTGCCGCATCGCAGAGGAATTGAATATTGACCTGTTAATGCTGGGTTCTCCTGACCGTCGTCCCTCCATAGCCAAGAGCCTGCCCGATTTAGATCGGCTACTGGGAACATCTCTATCAGACTATGTGCGGGTTTATGCTAAGTGCCCTGTGTTGCTGGCACGCACAGCCGCCTAAGAAGCACTCTTAAAGTTCCCGCCCAGCTAAGGCGGGGGCTTTAGCTGGGCGGGGTCTACTAAGAATTCTTGTTGCTTTCGCGGCTAGCGGTTTGAATGTACAGAATCAATAGGAAGACAGAAGGAACCAACACAAACAGAATGCTGGCAACAAAGCCTAGATCGTTAACTGGCATTGAATTAGTGCCTCTAAATCATTTCAGATCAACAACCACTAGGATATCATTATCGACACATAGGGCAGCCAGTCGGATGACCAAAGCAATAAGAGGATTTTAGATTTTAGATTGGGGTTTATCTGTATGAACCCAAAATCTAAAATTGTTTGACTCACGGCTTTGTCTTCACGCTCACAGCTCCATTCACCAAGGTTTGACAGGCCAAGCGGTAGGTTTCAGGCTTTTTCTTCAGTTTTTTATTTTCTACGTCAGTTCGAGGTGAGAGATTTTCCATACCTTGCACAATCTCGACAATGCAGGTGCCACATTGACCATAGCCCCCGCAATTCATCAGCTTTCCCCTAAAGGTATAGAGTTGTATGCCATTTTGCAGGGCCTTCTCTCTTAAGTTGGCTCCGTTAGCAACAATCACTTCCTGATTTTCATTAACAAAATTGATGTTGGTCATCCGCGCTCCCTCTTCAACCTGGTCTTATTAAGAATTATTAATAATTTTTACATAATTTGCAAAGCTGAACCTGGAGCGCATAGCGTTCCCACGTTAGTTGCAACTAAGCTGTTGCCAGTTATGGTCTGCCAAACAAATTGCTAGAAGGGAAATTGCTAATTGCCCGTTGGAGAGACGCCAGCCCCCGATTGTAGTTCACAATAGCTCGTAGGCGGTTCCCTCTGGCAGTGGTTAGCTCGGTTTGAGCGTTAATCACATCCGTCTGAGTTCCCACGCCTGCATTAAATCGCAAACGAGCCAGCCTTAAGCTTTCTTCTGCTTGTTGTACAGCGACAGAGGCTGTTTGAATATTCCTCTGGCTAGCATTTAAGTTGAAATAGGCTTGTTCTACCTGCAAGCGGATTTGGTTGCGGGTGTCGGCAAACTGAGTTTCTGCTAGAGCTATGTTGGCTTTCTGCTGCTCCGCTCTGGCTCTGGCGGCTCCTCCATCGTAGAAATCCCATCGTAACCGGGCACCCAGCGTCAAACCATCAGCAAGACCCACACCATCATTAAATACATCTAGCACGTTGTAGTTGGCAAATAAATTTACTTGCGGTCTTTCAGCAGAGAGAGCAACAACCTGCTGCTGCTGACCGATATTCCGCTGAGCCAAACTTTGTTGTAGCTCTGCCCGGTTCCTCAGTGCCAGGATAATACTCTCTTCTAGGGAGAGATCCCAGGAACCCGCGACCTGAATTGGTTCTGCCGCCGTTACCTCGACCGTCTGAGCCAGGCTTAAAAGCTGCACTAACTGCCGACGGGCGATGCTCTGCTGACTTCTAGCTGTAGTCAAGTCTTGATTTGCCTGGGCTAGCCGCACCTCAGCCTGTAGAACGTCAAATCGCGTTCCCAACCCAGCCTGTTCCAGCAACTGAGCATCGCGTAGGCTCCTTTCGGCTTCCCTTACCGAAGCCTCGGCAATTTCAACTTGTGCATCTGCCTCTTGCAAATCGTAGTAGGCATTGGTGACATCCAAACGGACTTGTTCAGATTGGCGTTCTACATCTAACTCATTGAAGCGCACCTGTTCTTCTTGCGCCCGGATGGTTGCCGACCGACGCCCGGACGTGTAAAGCTCGTAATTTAATTGCAGCGCTCCATTTAAGCTTGTGGAGACGGTACTCTGGTCAGATTGACCGGATTGGGGAGGAACACTGGCTTGTTGCCGCCTACTTCCTAGCTCCCCACTAGCAGAATCCGTCCGCGTGATATCTGTTTGCAAGCCCAGCGTCGGAGACTGAGCTGCTAGAGCTTCTCTCAGAGCTGCCTGAGTGCGTTCCAGGGTGAGAATCGCAGTTTGTAGCTCGCGATTGTTACGCCGTGCCAGGGTCAGTGCCTGTTGCAGAGTAATGGGCTTAGTCAGTTGAACCCGGACTTCTTCTGGTTTGGTGGGAAATAGCAGAGGGTTGGGGCTGGGGCTAAGGTCTTCAGGTGCTGCGGTTTGCTGAACCCAGCTAGGTAGCTCAAGGCTCCCCATTGGAGGAGATTGAGCAAGAATATCTGTATTGCGGGGGGCTGGAATCACGTTGCTCACCTCAGCTGCCTTCACTGCCATCAGTGAGGGATACAGGTATATCAGTTTAGGATCTTGGGGCTGATAACTATTGGAGGAGCTATTCGGGGAGCGAGTTGGCAATGGCAAATATTGTGCAGTACCCAGTTCGATATGGCTAAGGATGATTACTGCACTCGTACTTACAGCCATGAGGCTTGGGCTGACCACAGCCAACCGATGATAAAGAGCTGGCATAAGGTGTTTTATCACTCTGGAGTCTTTGAAAAACTTCTTTAGCATTTCAGAGGGACACAATTAACTCTTTCCAACCCATGTGTATCCAGCGTTCGACCTCAGCAAACTTTTCCTAATGTCAGCTTTTTATAGCAAGTTAGGTTCCTAATGAAAATTTCTCAATGAGGAGTGGACTTGCTTGTGTTCTACCAGCCTGCACAACATGATTGTCTACGCAATATCTTAGCAATCAAAGGCTGCACTCTGGGTAGCGTCACTAATTGGGAGCTATTTCACCCTGTCAGCAAGGGTTCTGGACTTTTTCCGGGGATAAGTCGTGCTAAAAAAAATGTCAGCCTCGACTCATTTGAGGAGTTGAGACTGACGATAGCCCTAATATCTACTAATTGATTTTGAAACAGAATTTAGCAAGCAAAGCTCAGTTAGCCTGATGCTTTCTCAAAATTGGGCTTTTCTGAAGCAGCACTGCTACCGTGGGCTGTCTTACCATTTTTGTGATTGGTATGCCCGTTGCCTTGACGCGGCTGAATCACCCCATAGCCGCCGTGGTTGCGCTCGTAAATCACATTAATCTCACCAGTTTCGGCATTGGAGAACATATAGAAGTCGTGATCTACCAACTGTAGCTGTTCCAAGGCTTCTTGAATTGTCATCGGCGGCATGGCGAAATACTTTGTACGCACTACTTCTGTGGGAAGTTCAGGAGTGCGATCGCCAATTAAGTTGGAATCCACAGGCTCTTGCTCGACAACCTCACCGGTTTTCGGCTGGGCATGGGTTTTCTGAGCAAGACGTCTTTCTTTATATTTGCGTAGCTGCCGAGCAATCTTATCAGCAACTAGGTCTATGCTGGCGTAAAGCGTCTCACTACCCTCTTGCGCCCGGATTACCGTACCGTTGGCGTATAAGGTCACTTCTGCTATCTGCTTAGAGGTTACCCTAGGGTTGCGAGCCACTGATAGATGTACATCTACCTCTGTTGTCATGTTCTGAAAGTGGCTCACCGCCTTTTCAATTTTTTGATGCACGTACTCACGGATAGCATCGGTAATTTCAATGTTTTTGCCTTGGATCACAAGCTTCATATTAGAATCTCCCGCTGAATCTTCCACAGAAGGGTCACTATTAGTAACCAATGGTGTTCTACACCGCAGTGGTGAGCGTTATCCCAACATTGGGGTGATATTGAAGTGCTCTGCTGCCTCAATGTTTGAATAATAACTTCACAGTAGCACTTAGTATTCTGGACAACAGACCTGTTTGATTTCTCTTCAAAATCCTTCGCATCCCTTAACATTTCTTTACCGAAGGAGGCGACAAAAAGCCGCCGCCCCCGCTCAAAGTCTGGGGATGCTTCGCCGCCGTCGGTTAGTTGTTCGTTGTATTTTCGACAAACCCCAGCGGAACTTGGGCTTCGGGAGCGTTCTGTTTTAAACTATGTAGCTTAAGCAAGCTAACAGAGAAAGTAATACTAAAGAAAGCTTGATGCCACATATCCCGCCCGTAACTGAAGCCTCTGCCTGTGATTCTGGGTCGCAGCTTCGTCGGTGCTGGCTCTACAACCAGCAACGGGTGCCTTACCAAGTCGCCTGGGAATGGCAGCGATCGCTCGTCTTGTCGCGCATCAACAACCCCAGCCTAGATGACGTGCTAATCTTGCTAGAGCATCCGCCGGTTTATACACTGGGCCAGGGAGCCAGCCTGGACTTTCTCAAGTTTGACCCTACCCAAATTAAAGCTGAAGCATTTCCGCAAATAATTGCTGGTGGAGATACTAAGGAAATTTACGATAACGCTTCCCCCCTACCAGATGTCTATCGGGTAGAGCGAGGTGGTGAAGTTACTTACCACTGCCCCGGTCAGCTGGTGGGCTATCCAATTTTGAATTTGCGGCATTACCGCCAAGATTTGCACTGGTATCTACGGCAGTTAGAAGAAGTGTTAATCCGCCTGCTGGCAGTATACGGGTTGAAGGGTTCCCGCATCCCCGGCTTTACAGGTGTTTGGCTTGAGGGCCGTAAAGTCGCTGCTATTGGAATTAAAGTCAGCCGATGGATTACCATGCACGGCTTTGCGTTAAATGTTTGTCCCGACCTGGCTGGCTTTGAGCGCATTGTGCCTTGCGGCATTACAGATAAACCAGTTGGCACTCTGGCTGAGTTTATCCCCGAAATTGACCTGAACCAAGTACGTCAGGACGTGGCGGCAGCATTTGCAGAGGTATTTGAAGTTCAACTGATGGAGAAAAGTTATGAGTTATGAGTTATGAGTTATGAGTTTTGAGTTTTAAATAAATAAAATTAAAAACTCATAGCTTTTTTGGTGGAAAGAGCTAATCGGCAAAAAGCATCCAATTCTGTAAAGGTGCCAGCATATGTCAAAGTGGGGGACTCATAACCTTTAAGGTTGACCGTGTATTGCTTAAAATCAATCTCCTTTCCCGCCAAGGCTGATAGATATTGGTAAGTTTTCTCCCCTAAGGCAATATCCAGACCAATTTGTTTGGTGGAAGTTTCCAGGCGAAAAGCGGCATTAACAGTATCACCAATAGCCGTATAGTCAGGGCGATCGCCACTGCCGGTGTTACCAAGCATGGCATAACCTGTATTGATACCTGCCCCGATTCGTAAGGGAAATGGCAAAGGATACTTGTTACTGAGAGCTGCCGTCATCTTGGAAAGGTCGTTGAGCGCCTGAAAAATGTGTACTATCTCCTCATTGGTGACTCCTTCAGGACTATGGAACCAAAGCGCCATAATCGCATCGCCAATGTATTTATCGACCCAACTGCCATGCTCTCGGATAATATTGCCCGCCTCACGAAACCAGCTTCCAATCACCGCTGAGAGAATTTCTTCATCCAGTTTCCGCGTGAGAACGGTGAAGTCGCGGATATCTATCACCATCACCGACATTAAACGCCGTATGTGCAAAATTGATGTCATCGACTCTTGGTCAATGTCATCTGAGGCGTCAGTGTTGTTCATAGCGGATGGGCAGTGGAACTCTAGCTCGCTCTGACCCAAAGTGATGCGATCGCCATTACTTATAGTCACAGGAAAACTAACCCGACGCCCATTGACGAAGGAGCCATTGCGACTCCCTAAGTCGATCAGGTAAAAATCGCCAGTTTCGGTACACTGCAACATGGCGTGGTTCCGAGACATCCACCGATCCGGCAGCACAAAATTGTTGTCATCACTGCGACCAAACGTCCAGCATTTACTACCCGCCAAGGGCAAATAGCGATTACCAGATTCAGTCTGAAGCAGCAAATGAGGAGTGAGTCGCATGCGTCACCATGGGCTATAGAAGCGACGAGGAGTCGTTCAAAATAGTTAAATTTTAGATGACATCCGGAGCCTTAAGGATAATTCCGGAACTGCACTCACTTATAATTTCCGGATTAAATACGGAAAATTCAAAGCGCAAAAGAAAAAATTTTTACTTTGTACGCCTTTAGGCCATAGATGCCACCAGCCAAAACAAGCTGTCTACCAAAATTGTACTCAATACCGCTCCCCCAAATGCCCACCAGTGAAGCTGTTTTTTTCCTAGAGACCAAAGGCCAACACCCAGCAGAATGCTGACTAGAACCACCGCCCATCCTGTTCCCCACCCTGTTCGCACTTGCGCGATCGCATTTTGTAAAATCGGTGTTGCCAGCGCTGGTTCAACTTGCATTAGCTGACGCCAGTAAGGAATTAGGCCAGTTAAATAGAAATATACATCCGTGACTGCTGTGCCAAACAGGGAACCGAGATAAAACAGGTTACCAACTTGCCCCCTCAGAAGTAAAAAGTCAAAAGTAGAAAGGCTAAAGAAAGAATTCTGAGTTTCTACTGTTGCCTGTTGCCTGTTGCCTTTTAGGAGAAACCACAGAGCAAACGGCAGACCAATTGCCTCCACTGGTAAGTGAACCAATGGTTCCCAGCGCAGCCAGCCCCAATAAATTGACCCAGCCAGCCAACTCCAGCTAAATCCTAGCAGCAGGTCGCCCCACAACTGCGTAGCAGGACGCTTTAGCAGCAGCCTACCCAGCCAGAACCAAACCGCTGTCATAGCTAAACTCAGCAGGGGTAGCTGCCGCACCAGTGGTGCCTGCAAAAACACGGGCACGGAAACTAAAAAAGACGCCGCTGCGAAAACCCACCAGGCTTGGCTGAGGCCAATTCTCCACCCTGAACGGGTGAGAAAATTTTTATCTGACTGGGCTGGGTAGCCAGAGACGGTAGAAGATGTTGATTCAGGCCAGGTATCGTTAAACAAGATATCTTTAATTTTCTTTACTTATGTTTATCTATCTACAAGATATCACAAAATTTATCCCCCAGGGGGGGATAGTGTCGATCTTAACAGGATGCCCGGCGTCATTCGATTTTGGATTTTGGATTTTGGATTTTGGATTGTCCCCACGACACCTAAGTCGGGGGCTTGAGGCCTATGCGTGTTTTTGGTCAGCTCCTTCCACCCCGACAACGTTTTTCAGCTGAAGCAACACAAGGGGAAGAAGGATGTGAAAACGGCTGTAAAGGTGGCCGGATGAGAGCGTTAGTGGTTAGTAGCTAGTAGGAATTTATACTAACCACTAACTATGAAAGTGTGACGGCTAAGGGGGTATTTTTCTGGAATTAGCCAATATTTCTTGTCGGAAGGTCTATTATGCTTTTTGAATTGATGAATCGGGGACGCTATGGCTTTATCAAAACGTCAATTGTTCGCGCTCTTGGGTGCTGGTGTAGCCAGCGCTCTGCTTACCTCTGTTGGCGCACACGCCGATACTAGCCAACAGGCGATAACTTCGTTAAGCGTGGCTAACGCGTCTGCTGGTGAGGCGACAGCGGCTCAGATAAATGTCTTTCAGGCAGTGGTTCTCGGTATAGTGCAGGGGTTGACAGAGTTCCTGCCCATCAGCAGTACTGCTCATTTAAAAGTAGTGCCAGTAGTTCTCGGTTGGGGCGATCCTGGTGTCGCTTTTACGGCTGTGATTCAGCTAGGTAGCATTGCCGCCGTGCTGTGGTACTTCTGGGGCGACTTGACTAAAGTTACAACTGGCGCAATCAGAGCGATCGCCCGCTCAGATTACGAGTCCAGCGACTTCCGCATCGCGCTGGGAATTGGTTTAGGAACCATACCCATCATCTTCTTTGGACTTCTGCTCAAGAAGTTGATTCCCGATTATGACAACTCACCGCTGCGGAGTTTGGCGGCGATCGCCTGTGCCTCAATTTTCATGTCCCTGTTACTAGGAATAGCAGAGCGACTGAGCAAGCGAAAACGTGACTTTGACGGTCTGGGTGTCCAAGATGGAATCTGGATGGGTTTAGCTCAGGCAATGGCTTTAATTCCTGGGGTTTCTCGTTCTGGTTCCACCCTAACCGCTGGGCTATTTATGGGTTTAGAACGGGCAGCAGCTGCACGCTTTTCATTTTTATTAGGTATCCCAGCGATTACCTTGGCTGGGTTGGTGGAGCTAAAGGATGTATTTAAGGAAGGGTTAGGTAGTGCCGGACTTGTACCCTTGGTAGTCGGCGTCATCTCAGCAGCAGTTTTCTCTTATCTGGCGATCGCTTGGCTGTTGCGCTACCTACAAACCCAGAGTACATGGGTGTTTATCTGGTATCGGTTAGTATTTGGGCTATCAATTCTAGGTGCGATCGCAACTGGATTGTTGAAAAATAGCTGACATCACGCACCTGCATTCGTCCTAACCCAGGTCATTCCAGCGCAAGTTGTCAAAGGACGGCACTCAATGTGTCGTTTTTTGACTTTGGGTAAGGATAAGAAAAGTAGGTTTTATGTAGATGCACCCTTTGAACTTGATGAATCTTGAATCAGTAAAGTATGAAGTTTTTGTAATATTTGATACAAGTGGAACGGAACTGTCAACACTTAAATAAGAGGTCAAACCTTCTTATTAAGTGGTTTCTTTAAATGACGTATATAAAAAATCAATCAGATTTACAGCCAGCGATCGCTCAGGGGAACTTGCTCAACAAGATTACCAGCCGCATTTGTCAGGCTTTAGATTTACAAGAGGTTTTAGCCACGACAGCCGTGGAAATCCGCTCATTTTTAGACGTAGACCGTGTAAAAATTTATCGATTTGACCCAGATGGCAGTGGTGAGGTAGTTGCCGAGTCGATTGGGGGCGATCGCTTGCCTTCTCTTTTCGGTCTCCACTTTCCCGCCAGTGATATTCCACCCCAGGCACGGAAAATCTTTATCAAAGCTCGCCAACGAGTGATTGTAGACGTTGCCTCTCAGCGAAAAACCATCAGCCAGGGTCAATCCCTGGAAATGAGCAACGATCATAGCGCGGAAGACATTCGTTACAGCCCCGTAGATGCCTGCCACGTTAAATATCTCACAGCTATGGGGGTGGCGGCTTCGCTGTCAGTACCAATTTTGTACCACAACAACCTGTGGGGGTTACTCGTAGTACATCATACGCAACCCAGACCCTTTCCCGAACAGGAGTTGCAAATTGTGCAGCTGCTTGTAGAACAGTTGCCGATCGCGATCGCTCAGTCCAATCTGCTGGCTCAAGCACGACAACAGGCTCAACAGGAAGCGGCAATTAGCCAAATTAACAGCCTGTTGCAAACCTCTCTGGATATAGGACAGATACGGCAAGCGGCTCTGGAACAGATTGTAACTACCCTTTCAGCGATTGGGGGCAGGCTGTACATCAGTACCGAGTTAACAGGGCAACCTGCCTGTGTCTACACCTGGGGCGAGCAACCCACCCAAACCTCAATCGAAGAAAGTCCTGTCTGGGAAAAACTCATGGGGTGGCAAGGAGTGCTGGCAGTTAGCCACCGTCAGCCCTCTGAGGTAATGAAAACCTGGGAAAAAGCAGAGTCATCTACTAGTCACCAAACAGCCGGTTCGCCAAACAGTCTTGCTGTTAGCCTTGCAGGCACTGCCTATGCCTACGCAGTTAATGACTTTTGCCAAGATGCCGGACTACAACCGCTCACGGCTGCCTTTGAGGCTACTCAAATTAAGTCGTTGCTGATAGTTCCCCTGCAATATCAACAGCAGTACGTGGGGTGCCTGACGCTATTCCGTCCTGAGATGGAGACGGAAACTTTGTGGGCAGGACGCCGCAACGATGATGGACGCAATCTGCGTCCGCGTGAATCTTTTGAAGCTTGGCGAGAAGTTAAAACCGGACAGGCTCAACCGTGGAACCAGAATGAAATCAAGCTAGCCCAATCCTTTGGTCTGCACTTATATATTGCCATCATGCAGCAACGTGTGGAGGATATGCTGCGGCATCACACCTCTCGCGACCTTCTCACTGGATTACCAAACCGTCTGTTGTTTGACGAGTTGCTGGCACTGGCATTGGTGAATATCCACCAACGCGGTGGTCTAGTAGCGGTGATGTTTCTTGACCTAGATCGGTTCAAAACGATTAATGACACCCTAGGTCATGCTGTGGGCGATCGCCTCTTGCAAAAAGTAACGGAACGACTGGCAGGATTCCTGCGCCCAGGCGATACCCTTGCCCGTTGGGGAGACGATGAGTTTACCTTGCTGCTGCCTCAAATTAATTGTGCAGACGATGCTGCCCAAGTTGCTCAGACCATACTGAGTGCGTTTGCAACTCCTTTTCAGGTAGATACCCAAGAACTGCATATCACCGCCAGTATTGGTATTGCCTTAGCTCCCTACGACGGTGAAGATGCTGAAACGCTGCTTAAACATGCAGACACCACACTCAATCGTGCTAAACAACAGGGGAAAAACAATTACCTGCTATATGCCCCCACCATGAATACTACGGCGTTTGAGCGGTTGGTGCTGGGTAATCACCTCTACAAAGCTTTAGGCAGACAAGAACTACTATTGCACTACCAGCCCCAAGTAGACATCAAGACAGGGCAAATTGTGGGCATGGAAGCATTGCTGCGCTGGCAACATCCAGAAATGGGCTTGGTTTCGCCAACTCAATTTATTCCGTTAGCAGAAGAAACCGGGCTGATCCAAGCGTTAGGTGAGTGGGTATTACGGTCTGCTTGTATGCAAAACCGAGCTTGGCAGTTAGCGGGTTTACCCAGAGTGCGAGTTGCGGTTAACCTCTCTGCCCGTCAGTTCCAGCAGCCCCACTTGGTACAAACCATTGCCCAGATTTTAAAGGAAACAAAACTGGAACCTCAGTATCTGGAATTGGAAATTACAGAAAGTCTAGTCATGCAGGATGTAGACTTTACCATTTCCGTTTTGCGGGAACTCCAGGCATTAGGAATCTGCATTTCGATGGATGACTTTGGCACAGGTTATTCTTCCCTGAGTTCGCTGATGTACTTCCCGCTCAACACGCTGAAAATTGATCGCTCCTTTGTTAGTAATATCAATAAGAATTCGTGTAATGCAGCGATCATTAACTCTGTGATCTCCTTGGGACACGGACTGAATTTGCAGTTAATAGCTGAAGGCGTAGAAACTTTAGAACAATTGGAATTTCTACGTATGGCTAACTGCGATATCATCCAGGGCTACCTCTTGAGCAAACCCCTTACCTGGGAAGCTGCCACTCAATTTTTGCAAGGAAAAGCACTCCAGCCAGCCTCAAAGCCGATCTCTCAACCTCCACACACCTTCCCCTTACCCCCAAATGAACCGCAGCGATTAGCGGCGCTATATCAATATCAAATCCTGGATACCCCACAGGAAAACGCCTTCGATGAGTTAAATAGTCTGACTGCCCAGATTTGTCAAACCCCGATTGCCCTAATCTCTCTCATTGATGAAAAGCGGCAATGGTTTAAGTCAAAGCAGGGCTTAACCCTCGCAGAAACTCCCCGCGATATAGCTTTCTGTGCCCATGCGATTCTGCAAGATGAGCTATTAGTTGTCCAGGATACGTTGAAGGATGAACGGTTTGCGACCAACCCCCTAGTCGCCTCAGACCCGAAAATTCGCTTTTATACAGGTTTCCCAATCGTCGATCCAGATGGCTTTGCTCTAGGCACCCTGTGTGTAATGGACTATGTGCCGCGAAAGTTAAATGCCCAGCAGCAAGAAACACTCAAAATCCTTGCTAGTCAGGTTATGACTCAACTACAGTTGCGCCGTAACCTGTTGCAACAGCGGCAGTTAGAAGAGCGACTCAACCGTGCCCAAGTTGCTGAAGTGGCGCAACAAGAACTGCAAAAAACGATCGCCGTATGCAAGCATACAGAAGAAGATCTGGTTGAGCAAGTCTACCTAGCTAAATTAGGGTCCAGTATTGGATCTATCCTTGGTAAAGCGGAAAAACTGCCCGTACTGCTGCAAGAATGTGTGGCAACTCTAGCTCAATATCCAGATGTGGCATTCGCTGGTATCTGGATGCAAGAGCGAACGACCGATGTTCTAGAGTTACAAGCCAGCGCGGGAGTGTCTACCCATCTGGAGAATGTCTATCGTCGCGTCCCTATTAGCGAGTTAAAGTTGGGGGCGATCGCTCAAAATTGTCAGCCTTTCCAAACCAATGCAGTAGTAGATGAACCGGATGTCATTGACAAAAGATGGGTCAAGCAAGAAAAGTTAGTGGCATTCGCTGGCTACCCGCTTGTTGTTGAGCATTCAGCCGTTGGAGTGATGGCATTGTTTGCCCGCAAACCTTTGACAGAGGCAGCGCTAGCTCAGTTAGCTGCTATTGCTAAGGGCATCGCCCGCTGTATTGAACATAAACAGACAGAGGAGTTACTGCGTCAGCAAACTCAGCGGGAACGATTGGTGGCAGCGATCGCCCAACGAATTCGCCAGTCGCTAGATCTTGATGAAATCCTAAATACTACAGTGAGGGAAGTACGCCAGTTTCTGCAAACTGACCGGGTACTTATTTACCGCTTCAAGCCGGATTGGAGTGGTGTGGTAACGGTGGAATCAGTCGGCAATGGCTTCTCACCAATCCTGAGAACAGTTATTGATGAACCGTGTTTTAGGAATGGTTATGTGCCTCAGTATCGTCAGGGACGTGTGCGAGCGATTGAGGATATTTACACGGCTGGGTTGAAACAGTGCCACATTGATTTACTAGCCGAGTTCCAGGTACGGGCAAATTTAGTGGTTCCGATTCTGCAAGGAGAGCAGTTGTGGGGGTTGCTAATTGCCCATCACTGCACTAGTCCGCGTCATTGGCGGCAACTTGAGATTAGCCTGCTGAGCCAACTGGCAACTCAAGCGGCGATCGCCATTCAGCAATCTGAGCTTTACCAGCAGGTGCAGCGGCAGGCTTCAGTTGATGGTCTTACCCTGGTAGCCAACCGACGGCGGTTTGATGAATATTTACATCAAAAATGGCAACAGATGACCCTGGTAGAGGCTCCTTTGTCCTTAATTTTGTGCGATATCGACTTTTTTAAGCTCTACAACGATACTTATGGGCATCCCGCAGGAGATGATTGTTTACGGCAAGTTGCCAAAGCCATCAATACAGCGGTGAATCGTTCTGATGATTTAGCTGCCCGCTATGGAGGCGAAGAATTTGCCATTATTCTGCCAAATACATCAATGGAGGGGGCTGTGCGTGTGGCAGAACGAATCCGCGCTCAAGTGAAAGCCTTGCAGCTAGACCACATCAAGTCACCTCTGGGTAAGTGTGTCACCCTAAGTATGGGGGTAGTAAGTATGAATTGGTCACCTGAAGCAACTCCACCGGCATTAATTGCAGCTGCCGATCGGGCACTCTATGAAGCTAAAGCACAGGGGCGCGATCGCATTGTGACTGCTTGACCACTCTTGACGCCCAAAGCGAAGAGTGTTTCAAAACGTATAAAACCAAATCCGGTTAATTAAGGCTACTTACTTAATTAACCAAATCCTCTTGGTGATAACCTTCTGCTCCTCAAGAATAAGGGTGCTACAAAAGGGGATTGGGTATTAGCCATGAGCTACTCTTCTGATGGGTAGATTAATTTTTGCTCTGCTTCTGAGTGTTTGTCGTTTAAGATCAATTCATATTTAATTACTGCGTATTAAAAACCCATATGTTTGCCAGAACACGCCGGATTTTGGGTCAATTTTTTAGTAAGTCTAGGAAAATCAACAACGAACCACTTAATAAAGTGAGTTTGATTGTCATTATTTTGATTGATATTTTTATTTTGCTTAATGTTTTTACGGGTCTTGATGATATTAGCAGATGGCATATCGACCCTTCGCAGGCTTATCCATGTTATTCCGAGTGGCAAAATTATCGAACACAAACCAATAAAGATACTATAGATAAAAAGTATGAATTTTTAAGGCTTTCCTTGTCCTATGACACTAACACTCAATCTAATTTCCAGCAGACCTATCAACAAGCCGAAGAAGGACATTTAGGAAACGTTTCAGAAATCTGCTTAACATATGCAAATTACAAAGATCAGATTAATAATTCCGCAAATCAGCAAGCTCTAAAAGCCATAGATCAGAAACAAGCAAAAATTAGTAGTCTTGAACAATCAAACCGCACTATTCGTAGCCAATATGACTCAACACTCTTAGAAAAGATTGCAGGTCAGTCTCGCAATCAATCCATTAATTCAGTTGGGGCTGAAAGAGCAAAACAGGCTTTAGATCAAAACACTAGCACAATTTCTACACTTAGGAAAGAAATTTCTAATCTTAAAAACGAATTGATTGCCAAGCCGGAAAGCCTTAGCTTCATAGCCTTTCTTAATGATGACGAAAAATTTAATGAAGTTGAAAAAGGCTATCAACAGGCATCCTTTTGGTATCCTAGTATCCAATTTGGGTTTCAATCTCTCTTTCTGCTGCCGCTTATTTTCGTTGCTTTATTAGTTCACAACTTTGCTCAAAGAAAAAGATACGGACTTATCTCGCTGATTAGCTGGCATTTGCTGGTTATATTTTTTATACCGCTAATCCTTAAAATCTTTGAGTTTCTGCAAGTCGGGGTAATATTTCAATTTCTCTTTGATATCATTAGTGCCCTATTTGGCGGGTTGCTTTTCCTAATCAGCTATGTGTATATCTTGATAATTCCGCTAATTGGGTTTGGAATTATCAAGTTCTTTCAAAAAGTTGTCTTTAATACTAAAGCTCAGGTAGCTAGAAGAATTCAACAATCCTGCTGTATAAAGTGTGCAAAAAAAATCAGACACCACGATAGCTACTGTCCGCACTGTGGTTATTATCAATACGTTGAATGCCAAAACTGTCACAATCTTACTTACGAACATATGCCATACTGTAAACAGTGCGGACATTCTCAAGAACAGAGCCACTTGTAATCGGTGAGGTCGTAAAAGTTCATCATTCTTGATGCAATCTGGATTCATGGTAGCCTCAAATCCTATTGCACATCTTTTTAAGGCACTGGCATATTCCTGGTCTTTATTTAAGCTAAAAGCCTGATTATAATGCTGATCAGCTACCAACGGCTTTTGACCATACCCGAAAGGTACCGAAGCGTTGAAAGATTATCTATTTGGCGTTCGAGGTTACTGGCGGCGGGTGATGGAATTTTGACAACTCCCCATAGCTAAAGTTCTTGTCATTACCCACATTTACTTCCTTTAAAACCCAGATTTGGGGGGTCTGCCCCCCAAACCCCCCATTGGGGGACGGTCGCGTCCCCCAAGCAGAGTGCGAAAGGTTTGATTATTGATGCTGATTTTCCTTTGTAGACAATGAAGTAGTCCTACCCCATTGGAACCCTCCGACGCCCCAAGCCCCTCGGACAAGAGTCATGCTTATTGATCGCCTAGATCTGCTGCTACACAGTGTATGGGTTTCAAGAGATATGGGTAATGACAAGAGCTAAAGTTAGGGGATTATTCTTACTTTATGCTGAACGCAGAAAGTGTGTAGTCGGGAGCTTAATCACTTATGTCTCCCCTCCTCTGTTCCAAATCAAACAAAGCCAACTGTACAGGGTTTTCCGGCTCATCCGGCAACCCCAATGATGTCAACGAAGCAATTAAACAGACTTGATATGAGTGAACTTTCCCTTCGTCCGGCTTTGATTACAAGAGTAGTCCCGGACTCAATTGCCGCTGAGGTGGGGTTTGAAGTTGGCGATCGCATTGTTTCGATCAATAATCAACGCCCCCGCGACCTGATCGACTACCAATTCTTATGTGCTGATGAAGTGCTGGAACTGGAAGTTATAGATACCGTTGGCAAAACCCATCAAATTGAAATAGAGAAAGACTACGACGAAGACTTGGGATTGGAATTTGATACCGCCCTATTTGATAGCTTAATTCAGTGCAATAACCGCTGCCCCTTCTGCTTCATTGACCAGCAGCCACCCGGAAAACGGCAATCTTTGTATTTCAAAGACGACGACTACCGCCTGAGTTTCCTCTACGGCAGTTATCTCACTTTGACCAATCTCACCTCAAGGGAATGGCAGCGGATTGAGCAAATGCGGCTGTCTCCCCTCTATGTTTCTATTCATGCGACAGAAGCAGAGGTGCGAAGCCGCTTATTAAAAAATCCTCGCGCAGGTCAAATTTTAGAACAGTTGCGCTGGTTTCAGGAGCGGCGTCTGCAAATCCATGCTCAAGTAGTTGTCTGTCCTGGTATTAATGATGGCATCCATCTGGAGCGTACCTTGCTCGATTTGGCGTCATTTCACGTCGGTGATGTGCCAGCTGTGGCTTCGGTGGCAGTTGTGCCAGTAGGTTTGACCCGCTTTCGCCCAGCAGAAGATGAGTTAACGCCAGTGACACCCCAGAATGCCGAAGATGCGATCGCAAGAGTGGAACGCCTCCAGACTCAATTTCGCGCCTCACTAGGTACAACTTTCGCATGGCTTGCTGATGAGTGGTTTTTAATTGCAGGTCAAGATTTACCACCGACCTCGCACTACGAAGACTATCCTCAAATAGGTAACGGTGTTGGTTCTATTCGCAGGTTTATTAAAGAATTTCAGGAAACTGCAAAAAACAACTTGCCCAAGCAAATCTCCCCACCCCGGAGATTTACTTGGGTAGTTGGGAACGCGGTTGAAAAAGCATTTCAGCCTATGGTGCTACAGCTTAATCGTGTTGCTGGTTTGGAAGTTAATTTAGTTGCCCTTTGCAGCGATTATTGGGGACAGACTATTACCGTCACAGGTTTATTAACGGGTCAGGATTTACTTCAGGGTTTACAGGGGAGAGATTTAGGCGATCGCATTCTGCTGCCTTCTGTGATGCTGAAGCACGACGAAGCCCGGTTTTTAGATGACATGACAGTTGAAGAACTCGCCTGTCAACTGGGAACGCCAATCTTGCCAGTTACCGGAGTCGAAGAACTGATCGAGACTTGCATCAATCCAGAACTGATACCAAGTTGCAATCAATAGAGTAATTTTGGGAACTGTGGATAAGAGGAAAAGGAGAATTTATCAAACTAAAAAATACGGTTAAGAACGCGACTTGGTATCACGCCTTTAAACGAAATAGACCTTTCAATTCTCGCCAAACTGGTGAGCTACCAGAGGTAGAGTGGGATTGGGTAAAGATACCGTGACTAGGGCTGAACAACAAGGACAATACAAATAATCCCGATACGACTAAGACAATAGCTGGGCCAGAGGGCAAATTGTAAAAGTAGCTGAGATACATGCCGGTGATGCTGGAAACAATCCCAATCCCAGCACCCAGTATCATTACTTGGTACAGTCGCTGGACTAACAGGTAAGCAGTTGCCCCTGGTGTGATTAGCAGTGACAGAACCAAAATAACGCCTACAGCCTTCATGCTGGCGACAATGGTTAGGGCAATCAGCAGCATCAATCCGAAATTGAGCAGATTCACCGGCAATCCAGCAGCTTGGGCACCCAAGGGGTCGAAAGTGTAGAATAGCAATTCTTTGTATAGCAGCACGACCACCAGCAGGACAATCGCCGCAATAATAGCTGTATCGCGGACTTCCTCAAGCGTGACGCCCAAAATATTACCGAATAAAAAGTGATTTAGGTCAATTTTGTTGTCTTTCTGGATTAGGGTAATTAAGGTGATGCCCAAGGCAAAGAAGGCGGAAAATACAATGCCCATTGCGGCGTCTTCTTTGATCGGCGATCGCGTCCTGATCCAGGCGATAGCCATCGTACTCAAAACCCCGGCAATAAACGCCCCCACAAAGATATTGGCTCCCACCATAAAGGCTATAGCTAGCCCCGGCAAAACCGAGTGGCTGATCGCGTCTCCCAATAAAGCTAGCCGCTGCACCATCAGGTAGCTGCCGACAACAGCGCATAGCAGCCCCACCAGAATCGCAATCACGAGCGATCGCTGCATGAAGCCGTACTGCAACGGCTCAATTAACGCATCTAGCATTAAGCCGCCTCTCCAGCAAAAAACATTACCTGACCACCATAAGCCCGGTACAGGTTTTCTTGACTCAGCACCTGTTGCCGTTCACCGGCAGCAATTAACTCTGTATTCAGTAAAATCAAGTCATCAAAGTGGGTAATAGATTCCCCTAAGTCGTGGTTGACAACCAGAACGGTTTTGCCTCCACGGGCGAGTTCATGAAATATATCAAAAATTATGGCTTGAGTTTTTTGGTCAATCCCAGCAAACGGCTCATCAAAGCAAAACACATCTGCCTCCTGAGCTAGTGCCCGTGCTAAGAATACCCGCTGCTGCTGTCCCCCCGACAACTGCCCTATGGGGCGGTTACGATAAGCACTCATCCCCACCCGCTCTAGCGCGTCTGCTGCCAGATGTCGGCTCACTGCTGAGAAGCGACGAAACCAACCTGTTTTCCTCACCCGTCCCATCATCACCGCATCCCAGACAGTAGCCGGGTAGCTCCAATCAATCTGCGATCGCTGTGGCACATAAGCAACCCGATCTAGCTGCTCCATCAACGGTTTATCGTTATATAGCACCGTGCCACCAGTAAAGGGAATCAACCCTAGCATTGCTTTGAGCAGGGTACTTTTGCCGGCACCGTTAGGACCAATAATTCCCGTCAGCCGCCCTGGTTTAATCTCACAGCTGATATTCCGCAACGCCTCTAATGCGCGGTATTGCACACCTATGTGCCTGATACTAATGGTTGCACTAGCCTCAGTGGGGATATTTTTCATGTGGCATACCAGCTGCGTCCAATCAGTATCCGGTGGCAAGGTGGCGGTGTTCATTGTAGTTTTTTATCTAAGTTTCCTTGAGCATACTGTAATAATGAAAGAATTATGAAAACATCTATAAAGTGAAATAATACTAAAGATAGACTGAAGTGATTACTCAAAACAGACACTGGTGGTTGGTGACAAGTGGGGTGCTACTCGGACTTTGGCTGAGTGGGTGTACGCAGCAAGGTAGCAACTCAGTAACAAACGGTAAACCCAACGTGGTGGCAACCAGCACGATTATTGCCGACTTGACGGACGAGGTAGGGGGAGAGGAAATTCAGGTACAGGGAATTCTCAAACCCGGTACCGATCCTCACGTTTATGAACCAGTGCCAGCAGACTCTGTGGCTTTAGAGAAAGCAAAACTGATTTTGTATAACGGCTACAACCTAGAGCCAGGGTTGATTAAGCTAATGAACGCTGCGGGATTAAACAGCCGCAAGGTAGCTGTGGGGGAATTTGCCAAGCCTTTAGAACTGGATAAAAAAGGCGAAAGAGTCCCAGATCCCCATGTTTGGGGCGATGCGGAGAACGTTATTCTCATGGTCAACGCTATCCGTGATGCGTTGATTGAGTTGTCACCAGAAGACCGAGAAAAATTTACACAAAATGCAGCACGGCTCACAAGTGAATTGAAGCAGCTAGATACTTGGATTACCCAGGAAATTAAAACTATCCCAGCTAATAAGCGCAAATTAGTGACGACGCACGATGCCTTTCAATACTATGCCCGTGCCTATAATATTCCAGTTGCCGGTACTTTGATTGGCATCAGCACGGAAGAACAACCTAGCGCTCAGACGGTGCAGCGACTGGTGGAGTCGGTTAAGGCAACAGGTGTACCAGCAATTTTTGCAGAAACGACAATTAATCCAGCCTTGATTAAAACTGTGGCACAGGAAGCTGGAGTGAAATTAGCGCCGAAGCAACTATATTCTGATTCAATTGGCACTCCCGGTAGTGATGGGGATTCTTACATCAACATGATGGTTGCCAATACGCGCAGCATTGTGGAATCACTAGGGGGAAAATACACGCCATTTCAGCTAGGTGAGGGAGAAAAAAAGTAAGCGATGGCTTGATTCTTAGACTATTACATAATTAAGCGATCGCTCAAAATTTAAACTAGATCTGAATTAATTTAATAGTGAAAATCTCTTTATTCACTATTTTGTCAATTGTCAGGCAGACTACTTTAATAACATTTAAACCAAGTTCTCTATCCGCAACGAGAATGTCAGGCCCTTTCAAAACTTCTTCTATTGTTAAAAATAGGAGAAGTTACTCAGCTTTGTAGTAAAGGTAGAGCCAGTTAAGAGCGATGTTAAAAATTAGGGTGTTGGGATTGACTTAGGTTGAAAAACTTTCGCTGTAATGAGTAACGGTGAGTATGTCAAGAAGTACTTCTACTCAACTACACCACGACCTAGCCTAGTCTTCTCCCAATACTGGCGGCGATCGCACTTTCCACCCCCAACCCCGCTTAAGTCTTCTCCAGACCTAGTAAACTTAAAATATTGTTACCTTTCTGATAAAACTTCACAATAAAAGAGAGGTGCTCAGCTGCGATGGCGACCCCCCAGGAAGACGTTGATATTGCACCCTTTATAGATCACGCCCTGCTCAACCCAGCGGCTACCCCAGAGCATGTGGATCTGTGGTGCCAAGAGGCAGAGCGGTTTAACTTTGCAGCGGTGTGTGTATATCCCGCCTACGTGCGACAGGCGGCGGATCTCCTCCAAGGCAAGGCACCGAAAGTGTGTACAGTGATTGGCTTTCCCACAGGTGCGACAACCTCAGCCGCGAAGCTTTACGAAGCCCAAGAAGCCGTAGAAAATGGGGCTACAGAATTGGATGTAGTCATCAACCTGGGCTGGTTGAAAGCTGGAAAACTTAACGAACTGCACCGGGAAATAGGCGAGATTTGTGAGGAAACAGGTCAAACTGTCAAGGCGATTCTAGAAACCGCCCTGTTGACAGATGCAGAAAAACGACAAGCCGCAGAAATATGTATGGAGGCAGGTGTGGCATTCTTAAAAACCAGCACTGGCTGGTCTGGAGGTGCCACGGTAGAAGATGTCCGACTACTGAAGGAAGTAACCAAGCAGCAAGTGGGCATTAAAGCGTCCGGGGGAATTCGGACGCGCCAGCAAGCCGTAGAGTTAATCATGGCAGGTGCCACACGGCTAGGAACATCTCGCGGCCCCGACTTGATCCGGCAGCGCGATACCCTGGATAAGGAGTATTGAGCAGTCATTAGTCATTGGCAACAAGACAGGACAAATGACAAAAGGTAAAAAGATTTAATGAGTCAAACCTATAAAGCCACCGGAATCAATCTCAAGAGTATGCCACTGGGCGAGAGCGATCGCCTAGTGACTATTTTGACGCGGGAGTTTGGCTTAATTCGGGCAGTGGCACCGGGCGCACGCAAGCACAAATCGAAGCTGGGCGGCAGGAGCGGGTTGTTTGTGGTCAACGAACTACTGATTGCCAAAGGGCGATCGCTAGATAAAATTACCCAAGCCGAGACTAAAGAATCTTACCCTGGGCTAGGCAAGGATTTGGGCAAACTCGCAGCCAGCCAGTATTTAGCGGAATTGGTACTGTGTCAAGCAGACGCCGAGCAACCGCAGGAGGGACTTTATGATGTGCTCAACGAACACCTGCGGCGTCTAGAGCAGTTGCCCACTACCAGCGTTAATGCCAGCGGAAATGACTCAGTTCTAGCCCACTTGTCCCACGGCATCTTTCACCTGCTGGCAATAGCTGGAATTGCCCCCCAGGTTCATGCCTGTTGCATTACACAGCAACATCTGATGCCAGACTTTACAGATCCAGAGTGGCGAGTTGGGTTTAGTCTAGATGCTGGTGGAACTGTTAGCTTGTCAGCGTTAAGCAGCCAGTCAGCCGCTACCGTGGCTATGGGTGTTGAAAAGAAAGCTCGTGTCCCGGTTGTGGTCGGCAAAAGCATGGTAGCGAAGACAAGCAGCGTCAGCTACCAAACAAGTGTCTCAACACTTGCACCCCCAAGAGTACACGCCAAACTCAACGCCATTGAATTAATGCTACTTCAGCAACTAGCTGGAGCAGAGTTAACCCAGCTAAACACAGTGTTAGTAAACGGGCAAGGGAGTTTATCCCAGCACCAATCTGCTGATACGGCTTGGTTAACCGTGGAGCGAATCTTACGTCAATACACCCAGTACCACTTAGGCTGCTCGATTCGTTCAGCGGCTTTAATGGATGCGTGTTTCTTTTAGTAGTGATGATTTTTAAAGAATAAATTCAATATTCCGTTGTTTGACAGCAGTTTAGTAAATATGGGTTCTACGATGACCCTAAACAGCCATAATGCGATTATCTGAGTCTGAACGAGAAGCACAATACACTGACCCAAAAGTATCTTCAGGCGTTGCCGATTCATCGCCCGGTGACGCCAACGGTCTAATGCAGACCGCAAGTAACGCCGCTGCCAACAGTGAGGGGGAAAATTCTGACCATACTTCCCCCAATCAAGAAGAGGGCGAAATCAGCCAACCGGAAACGCGGGGGTTTGTGCCGGTTCTCAAAAACCGCGACTTCTTAGCCCTCTGGAGCGGTCAGGTATTCTCCCAGCTTGCAGACAAAGTGTATCTGGTGCTGATGATTGCGATTATTGCCGATCGCTTTCAGGGGGAAAATCAGACTATCAGCGGTTGGGTTTCGGCGATTATGATGGCTTTCACCATTCCAGCAGTGCTGTTTGGTTCACTTGCGGGTGTATTTGTGGATCGGTGGCCCAAGAAGGAGGTGCTAGTAGCCACGAATCTCCTGCGAGGCATCTTAGTTTTGGGGGTGCCGATTTTGCTGTGGCTGTCTAAAGGAATGGAACTGGCAGGTTTGCCCGTGGGATTTTATGTTCTACTAATTCTCACCTTCCTGGTTTCCACGCTCACACAATTTTTTGCCCCGGCAGAACAGGCAACAATTTCCATGATTGTGGAGAAGCGTCACTTACTCTCAGCGAACTCGCTTTACACAACGACAATGATGGGGTCGTTGATTTTAGGCTTTGCTGTGGGCGAGCCAGTTTTGGGACTCGCAGATACCTTGGTGCAAAACTTGGGTATTGAGTGGCACATTGGTAAAGAAATGGTCGTGGGGGGATCTTATGCGATCGCCGGTTTACTGCTGCTGCTTTTAAAAACAGGCGAAAAAAATGGTTCCAGCGAGGGTGAAGCACCGCACGTTTTTCAAGATCTCCGCGATGGCATCGACTACCTAGGCAAACAGCGCCGTGTCCGGGGAGCGCTGATTCAACTGGGAATTTTGTTTTCTGTCTTTGCTGCCATGACAGTGCTGGCAGTGCGTCTAGCAGAGGTGATGCCCGGTTTGAAGTCATCCCAGTTTGGTTTTTTGTTAGCAGCTGGGGGGGCAGGTATGGGCTGTGGAGCGGCAATCTTAGGTCACTATGGTCAGCGGTTTTCCCATTCCCGCCTGAGTCTGTATGGTTCCATCGGCGTTGCTACTTGCCTGGTGGGAATTTCCCTATTTAGGCATCATTTGTTAATGGTTTTACTGTTGACGACGCTTATGGGTGCTTTTGGGGCAATGGTGGCTATTCCCATGCAAACTACTATTCAAGAAGAAACCCCAGAAGAGATGCGGGGGAAAGTTTTTGGGTTGCAGAACAACGCCATCAATATTGCTCTAACTTTGCCTTTAGCCTTAACGGGTGTAGCGGAGACTTTCTTGGGTTTGCAAACGGTATTTTTCAGTTTGGCGGCGATCGTACTCGCAGGACGTCTCTTAACCTGGTATATTTGCCGTACAGGATCAAGTCTGTCAAGTACCAATTGAATGCATATCGCCTGGCTGGGAAAAAAATCGCCCTTTTGTGGTAATGTCACGTATAGTCGAGAAGTAACCAATGCGTTGCTAGAGCGGGGTCATCAGGTTAGCTTCCTACATTTTGCCCAAGAAGAAACCGACCCAAGCAACTGGCCGGACTTTCAGGAAGTTCCTCTACCCTTCCTCTACACTTCTCAGGTTTACACTATTCCTACCCTCAAAGCCAGTAAGGTTTTGACGCACTCGCTGCGGGAGAAGAAGCCAGATATAGTACACGCCTCGCTGACTTTATCTACTCTAGACTTCCTGCTGCCGGAAATTTGCCAAGAACTAAATTTGCCCTTAATTGCCACTTTCCACACCCCCTTTGATGGCAAGCGGCGCAATCTCAAATCAGGAACTCAACTTCTGGCTTACCAGCTGTATGCGCCTTTCCTGGCAAACTACAACGGGGTGATTATCTTTTCTGAAGTTCAGCGCGAATTACTCAGCCGTCTTGGTGTGCCGCCGTCTAATATCACTGTGATTCCTAACGGCGTGGACGCGAATAAATATTCTCCTGGTTATTCTAATATAAAGGCGAAATTCAACGCCAAGCGCCTGTTTGTTTACCAAGGACGCATCGCCACAGAAAAGAACGTAGAGGCCCTGCTGCGGGCTTGGAAGCAGTCAGACATGGGGGATGAGTGCAAGTTACTCATCGTAGGCGATGGTCCCTTGAAGTCGTCTTTAGAGCCGCTTTATGGGTCAGAATACAATATTATTTGGCTGGGAACTGTTGCCGATGAGCAGCAGCGGATTGAAATACTTCGCGGAGCAGATGCCTTTATTCTGCCTTCTCTGGTTGAGGGGCTGTCGCTATCTTTACTGGAAGCAATGGCTTGTGGTGTCGCTTGTATAGCAACTGATGCGGGTGCCGATGGTGAAGTGCTGGAGGACGGCGCTGGGGTAGTTATGAATACTCAGGGGGTGGTTGGGCAGTTGCGAACCCTGCTGCCGCTGTTTCGAGATCAGCCGGAGTTGGCAACTTTACTGGGGAAAAAAGGACGAGCTAGGGTTCTAGAGCGCTATACCCTCAGCAGCAACATCACCCAGATCGAAGAACTCTATACCCAGATTTTACAGCAGCGACGGGTGCCGCTTCGGTTTTACTAATTTTGACACTCTTAAAAGTGATTGCGCGAAGCGTACGCCGCGTTAGCGCCTGCGTTGCCATTTCCGTCATTCGCAAATAGCCTCGTTGCCATAATAAAATATCCCGTTCATTAGCTAGATATACAGATGTGATAGCAAAACGCGATCGCATCTGTAACAATATTTTCAAATTTTTAGCATCAAGTCTCGCCTGACTTTGATTGCCGGCTGGTGTGTGTAAACTTGTAAGTAGTCTGCTGTAGGAAAAGAGCGATCGCATTTTCTCCCCTCATCTATTGTTGTCTAAAGATAGTTTTAATAAGTACAAACTATTTGCCTAGAGTCACAAATGAGGGAGAAAGATAACTACATCTGCAACAACCTCCTCAGAAACAATCGTCCAGAGGGTGGTCGGATGGAGAGCAACCGCTTTCAGCAATGGAGCCGAGTAATATGGGGCACGCGATCGCGCTTTTTAGCCTGGTACGTAGTCTTGATGGCTGTCTCTGCCTTGGTTTCCATTCTCGCCATCCGTCAGGTTCTGTTTCTTCGCCTAGAAAAGCGAATTGAAAAGTCTCTAGCTCAGGAAGTAGAAGAGTTCCGCCAATTAGTTAGAGGACGGAACCCAACAACTGGTGAATTTTTTGGAGATGATGTCTCTTCGCTCTTTAAGGTATTTCTCAGCCGCAATATTCCCAACGACGATGAGTTTCTGCTAACGCTATTGGACGGAAAACTCTACAGCTCGAGTCCAAGTGCGCTGCCAAAATACCTGCAAGAGAATTCCGATTTAATCAAGCGCTGGGCTAAACTAACTCAGCCGAAGCGAGGCCAGACTGTTATTTTAGATGGAACTATCCTCTATTTGACTGAACCAGTTTTCATCGGAAAAAAAATGCGAGGGACATTTATAGTTGTTCACTCTACAGCTGGAGAGCGGAACGAGATCGATGAAGCTGTGATTGCCATAACTCAGGTGACAATTGCTGTCCTCGCAGCCGCTTCAATATTAGCCTGGGTAGCTGCTGGACGGGTATTAGCTCCACTGTGGTTACTGACAGAAACGGCTCGTTCTATTAGGGAATCTGACTTGACTGGACGCCTTCCGGTTAAAGGCTCAGATGAAATTGCCGAGTTAAGCATCACGTTTAATCAGATGTTAGACCGTCTCCAGTCTGCATTCGCCAGTCAACGAGACTTTATTAATGATGCCGGTCACGAACTGCGGACACCCCTTACCATTATTAGAGGTCATCTAGAACTGTTAGAGGATAACCCCCAAGAGCGCCAGGAAACTTTGGAAGTTGTCATGGATGAGTTAGACCGCATGAACCGCTTTGTCGATGACTTAATCCTACTGGCTAAGGCAGAACAACCGGATTTTCTGGTGTTAAAAACCGTAGATATTAGTTCGCTCACCGAGGAACTCTACATCAAAGCAAAAGCTTTAGCCGATCGAGACTGGCGTTTGGAAAGCAAAGGAAAAGGTCTAATTGTGGCTGACCGCCAGCGAATTACTCAGGCGGTGATGAACTTGGCTCAGAATGCAACTCAGCACACAAAAATAGGGGATGTCATTGCCATCGGCTCTACTTTGAGTGCCCAGAAAGCTTGTTTTTGGGTACGAGACACAGGGGAAGGAATTTCTTTGGCTGACCAAGAGCGAATTTTCCAACGCTTTGCTCGTGGCACCAATAGTCGTCGTCGTTCTGATGGAGCAGGTTTGGGATTAGCCATTGTGCAAGCGATCGCCGAAGCTCACGGGGGTTCGGTCGAACTTCTCAGCCAACTGGGTGAAGGTTCGATTTTCACGCTTGTTATTCCCTTAGCACATTCATGATATTTTCTCCGACCAAATCAGTTGAGGTCGGGGCTTTTTATGCTTACAAATGATTCATCCTGCTTTCTTGCAGATTTATTGCATCCGGACAGAAATAATCCGTCAGTAAGGGTGTTAAGGGTTATACCATTGCTTTTTTGCACAGCTACAAATACTCCCTCTGCTCCTGAAAGCGGTATGTAGCGTATCAAAAGTGAAATGGTATTAGGTGTCGGGTTGTTGGGGGGGAAGGCACTCTTAGTTCCTAAAATCTGTCTACTCCTTAAGCTTGCAAAACTCAACCTTAACCTTCATTTGTTATGGGTTGTTAGTTATACGTGGTTAATTTTAATCTTCACATCCTCAGATGAACCGGATTTTGATTGCAGAAGACGAACCTCGCATCGTTACCTTTTTAGAAAAGGGTTTACGAGCTAATGGGTTTACCACCACAGTGGCAAAAGACGGTCATGAGGCTATTCTCATGGCTAACAGTGAAGATTTTGACTTGCTGATCCTAGATCTTGGTCTTCCTGGCAAAGATGGCTGGATAGTACTTGAAGAGTTGCGAGGTCAAGGGGAACAGTTGCCCATTATTATCCTTACAGCTCGTGATGAGGTGCGGGACAAAGTGGCTGGATTGGAGGGAGGCGCTGACGACTACGTGACCAAACCCTTTCGTTTTGAAGAATTACTAGCGCGGGTGCGGTTGCGGTTGCGCGACAATCGCTTGCCCAAAGGTAAAGAGGAAATGGTGCTGAGTGCAAGCAACATTATCCTGAACTTGCGGACTCGTCAAGTGCAAGTCGGCGATCGCCTGATTGAGTTATCAGCCAGAGAGTTCATCTTAACAGAAACATTTCTCCGCCACCCAGGACAAGTGATGAGTCGAGAGCAGCTGCTCAGTCATGTCTGGGGCTATGATTATGACCCAGGTTCCAATATTGTTGATGTTTATATAGGATACCTACGCAAAAAGCTAGGCGGCAATAAGTTCGAGACAGTCAGAGGTATAGGCTATCGGTTACGAACATGAGATTTTTAAGCCCCCGACTATGGATGAATCCTCTCCGGAAAGCGAGTGTTAGTTGTTAGTCGGCGTGTTGTTAGTTGTATTTTCTATGCTCCTACTGTACAGGTGGCGGCGAATAATCCCCCCAAACGGTCCGTGGTCGGGGCGGCATTGAGCCACCCCCTTCGGTAAAGGTTTATACGTGGTTTTGAAAAGTGCTCGCCAACCTCTGTAACTATAACTGTATGTTTGCTAAAAGCTGACTGAAGGATTGCTATACCTACACTGATCTCAGGTCATTTAGCTTTACATGAGAGTTTTCTCATAGAAACTTTAATTCAGTTTCATGTAGGTGCACCAATATATGAAATGTAGGGAAACTTAGACATCCACAAAACTCAGGTGGTATTTGAATCATGAAAAATATTCATGTTCTCGCAGTAACTGCTCTGACCTCGCTCAGCATGCTGGCAGGAACATCTATTGTTCGGGCTGAAGAAACCACTTGCCAGGGGACTCTAGGTGCTGTAACTGTTGATAACATTAGAGTTCCTGCTAGCAAGACCTGCAATTTGAACGGCACAAAGGTAAAGGGTACCGTGAAGGTTGAGTCCAACGCCACACTGAGGGCGGCTAACGTGAGTGTAGTCGGCAATATCCAGGCTGAGAATGCGGCATCTGTCTCCGTTAGCTCAGGTTCAATTGTAGGAGGCAGCATCCAGATCAAGCAAGGCGGTACCGCTAGCGTTGCTAGTTCCAAGATCAACGGGGACTTGCAGTTTGACGCCAACAGCGGTCGTTTAGTCGCAAATCTTAACCAGATAGGTGGCAGCCTACAGGCATTTCAGAACACTGGAGGGTTGTCTATTACAAACAATAGAATTGATGGGAATTTGCAGTGCAAAGAGAACCGTCCTCAACCTACTGGAGGCGGTAATATTGTCCAAGGAAATAAGGAAGACCAGTGTTCCAGGCTCTAAGGACGTTTGCATAACATGGAAGCATCAGCAGTGGTAAGCTCCTCAGTTTTGTGAACAGTGCTAGTTGACACCATGTTATCTCTCGGATGGCTTTAGAGCTATAAAGGCCATCCAAGTCTCGTCGGCTGCTGATAAACTCGCTTAAGCGTATTGATGTCTCTGGGGGAAATAGGGGGCGGATTACGCACCTGGGAAAAGTACAAAGCGTCTGTTTCTAAGGGACTATGCCCCCAGATACCCAGAGCATGACCAAGTTCGTGACGCCCAGCTGCCTTAATATATTCCTTTGACAAATCGGGACTCAGTAGAATGTTACACCTGTGGTACAAAACTGCTGGGGTGCCTGCGGCTTGTCGAATGTAAAACTCGTAGTGGGTTTCGGCTGAGCGGGCGGGGGGTAGCTGCAATTCGCCAGTGTCGCGCTTAAAAGAAGGTCGTAAGGGAGGGCGCGATCGCAAAATCGCAATATCTGCATTTTCCCGTTGCTCCACTACCACCAGAGGTAAATAAACGCTCCATTCCTGCACGGGTTGCAATACTGCCTCAACCCATTGCTGGAAACGACGGGAACTGGCGGATGTTCCGGCTGCGTTTAATGGTCGCTCCACATAAACCTTTAGGGGAAACTCTGACCAGACCAGATAGCCGAGATTGGTCGGCTTTACTTGGGAGAAATAATCACCCCTGCCTGTAGAGTCTTGCCATTGCTCTAGCGTGCGGGGCAGAGGGTGAGCTTGTAGGGGTGGTAACCCAGATAAGTTTTCTAACTCCGCTGTTGAGAACTGAACATTAATAAAAATACTCAGTAAGCCTGTGCAGATAGCTAGCACCAGTGCTACCAGTAGCCGCCTGCGCCGTAATATTAGCTTGAGCAACATGAAGAGCAAGCAGATAACGTCATGTCGCTGCGCTCCAATTCGTAATTCGTAATTAATACCCCATAAATAAATTTAGGGGCTTGGACATTGATGCTACGCATTTATGGCTTTTCCATAAAATTTAGGGGCTTGAAACCGGGAATTACGAATTATTTTGGTCAAAGTAATTCGTAATTAGTACTTACAATCAGTGGGGGCTTGTACCCTCTTTAATTACGAATTACGAATTACGAGTTAATAATTATTTTATCACCTCTTTTTCAGTCGAGGCATCTTTTTCAAGTCATAAATAGTTCTTAGAACCTATCCGAAAAGCCAATTTGAGGAGTTTTAAACCGCAGATATAGCGGGCAGCGCTTGCCGCAGGCTAAGCAGATATCTAGGCGACTAAAACTATTTTGCGGATAGGCTCTTAGAACTATCGGGCTAACCAACCGGCACTCAAAATCACACTTAAGCCCAGAAAAATGACGCTGAGTATCCAGGTAACACGGTTGAGTGCCGTTTCTGCGCTCTTAGTGCTAGTAAAGAGCTGGGCTTGGCCACCTATGCCCCCAATGCCGTCCCCCTTGGGACTATGCAGCAACACTAAAACAATTAAACCTACGGCAGAAACTGCCCAGATAGTTTGAATGATGTTAATTACGCTCATGGTTAGTAGTTTAGTAGTTGGTTGTTAGTAGTTAGTAGTTAGTGGCTAATAACTACTAACTACTAACACGCATCACAAAGAAACTCGCACTGGCGTCCGATTAGCTCGGACTTCAAACTCAATCGGGAGCACCATTGAGCGACCTGTCATTTCTGGTGGTTGGGGCAGTTTTAAGATTTCTAGAATCGTCGGTGCAATATCTGATAGACGACCATCAGTTCTTAAAGCCACTTCCGTACCATATCCAGGGATTTTTAATCCCTCCCCTTCAACCAGGATAAATGGTACGGGATTAGTTGTGTGAGCTGTCCAAGGGTTGCCGTCCTCATCAAACATACATTCAGCGTTGCCGTGGTCAGCTATGATGATCGCCGTTCCGCCAGCTTTGTTGATGCTCAAAAGCAGCCTTCCCAGACACCGATCTACGGTTTCCAGCGCTTGAATGGTGGGTTCCATCTTACCTGTGTGTCCTACCATGTCTGGGTTGGCGTAGTTGATGACGAGTAGGGAGTAAATGCTTTTTTCAATAGCTGCGATCGCTACATCTGTGAGTGGTTCTGCCGACATCGCCGGTGCTCGGTCGTAAGTCGCCACCATTGGACTTTGCACCAGTTCCCGGTCTTCTCCTGGAAAAGGCTGCTCAAGGCCACCGTTGAAGAAATAAGTTACGTGGGCGTATTTTTCTGTCTCAGATGTGCGAAACTGGCGCAGGTCGTGCTTGGCAATCACTTCTCCCAGAAGGTTACTCAAGTTCTGAGGTTCAAAAGCCACTAACACCGGCAAGCTAGGTTCGTACTGAGTAAATGTTACAAACGTAAGGGGCTGAATCTGCTGCCGTTCAAAGCCGTTAAAGTTGGAAGCAACAAAAGCACTGCTCAGTTGTCTTGCCCGGTCGGGACGGAAGTTAAAGAAGATTACTCCATCCTCTGGTTCCACAGCCCCCGGAGCAATGCGTGTCGGGAGGATAAACTCGTCTGTCACTCCTTGTGCATAGGAAGCCAGCATGAATTCTACAGGGGAATGACCATTCCCTAAACCATCCTGGGCGATCGCATCGTAGGCAAGTTTGACACGATCCCACTTGTGGTCTCGATCCATAGCGTAGTAGCGACCACTGATGGTGACAATGCGCCCCACGTTAATCAAGTCGATGTGGTCTTGAATTTTCTGAATTGCCTCGACACCCTCTTTGGGAGATGTATCGCGACCATCTGTGATGGCGTGGATACAAACCTCTGGAACTTCTTGCGCTTTGGCTAAATCCAGCAAACCGAGTAAATGATCGAGATGGGAATGTACCCCGCCTTCAGAGCAAAGTCCGACCAAATGCAGCTTTCCTCCCCGAATCCGGACATCCTGACACGCTTGCACCAGAGCTACGTTACTCAGTATGGAACCATCTTCCACTGCGTCTGAGATGCGAACTAATTCTTGCGGTACAACCCGCCCAGAACCAATATTGAGGTGTCCCACTTCCGAGTTCCCCATTTGACCTTCTGGTAGCCCCACTGCTTTACCAGAGGTGAGGAGCAGGGTGTGAGGATAAGCTGCCCAAAGACTATCCATCACGGGGGTGTTGGCAGCGGCAATGGCGTTGCCTTCAGTTTCTTCGCGGTAGCCCCAGCCGTCTAAGATGACTAGCACCACGGGAGAGACAGGTGCTTGCGCCATAGTATTGCCCTTTCTTTCAGTGATTTAACGAAATAATAGCACTGAGATTAGCAATTTTCTGTTTATTTTTACCGATTTATTCTGTTCATGACGTTTTCGGGAGGTGGGGTTTGTTTTGAGGATGGCGAGCGCGATCGCACTCCTACTGCTATTTGTTATTTCCATCCCTAATAGGGATTAGTACATAGCTTGCCCAGTCCCGCTAGTCAAAGCCCTACGGGCTATTATATATATCCTATCGCAGAGGTCAATCTATTTTGGATTAAAGAATTTACCTCGCCCTGCATAGTAGAGACGCCCTGCCAGGGCATCTCTACTTGAACCAAATTTCACGTCCTCAATCGTTAATCAAAAATCGGTAATCCTACGGCTAAAAGTCGTGCTCAAGCCCCAAATCTCAACTTGGTCGAGCCCTAAAACAGCTGTTAGCACCGTATTAGGCAGGGCTTATTTGCCTTTAGCAGCAGCCTTTGCAGCTTTGGCAGCTTTCTTAGCAGCTTTTTCGGCGGCGAGCGCAGCTAATCTCGCTTGCTCTTTTTCCTCAGCAATTTTATCCAAGTAGTAATGATAATCCCCTAGATAGATGCGGAATTCCCCGTCACGAATCTCAACAATTTTGTTAGCTACTTTGGAGATAAAATAGCGGTCGTGGGAGACGATTATTGCCGTACCATCATAGTTTTGGAGTGCTTCTTCCACCATTTCCTTGGCGGGGATATCCAGGTGATTGGTTGGTTCATCCAGAATTAGTAAATTAGCTGGACGCAAAAGCATTTTAGCGAGGGCTAAACGAGCCTTTTCTCCCCCACTCAGGGCTACAACTTTTTTAAGTACTGTGTCGCCACTAAATAGAAATCGTCCTAAAAGTGTACGAACTTCCTCATTTTTCCATTCTGGAACTTCGTCATGGATAGTTTCCATAACAGTTTTGTCCAAATCTAGTGCTTCAGCTTGATTTTGCTCAAAATAGCCAGGGATGACGTTGTGGTTGCCCAATTTTACTGTGCCTTCTGTGGGCTTTTCCATACCCATAATCATGCGTAGCACAGTGGATTTCCCCGCACCGTTGGGACCGAGAAAGGCAATGCGATCGCCCCGTTCAATAAGCAGATCTGCCCCTAAGAATAGAATCTTGTCATCATAGCTATGCACTAAATCTTTAATTTCCACCACCTCACGACCACTCCGGGGCGCTGGGGGAAAGCGAAAGTGAAGATTTCTTAAAGAACCTGTTGGTGCTTCAATTCGCTCAATTTTATCTAGTTGTTTCTCGCGGCTTTTTGCTTGGGTGCTGCGGGTGGCGCTGGCACGAAAGCGATCCACAAATGTTTGCTGTTTTTCCAGTTCTTTTTGCTGGCGTTCATAAGCGCTTAGTTGGGCTTCTTGTGCCTCAGCTTTTTGTAGTAAATAAGCCGAGTAGTTGCCCAGGTAAGCGGTAGAAACACCGCGTTCAGTTTCCACGATCTGAGTGCAGAGGCGGTCGAGGAACTCCCGGTCATGGGAGACAATTACCATCGGGGTCATTAGCCCCTTAAGATATGTTTCCAGCCATTCAATTGTTTCTAGATCCAGGTGGTTAGTAGGTTCGTCCAGCAGCAATAAGTCAGGTTTTTGTAGCAGGATCTTGCCCAAACTCATCCGCATCTGCCAGCCGCCACTAAAGGCACTCACTAGGCGATCGCCATCTTCTTGCTCAAACCCCATTTCTGGCAAAATCTTCTCAATCTGTGATTCTAATCCGTAGCCATTCAACGCCTCGAACTGACGCTGTAGCTTATCCATTTTGTGGATTAGTTTGTCTAACTCCTCTGGCGTGGCGGTTTCCATCTCCCGATGTACCTGCGCCAGAGATTCATGCACAAAGTTTGCTTCCCCAAACGCCCGCCATAACTCTTCTTTGACTGTACGGGTGGGGTCTACCTTGAACTCTTGAGTTAGGTAAGCTATGTGTAAACTGGCAGGACGAATGACTTCCCCAGCTGTCGGCTCAATCTCTCCGGCAATAATTTTCAGCTGGGTAGATTTGCCTGCACCGTTGACGCCGACTAAGCCAATGCGATCGCCAACTTTGACTTCCCAGTTGACATTTTTGAGGACTTCTCCTGTAGGGTAAACTTTACTGATATGTTCGAGTCGCAGCATTACGGTGTCTCCAAGGCAGCTGGGGTGAGGGCTAATTACTAGACTGCTGGCGATTAGTAGAGTTGCCAGCAGGCTTTATCAGGCAATATGGGGAATACCTCAGTCAATCTTAACGAAATTTAATTATAAATTAAGTCATTGGTTCAACAAGATGACACCGAGTTAAAAAGGGGCGACTCAAGGTTCCCCCTTTTTAAGCAGGGCTGATTTACTGTCATGGTAGAAAAATTTATCAGTTGAGAAAACCTGGTTTGGGGGTTTCCTCCCAATCCACCCGTTGGGAGACGCGACCGTCCCCCAAACAGAGTCCGAAAGGTTTGGTCGGTTTGATGCTTATTTTCCTTTCTAGACAATAAAGTAGCCTCCCTTTTCGATAGGACTATTGCCTGCTTGTGATTAACATCACATAGTTAGGCTAGTCAAGTCACAAACACATTAATTAACATTTTGTTACATTTATTTACATAAAGAAACAAGCAGGAGAAACAACAAATGTATACAACTACTGATGAAAGAGGCATTCTCAATAACTACGCGGCTGAGCCAAAAATGTCTTATGCCGAATATCCTTCCGAGTTTCAGCGGCGTCGTTATGCTCTCCAAGGGGGATTAGCGTTCTTGTTAGTCGGCTTGTTGGTATTGACTGCTTTTGGTGTCAGCTAAACTATCGCGCTTGATTGCAAGAAACAAAGGAAAACGGCTATGACTATTTTGATTGCTTTGTTTGTCGTCGCTTGGGTTGCTGCGGTGGTAATAGGCACACAGGCTTACTTCCGGGGTGAGCAGTCTAAGCCTATTCATGAACGCAACTGGCGTTCTCAGTCCTTTGAACAACTGGCTAAATCTATCACTGGTGCCGATATCAACTACTTAGAGCGTGTTCCAGCCTACAGTCTGGATGCTTATGCCAGCAAAAATTTACCTAACTGAAATGTAAGTGCGATCGCATAGACAACCCCCAGCCCGCAACTGGGGTTTTATTTTTTAGTTAAATAAGCGGAATCCTGGCGATCTACCGCTCTGGGGAGTCGCCCTTGGCTATATGTGCTAAGCCCATGCCAAGGGCGATCGCACCTTACTAAAAAAGCGAGGCACAAGTAAGTCCTCGCTTGCAGCTAGTAAATTAATTAAACAGGCTAATTTAACAAGAAAAGAAAAAAGTCAATTACACAGAGGTAGGAGTAGAAGTTGAAGCTGCCAACTCCGCTAAGCGTTCCTGCTGATCTTGGGAAATGCAAGCCTGAATTAGTGGGTCCAAATCGCCTTCTAGAACTGGATTCAGGCTAAAGTTTTGACCTAAGCGGTGGTCGGTGGCGCGGCTATCTTTGTAATTGTAGGTGCGAATTTTTTCTGATCGTGACCCGGTACCTACCTGCGATCGCCTCATCGAGGTCACCGCTTCCTGTTGCTCCCGTAGCTTCATCTCATAAAGCTTAGCGCGGAGAATTTGCATCGCCCGCTCTTTATTTTGTAGCTGACTTCGCTCTTCCGTACAGAAAATGCGAATTCCGGTGGGTTTGTGGAAAAGGTCAGCCGCTGTTTCCACCTTGTTGACATTTTGACCACCAGCACCACCAGACCTAGCGGTGCTCATTTCAATATCCTTCGGGTCGATATGTACCTCTACTTCATCCACCTCCGGCATTACTGCCACCGTAGCCGTTGAAGTGTGAACCCGTCCGCCAGCTTCCGTCACTGGCACTCGCTGCACCCGATGCACACCTGCCTCAAACTTTAGCTTGCTATAAACCTTGTCGCCTTGAATTTCTAGAACGGCTTCTTTAAAGCCTCCCATCTCAGCTAGCGACTCACTAACCAGCTTCACCTTCCAGTTTTGGTTTTCGGCATAGCGCGAGTACATCCGTATTAAATCACCTGCCCAGATACTGGCTTCATCGCCACCTGTGCCCGCGCGAATTTCCAGCATGATGTTTTTGTCATCATTGGGATCACTCGGCAACAGCAAAATTTTCAGGCGCGTTTCTAGCTCCTGTAGCTTAGCGTCCAGTTCCTGAACTTCCAGCGCTGCCATCTGTTGCATTTCTAGATCGGCACCGGCTTCTTTATGTATCTGCCTTGCACCTGCTAAGTCTTCCTGAGTTGTTTTCCAGGTTTCATAGGTATTGACAACTTCTTCCAACGAGGAACGAGCTATTGCTACCCGTTGCATCTCTTGATGGTCATTAACAATATCAGGATCGGCAAGGCGTCGAGTCAACTCATGGAAGGTTTGCTCAACAGATTTTAGTTTTTCTAGCAGGTATGTTTCAGCCATGACAGCGATCGCTCCATAAAAACAGCAGGTTGCTGAGTGTTAATACTCACGCGACCCAGCAGGCTGGGTCAGGTAATAACAGCAAGCAAACCCGCTATTGATCCGGTTGAGAACCAGAGGCATCTGCTGGAGCGGCGTCCGCTGGAGCGCCGTCCGCTTCCAACATGCCGTATTTCCGCAGGAAGCGCTCCACCCGTCCTTCGGTGTCAATAATTTTCTGGGTTCCAGTGTAAAAGGGGTGGTTGCCAGACCAGACATCAACGTGCAGTTCCGGCTTAGTTGAGCCAACGGTCATAACTACTTCGCCGTTGCAGTAGACTTTTGCCTCTGGATACCACTTGGGGTGAATATCAGCTTTAGCCATAATTTTCCTCTTCTTGACAATCTTGCCAATCTATTGTATCAGATACACTTAATTACTTGATTAATAGTCTTTGGTTCTTTGGTAAAGTTATGAGTTATAAGTTTTGAGTCTTGACTTAGAAAAAATTTATTTAATTCAAAACTCAAAACTCAAAACTCAAAACTGTATATTAACGCTTCGAGTATTGTGGAGCCTTACGAGCTTTATGCAAGCCGTATTTCTTCCGTTCTTTTGCGCGTGGATCGCGGGTTAAGTAGCCTTCTACTTTTAAAGGCTTGCGGTTTTCTGGATCTAGCTGGCACAATGCTCTAGCTACTCCTAAACGAACCGCGTCAGATTGTCCAGTTAACCCGCCTCCATGAGCGTTGACCAGAATGTCATACTCGTTTTCCAGCCCCAATGTTTCTAAGGGAGCCTTAGCTGCGGAGATGTAACCGGGATTGAAGTTGAAGTAGTCGTCTCCAGGCCGCTTATTAACAATCATCTGACCGCTACCTGGAACTAGGCGCACCCGTGCCACTGCCGATTTACGACGACCTGTGCCCCAGTACATAGCTCTACCGCTCTGATCGGTTACTTGCATTAGTTTTCTGCTCCTGGAATAGTATTAATCTTGAGTTCTTGGGGTTGTTGCGCGTCGTGGGGATGGCTTGAACCTGCATAAACTTTCAGCTTGGTAAACAGCTGTCGGCCTAGAGAATTTTTGGGTAACATCCCCCGCACCGCCTGTTCGACAATTCGTTCTGGCAGACGATCTTGTAACTTGGCAAAAGTTTCGGTTTTCATGCCGCCGGGACGCCCAGAATGACGGCGGTAAAGTTTTTGGCTGCGTTTTTTGCCAGTGACGGCTACTTTTTCAGCATTAACGACAATGACGAAGTCGCCAGTATCCATGTGGGGGGTAAAGGTGGGTTTATTTTTACCCCTCAGGATTGTGGCTATCTCAGTGGCTAAACGCCCTAGCCGCTGGTCGGCGGCATCAACGACGTACCACTTGTGTTCTAGGGAGTTCTGAGGAGGGAGGTAGGTTTTGTTCATTTTTTTTGTTAGTTGTTAGTTGTCATTGGTCATTGGTTAAGTGCTTTGGACTAAGGACTAGGGGGCTGGCATGGGGACAGGTGGCTCGGCAAGGAGGAACTTCGGCTGCGTGTCAAACCAAGCTTCTGGGGGAAAAGGTGAGTCGGGGTAGCCCACGCGCAACAGGCACAGGCCCTTGGCAGGTGCAGCATATTTAACTTGATCCCGCTTCTCGTTCACCCACAGTTGGGTAAAATTCTCAGGCGAGCGCTCTTTTGTGCCTACCTGTACCAGCAATCCCACCAGCAGCCGCACCATGCCATATAAAAATCCGCTAGCCTGAATCTCAATATGAATAAATGAGCCTTGCCGCTGGCACTCGACCTCTTGAACATCTACCCATGAATGCGATCGCCCCGAATTAGAGCGGTGAAAAGCCGCCAGGTGGTGGCGACCAATCAGGGGGTCTAAGGCGGCCTGGATGAGTGATTCATCCAGCGGTGCATGATAATAATGCCAACTAAATGGTCGCACAAACAAGTTAGGCAGGGAGTCGGTATAGAGGGTGTATCGATACCGCCGCCAACTGGCACAAAAACGGGCGTGCCAGGTGGGAGGCACTGATGCCGAGGCTCTGATCAGGATATCCTGGGGCAGCCGAGCGTTGAGTATCTTACTCCACCGTCCAGCTGGAATCGGACCTGTGGCGTCAAAGTGTGCCACTTGCGCTGCTGCATGAACACCGGTGTCAGTGCGACCAGCGCCGTGTAATGTCACCGGTCTATCCAGCACATTAGAGAGTGCTTTTTCTATCTCCTCTTGCACTGTACGCCCCTTCGCCTGTCTCTGCCAACCCTGAAAATGAGTGCCCAGGTATTGAATTACCAGGGCAACTCGCTGTGCCGATTTGGGGTTTAGGATTTGGGATTTTGGATTGCTGATCATAAATCTAAAATCCACGCCTCAAATTAGACCAGCTCGATAATAGCCATTTCCGCGTTATCTCCTCGGCGTCGCACGGTTCTGGCAATTCGGGTATATCCCCCGTTGCGATCGGCGTAGCGGCTGCCTACTTGCTCAAATAAGGCATGAACCAGCTGTTTATCGTAGATATAACCCAGCGCCTGACGCCGCGATGCCAGAGAGCCATCCTTAGCTAAGGAAACCATCTTTTCTACTTCCGAGCGCACAGCTTTTGCCCGTGTTTTGGTGGTGGTGATCCGACCATGACGGATTAGCTCAGTTGCCAGTGCTCTGAGCAGGGCGCGGCGCTGGTCAGCTGGAAGCCCTAGTTTATTAATACGACGTCCATGACGCATCTTCCTTTATCTCCCTCTAAACTCCTAATTTGACTCTAATTGCCGCTTTAAAAGCTTCAGCTAGGTTTTGCGGACTTTTCGTGCGGTAGTGTAATCCCTAGGCGTTGCTGCAACGCTTCTATGACTTCTTCTGCGGACTTTTGACCAAAGTTTTTAATCTCCAGTAGGTCTTCCTGGCTATAATCCAGTAAGTCTGCCACTGAATTAATCTGCGCCCGCTTCAGACAGTTGTAGGCTCGCACCGACAGCTGCAATTCTTCTATGGGAATTTGACTGTTGGGATTGTCATCAGCTGGATAATCGTCTTTCATCGACTCCAGGCTGATATCTTTGAGGGGGCTGAACAGATCCACCAGTATATTGGCTGCTTCACTAAGTGCCTCTTGGGGGCGGATGCTGCCATTTGTCCAGATTTCTAGGAGCAGTCGATCTCTATCGAGGGAGCCGTCAAGGCGGGCATCCTCAACGCTGTAGTTCACCTTCTGCACAGGCATAAATACGGCATCAATCTGGAGAAAGTCTAAAGCACTTGCATCTTCACGGCTTCTATCTACAGCTCGATACCCTTTCCCTTTCTCGATGCGAAACTCCATTTCCAGCCGTGCCCCCTCCGCCAAGGTGGCAACATATTGGTTGGGATCGACAATCTCCACTTCCGAGGGCAAGTCAAACTGAGTTGCTGTTACTCTGGATGGTCCTGTAACCGTTAATCTACCAATCTGGGGTTGAGCGGTATAGCTTTTGAGGACGATTTCCTTCATGTTCAGCATGATTTCCAGGACGTCCTCTCGTACCCCTTCAATTGTGGCAAACTCGTGATTGACACCGGCGATGCGGACAGCCGTCACCGCCGCTCCTTCCAAGTTTGACAGTAGTATGCGCCTCAGCGCGTTGCCAACGGTCGTTCCTTGACCGCGTTCGAGAGGCTCTAGGACAAATTTGCTATATTGACTCTGATTCTTCTCCGTCTTAGACTCTACACACTCGATCTGAAACTGCGCCACGGAGTTACCTCCCTTATTCATAGAACCCCACCGAAAGCACGCCCCACGCTTGACTGGGCATTTTTTAAACAAAAAAATGCCTCTGTCAGCATGCTATATTCCGACACTTCAACTATTTGGACTTTTCCGCGAACTATTTAGCCGCCAGTAGCCAACTAGATTTGGCTACTCCTTCAGATGTCTTTTGGAAAAGAAATCTTACCTATACTCGACGCCGCTTGGGAGGGCGACAGCCGTTATGAGGAATTGGCGTCACATCGCGAATTAAGGTGATTTCAAGCCCTGAGCCTTGAAGCGATCGAATCGCAGTTTCTCGACCAGCACCTGGACCAGTAACCATCACTTCAAGCTGACGCATACCCTGATCCATGGCGCGGCGAGCGGCACTTTCAGCGGCGGTCTGTGCGGCAAAAGGGGTTCCTTTTTTAGCACCCTTAAAACCACTTGAGCCACTGGAGGCCCAAGATATGACATCTCCGCTGTTGTCAGAAATTGTGACGATGGTGTTGTTAAAAGTAGACTGAATGTAGGCTACTCCGTTAGGTACATTGCGCTTTTGCTTTTTTGCACCGGTTTTTTTAGTAGGTTGTCGAGCCATGTTGGTCTATTTGAAGATAGTGAAGTGATAATCGTGAAAGGCACCAACTCATCGCCATGCAATTACTTCTTACCTGGCGCTTTTTTCTTGCCAGCAACGGTACTACGCCGACCACGACGGGTTCTGGCGTTGGTACGTGTTCGCTGACCGCGCACTGGTAACCCCAAGCGATGACGACGCCCTCGATAGGTGCCAATATCAATCAGGCGCTTGATGTTCATTGCCTCCCAGCGCCTTAAATCCCCTTCAATCTGATAAGTGGTTTCTACGGACTCCCGCAGAGTGGCAACTTCGGCATCAGTTAAGTCTTTGACCCGTGTGTCAGAATTGATTCCCGTTGTTGCCAAAATCTTCTGGGATCGCGATAGCCCGATTCCATAGATATATGTCAGACCTATCTCGACGCGCTTGTCGCGAGGAAGGTCTACCCCAGCTATCCGTGCCACGCTTTTTGTCTCCCTAGTTATGCGTTTGTGCTAATTAAGACAATTTCATTGATGGTAGGTTAGTTAACCCTGACGTTGCTTATGTTTTGGATTAGAGCAGATGACCATGACCCTACCGCGACGCCTAATGACGCGGCATTTTTCACAAATTTTTCGGACGGATGCTCGAACTTTCATGCCTATTCTCGGCAACACTGCAAGCTCTGTATTATATCACTTTTTGGTTTTTGATGTCAGCAAGTTGAGGTTCACAAAATTTTATTTAGAAACCTTTGTTTAAGCTTACTTTTTGTTACGCAGACGGTAAGTGATTCTGCCTTTTGTTAAGTCATAGGGGGTGAGTTCCACTTTGACGCGATCGCCTGGCAAAATTTTGATGTAGTTACGACGGATTTTGCCAGAGATATGGGCTAAAACATTAAACCCATTATCTAAATCCACGCGAAACATGGCGTTGGGCAGGGATTCTGTCACCGTGCCTTCCATTTCGATTAAATCTTGTTTAGCCAATTTGTATTTACCTCAATTCATGCCAATGATTGGCTGGATGCCAACGAAACCCCACTCAAAGACACCCAGCGGCAGCAGGGTGTCGAGCAAGGGTTTATTACATATTTTATCAAAACTTTACCAAAAAGCCGTAGTAGACTGCAAATGTTCTACCACTAGATGTTTGGCAAAAGATGTCCTTAGGCAACTGAAACTAACCGTCCTCGACCGTCTCAACCAGCTGTTTCAGGGCGTCGGTGACTTGTTGTAGGGGGCGATTGCCATCAACCGAAGCTAGAGAATCGCGATCGCGGTAGAAATCAATCAAGGGCGCTGTTTGTTGGCGATAGACTTCCAGACGTCTGCGAATAGTTTCTTCGTTATCATCCTGGCGTCCACGTCCCAACATCCGAGTCACTAATACCTCGTCCGGCACTTCCAGATTAACGACACAGCCGTACTCCTGTTTCATATCCTGCAATAGCTCATCCAAAAACGCAGCTTGACTGACGTTCCGGGGAAAGCCATCGAGAATCCAACCATTCTGGGCATCTGATTGGCTCAGGCGTTCCCGCATCAGATCCAGGATCAGAGCATCCGGAACCAACTCGCCACGCTCCATATAGGACTGAGCTTTCTGTCCGAGCGGGGTTCCCTGAGCCTGAGCCTCCCTTAAAATATCTCCCGTCGAAATATGAGGAATTTCACATAGATTCGCCAGGATTTTGGCTTGAGTTCCTTTACCTGCCCCTGGAGGCCCCAAGAATATCAATCGTGTCACTTGTCCGTTGTCCATTTATTGCGTTGTCCTTTGTCCGTTATCCTTTGTCTGTCGCCAATGACAAATGACTTTTGACAAAGGCGATCGCTACTATTGCTTCACCATCCCTTCATATCTCTGGGAGATCACGTAAGTTTGAATTTGTTTGGCTGTATCAATCGCTACGCCCACCAAAATCAGCAAAGAGGTAGCTCCCAGTCCCTGAAAAGTGGTCACCCTTGTAGCACTCTCGACTGCTGTGGGGATAATTGCCACCAAACCAAGAAAGATTGCTCCTAAGAACGTCAGTCGATTCAACACCCGCTCAATGTAGTCGGCTGTGGCACTACCAGGACGAATTCCAGGAATACTAGCTCCCATTTTCTTCAGGTTCTGTGCCATATCCACTGGGTTCACAATCAGGGAGGCATAGAAATAACTGAAGAATACAATCAGCACGAGATAAACCGCACTATAAAGCCAAGGTGTTGGTCCATCTGGTCTCAGAAAAATAGCGACCTGACTGAGAACTTGATTGACTGGAGCTAAAAACTTGTTGCCACTACTGTTCTGTGTAAACTGAGCTAGAGAAATTGGTAACACCAGGACGGCAGATGCAAAGATAATCGGCATCACGCCCCCTTGGTTAAGGCGCAACGGTAGGTAACTAGTCCGCTCCCGGTAGAGGCGACGACCTACTTGACGCCGCGCTGAGATAATCGGAATTCTGCGGGTTCCCTCCTGCACAAAGACAATCCCGACAATCATCACCAGGAAAACCACTAGCAGGATAGCTACCCGACCGACAATCTCCCGGTCACCACTTTGAGCCAGTTCAAAGGTTTGCCCCAAGGAGCGTGGCAGCACGGCAACTATATTGAGAAAAATCAATAGGGAGGCACCGTTACCAATACCCCGCTCGGTAATCAACTCCGACACCCACATGACGAACATGGCACCGGCTGTCAAAGCCAGAGCTATCTCAGCAATGAACACAGGGCCGCCATTTCCGGCTGTGGCGTAGCGCTGAAGCCATAGGGCAATCCCCACGCTTTGAACCACCGCCCATCCCAGTGACACATAGCGGGTAATCTGAGAAATCTTCCGACGCCCAGCTTCCCCTTCATTTTTCTGTAAGTTTTCTAGGGAAGGAATGGCTGCTGTCAGCAGCTGCAAAATAATGGAGGCATTGATGTAAGGCAAAATTCCCAGGGCAAAGATGCCCACAGCAGAAATGCCACCTCCAGAGAAAATGTCCAAAAATCCTATGAGCGGGCTATTTTGAAGCTCTTGAGCAAACCTAGCCCGGTCAATGCCTGGTATGGGTATGAAAACACCCAGGCGAACTAAAATAAGCAGGCCGATGGTAACAAGCAGCCGACCTCTGAGGCCAGCAGCTTGAGCCATCTGCATAAAGGTTTCTTGAGCAGTTGGGGCTTTGTCTCGACTAACGACCATGAAGGGATACCTCTACGCGATCCGGGCGCTGGCAGCTTAAACCTGAGTTGGCTCTCACGCAACTTCGCAACTTCCACCAGCAGCCTCAATTTTGCTGCGGGCACCGGCTGTAAAAGCAGCTGCTTTTACGTTGAGCGCTACGTTCAGATCCCCATCACCCAGAAGTTTTAGGGGCCCATCGTTTGTGGTGACAATTCCAGTCTCCATCAACGAGGAAAGAGTCACTTCTGTGTTGGCAGGGAGTGATGCCAGCTTACTTACGTTGATCGTAGTGTACTGTTTACGATTTACGAGGGGAAAGTGCTTTAACTTGGGCAGACGCCGATAAAGCGGCATTTGTCCACCTTCAAAACCCGGTCGTGTACTCCGACCGGATCGTGACTTTTGACCGCGCATACCAAAGCCGCCGCTGGCACCTTGACCAGCAGAAATGCCACGACCTATACGGCGTTTGCGCTTCTTTGAGCCTTTTTTAGGGACTGCATCTTCTAGTCTCATTTTCTTGTCCTTTGGTAATGGGTGATGTGGTGATAGGTGATAGGTAATGGATAAGAAGACCAATTACCCATTACCAATTACCAATAACCCTTAAGCGTAGAGGTTCTCAATCGGAATGCCCCGTTCTTCAGCCACTTCTGACAAGGTTCGCAGGGTAGTGAGGGCATTGATGGCGGCTCTGGCGTTGTTCAAGGGATTATTAGAACCCAGCTGCTTTGCTAGGATGTTACGAACCCCAGCTAGCTCTAGCACTGTACGTACTGCACCACCAGCAATAACGCCAGTACCGGGTGCTGCTGGTCGCATCATTACCTTGGCTCCGCCACCGATACCATTAATGGGATGGGGGATGGAATTTGATTTGGTCAAGGGAATATCAATCAAGTGCTTTTTGCCGTCAGCAACACCTTTGCGGACTGCACCAATGACATCACTGGCTTTGCCGACGCCGACACCTACTTGACCGCGTTCATTGCCAACAACTACGATCGCGCGGAAGCTAAGTTTTTTGCCTCCTTTGACAACCTTGCTCACGCGGCGAATCTGAATTACTCGCTCTTGAAATGTAATTTCTTTTTCCCGAGAGCGGCTGCTTTTTCCACGTTCTTTTGCCATACTTTTTTCCTAAACCCTTAGAGAAAGTTTTGAATGCATGAGTTTTGATTTTTGAGTTAAATCAGTACTTTCTTCATTCAAAAACTCATAACTTTTATGACCCATTCCTAGAAGTCTAAACCAGCTTCACGAGCGGCTTCTGCCAAAGCTTTGACGCGACCGTGATAAAGGTTGCCGCCTCGGTCAAAGACCACCTTTTGAATGCCTTTGGCGATCGCTCGTTGGGCAATCAACTTGCCTACTTGGGAAGCGGCGTCCGAGGTAGCCCCTGATTCTAATTGTGACTTTAGATCTGGATCGATGGTTGAGGCAGCTACTAGGGTATGTTGCTGGGTGTCGTCAATTACCTGGACATAAATGTGCTGATGCGAGCGAAAAACCGCTAACCGGGGTCGCACTGAAGTTCCACTGACAGAGCGACGCACGCGCCGATGCCGACGCCGCACTGATTCTTTACGAGTTAGCTTCATCTTTACTTCTTACCTGCCTTTCCGGCTTTACGTCTAACTACTTCACCTGCATAGCGAATGCCTTTACCCTTATATGGTTCTGGGGGACGGACATCACGAATCCGGGCCGCCGTATTGCCCACCACTTCTTTATCAATGCCACTCACAACCACGTTCGTGTTGTTTTCGACGGCTAGCTGGATACCATTAGGGGGGGTAATTTCCACCGGCTTGCTATAACCTACATTGAGAATTAGGTTACTGCCTTGAACCTGTGCTCGATAACCAACGCCTTGGATTTCTAGACGTCGCTGAAATCCTTGAGAAACCCCATCAACCATGTTGGCTACTAGGGTACGAGATAGACCGTGGCGCTGACGGGCTGGTCGGGATTCATTCCGCCTCTTGACGAGTATTGTTTCTCCTTCCTGCTCTACGCTTACCTCAGCCGGCAGAACCCTGGATAGTTCCCCTTTGGGGCCTTTAACCGCAACGTGTTGACCAAGAATAGTCACCGTTACTTTACCAGGAAGATTTATGGGTCGCTTCCCAATCCTAGACATAGTAAGTTTTGAATTCTAAGGTTTGAGTCTTGAGTTGATAAGTCGTCTGAGTTCTCAACTATTACCAGACATAGCACAGCACTTCCCCACCCAGTCCCTGACGCCGAGCTTCTCGGTCTGTCATGATGCCACTGGAGGTAGAAATAATCGCAATGCCGATGCCACCTAAAACGCGGGGTAGCTCTTTGCGGTTTGAATAAACACGCAAACCGGGCTTGCTGATCCGCTTTAAGGCGGTGATAATTGGTTGGCGGTTCCTGCCCTTGTATTTCAGGGCAAGCACCAAGTTTCGCTTCACCCCATCGCCAGATTCTTCAAAATCAGTAAGGAATCCTTCATCCTTCAAGACTCTGGCAATGTTGCGGGTCATCTTTGTGGCTGGCACTTCTGTCGTTTGATGCCGCGCCAGGCTCGCATTCCGAATGCGAGTCAGCATATCTGCAATTGTGTCGTTCGCCGCCATTATTTCCTCTTTGTTGCAACTGCCTCAGTTATCCCGGAAGGGCATCCCCATTTCTTTGAGTAAGGCACGGCCCTCTTCATCCGTATTTGCTGTTGTGATGATTGAAATGTCCATGCCACGAATTTGATCGATTCGGTCGTATTCTACTTCTGGAAAAATCAGCTGCTCTCTGACACCCAAGCTATAGTTTCCGCGACCATCAAAGCTTTTTGCACTAATGCCGCGAAAGTCCCGAATCCGAGGCAGCGACAAATTGATTAATCGATCGAGAAAGGCATACATGCGATCTGACCGCAGGGTGACCATGACGCCCACGGGCATACCTTGACGAAGTTTGAAACCGGCGATCGCTTTTTTGGCTCGCGTTACTACTGGTTTTTGACCAGTTATCAAAGCAATTTCACTTAAGGACGATTCCAATGCCTTAGCGTTAGAAGATGCCTCCCCAAGACCTCGGTTCACGGTAACTTTTGTTACTTTGGGTACCTGATGGATATTGGTGTAACCAAACTGATCCATTAGCTTGGGGACGATAGTCTCTTGATACTGGGTTTTTAGTCGTTGTGCCATTGTTTTTCTATCCTTATCTTTCCTGGGCGTGGTCAGGAAACTAACAACCTATGAGCTATTAGTTTTGAATTAAGAGACTTCTGATTTAACTCAAAACTCACTCATTCCCAACTCTAGTCAATAAGTTCCCCAGTTTTTTTGAGCATTCGCACCTTGCGCCCGTCGTCGTTAAAGGTGTAAGAGATGCGGCTGGCAACCTTTTGCTTGGTTGAATAAAGCATCACATTCGAGCTATGGATGGGGGATTCAAATGTGACAATTTGACCGGATTCCCCTTCCTGCTGCGGTTTAACGTGCTTGGTTATGACGTTTACGCCTTTAACAACAACCTTGCTAAGTTGGGGCAGTGTCCTTAAAATTTCACCAACTTTCCCTTTGTCGCGACCGGAAATTATCTGAACCGTATCGCCTTTTTTTACATGCATTTTGGAACGCTGGGGGCTATTTTTCGGCCTCCTTCTTCCAGCAGCTTGCATACCGGTGCTTGCCATCAAAGTACCTCCGGAGCTAGAGAAACAATTTTTGTAAAGTTTTTGTCCCGTAGTTCCCGCGCTACAGGGCCAAATACCCGCGTACCCCTAGGATTGCCGTCGGCGTTAATGATCACAGCTGCATTGTCGTCAAAGCGAATACTCATGCCACTTTCCCGACGCAGCCCCTTGGTAGTGCGGACAATCACAGCCTTGACTACGTCTGACTTTTTAACTGCCATATTCGGAATGGCATCCTTAACAACAGCGACTATTACATCACCGACGCCGCCGTAGCGCCGATTACCAGCCCCCAATACGCGGATGCACATCAATTTGCGTGCGCCGCTATTGTCAGCGACATTGAGATAAGACTCTTGTTGAATCATGGGTTATTTTCCTTTCAGTAGTTGCTAATCGCTCAGAATAGTTTTGAGTTTTAAGTTTTGAGTTTTGAGTTAAGAAGAGTTTTTTAATTCAAAACTCAACACTCATAACTCATAACTCTCATTGCCATTACCCATTAGCTACTGAGAATTTCAGCAACAATCCAACGTTTGGTACGGCTGAGGGGCCGAGTTTCCTGAATACGGACGCGATCGCCCTCTTTACACTTATTTTCTTCGTCGTGAGCCTTATATCGCTTTGTACGCACGACGATTTTGCCATATTTGGGATGAGGTGCCCGGTTTTCCACGGCGACGACGACAGTTTTCTGCATCTTGTCGCTGACCACCAGGCCGACTCGTTCTTTTACTGCCATTGTCACCTACTCCTTTGCTTCGGCCTCTGAGGTATCTGGGGGGGCACTGCTTGTCTGGGAAGAAGCCCGTTGGCGCTCGTGTTCCACTGTCATCAACTGCCCTAGCCGATGTTTCGCATGCTTGAACTGATGTGGCTTTTCCAAGCGCCGAGTGGCTTGTTGTAGCCGTAAATCAAACAAATGCCGCTTTACAGCCAAAATTTCATCAGCCAGTTCTTGATCGTTTAAGCTTCTGGCGTCTTGTATCTTAGGTAGAGCCATAACTTACACAGTCCCTTCTTCACGAGTGATGAATTTTGTTTTAATCGGCAACTTGTGAGAAGCCAAACGCATGGCTTCACGGGCGGTGGCTTCGGGAACACCGGAGATTTCAAATAAAATTCGCCCTGGTTTGACTACGGCGACCCAAAACTCAGGTGATCCTTTACCCGAACCCATCCGGGTTTCCGCTGGGCGCATCGTGACTGGTTTATCAGGAAAAATGCGAATCCAGATTTTGCCACCCCGGCGGATATAGCGGTTCATGGCACGGCGGCTAGCTTCAATTTGACGGGATGTAATCCAAGAGGGTTCTGTGGATTGAAGCCCAAAGTCACCAAAGTTCAGCGTACTGCCTCGTGTGGCCAGACCCTCCATGCGCCCACGCTGTTGTTTCCGGAATTTCGTTCTTCTAGGACTTAACATGATTTGTCAGTTGTCAATTGTTGGTTGTTCAGTTATCAGTTATCAGTTATCAATCAGTTGTCTGTTCTTATGTACTTTGCTACTGACTACTGACCACTGACCACTGACATCTCTAACGGGTAACTGATGAGTCTCAAGAGTTATCCTTCGCTGGAGCGGTCTTCAAATTGCTGGCGTCGGCGCTGTTGACGACGTTTGGGTTGAGGCTGAGATGGAGTCGAGATATCTTCCTGACCAGGAATGATTTCTCCTTTAAATATCCAAACTTTGACTCCTAAAATTCCATAGACGGTTTTAGCCGTGCGGTAAGCGTAGTCGATATCAGCCCGAAGGGTATGCAAAGGCACCCGACCTTCGCGGGTCCATTCGGTACGAGCAATTTCAGCACCGTTTAACCGACCACTAACCTGAATTTTAATTCCCTGAACCTCTGCGCGTTGGGCGCGTTGAATCGCTTGGCGTACAACTCGCCGGAAGGAAACCCGGCGTTCCAACTGCTGGGCAATGTACTCAGCAATTAGTCCGGCATCAGCATCTACTCGCGCCACTTCCACAACGTTGATGCGGATCTGGCGATTACTTCCTAAGGCTTCTTGAAGCCCAGTTCGTAAAGACTCAATCCCTGTGCCGCCCCGACCAACAACAACGCCTGGTCTGGCTGTATGAACTTCCAGCTCGATTTGGTCGGCTTTGCGCTCAATTCGCACTTGTGAAATACCGGCGTTACTGAGGGTTTTCTCTACATAAAGCCGGATTTTGTAATCCTCTTGCAGGATTTCTGGGTAGCGCTTGGGGTCTGCATACCACCGGGAGCGGTGTTCTTGCGTGATCCCCAGTCGAAAACCAATTGGATGAATTTTCTGTCCCACTAAATACGTCCTCTTGATTTGAATGCAGAATTCAGAATTGTGAATTCATCGTTCATCATTCATCGTTCATTGCTGCAACTGCCACAGTGATATGACACGTTGGCTTGCGAATTTTATAGGCTCGACCTTGTGCCCGTGGTCGAAAGCGCTTCAGGGTAGCTCCCTGGTCAGCATAAGCCCTAGAAATTACCAGGTTGGCTGGATCTAGACCGGCGTTATGTTCAGCGTTAGCGACAGCAGAACGCAGTACTTTCAGGACTGGCTCACAAGCCCGATAAGGCATAAATTCCAAAACAATCAGGGCTTCCCTGTAAGACCGCCCGCGAATCTGATCGAGAACCCGCCGCACTTTGTGGGGGGACATGCGAATGTAACGCGCGATCGCTTTTACTTCTTGAGCCGTATCACTTGCCATAAATATCTCCTTTAGCTTTCAGCTATTAGCTGTTAGTTATTAGCTGCTAATCAACTCAAAAGCTAATTGCTAATAGCTAATCACTAACTGCTCTTATCGACCTGCCTTCTTATCGCCCTTTGCGTGTGCCCTAAACGTGCGAGTTGGGGCAAATTCGCCCAACTTGTGCCCTACCATCTGCTCGCTGACAAATACCGGCACATGCTGGCGTCCGTTATGAACGGCAATGGTGTGCCCCACCATCTGCGGCAGAATTGTTGAGGCGCGCGACCAGGTTTTGATTACCTGCTTTTCGCGCTTGGCATTTAGAGTTTCAATCTTTTTTAGCAGATGATCTGCAACAAAAGGACCTTTTTTAAGTGAACGACCCATAGTTAGAGAGTTTTGAGTTTTGAGTTTTGAGTTTTGAGTTTTGAGTTTTGAGTTTTGAGTTATAAAATTACATTTTTCCTAATTCATAACTCATCACTACTAACTCAAAACTATTAAGACTGCCGACCACCCCGACCGCGCTTAGAAGATTTACGACGACGGCGAACAATTAAGGAATTGCTAGGCTTCTTCGGCTTACGTGTTTTGGCACCCAAAGTTGGCTTACCCCAAGGGGTTACAGGCCCACTACGACCAATTGGTGCCCTTCCTTCACCGCCGCCATGGGGATGATCCACTGGGTTCATTACACTACCCCTAACCTTGGGTCTGCGTCCCTTCCAGCGATTTCGACCCGCTTTGCCCGCACTCAGGTTTCTGGCCTCAACGTTGCCAACCTGTCCAATCGTGGCATAACACTCGCGGCGCACTAGCCGAACTTCACTTGAAGGCAGCTTGAGCGTGACATAATCGCCTTCCTTAGCTACAACCTGAGCCGTAGCACCGGCAGCGCGAACAATTTGTCCACCTCTACCGGCAGTTAGTTCTACATTGTGAACGTTTGTCCCTAAGGGAATCTTACCCAGGGGCAAAGCATTACCAATCTCAATGGGAGCATCAGGACCAGAGCTGATTAGTGTACCCACAGCCAGCCCGGATGGATGGAGAATATACCGCTTTTCCCCATCCTGATAATAGACAAGGGCAATTCTGGCATTGCGGTTGGGGTCGTATTCAATTGTTGCCACTTTGGCGGGAATATTATGCTTGTCGCGGCGAAAGTCAATCTCACGATACAGACGCTTGTGCCCGCCGCCCCGACGCCTACTGGTAATTACACCGCGATTGTTGCGACCCTTGGGGCGATGCTTGGACTTAGTTAGTGATTTTTCTGGCTCGGACCGCGTGATCTCAGCGAAGTCGGAAATTGTCCGCTGACGAGTACCAGGCGTGTATGGCCGATAAGAACGTGTGCCCATAACTAATGTTTAGATTTTGGATTATAAGTGGCCCGTTGGTTGGATTTTAAATTGACGATTTTGGATTAACTCTTCAATTCTTCAATCCCAAATCTAAAATCGATTAAACGTCTGGGAACAGAGCGATGGAATTGCCCTCTGCTAGAGTGACAATTGCTCGCTTGTATTGCGGTTTGTATCCCAGAAATCTGCCAACGCGGCGCTTTTTAGGGGGGGCGTGTAGGGTGTTCACGCTCACCACTTTGACATCAAACAAACTTTCAATCGCCGCTTTAATTTCTGGCTTGGTCGCCTTGGGAATCACTTCAAAGACGTACTTGTTCTGCTCCATGAGCAGAGTAGCCTTTTCGGTGACTATGGGACGCCGCACTAGGTCTGCTAGGTTGCGGGGGTTAAAATCAGGCACTGTAAACCTCCTGAATTTTGGCAAGGGCTGATGATGTTGTCACGATTTTGTCAGCCGTCAACAAGTCAGAAACGTTCAAGTTGCTAGCTGAAAGTAACTTCAGGTTAGCTATATTGCGCGCTGACAAATAAACCGTTTCTTCAGCCTGGGATAATATGAGTAAAATTTTTGCCTCTGGCTCCACACCCCAGCGCGCCATCGCCCCTAGTAACTCTTTTGTTTTAGGACGAGGCAACTTGTCGGCGAATTCCTCTACTACAATCAAGTCCTCGGCGCGGCTCATCAATGCTGTTCTCAATGCTAGACGCCGCTCTTTGCGGTTCATCTTGATGTCGTAGTCTTTTGGCTTCGGACCAAAGATGACACCGCCACCACGCCACAGGGGTGAACGAATTGAACCAGCACGAGCGCGACCAGTTCCCTTTTGACGCCAGGGTTTACGTCCCCCGCCGCTGACTTCTGCTCTCGTTTTTGTGCTTACGGTGCCTTGACGAGCATTCGTCATTTGTCTAACTAAAGCTCGGTGGACAATATGAGCCGCATTCTCTTCCTTAGCAACACGTAAATCTAGTGTTGCCTCTGCGACTTGTTCCCCTTGCCAGTTTTGCACTACCCAGTTAACCATGTTCTTCTCTCCCCCAGTCATCTCAAAAAGTTATGAGTGTTGAGTGCTGAGTTAGGGGTTTTTATTCAAAACTCAAAACTCAAAACTTAAAACTCAAAACTACCGACCTACCTTTTTAGCAGGCACAATTCTGAGCAGCGCACCGGGTTTTCCAGGAACCGCTCCTTTAATTAGCAAGAAATTGCGTTCCGGGTCTACCCGCACTACCGTTAGTTTGCGAATTGTGATGCGCTTGCCGCCCAAACGCCCCGCCATCCGCTTACCTGGATAGACGCGACCCGGCGTTGTACCAGCACCCGTAGAACCGGGCGCTCGATGGTTTTTAGAACCGTGGGACATCGGCCCGCGCTTAAAGTTGTGGCGTTTTTGATAACCGGCAAAGCCTTTACCAATACTTGTGCCGATGACATCTACAATTTGTCCAGGACTGAAGATATCCGCCTTAACTTGCTGACCCAGTTCAAAGCTACCCGTATCATCTAGCAGATATTCTTGCAGATGACGCACAGGAGGTGCCTCGGACTTTGCCAGATGTCCCAATAAGGGCTTGTTGAGCGATTTCGACTTCACTTCTTTGTAACCAAGCTGGACGGCACTGTAGCCATCTGTCTGCTTGGTTTTGATTTGCGTTACATTGCATGGCCCTGCCTGGATAACGGTTACAGGAATGGCTCTACCTGCTTCGTCAAACACTTGGGTCATGCCGAGTTTGGTGCCAAGGATACCTACAGACACGGGAATAGAAGTCTCCCCTTTTGAGACACGACAAATTAAAGGCGGATTACGACCGGCGGGCGAATCCGCACTTTTTCAATTAGCTGTTTCACCAGACCAGACAACGAAATTGTCCCTTTAATCATTCAGGGGCAATATCGCTAGCAGTTTTGTAAGGCTTTACAAGAGCGAAGCGACTTAAAGGTCAGGCACTGGCTAAGGTTGTTGCAAATATTTCGTATGGACTTAAGCAGCAAGCTCCTTAGTATCCCAACGAAGCAACAGTGCAAAGACTGAGTTAGACTGTTCGGTCAAAGTGCCTTTTAGGTTCGCTGACCCAGGCTCAAATGAGAGATTGATTCCAGATTCTTATACCAGGTTAAGTAACTGCCTGTGGTCAGGGCATCTTTCCCTGGGAACTGGAAATTTAGTCCTCAATTGACCGAATTCCAACTTCAGTGGCTTTAGCAGCCGGAAATTTTGACCACGATCCAAAACTATACGCCATAACTTGACAGTTGTCCAGTCAAGGGTCAATTAATTTGATGGCTCTAAGTTGATGGGCTACTCACCACCCCACTATAATGAATGCCCAGCGGCAATTAACAAAACTTTAAGCTGGGTAGGACATCATTGTTATGGTTATGGCACTGATTACAACTGGCAAACCCTTCATCCGTGACTTAGAAAAGTCGGGTGCCTTGGGTCTCTATGTGCCTTTGGAAGGTGGATTTGAGGGGCGTTACCAGCGCCGTCTACGGTCTGCTGGCTATGTCACGGTGAATATGGTAGGACGAGGGCTGGGTGACTTGGCTATGTATCTCACTGGTGTCCATGGCGTTCGTCCTCCTCATTTGGGTAAGAAAGACATCCGCGTCTTCTATGTACCACCTATATTGAATTACCATTTAGAGCAGCTGCCGCCCAAGTCTAAGGGACTGGTGCTGTGGTTGGTAGACGGAGTGGTATTTTCCCGTCAAGAACTTGAGTATTTAGCGGCCTTGCCAAGCCTAGAGCCGCGTGTGAAAGTGGTTGTGGAACTTGGGGGCGATCGCGTCTTCCGTTGGACTCCGCTTAAAAATACCTTGGTTCCTGCTTAACAACAGAGAAGGCGGGTTTGATACGTCTTGTCATTTTTTGGTCAGTGGTCAGTTGTCAGCGGTTCAAACAACCTCCAAGCTTCAACTGACTACTAGTAAAACAGGCAAAGTAATTAACCTGCTCAAAAGCCCCATCGCTGCCTAACACGCAGACGCTGCACCTTGACAATGGGAGAGTTATATGCTGGAAGACCGCGACTATACATTAATCATCGACAAAAGCGGCAGTATGTCGATCAAAGACCAGGTGGGTGGTAAAAGCCGCTGGCAAGTAATGCAGGAGTCTACCCTGGCTATCGCCAGTAAATGTGAAGAATTAGACCCTGATGGCATCACGATTTACCTGTTTTCCGGCAGATTTAGACGCTACGACAACGTGACGTCTGGCAAGGTTGCCCAAATCTTCCAAGAAAACGAGCCTTCTGGTCGTACAGACTTGGCAGGTGTCCTGGTAGATGCAACCAACAGCTACTTTCAGCGCAAGGCTGCCCGTCAGACAAAGTCGAATGGAGAGACAATTTTGGTGGTCACTGATGGGGAACCGGATGACCGCAAAGCTGTAATGAAAGCGATTATTGAAGCATCGCGGCGGATGGACAGAGATGAAGAACTGGCTATTTCCTTTATTCAAGTAGGCACCGATGCCCAGGCAACTCAGTTTCTAAAAGTATTGGATGATGAACTGCAAAGTGCGGGTGCCAAGTTTGACATCGTAGACACAGTGACGATGGATGACATGGAGGATATGACCCTAAGAGAGGTGTTGCTTAATGCCATTATTGATTAAGAGTATCTCTGAACTTGAAAGTAAAACGATTTTAGATTAAACAATTGACATCCCCCTGCATAGTGGGACGAGGCTTGAACAAAATTTCAGGTCATTCAATGAGAGGATTTTGGATTAACCCCATAACTAAAGTTAGGGGCTTGAAACCGAGTATTACGAATTACGAATTACGAATTATTTTGGTCATCTAAGTGGTGATTTGTTTGACTGCCAAAAGTCAATAAACACAATTTTGCCACAGAAACTAAGTATGCCCATAGGTTTCACTTGGCTGTGCGATGGTCGAAAAGCCGCATAAAATTGCGATCGCATCTTTGCGTTTTTTGTCTAAACTTACAGCATTGCCTGGGGTGTCGTATAGGCTAGATAAGAAAGCTATAACAATCCCTGGAGGTTATCTCTTGGTGGAAGGAGGTTCTTTGGTGGAAAACCGTGATTACACGTTAATTATTGACAAAAGCGGTAGTATGTCTACCCCAGACCAACGGGGTGGTAGGAGTCGCTGGGACTCGGCGCAGGAGTCTACCCTAGCATTAGCGAGAAAATGCGAACAGTTCGATCCAGATGGGATTACCGTTTATCTGTTTTCAGGTCGTTTTAAACGCTACGACAATGTGACTTCACAGAAAGTCACCCAGATTTTCCAAGAAAACGATCCCTCTGGCACCACTGACTTAGCTGCTGTACTCAAAGACGCCACTGACAGGTACTTTCAGAATAAAGCTGCTGGACAGACCAAGGCGAATGGAGAGACGATTTTGGTAATCACCGATGGTGAACCGGACGATCGCAAAGCCGTGATGAGGGTAATTATTGAAGCGTCTCGCCAAATGGAACGGGATGAAGAACTAGCAATTTCACTAATTCAAGTGGGTACTGATGCAACGGCAACTCGGTTTCTCAAACTCTTGGATGATGAACTCCAAGGTGCTGGAGCGAAATTTGACATCGTTGACACAGTCACCCTAGATGACATGGAGAATTTTACACTGACTGAGGTGCTGCTCAACGCCATTAATGACTAAGAACCTATGCGAAAAGTGGTTTGAAGATATTTTTAACCACAGATAAACGCAGATGAACACAGATACCAGTAGGTATGGAACCGCTGAAACGGATGCAAGAAAGATAGGCTCTAATTAGCTATTAGCTATTAGCTGTTAGCTAATGGCTAATGCTTACATAACAAATAATTTAAGGAGGTTTTAGGCGTGGAAGACCGTGATTATACCTTAATTATTGATAAAAGCGGCAGTATGTCTACTCCAGATCAACCAGGTGGTAGAAGCCGCTGGGACTCGGCGCAGGAGTCTACCCTAGCGTTGGCAAGAAAATGCGAACAGTTCGATCCAGATGGCATAACAGTTTATTTATTTTCCAGCCGATTCAAACGATACGACAATGTCACCTCCAGCAAAGTCGCACAGATTTTTCAAGAAAACGACCCTGCTGGCAGCACTAACCTAGCGGGTGTGCTGAAGGATGCGACAGATCGCTACTTTCAGAATAAAGCCGCAGGTCAGGCCAAGGCTGGGGGAGAAACAATTCTGGTGGTGACGGATGGGGAACCAGATGACCGTAAAGGCGTAATGCGGACAATTATTGAGGCATCTCGTCAAATGGAGCGAGATGAAGAACTGGCTATTTCCATGATTCAAGTAGGTTCAGAGCCAACAGCCGCCCAGTTTCTTAAGGCGTTGGACGATCAACTGCAAGGTGCTGGGGCGCAATTTGATATTTGCGACACAATCACCATTGATGACATGGCGGATATGACGCTGGCTGAAGTGCTGCTAAATGCCATTAATGACTAAGAATTTTAGTGTGGCGATCGCGAATAACTGTCTTCGACAAAACTGTTAGCGGTTGTAGTAGCTGGCGGGTGGAAATTTCACCCCCCATTTGTAGAACTAACGAACTAGCATATAAGGGTGACTGATCTGTACTATCCCTTACGTTCATTAAGGGAGGGGCATTGGTTTAAGCTGATCTGCGGAGCCAGCTTCCAACACCTCCCTGCGGTTCGCAATCTGACGTTGGCTTATACCCTAGCTGGTGCTGACTGTATTGATGTCGCTGCTGACCCAGCTGTAATTGCTGCGGCAAAAGACGCCCTAAAAGTTGCCGAAAAATGGGCAGACGCTGCCACAGCGCGTGGTTACGGCATAAGAGGTTTGCCTTGGTTGATGGTCAGTTTGAATGATGGGGAAGACCCCCACTTTCGCAAAGCAGAGTTTAACCCAGCTAAGTGTCCGCCGGACTGTACTCGTCCTTGTGAAAGTATTTGTCCAGCACAAGCGATCGCGCTTCCAGATACTGGCGTCATCGATGAACGCTGCTACGGTTGTGGTAGATGTGTACCAGTTTGCCCAATTGGACAGATTGTGACTCGCTCTTATGTATATACCCCAGAAGCGATCGCACATCTAGTTTTGTCCCTTGGTATAGACGCCTTAGAAATCCATACGCAAGTAGGGCATCTGGAAGATTTTAAACGACTTTGGTGTGCGCTCGCTCCTTGGGTTGAGCAACTCAAGCTTATAGCCATCAGCTGTCCTGATGGTGACGGCTTAATTGATTACCTCAAGTCACTTTATAAAGTAATGACACCTCTGCCGTGTCCTCTAATCTGGCAGACCGACGGACGCCCTATGAGTGGTGACATTGGCATTGGCACGACTCGCGCCGCTGTGAAGCTAGGTGAGAAAGTGTTGGCAGCAAATTTACCAGGATACGTACAGTTAGCTGGAGGTACCAATCATCACACCGTTCCCAAACTCCAAGCTGCTGAACTCATCAGGGTTCATGAGTCAGAAGAAATTATGAATGTAGCTCAAAGCTCTGTGCCAACGGGTTTTGAACAAAAGTTATCTGTAAAAGACAAAGGTGATTTACTAAATCTGCCTCTACAAACTCAAAACTCTGTACGGGCGGGTGAAGCCGATCAATCTGGGGTCGAAACAGAACAATCCTTCAACATTGCCCCCCCTACAACTCAAAACTCAAAAGTTGCCGGTATTGCTTACGGTAGCTATGCACGGGTTCTGCTGTCACCAGTTTTAGATCGATTAGAAAAGATTAACAAAGCTGAAGCCTATGCTAACGCCCCATCTCTTCCAAGCGTCCAGCGGGTTGCTGGACGCTTGGAAGAAACGCCCCAGCTACTTTGGGAGGCTGTAGCTCAAGCTCATTCCTTAGTTTCCCCCTTAAAGTCGTTAGTAAAAGGAAAAAGCACCCACTGTGGATGAAAACATTAGTTTAGGAAGGATGCAGATTACAGACGATCTCACTAAATTGCTGCACATTTTGCCAGAACAGATTCGCTTAGCCCTGGAGGAGCACCCCCAGGAGAATAACTTAATTGAAGTGGTCATGGATCTGGGTCGATTTCCTGAGGCTCGCTTTCCGGATAAAGCTGAGTACCTCTGTGAAACCCCCGTTTCCAAAGAAGACCTGAATTATTGCATCCAGCGAGTGGGTCTTTTTAGCGGTGATAACCGAGCCGGAATCGAGCGCACCTTGCACCGGATTAGCGCCATGCGTAATCGCACTGGTGAGATTATTGGCTTAACTTGTCGCGTGGGGCGGGCGGTTTACGGAACGATAGGCATGATCCACGACTTGGTGGAAACAGGCAAGTCGATTCTTATGCTGGGGCGTCCAGGTGTCGGTAAAACAACAGCCTTGCGGGAAATTGCCAGAGTATTGGCAGATGATTTACATAAGCGGGTTGTAATTATTGACACATCTAACGAAATCGCCGGTGATGGAGATATTCCCCACCCAGCGATTGGTAGAGCCAGAAGGATGCAAGTTGCCCGCCCGGAACTACAGCATCAGGTGATGATTGAGGCTGTGGAGAACCATATGCCACAAGTCATCGTTATTGATGAAATTGGCACGGAACTGGAAGCACTAGCAGCCCGAACAATTGCCGAGCGTGGTGTCCAACTGGTAGGCACGGCTCACGGCAATCAAATTGAAAATTTGATTAAAAACCCAACTTTATCTGACTTGGTTGGGGGTATCCAGGCTGTAACGCTGGGAGATGAAGAAGCCAGACGCCGAGCTTCTCAGAAGACTGTTTTAGAGCGCAAGGCTCCACCAACGTTTGAAATTGCCGTAGAAATGCTGGAGCGGCAGCGCTGGGTAGTGCATGAGAGTGTTTCTGAGACGGTTGATACCTTGCTGCGGGGGCGTCAGCCGAATCCGCAAGTTCGGACAGTTAGTGAAACTGGCAAAGTTACTGTCACACGCGAGTTAGCGGAGACACCAACACTAACGCCACCGACGATGTCTTTGCGCTCTACAGGCTGGCGCTCGTCTGGACAAATGCAGCCCTTGCCTCCTACTAAGGCTGCATCACCAATTCGCCCTGTAATAGAGCTAGAGCGTTTTTCTGAGGACACCTCTTTTGAGCAGATGCTGGATAAATCCTGGCATCAGCAAGATGAGTTGATGCGTGAGGGTAGGACTCCGGGGCCGAATGGAGAGGATTACCCGGTACACGTTTATCCTTATGGCATCAGCCGCCAGCAGCTGGATCAAGTCATTGAGGTGCTAAATTTGCCTGTGGTGTTGACAAAAGACATGGATAGTGCCGATGCCGTAGTAGCGTTGCGATCGCACGTCAAAAATCACTCCAAGTTAAGGCACATTAGCAAAGCTCGTCAGTTGCCCATTTATAGCCTCAAAGCCAGTACCATTCCTCAGATCACCCGCGCCCTGAGGCGTGTGTTGGGCATGGATGACCCCAACCAGCCCGATACAACTGACTTGCGTCTCTTTGCTCAAAAAGGCTCTGAAGACGAAATTGAGGCTCTAGAAGAAGCAAGACTGGCAGTGGAACAAATCGTGATTCCCAAGGGACAGCCGGTGGAGTTACTTCCTCGCTCTGCTCAAGTTCGCAAGATGCAACACGAGCTAGTCGAACACTATCGCCTCAAGTCGAATAGTTTTGGCGATGAACCTAACCGACGTCTGCGGATTTACCCAGCCTGAGGCACAAATCTGGAGGGTAGGCTAACCTGTGTAGATGAGCGTACCCTCCAGAGTTTTGTTACAATAGTTTCTGAACGGAAGCTTTGAACATCTCAAAGCAGGTCAGGGAGCATTCCCGCCAGAGAATGTAAAAAAACTCTTGACAGTTAAGGGGATATTCTTGGTAAGATAGTCAAGGCTTCAGAAATGGGGTGTCGCCAAGTGGTAAGGCAGCTGGTTTTGGTCCAGCCATTCCGAGGTTCGAATCCTTGCACCCCAGTACAATCAGACTTGTTTGCCTCCCTCTGTAGAGACGCGCCATGCCTCGGCTGCGCTCGGCAGCCATGGCGCGTCTCTACGGCTTTTTGGGAGAGCGGTACAACTCGTTTTACCGGATTAAGGCGATCGCAAACTTTGGCTAGTAATATCATGTCCGGTTGATTACCCTTAAAAATCTACCCCTCCCCTTAGCAAGAGGAGGGGTGCCGCAGGCGGGAAGGGGTTTTCCTGGAATTATGGGTAATCTAGCGGACACAATATAAAAGTTACGACGTTTGACTAGGGATTTGTCTGATATCTGTAACCATTCCCCGACCTAAAGGTACGGGGCTTTATCCCCCTTCCCACACTACCCGCAATATAGAGTACGTACTTGTGTGGCTTGCGGAATTTCGGGCTGGGTTACGGTTAACCAGAGAGTGTAGACTCACTCCCCAACCCCAAGACTCAAAGAACGCAGATACTCGTCATCTACTCAGCTACTGGCAAGCCTTGGGAGCGAGTCAACCCCCTGCGTTAAGCCCATTTCACCGTATTTCAATTTTACCAGTAAAGCCGTCCTAAAAGGCTTGCCCTGAGCTTGCCGAAGGGACGGGGTTTCAGACCCAGGAGTTTCGATGAACTACCGCCAGTGCCTTACGGCTCAGGCGAATTTCTCGCAGGTTCTTGTTAAAATCAGCAGAATCCGTGCCATGCAAGAAAACAGATATGCCTGCAAGCGCTCCAACTATTCTGGCTTTGGATTTTGACGGTGTTCTTTGTGACGGGATGATTGAATATTTTCAGACATCCTGGCGCACTTACTGTCAAATCTGGACGCCTTCTAGCCAAACACCACCGGAGGATTTGCGCGATCGCTTCTCTTTGCTGCGACCAGTGATAGAAGTAGGCTGGGAAATGCCAGTGCTGCTGCGGGCGCTGCTTCTGGGCATCCCAGAAGAAAAGATTTGGCACGATTGGGCTGCTGTCGCCCAGCAACTGTTGCTAGAAGAAAGCCTGAACCCAGCAGAGATAGGCAAAAAGCTAGATCATATCCGCGATGAGTGGATTGCCGAGGATTTAGATACCTGGCTGGGGCTGCATCGATTTTATCCCGGCGTTGTGGAACGACTGCTGAGGATGCAGTCTGTGCCAAAGGCATCGCTAGTGCAGCCAGTAATTGTGACCACCAAAGAGGGGCGCTTTGTAAAGCAACTATTGCAACAACAGGGCATTGATCTGGCTGAACAGTGGATTATAGGTAAAGAATCGCGACGCTCAAAGCAGCAAACACTGCGGGAATTACTCAGCAACTCGATCGGTGAGGCTGTCAGCCTTTGGTTTATAGAAGATCGACTAAAAACCCTACAATCAGTAGAACAGCAACCAGACTTAGATGCTGTGAGACTATATCTAGCAGACTGGGGTTACAACACCCCACAAGCACGAGCATCTATTCTCCCTGAGGAGCGAATTAAGTTGTTATCGCTTTCCCAATTTATCCAGGATTTTTCTCTTTGGCCTTAATTTAAGAGAGTTTTGAGTTTTGAGTTTTGAGTTTAAAAAATGATTTTAAATAACATTTAAAATCCCCCTAAGTAAGCCAAACAATTTTATATTTTAGATGGGTCTCACTCACAAGGAGACGAGGATTGAGCCAAATTTCACGTCGTCAAATTAATTAAACCAAAGACTAATGTATGTTGGTTTAAGGTAACTTGCACCCAAGCCGAGCCACAATTTGATGGCTAACGCTATCGCTCAACCATCCTAGAAATAATTATGGCGGCATACTTATCAAAACCTTATAAGACGCCGCGCGTTAAAAATATATAGAATAAAATTGTAGTACTAAATAAAATAAATTAATAAATTATTTAATTCAAAACTCAAAACTCAAAACTCAAAACTTTACAAAAATGCTGGATTTAACGAAACTAGCAAAGGCTATGCAGGGCATCAGCCAGCACCTGACTTTAGAGGCGGCTGCCAGCCGTCAACGTTTGGAACGCGCCCAGGAGATGCTTACGCAAGCCAGAACGCGACAAGCGGAATTTGTGAAGCAACAACAAACTTGGCGTGATCGCTTTTTATTTACAGCGGCCATACCAGTCGAATCTCTGGATACTCGCGTTGACCTAGAAGTTTCGCCGAAAAGTCACACGGTTATTGCTACAGATGGTTCTCAGATTGCCCCCAGTCACCATGAAATTGCCTATTGCTATCTAATTAACGTTGGTCGGGTGATGTTGCACTATGGGCAAAGTTTGCACCCACTGTTAGACAGCTTGCCAGAAGTCTTTTACCAGCCTGAAGATTTGTATGTTTCTCGCCAGTGGGGGATTCGTACAGAAGAGTGGATGGGCTATCGCCGCACAGTTTCAGAAGCATCTGTGCTGGCAGAAATAGCTTGCAACTGGGTTAACGCTGATGCTAGCAATCAACCTAATAATCCAAAATCCTACCCCCCCGTACCTCCCGTTACTAACGGTGGGAGCCAACATCCACAATCAGAGGTGCCAACTCTAGCAATGGTAGATGGTTCCCTGATTTACTGGTTTTTGGAGCAGTTACCATTGGAGGCACGCGATCGCATCCTTCCCCCAATTCTAGAAGCTTGGGAACAACTGCGTTTAGCGGGAATCCCCATAATGGGTTATATAAGTGCCGCTCGTAGCGGTGAAGCCCTCAACTTCCTGCGACTGCCAGCCTGTATTCACCCGGTACCCGACTGCATGACTTATTGCGCTAATCTCCCTCGCACACCCTGTCAGCTATTCGATTCTCTACGGGATACGATTTTTTGGGCTTCCCAGTTAGAACCAGGACAACGCGGCCCTTTGTGGCGCAGTTCCGCGCGAATTCTGGACTTGTATGACGCCCACCGCATCTACTTCTGTTATGTCCATGTAGGGGCAGAAATTGCCCGTGTGGAGATTCCAGCTTGGGTGGCTGAAAACTCCGCACTACTAAATCAATCTCTCAGCTTGATGCTGGCTCAGGTACAGAAGGGTTATGGCTATCCCGTTGCTCTTGCAGAAGCCCATAATCAGGCAGTTGTGCGGGGGGGCGATCGCGCTCGTTTCTTTGCCTTGCTCGAACAACAAATGATCCGCGCTGGTCTGAGAAATGTAGGAACATCTTATAAAGAAGCTCGCAAGCGGGGCAGTATCGCCTGATATCGATTTTGGACGGTGGCAAGGATGCGATCGCCGCAAGGCGGCGCGCTAGCGCTATCGCCAAAAGCGGGATTGGTTCTGTTTACTCTGAAAACGTAGCTCTCATAAATCTTGAGCGATGATGAACGATCTAGACCAATACTACAGAGTGCTTGGGCTTGAGCCTGGAGCATCACGGGAAGAAGTGAACCAGGCTTATAAGGACTTGGCTTTTATTTGGCACCCGGATCGCGTCCCTAAAGATAATCCCCGGCTACAGCAAAAAGCCCAGGAAAAACTCAAGGAGATTAATCAGGCTCGTGACGAATTGCGGTCAGTTCGACCGAGTGTTCAGAAGAAAGATGATCAACCGCAGCGATCGGCCCAGCCAAGACGAGATAGCGATCGCTATCAGCCGCCGCGATCGGCCCAGCCAAGACAAGATAGCGATCGCTATCAGCCGCCGCGATCGCACTATCAGTCACCGCCTCAATCTCACCAGCAGGCAAGGAAACCGCATTCCGATTTAAGTGGAGCTGACTTGAGGGGAGCGAACTTGAAAGAAAAGGATCTAGCAGGAAGAAACTTAAGCCACGCCAACTTGAGTAATGCTAACCTGAGCGATGCCTTTCTGCATAAGGTCAATCTTGAGGGAGCAAACCTGTACGGAGCGAATTTATTCAGAGCCAATCTGCTTCAGGCTTGCCTTCGTCAAGCCAATTTACGGGAGACGAACTTAATTGGAGCCGACTTGAGTGGAGCCGACTTGAGTGGAGCCGACTTGAGTGGAGCCAATGTCGGGTCAAAAGATAGACTCATGGTAAAACTTACTGGAGCTAACTTAGCTGGGGCAATTATGCCTGATGGTACAATTCACAGCTAAGAGCAATTAGTAATAATTAATTTTTATATAGCAGTTGCCATTACGACAATTGACCTTACACCCATACGCCCAGAGATGCTGTTATAAATTAAGGATTGCTAGAAGCTAATTGCTAAAAGCTAACAGAAGAATTGCTATCTTATGCTTATTAAAAATAAGACCTTTGTAATTACGGGTGCTTCTGCTGGAATTGGCCAAGCTTTAGCGATCGCATTAGCACAGCAAGGCGCTAACTTAGTTCTGGCAGCACGTAACCAGGCAAATCTTGAAGAAACTGCATCTATCTGCACGCAAAGCGGTGGTAAAGCCGTTGCTGCACCTACGGACGTGACAGAGGCTGAAGCCTGCCGACAATTAATAGACGTTGCTATAAACAATTTCGGTGCTATTGATGGGCTAGTAAATAATGCAGGTATATCTATGTTTGCCAGATTTGAGGATGTAAAAGACATCTCTCTATTTGAGCGCATTATGAAGGTTAACTATCTGGGTGCCGTCTACTGCACTCACTATGCTCTACCCTATCTAAAAGCTTCTCAGGGACTGCTAGTAGCTATTTCCTCACTATCTGGAAAAACCGGAGTTCCTACTCGTTCCGGTTATGTGGCAAGTAAACACGCTATGCAAGGCTTTTTTGATACTCTCCGAATCGAGTTACGTGGTACAGGGGTAGATGTATTGGTGGTTTCCCCTGGTTTCGTAGCGACGGATATTCGCCAGCGTATTTTAGGAGCAGATGGAAACCCTATATCAGCCAGTTTAGGCAACGAGCAATCGATGGCTATGCCAGTTTCAAAATGTGTGAATCAGATTGTTCAGGCAATAACACAAAGGAGACGAGAATTGGTGATGACTCCTAAAGGACGTTTCGGCCTTTGGTTAAAGCTAGTAGTACCTGGGTTAGTAGATATGATGGCTGCTCGTGCCATTCATTCTCAGGAGCAAGATTGAGAATGCCTAAATCTTGCTCTTATTTCTACTTTGAGAACAAGATTTAACATTGATGATATCAATCCCATTTAATTTACTCGGTTATAGTCTGTGGGCAAGATTATCAGTGTTCAGTGGTTAAAAACAACTAACAACTGACTACTAACATATCAGATAAGTCTTAAATCGGACTTGATATAAATGGATGATTTTTGCAAGTGGTCTATTGAGTTCCGCCCGGCGATGAGCCTCCCTCAAAAGGAATCTGGCTCATCTGCTAAAGTCTCAATCAATAAATCCATCTGTTGCTGTCGCTCTCCGAGAAAAGTTTCGCACTGTCGTAAATATTCTGTTGCAGCAGTAAACTCATCAAATACTTCAGCTAGTTCCAGTTTGCCGGATTCAATTTTATTGATGATTACCTCAACTTTGGCAACAGTTGCCTCATAATTCCAATTTTCCTGATGTTGGGCAGTATCTATAGCGGGGCTTTTCGCATCTCTGGATTTAGTCATGGGTATGGTCAAACCATTTTAGATTAAAGAATTGACCTCGGCTACCCTTGGGACGAGGCTTGAACCAAATTTTACGTGGTTACAACTCGCTGTTAGAAATGGTAAGCAGCCTTCTTCCGTTGAAGATAGCAGAGGCTCAACGTTCTGAAAATGTAATAGTAGCTTTAAATATTCTTTGTCAACTACTATCTGCTCGTGACCAACTTTTACTATATTGGCTAATTTTTGGCAGGAAGCTGAGCGCTTTATTTAGAAATATTTCTGCAATCCCAGACTATTATAGCAAATCCGCTCCTCTAACTTTATTTTGATTTCTAGTCGTATAGGCGTTCCGCCGGAACGTCTATACAAAGCATGGCGCGGGTTGTTCACAAAGGGGGCGTCAAACCCGGATTTGGTATGATCTACTGTAAAATTGCTGCGAGATAGAATTATTTAGGATGAAATATATAAACATTAAAATGTTAATCATCCTTTGCTTTAGCAAGCTGCTTGAGTGACAAAACGAGATAGGGCTGAACCGAAAGCTAGGAGGGAAGCAGAGCATGATTTAAGCTGATGTAGTTACCACACTAATCGGTCAAATCAATTTGAGATTTTGTGTGGAGGAATCATTTTTGGATCTCAAGTCGAATGGCTTTAATTTGGAAGCCTCCCGCCTCCGGGACAGGTTTGCTCTTTCCCAGTTATGTGGTGTGATTGCCTTGACCATGCTGTTTTTGCTCCTGCAAGGGGTGCTAGTGGTCGCATTCGGCAAGTGTTTTTTTCATGAGGGTTATTACGGTTACGCTTGGGATCGCATTGTTAGCTTACGTTTGCCTTCGCCGTCCAGTTGAGGATCGATGCTCTTGCTGATAAGTACAGCAAAAGACCATTACAAAGATGCCACAGAAAATGGGTGCCTGTTGCAAAGTAAGGGCAAATTACCCCATCGAGAGTACGAAATGAAAGGGCTAACAGGAAGATTCCCGATGCTGCTAGCAAAACCAATGGCTCGCGCTTTCGCTGCTGATAGTGATATATGCCCAGACCGAGTAAAATCAAAAATGCAGGAGCATAGGAAAGAGAACCATTAAGAATATTGGGAAATTGTTTGCTAAAATTACTAGCAAACAAAAATACCACTATTAATGCTCCTAAATATCCATATTTCATCCTAACTACCTGACGGCTATAGAGCCATAAAAACCAAAGCTGAAAGAGCAGAATAGGAATGACGTCTAGTAAATTTGCCCAGCGCGTGGCAAATGTATGAAATAGGGTACTTCCAACACCAATACTGATAGCTAAAGAAATCAGTATCCAAATACTCCTTGGGATTTTCTGTTGTTGCCGAGCTAATTGCCAGATAGCCCATGCCGCAATTAGAAAAGAAAAATTGGAAGCTGCATTCAGTGGTTCATCCCATAAACCCGCAGTAGTACGTTCGCAGTACAGATCGATGTAGTCATTCATCTTATATCACCTGCTTTATGCGTAAGTTTTTGATTGTTCGAGCAATTGCTTTGCGTAACTTAATGCATCTTCTGAAATTTCTTCGGAAGCGTTTTTTAAACCAGGTTTGCGAAAATCTAGTAGCAAGACTGCACGGACTGAATCTGAGTCATTCCATGCTTCATGCTCTGTTGTATCCTCAAAAATTAAGCAACCGCCTTCTTGCCAATGTCTTGTCTCCTGTCCAACTCTGAATTTACACTTCTGAGGAACAACTAGACCGAGATGTAGCCGAAATTCGTTCTTAGCCCAACCTGTATGAGGTTGAATATGGGTATGTGGTGCTAGGCGAGAAAATCCTGCCAAGGTTAAATTGGGAATGCCTGCCAAAATATTTGCTGTTTGTGGACAGCGATCGCTCGCAGCATTAATACGTTTACCTAAAGCAAAAAGCCCAAATACACTCCAACCCTCTTCATACATATCACGTTGCACCCAAGGATCGAAAGCATGTTGTGGTAAGGCTAGGTATTCCTCACGAATTAACTTCCAGTGCTTTATCAGGCTATCGGTGAACGGGAAGGCAGCCGGGTTATAAAACATTGTTTACTTCCTCATATTTTACTTGTATCCTTCAGCATAGCCATGGACACAAAGATAAATAAAGAGGTTTTTTTGACTTATATCAAATTTGATAAAAATCAATTCAAGGTAACTTGTTTTCTAACCTATGACGATTTTTCCGAGTGGCGCGCAGTCGGCTAAGAGTTTCTTGTGTGATTCCTAAATAAGAAGCCAGATGCCCGAGTTTTACTTTATCCAGGATATTTGGATGTTTCTTAATAAGTTCATCGTAGCGTTCGGCTGCTGACATTGATTGTAAAGAGAGTATTCGTTCTCTATATTCTACATAATAATGTTCAGTTATTAAGCGCCCCAATTTATTCCAAACAAGGTCTTTGTCATACAGAAATTGCAAATTTTTGTAACTAATAGAAAGCAGTTTACAGTCAGAAATCAGTATGATGCTTTCTGGGCTAGGCTTACGAGACACAAAACTGTAAAAGGAGGTAATAAAATCTCCCTCAAAACCAAACCAAGAAGTAACTTCTTTACTGTCTTGGTAGTAAATTGCCCTTACGCTTCCCTCTGCCAAAAAGTGTAAATAATTGGAGACCTCACCAACCTTTAACAAAATGGTATCTTTTGGGAATTCTTGTAGCACAACAAATTTAATAAGTTCCTCTTGATACTCAAGACTTAGCATAACGAATTGATTAAGTGCATCAAAAATTTTCTGCTGCATTGTTAATTTTTCAGGCCTCGCCTTTATATGAAAAAGGTTTATTTTGCAAAAACTTGTTTATGCATTCCAGGAAACCTAAAAAACTATTTTTTATGATACATAATGGTAAATTTTTGCAGTCTATCCTAAATTCCACGATAACACTCACAACATACTACACAGACTCAGCGATCGCGCGTGAAAATTGCTCGCCCCTCTATCGATACTTAAACAGGACTTACGCAACTGGTCTAGAGATCGCTAACCTTTCAGCATCGGAGTAAAAAGCGGGAACCCAAATTGCCAAAGGGTTATAAGGTTTCCATCCCTGAAAACAACCTCAATATTAAGAAATGTTAATGGTTTCAAGGAGTTGGGCAACATTTTGATAATAAAAAATGATTAAGATTAGGAAAACTAACTCCTACCTCCTGAACTTGAACGATTGGAGCATCTAACCCGAAAAGTTTAGAGCGCCGTTCACTAATTTTTATCAGTCGGTCGATGGCTGAAAGGGAGCCTTTTAAAACCTGCGGATAAATGCTCGCTAATGCCTGGTCTAGGCGCTCGGATTCGAGTTGCCGGAGTTGTTTTATTAGCCCTAATTCCTGTTCGCTTAATAGCCGCAAACTCTCTGCACAATCACGATATGCCTGCGCTAGTGAGATATTTAACTGACGGGCGATCGCTGCATAGCTCATGCCCGTCATTCGTAACTCGATCGCGGTTACTCGCCTCAGTGTTGCTGTCTCTTTTTTCCCTGCATTCGCTTTCTGCCTCACCATTCTCTCTACCTATGATTTTTCTAGTTGGGAGGGGCTAGGCTGCTGCTTGACTGACAAAACTAAGAAGCTGGGAAGCGGCTAAGAACGGTGAATTCACGCTTGAGAGCATCATGTTGTTGTCGCTTTGAGACAAAGGCAGGTTGAGGGTCAGGATAACTGGAAAGAAACGCATGAACTGAGATTTTCAATTGCTGAGTGATAGCAAGCCGAATCCAGTTCCAGCCGATTTTGAGATAACTCATGCCCCGCTTCCAGTGCGCATCGACCTGACAACGCTTGCCGAATGCGACCACTAGCACCCCTTGCAGGAGCAAAAACAGCATGGTCAAGGCAATCACACCACATAACTGGGAAAGAGCAAACCTGTCCCGGAGGCGGGAGGCTTCCAAATTAA
>JAHHGU010000040.1 GCA_019359765.1 Aphanothece sp. CMT-3BRIN-NPC111
TTGAAAAGTGTTGGGCGTGGTTAAAAAGTCGCATTCGCAAACAGTTGCACAACTCGGATAGTTTACGCGATGCGATCGAATCCGTTCTGAAGCAGGCGGCGTCCTAATACAGATGGCTACAGCTATAAATTACCACAGCAAAAGCTGCCAGCAGTAATACTAACTGGGGCACGGTAGTTTCCCAAGTTGGGTACAGCCCTAAAGTATCGGATGAGGGTAAGAAGTTAGCAGGAGTGGCTGGCAAAATCCCAGCGACTTGCAGGGCGTGGATACCGCTGCCAACAAACTTAAATCCAAGGTAGTAAATTAATAGGCTTGTAACTAGGAAGAAAGGTTTGAGAGGAATTTGTAATCCTACTCCTAACATCAGTGCTGCAATTACTGCCAGAACAACCGACCCTAAAGCTAATCCACCTAGCAAATCAGCAGTACTAATAGAGGGGGCAATGCCCATATAGAAAAGTGTTGTTTCTGCCCCTTCTCGGTAGACTGCCAAAAAAGCCAGCAGTGCTAAGGAGAAAAGACTATTTTTTGCCAGCGCCGAGTTAATTTGGTTGTGAATGTAACCTTGCCAAGCCATCAGCGAGGACTTGCTATGCAACCAATAGCTAACATAAAACAGCATCGCTGCTGCCACTAAGCCTGTGATTCCCTCTAAAAGTTCTCGGTTGGCACCAGAGGCAATATTTGAGAATAGTTGCTGGATAATAATAGCAGTAAGAATCGAAATCAGAACACCAGCACCAGCGCCCAGCCATAACCAGTGACTTTTATCAGCATTGCCACTTTTATTGAGGAAAGCCAAAAGCGCGATTAAGACTAACAGGGCTTCCAATCCCTCCCGCAGCAAAATCACCGCTGCATCAAATAGATTGTATCGTAACGACTCAGTTGCAAAGGGTTGCAGGTCTTTTTTTAGAGATGCGATAGCACCTTTTGCACCTTGCACGTCAGCTGGGTTAGCACGTAGCAATCCAGAGGCTTTCGCCATATTGTTTTCAATGGCAACATAGGCATCTTTCGACTTGGTGGCAACAACCCCTTCCACCTCTAGCCAGTCCGTCTGGAACTTCTTGATCTCACTAGCAGCTGTTGCTATATCGTTGCTGCTGAGTGCCGCCTCCGCAAGGGATAATCGCTCCATCAGCGAGGTAATACTAACTTTGCCAGGATTGCTTGATGTTGTTGCTGGCTGACTTTGCTGATTAAATTCACCGGAGATGAACTTTTGGTTAGTCGCGTGTAACTTCTTCAGCGCTTCCACCACTTGAGTCTGATTTGGTGGCTGGGTTGAAAAGGCAAACTTGACCTCGCCCATCTCATCTTCAATCTCTCGATAGGCTGGGCGCGAAGTCTCTTTCACCCCATCTTCAATATCAAACCACTCTTTATCAAACTGCTTATAGGCAGCTTCAGATCCCTGAAAATCTTTAGCCTCAGCTTTGCTCAATGCTTGTTCCACATAGGCATCTAAGCCCTGCATATCCTGTTGCGGCGTACTACTTGCATAGCTTGGTAGGGTAATAATAAGCAGCATCAGGCTCAGGAACAGCGCCCACAGCCATTGCCAGCGTTGCTGCCGAAAGCTTTGCAGGTATCTCATTTGGCAATATCCTTTTTTTAGCGACGATGAAAGGTGCCTTGCTCAGTTATAGAGTTTTTCTTGCCCATCTATTGATAATAACTTGTAAGTATATAACCCAACTAGCTCATATCAAGTTTGGTTGAATACTTATCTAATCTGTTATTAGCAAGTTTTCAGCCGTAGGTTGTTGGTTGTTTTTAACCACTGACAAAAAACGACAGAGTATGATTAGCAATTCAGAAATTTTATGATGTAAGATTTAATCGCAGTATCGTCATAAAATGTTGTCAGCGCTAGCACTTTACTCGCACTAAATTGGTGATTGCTGATCTATGCGAGCGCTAGACCGTTTCCAGCTTGAATAAGGTAATCCTCCTGGCGCTAAGCTAGCCCCTTCCGGGTGGCTTAGCCAACGGTATAACATTAGGGGAATTGCCCCCAAAAAATAAAATTGAGTCTAGTGAATTTTTTCAGCTAGACTCTTGTGCCCTGAGGAATTTAATAATTCCGCAACTTTATAATTCCTGTGACAACAATAAAATTAAATTGACTAACAGTAATAGCCAATTTGTTGTAGTATTGAAATACCACTCGAAACCTTCTCTATTAACGAATAGTATTACAACAAATTAGACTAATGTGGCGGTGCTAAAATCGCGCATAGGATGAAAAATGTCAGTTTAATTCTTAACTGACCAGTATGAGATTAGCTTATCTAGATTAGCTACTTACACTATTTAATCGTTAGTTAAAGAAGATTCTAGACTATTAGATATAAAACTTGGGCTTACCAGGTTTGGCATGATTGCTCCACGCAGGTAGGCATTACTTAGATTCGCCTCACTCAGGTTTACATTAGTCAGATTTGCTCCGATGAAATTGGTTTCAGTTAATTGTGCCCCCACCATTGTTGCATCTGTAAGATTTGCATGACTTAAATTTGTTCTAGTCAGGTTTGCTTTTGTCAGGTTTGCACCACTAAAATTTGCGCCACTTAGATTTACATTTCTTAGATTTGCGGCGATCAGGTTCAGGTTCCTAAAGTCCCTTTGTCCTGCTGTATATCGGCTTAGCAGCTCTTTGATGTTCATACGGGTATTTGAGGTGTTTAGAGGGCGAGTATGATCGGTACTGACATTAACTCCCAACTCGCAAACGGCAGGTAAGTAATGAAACTCCCCTTTGGGGACGAAGAAAATTTCTTTTTACTCCCTGCCTTTGAGATGTTGCAGAGCCTGGAGCGGGACAGTTTAGTTTTTGCCAGTGAGGTCAAATAGTTGACCTTTGTTTTGTTGTCCCCAAGCTTAAACGCTTCGGTGTATGATGTGTTTAATACAACTATGCGTTTCAGGGATCAATAGCGAGAACGCATCCGACGCTGCTTATGCTTGGCAATGGCTTTGCGCTTGCGTTTTTCAATGGGCGTTTCAAAGTGACGATGCTTCCTCATATCTGGGAAAATTCCCGCCTTAGAAACTTCTCTCTTGAATCGACGCAGGGCTGACTCAATTCCTTCATTTTCACCAGGAATTACTTGGGTCATCCTATATCCTCATTAATTGACTAAAATTAGGGCTGGAGCAGGGTGAGCTATCCAGCACGCCATAAACAAAAAAAGCACAAGCTCTTTGCTTGGCCTCAAGTGTTTAGAGCTAAATAATTGTTCTCAAGCTTAGTAGCGGCGAGAAGAGCGATTATTGTTTGACCAGTTGCCTCCTCCCGAAGAACCTCTTTCTTCGCGGGGTTTAGCCTTATTAACCTTGAGGTCACGACCCATCCACTCAGCACCATCAAGGGCTTCAATTGCAGCGGTTTCTTCTGCATCTGTTCCCATTTCTACAAAAGCGAAACCACGCATACGACCTGTTTCCCGATCCGTAGGCAACTGAACGCGCTTGACGGTTCCGTATTCTGCAAAAGCTTGGCTGAGGTCATCTTGGGTGACTTCGTAGGATAGATTGCCGACGTAAATTGACATTGAATATCTCCAGAATCCGAGGTTGTAGAGAATTAGATTCGGAGAAACGCTGACTGAACGAATTACACTGCCGAAAATAAGCCTTATATAGAGACCTTAGCACAGTATTAGAATAAATAGGGATTGAGCCGATATCAAGGAAAAAATGGGTAGCAGTAGAACATACCTTGACACATACTGGACGTGAGCAAGGCGATCGCCCCCATTATAAATGGTTTACGCAAACGCCTCTTTGACTTGCGTTGCACAGATGTTGTCCCCAATCTGAGTCCCAAAGATGGTTCAGTTTCATATTCAGCCAGACAGCGAAATCCCAGCATCAAGGCAGCTGTTTAACCAAATGCAGTTTGCGATCGCTTCCCGGCAATTTCCCCCCGGTCACCGCCTTCCTAGTACTAGGCAGCTAGCGATGCAGACAGGTCTGCACCGCAACACTATCAGTAAGGTTTATCGCCAGCTGGAAAAGACGGGACTAGTAGAATCCCAGGCTGGTTCAGGTATTTATGTGCGTGCCCTAGGTAATGAGGGAAGCGTACCACGCCGCTCTCCTATCCTTGACCAGCATCCCCAGGCATATAATATTGTGCAGCAGACCCTGGATCAACTGCTGGGACAAGGTTGCTCTTTAAGTCAAGCTAAAGAACTGTTCCTAGCAGAAATCGATTGGCGCTTGCGCTGTAGCGCGCGGGTGCTATTGACGGTTCCTGGCCAGGATATAGGTGCCGGTGAATTGATGGTTCAGGAACTAGAAAAATCACTGAAGATACCAGTGCAGTTGGTACCGATGGAGGAACTCAGTGCAGTGTTGGATCAAACTCACTCCGGCACAGTAGTCACGAGTCGCTATTTTATTGGTGAAGCAGAGGCGATCGCGGCCCCCAAATCTGTCCGCGTTATCCCAGTAGATATCCATGACTACGAACAGGAGCTAGAGATGATCAAGAACCTACCCAAAGGCAGCTACCTTGGTATCGTCAGCCTCAGTGTTGGCATTTTGGCGGTAGTGGAAATTATCATCAACAGTCTGCGCGGGGACGATCTACTGCTGATGACGGCGCAGGTCACAGATAGCTACAAACTTAATGCTATGGTTCGCTGTGCCCACACGATTATCAGCGATCAGGCGAGTTTACCTCAGGTGAAAGCAGCAATTTCAGCCGCCAGGGAAGATATTATTCGCCCACCCCAACTGATCTTGAGCGAGGACTACATCGGTACTAAGTCAATTAACCTGCTTAAACGGGAATTGGGTTTAGGCTGATCGAAGCAGTTAGCAGTTAGCAGTTAGCAATTAGCAGTTAGCTTTTAGTTCTTAGAAAACTCGGCTGTTTTCATAGATTGTTGAAAGTAACAAGCCAATCAAGCTAATCGCTAATCGCTAATCGCTAATCGCTAATCGCTAATCACTAACGAAACATACTGCTAACAGAACTGTCTTCATGAATCCGCCAGATCGTCTCACCGATTAGATTCGCAACCGAGAGCATAGTCAGCTGTTCAAAGCGGTCTGTTTCAGAAACTGGAATGCTATTCGTTACAATTACTTCCTCGAACAAACCGCCCGACAGACGCTCTATTGCTGGTGGGGAGAAAATGGCATGGGTAGCACAGGCGTAAACCTGACGGGCACCTTCTTTACGCAATAACCTAGCGGCTTCCGAAATCGTGCCCCCGGTGTCGATCATGTCGTCTACCAGCACCGCTGTTTTACCAGCAATGTCACCAATCAAATTCATCACTTCCGCTACATTATGCGCCTGCCGACGCTTATCAATAATCGCTAGAGGGGCATCATTGAGCTTTTTGGCAAATGCTCTGGCTCGCGCCACGCCACCCACATCCGGCGAAACAACAACGATGTCAGACAATTGTTTACTCGTCAGGTAGTCGATCAGCACTGGCGAACCGTAGACATGGTCACACGGAATATCGAAATAGCCCTGAATCTGAGCTGAGTGCAAATCCATTGCCAGAATGCGATTGGCTCCAGCCTCAGTAATCAGATTAGCAACCAGCTTCGCTGTAATCGACTCCCGCCCAGCTGTCTTGCGATCTGCCCTAGCATAGCCATAGTAGGGTATTACTGCCGTAATTTGTCGAGCCGAAGCGCGACGACAGGCATCGATCATGATTAGCAACTCCATCAGGTGATCGTTCACCGGCTGGCAAGTTGGCTGAATCAGGTAAACATCACAACCTCGGATGGACTCTTGAATTTGTATGTAAAGCTCTCCATCAGCAAATCGCTTGCGGATCATGGGACCTAAGTCCATACCCAGATAGCGAGCCACTTCTGTGGAAAGTGGAATGTTTGCAGAACCAGAGAACAGTCGAAGACGATTACTGTCCACAACCTGTGGCAGTGTTTGCTGAAGCGTTAAAGTTGCAGAACGGATCACAGCAGACCCTCGAAGCTCATATAATCATCGCAATTTTATCATCTCTGCTCATAAAGATGTCTTAAAATCTGTTCAAATTACACCTGTGTGCCCTCTTCAAAAAATACTTTAATAAAAAAATTCATAAAATTGTAATAAAGAGTAATAAAGGTTTAAAATATATAAATTTTTGAAGTAGCACCCGACCGGGTAGCTGAAAATTGTAGTTAATTTTACGCACGTATATTTACGTAGATTAGTGATATGAGCGAAGATAAGTGAAAAGTAAAGTTGGAATATTTAGATTAGCGTAGTGGTTGGAGAGCGAACCAGCTTGAATAAAATCGAAGCTGATCCGCAAAACGTTTCCCCACCTGGGTTAACTTGAAAATGTCGTTCGATTTGGGATCAGGGAATTGTCCCCACGACGCCTAAGTAGGGGGCTTGAGACCCTTTTTATTTTGTCACTGAGGCGCGATCGCATATTGTACAGAATTTTCTTCTATAACACCCTTTATTTTTTATCCGCTTTTATCTCCTCCTCCTGGAATCCCCGTACTTGCTTTGAATAAAAAAGTTATTCAACCGGATGATGAGCTTAAAATTGACAACTCCTGAAGCTCTCAGCTAAAGAACTTTTCGACGCAGCGGACAAAGATTTCAACGCCCATCCCCAAGGCGGTTTCATCAAAATCAAACCGGGGATGATGATGAGGATATGCTAAATTCTTAGCGGGGTTGGCAGATCCGAGGAAGAAGTAACACCCTGGTACAGCCTGGAGAAAGAATGACATATCCTCGCCCCCCATCGTTTGGCATTCTGGAACTACACCGACAGGTGTTTCTACGACATCCAAGGCTACGGAACGCACCAGTTCGGCAATACGGGCATCATTTATAGTTGGCGGATATAGATGCCAGTAATTTAGTTCGTAAGTGGCTTCGTGACTGTGGCAAATCCCAGCGATAATCTGCTCAATCCGTTTGCCAAAATACCCTGCCATATCTGGGTTGAAATACCGCACTGTACCGCTCATCCGCGCCGTATCAGCAATGACATTGAGCGCTGTACCCGCATGAAGTTCACCTACTGTAACAACCGCAGACTCAATCGGGTCAACATTACGTGCCACAATTGTTTGTAAAGCATTGACAATTTGGGCACTAACTACTACTGAATCAACTGTTTGATGAGGCATCGCCCCGTGTCCGCCTTTGCCCAGAATCGTGCAGCGAAAGGCTTCAACTGCTGCCATTAATGCACCAGTACGGACGCCCACAGTGCCCAGGGGAAGATTGTTCCACAAGTGTAGACCAATGATGGCGTCAACATCAGGGTTTTTCAACACTCCAGCTTCAATCATCGGCTTAGCACCTCCTGGCCCCTCTTCAGCGGGTTGGAAGATTACTTTGACAGTACCGGCGAAGTCATCGCGGTGTTGACTTAGATAATAGGCAGTTGCAAGTGCGATCGCCACATGTCCATCATGACCGCAAGCGTGCATCACCCCGTCGTGCTGCGATCGGTAAGGTACATCATTCTCTTCTTGTATAGGCAGCGCATCCATATCTGCCCGAATCGCCAGCACCCTCCGGTTTGGGATTTTAAATTTTAGATTTTGGATTATTTCTGGTGTTTCTGGATTTTGCTTTCTGCCTTCTATGATGGCAACAATACCAGTCTTAGCAATCCCGGTTTCATGCTCAATGTCCCATTCCCGTAATTTTTGCGAGACAAAATCAGCTGTTAGCTGCTCTCGAAAACCCAGTTCAGGGCGCTGATGAAGACGCCGCCGCCATTCTATTAATTGAGGTTGCAATGCCTGGATTGCTGGTCGAATGCGAGATATGTCAATAGAAAGGGGGCTTTGTGAAGAGATGAGCATTTTTCTTTTTAACTCTAAAAATTAACGGTAAATCAAACACGCTTCTCAGATGAACTGTAGGCGTCATCATGCAAATTAATTGCGAAAATTACCAAGATATCTTGAACCTCAATAATTCTAAGAATTTAATGCTAATCCTTCTCTTTTACTTGAAAATTAAAAGTTATACAAGATTTTAGCTTTTCATTCTTATTAGAAAACTTATAGTCAAAGCGGCAGCAATCGCTCTATATCTAAATCTGAGGCAACTTGAGCTAATTTGCTCAGGTCAGATAAATCGGCTAGATATGGTAAGCAACCTAAGACTGGAGTATTTGTGAGTGACTGGATCAAGTCAATGGGTGCCCAGTCGGCTATTTCTTGGTCTGAACGGGGCTGGACGCAATTGAGAACGATGCCTTTGAGGTGTACGCCTGACTGACGGGCGAGGGCAACATTAGCAACAGCTTGGGCGATCGCACCCAATTTTACAGGCACCACCAACACAGTTGGTAACCGCCAGTCCCCAGCCAAATCCGCGACTGTAATTTCGTGAGTCACAGGCGTTCCTAACCCTCCCAATGCTTCCACCAGCAACCAGTCCCGCTGACGCCGCAGGGTGTCAAAAGCTTGCCAAACCAGTCCTAGTTCCACCTCACGCCCTTCTCGCTCTGCTGCCAAGGGGGGAGCAAGCGGTGCTTGGAAGTAAAGCGGTGTAATCGACTCTAGGGATTGATCTAGGGAAAATAGCTGAGTGTACAATTCGCGATCGCCCATTCCCGCCTGGATCGGCTTCATCATACCTAGCCTTCTGGAGGGGTAATACTTTTGCCAATAGGCTGCTAGAGCCGTTGTCAAAACTGTTTTCCCAATCTCCGTATCCGTGCCAGTAATTAGCAGAGTGTTCATAAGCAATCCTTCGATGAGCTTGATTGACTTGTTACTTTCAACAATTTATGAAGACAGCCGAGTTTTCTAAAAGCTAACAGCTAATTGCTAATTGCTAACTGCTATTCGCCGACACTTACATTTAGAGTAAAGTTTGTCTCATCTGTAGCGATCACATCAATCTTATACTCACCATCACGAGACAGCCGATCGTTCCAAGATAAAACCCCAGAGGCGTTTTCCACCAGATTACCATCAGGATCGCGAATATCTAAAGTGACAAAGCCTTGTTGAACTTCTACCTGCAATTGCTGGCTATTTTCAACGTTGACTAGGTAACGCTTGATCTTCTGCGGACTTGTTTGACCCGAAACAGTCACTGGATCGCCACTCCTTGGGAAATTATTAACTTTTTCCGTATCAAATTGGGCGGCAGCAGGGCTTATAGTTTCGCTAGGAGTAAGAGTGGGCGTTGGTGCCAGTGTCGGACTCAGTAACCCTGGCTCAGACAAGCTAATATCTAACTTGTAGTCGCTCTCAGCCAGCCCCTTGATGGGACTCAGTTGGATTGTGTAGTCTCCCGTGTAGGGAAGCGTTCCTTGCCAGCCCAGCACACGCTTCGCCTCATCTGCAACTGGCTTGTCATCAAGCCCCAAGACGGTCATCAAAACGCCTTCGCTAGTCAGAGAGGTATCTAATTGTTGTCCCTGTTGCCCAGAAATTATGTAGTTAATCGTTTCGTTTTCTTTGAGATTCCCCTCTTTAGAAATGCTTTGACCTGGGAACAAGTCTAGTTGCTGAGTGTAAGATTCCGGACTGGGTTTAGGTTTGGGAGTTGGCGTTTCTAAAGCTGTGGGTGTCTCGCTGGTAAAAACATCTGGCGTTGGGGAAGTTGTCGGCTCGCCGTTGTTGAGGATGGCAGTAACAACCAGCCAAGAGGCGAACCCAGCTAATAAAGCCAGGATGAGGCCAAGGCATAGCATTGCCCAAGGGTCTTCCCAAATAGAACTGCGGCTACGCTTAGAGATCCCTGGAGCGGGTGAATACCGGCGGCGATAAGTGTTATAGGCAGGTTCTTGTCGTCGTCCCACAGCTATCGTTTCCATGTGGGAGATGCTTGGGTCTGGACGTTGGGGCTTAGGTCTTGAATATTGAGGGCCAGAGAGCGGGTTTTGCAGGAACTGGAGGACTTGCAATACTTCCTCGGCTGATGGGTAGCGATCGCTCGGTCTGTAACTTAACATCCGATTCAACACCTGAGCAAACCCATTGCTGACAGTGGCCCACCGCCGCCATTGCCAATTCATCTGGATGTCATCAAATAATTCCGTTGGCTCCATACCTGTGAGCAGCACCACCGCTGTTACTGCTAAAGCGTAGAGGTCACTGCTAGGATAAGCCCTGCCTGTCTGGATTTGTTCGCTGGGGGCATAACCCAGTTTCCCGACTGTTGTTGCCTGCATCGTCATGTCGGGAGATTGAAAACGGGTTGCCAGTTCCTTAACGACACCAAAATCAATTAGCACCGGTAGGAGATCTCTTTGGCGCAAAATAATGTTGTCCGGTGAAATATCCCGATGAATTATACCCTTGCTATGGATGTACGCCAACACAGGTAACAGCTGCTGTAACATCTGCCCCACCTCTGCTTCTAAGAAAGTAGTCCCCATAGCCTGACGCTCGTTCAGCAAGGTGGCATAAGTCTTTCCTTCCACATATTCCTGCACCAAAAAAAGACGCCCGTCCTGCTCAAACGTAGCCCAGAACTGAGGAATCTGCGGGTGCTGTATTTGATAGAGGGTCGCCGCTTCCCGTTGGAAAAGTTCCCTCGACTTCTCCAATACGTAAGCCGAGTCTTGAGCGGGAATCAATTCTTTGAGCGCACAACGTTCATTAAAGCGCCCTTGGTCTTCTACCAAATAAGTGCGACCAAACCCCCCCTGACCCAAAATACTAACTAAGCGGTAGCGGTTTTGCAGAATCGTTCCAGTGGGAATTGGTGGTTGCATAGCATGTGGCTTTTGGGGTTTTCAACAAGAGAAAGATGTCAAGAAAGCAATTAGCGATTAGCAATTAGCGATTAGCAATTGGTTCTAATTAATGGGTCGCATAATAGCTAATAGCTTTTTTGGTCAAATTTAGTATTTTATCCCACCACCAATGCTGAAATACACTGTATCTATTTCAGTTTATCGTGGATGAAATCAACTCGCCAACTAACCAGCTTTGTAAGTGCTAAAAATTTTATATATAGCAGTCGCCATAAGGGAAGAGTGACAATAGACCTGAACTATATGCGCCCAGAAGTGCTGCTCTCGCGCTTGAACGGCTATTAGCTAATTGCTAAAAGTAGGGGCACGGCACTGCCGTGCTGAAGGATTGTTATACTTTTTAAAAAAGTGAGCTTTAACTTTTATGGCGAACACAATACTGTTCATAGATAAAGTAGTGCGACCTGTCTTGACTAAGAGCCTAGCCGAAAAATAATTTTAGGAGATAACATATCTGCGTTTAGAAAGCGTCTATCTGCTTTTATCTGCGGTTTAAAACATCTTTAATCGACTCTCGGATAAGTTCTAACCTTTAATTAATTCGGGAAACGGACAGGTAATCTACCTTTGGGCTAATTCAGAAGATATAGCAGTTGCCTGGTCGGAAAGAATGACAATCGACCTCACCCCCATGCACGCCGAGTAGAGACGCCCTGCCAGGGCGTCTCTACTTTCTGTATGTTTGCTAAAAGCTAATTGCTATAGATGGTATCAACCCCGCAACCAACCTAAAGATGATGCTGCGGGGTTGACATAGTTCCAGCTAAAAATAGAGTACATCAACCAAAGGAAAGTTATTAGGCTAATTACTAGCCGCTTGAACAAACCCCAGGGTTAAGCTGTCTTTGGCAAGGAAGTGAGCTAAGTGATAAGCTCGCTCCTCGGTTTTCAGCAAGATTTTTTCGTATAGATAGCGAGTGGCGCGATCGCCCAAACTTTCTGCTTGCCCCGCCTGACGCCGAATCAACCCAATAATCGCTTGCTCTGCTGCCAGATCGTGTTCCACCATCGCCCGACTGGGATAAACCCCGTCCTCTTCTGGTGTAAAGCAGCACAGTTGAGCCAATTTGCTAAAACTAGCTGCTGGCACGCCACCTAAGCCATCTAAACGCTCTCCGACTTCATGGGCATGCTCTAGGGCGTCTTTATAACTTTCTTCAAAAAACTCATGCAAGGAGTAGAATTCTGCGCCTTCCACGGCAAAGTGATGCTTTTGATATTGCAGGTACAACGCCTGGAAACTAGCCAGAGCAATGTTTAAGCCCTCGCATACTGGAGCCGTGACGCTATGGTCCAGCAAAATCGGGTTGTCGTAAACCTCTCCAAATGAGCGTAATAAGCTTTGAGTCTCAGACATACTTCTCCTCTCTTTCTGGAAAGTTGGCTTTCTGGGTGTATCACCCTAACACAATTCTAAAGCTTGGAATAAAGTCTAGCGCCCAGCTACGGGCGTTTTCGGAGTTTTTTAAGGATTTTTACCCGATTCTGTAATTTTACGGAGTGAGAATTTTTGGCACTGCTTATAGCCTAGAGACAGAAGCTAATTTCCCTTAAGACTTGAGTAAATACGGGAAAACGTATTAGACTTATTGCAAATAAGTCGCATTTGCGGGAGAAAATGAATCCATTAGATCTAGAAGCAGAAGCAGGTAGGACTGTCGAGGTGAACCGGGCAGACAGGTGGCAAGTTTATCTACGTTTGCAGCAGCTGGATATTCCCTGTGTGTGTACAACTAACCAGCCGTTGCGGGTTCAGATTCAGACTACAGCCGCCGCTGTTCAACTCTGGAGTGTGGTCAGGCAACTGACGGCGACTCGCCGCGAGTTAGCGTTTTGGCTTGAGCAATGCTGGCACCTGTGCAGTTATACCGACGAAGATCCAGAAAAAATTTGAGATATCAGCTTTTACATATCAGCTTTTAAATTTCACACAAAAGTGCAGGAGTGAAGGATGGATAAGAACACTCAAGTTTCAGAATTCAGCATCGAGGGACGGTTTCTAGGCTTTGTATTTAAGGATAGCTACAAGCTCAAAGGTTTGCGCTTGGGGACTTCTGAGGGCGAGCAGTCGATAAAATTATCTAAAGAGTTAAGGGCTAGGCTGAGGTGGGATTTAGCGCCTGGTGATTGGTTCCAAGTTGCTGGTGAAAGAAAACTTGACCTGAAAAGTGGCAAAGTCAAACTGAAGGCCGATCGCATCAGGCAGATTATTCCCAAGCACCCAGAGACTGCAAAACCCCCCAAAGTAGCAGAGGCTAATTTATCCCGATCGACCAAAGCTAAGGCAAGTATATTAGTGTGTCAAAAGTCGGATTGCGTAAAGCGGGGTGCTGGAGGAGTCTGTCAGGCAATGCAAGCAAGCTTGCGCGATCGCGGTTTGGAAGACCAAGTAGCTATCAAGGGAACAGGCTGTATGAAAAACTGCAAAGGCGGCCCGAACATCGTTATGCCTAACAAAACCCGCTACAGCCGGATCAACTCTAAAGAAATTCCTGCACTCATGGAAAAACATTTTCCTGCTGAAACCAAGTCTGAAAAGTTAAAGACTCTAGTCTAGAGACGGCTAAATGCTCCTAACAAAATTTTTCATCAGCAAGTGGGTGATGGGTGAGTAGCCCCTTGGGCGTCCATGTATCCCGACGCTCCCCTACCGGAGAGCGAGGGACTTATAGCCCCCAAACCCCGTTAGTTAACAAAACTTCCAGAGATGCCATCGTCGCTGGCTTGGACATCAGCAATGCTTGAATCTGCGCCTCTATTTCCGATAGGCTGGCGTCATTATTAATTGTTGCTTCAGATGGGAGAATTTCTGCTTTCCAGGTTAAGGTCTCAAACCCTAGCAACTGCGCCATCGTATCAGTAGTAGTTTGGTAATTAAACAGTATTTGCCGCATCTGAGCCTCATGCTCATTCAGCACGCTCGTTGGCATTGATTTGGGTTTGGTTGGAATGGGCGATCGCGTTTCTGATAGCCACAGCGGTTGCCACTGGTCGAATTCGCTCAAGCGATTGGGAAAACTGCCTGCCGCTTCTTTAATTAGGGCTGGCAAAATCTGTGCATGAGGTCGCAAACGCAAAATTAAACTGGGCAACCAGGGTAGCAACACGGTATCCGGGACAGAGGCAAACAGTTGACTCAGCAGTTCAACTACGAATTGACCGATCCGAGGCGCAAAGGTCAGCGCCAGGATGAACCCATTCAGATAGTCAGGAAAAGCCGCCGTCAGCATGGGATTGTTGAGTACCTGGTCAAAGAAGCTGCGAATCTGCTCCAAAGTTCGCAAAGAAAGCAACCACTCCGTTGTCCATAACAAGCCTAATTTGGCTGGGTCTTCTAACCCCTGAGAAGCCTGTTGCACCCCAATGAATAACTGACTGCGATTACAGCCCAGCGCCAGCGCCAAACTCTCTAAAGTGAAGATAAAGCCCAACATCCCGGCAATTTGTTCGGGCGAGGTGCCCCGGTCTGCAAAGGCTTTGGGCAATAGTGTTGCATAGTGAGAATAGCCTGTTGCCACAAACCGCTCAATCCAATCTGGCAACCCTGTCGGCGTCGCACGGTAATAATGCACCAGACGGCGCACCCGGTCAAAGATTTTAGGTGCATCTTCTGCTCCCATTTCCTGCTGTAGTAAGGAAATTGCGCCTTCTCCCAACTTTTGCGTTAAGCGCGGACTGTGCAGGTATAAAATGCTGTCTTCGGCTGCTTTCAAGGCAGTGCTGGCTCCTGCCTGTGACCCAAAGGCAGACTGAAGCAGCCGCTGTTCCAATACCTGCTCAATCGTCACTGCTTCGTATCCCAGCATGATAATTTCTCGCTGGTACTTGCCAATGCGAATTTCCCAAGACTCCTGCAACGGCTTATGTCCCAGGGTGCGCTCTCCCATAATTGGTTGTACTAAACGATCGCCCAGCAAATAATTGAGCTGCCACAGTACGTCAGAACAGGGCAACAACTCAGGCTGTTGCTTGAAGTCCATCAATGCTCGTTGATTGGTTTGAGCCAGGAGATTAACTTTCAGCGGCGCGAGGCGATCGTATACGTCTTGAGCTAAGGGAGGTAGGGAGGCATAGCCGACTGTGCCAATGCGATCGCCCCCTAGTAGAATTTGGCACAGTTGATAGATATTGCGCTTTTTAGGAGTGTGGTCTTTCTCCAGACAGGTGATAGCTGCATCTTGAAAATCGTAGGGGGTGGGATGCAGCCGATTCCGCATAGAAGCCAGCAGCATTGAGGTTTGATAAATAGCTATTGAGTCCGCTGTACTTGCTAGATAACCGTTTTTGCGTGCCAGGGCGACAATATCGGCACACCATTGCAGTAACTGTTCAGTATCTGCACGCGCAAACTCTGGTGGCCGTGTCAGAAAACCTGCCAGTGCTGCTACTGCTACCTCCGCCTCAGTGTCAACAGGCGTAGCTGTCTGCCGTTTCCCATCGGTTTTAGGCTTTTTGTCAGACTTCTCTAGAGTAAACGGCTTTAACTTGGCAACCTTGAGGCTCTTTTTCCAAGTTGCTTCAGCTAAGGAAACCGTTCCCGCCGGATGAGCGAACTGGTATTCAATTGCGGCGAAAGAAGAGGGAATCAGCCCATAAAGCCACTTTGTCTGAGTGCGATCTGGAATTTCCCAGACAGTATTATTTCCTACTCCAAATTCGGCTACGTCGCTGGCTGCGTGTGCTGCTCCACAGATATAAATACACTCATTAGGGGTAATATTATTTGCCGTCAGATGCTGCTTGATGCGAGTCCACATATACCGTTCGCGCAGGCGATCGCTCTCTACGTCCTTCTCGTTCCTTCCCAGTCGCCGCATCAAGCTACCAATTAGGAACATTACCTGCCGATAGCTTTCGTAATCAGCGCTAATAATTGCCTGCTCAACGTACTGATCCCACCATTCAGCAAAGTGGCGAGTGTTGGAATTTTTCAGTAGAAATTTAAGGAATTGGTCAAATGTAGGGGCGATGTTGCCAACCTCTACCCCAACAGCTGTACCGTGCATCTTGGCTTCGTCTGACGGCGGTGTTTCTAGTTCCTCTTGATTCTCAACCTCTGGTGGTTGCCATTGAAAGATAAAATCAACTGCCCGATCTACAAAGACGAGTTCTGTTTCTGGGTGTTGTAGGATGTAGGCGATCGCTTGGTACTCAGCTGAAGCCTCGGTTAAGGGTGCGATCGCGCTCAACGGCATCAACTTGGGCGGAAATGTCTGAGATTCAGCCGCAAACGCCTGCAACGCTACGGGCTGTTTGCAATCTCGTAAATGCTCCACCGTTGGCTGCAAATCCTCGCACAGTTCGATGTAAATTACTTTGGGTGGCTTCCGGTGTAATCGCTGTACCATCTGCAAAGCCGACGAGGGCGAATGGTGACATACGGGAAAAATTTCCAAAGGTTCGGCAGCCGCACGCGCTACGTCATCAACCAAAGCTGTTAGTAATTCGCTTAAGGGTTGGGTATGTGTGGCAAACTTTTCTGCGGCATCAAGCAGTTGTTCTTGTAGAGAAGCTAAAGAGGTGGGAAGGTGGAGCATTGTTAGCCAATAAATATGGAGTATTCAGGAGTTTTGAGTTAACTCCATAGATATAATTATTTATTTTAATGAACCGCAAAGACGCAAAGAGCGCTAAGAAAAGAAAGGAAGGGACAATCTTACCAATCAGTTATAACTGCTATAAGTAGAACAACTTAATTAAAAAATATCATGGCGTAGGTTGGGTTGAGGCAGGAAACCCAAATTAGCATTTGTTTGATGGATTTCGCTGTCTGGCACACAGTCAATAAGATCTTGTAAATCATCTGCGTTTATCTGCGTACATCTGCTTTCATCTGCGTTCTGAAAAACCCATGTCAATATTTTTGCAATAAGTATATTGCTCTAACTTTGTTTTTGAAATACTCATAGCGATCGCACCTGCTTTTTCTTAATTTTTCATTCCTGTCATTGCTTCTTTCCCGCCTTTCAGAAATGCTTCCCACTCGCCTTTTTGCTCGTTGCTGCGTTTTTCTACAACTGCGTGCCAGAATTGGTTGATTACCGATACATCTTCGGGGAGACGGCGGACTAAAGTGCCGACTAGCGATCGCGCCAATGTCCCTGCTTCTAAAGCTGTTGCACCAAAGAAGCGACTGTGCAAAATGGCATCTTCTAATACGCCAATTTGTTCGGCGGTAGAAAGAGAAGACTCTAGCCGTTGATCGTCAGAACTGGCAGCAGCGCTAGTTTCTCGTAGATCGGCAAAAGTTTGTAGCAGCACATCTAGTAAAGTCGGCGGTACTTCAACTTCAATGCCATGCCGACTCATTAACTCCTTAGTACGGAACAGGATAATTTCTTTCTCCTGTTTTTTGTTCGTCACTATAGGCATATGGACAAAATTGAAGCGACGCTTCAAGGCGGAGGATAACTCATTCACGCCGCGATCGCGACTATTGGCAGTAGCGATCACATTAAAGCCTGGTTTGGCAAAAGCAATATTGTCAGCCTTCAGTTCAGGAATGGAAATGTACTTCTCGCTTAAAATGGAGATCAAGGCATCCTGTACGTCAGATGTACAGCGAGTCAACTCCTCAAACCGTCCCATCCCCCCTGTCTGCATCGCCGTCATCAAAGGGGAGGGAATTAAGGACTCGTGAGATTGACCAGCAGCAATTACCATCGCCACATTCCAGGAATACTTGATCTGGTCTTCAGTGGTTCCTGCTGTTCCCTGGACTACATAGGTAGAGTTGTCAGAAATTGCTGCGGCAAGTAACTCTGCTAGCCAGCTTTTACCTGTACCCGGATCGCCAATTAGCAGTAAACCCCGATCTGAGGCTAGAGTGACAATGGCGCGCTCTGCGATCGCACTTTCCCCGTACCATTTTTGTCCTATAGGGCGTTCGAGTTTTTGAGAAGGAGTGCTACCTAGTACAAAAGTCCGCACCATCTGCGGTGACAGTCTCCATGAAAAAGGTTTTGCTCCTTTGTCTATTGAGGCGAGATATTCTAGTTCTTCTCGATACTTAATTTCGGCGGGTTGCCGCAGAATGGTGGCACTGTTTTTTGATTTCGCCATTTTGGTTATCTCCTTTTATAAATTAACAATCGACGGATATCGATATTTTTTTTAATAAAAACTAAATAGGTTTTCAATCTTCTTCTGTGACATTTATAGGACTTACGCAAACATCCCCACAGGCTCTCATCTTGGGGCTACGCAGGCTAAACAAAGCAGCTATATATTTAGTCCGCGTAGGCGGACTTTGTACGTGTAGCCGCGCCTTTAGGCGTTATGCTGATTTATTGTATCTGGTAGTGGTTCAGATTCAAACTCAACCTTATCGTAAAGATCGAGTAGGGAGATTTGGAACGGAACAGAGGTCATATCCAGCACTGCATTCTCACTTTCATACTCAGAAAATAGCCATTTATTGTTCTCAGTTTGTGAATATTGTTCTACAGAAATTTCAGTTTGAGAGATAAGAATATATTCTCTCAGCGTGGAAATTGCTCGATAAAGTTTGAATTTTCCTACTCGGTCATATTTTTGTGTAGATTCTGAGAGAACCTCTGCGATCGCGACAGGATTGGTAATTGCATCTCTACGCCCCTCCGCATACTTTAATTGACCTGCAACTACCATGACGTCTGGATAAGTGTATAGCCGCTGGCGTGGTATCCACAGGCGCATATCGCTCATGAATACATCATAGGGTTGCCTCTTGAGGGCAAAATTAAGTGCTGTACTCAGATTTAGTGCTATCCGATTGTGATTTGGTGTTCCACCTGCCATTGGAAATATCTGACCCTGATAATATTCACTTCTGAATGTTGCAGCCGTTTCTAGCTGCAAATATTCTTCAGGCGTGTAGTAGTGTTGTTCCTTTACTTGCATGGTTTTTAATAACAAATCTAGCCTAAAGGATAGTGCGATTGATGATTATGTTAGTTTAACTTTTCAATTTACCCACCAACAAAACTAGGCAACAATTACTTTTTTCAATTCTTGAATTAACTTCTTAGGGCTACCCGTCAAAATGGGCGTGCCTAGTTCCTTTAGACGAGTGCGGAACCACTGGTTCACGCTGAAGTATCCCGAACTGGTGACGGCACCAACCGGAATAAAGTGCAGATCCGATTCTTTCAGCGACTTGATATAGTCGAACAGTACTTGGTCGCTGCCACCTTCGTAAAAATCAGAGATGAGGACAAGTACCGTGTTTCTTGGCTCCAAAATTTTCTGTGCCGCTACGAGCAACGCCCCATAAATGTAGGTTCCACCTCCTAGCTGAGTGCGTAACAGCACTTCAAAAGGGTCATCTACCCAAGGAGTTAGATCTAGCACCTGCGTATCAAAAGCCAGCAGATGCACATCAACATTGGGAAGTCCGGCAAAAATAGAGGCGAGAATCGTACACTGCACCATTGCATCTACCATTGAGCCAGATTGGTCAACGACGACAATCATGCGCGTCGGCGTTTTCTTTTTAGCAGTGTGTTGATAATAGAGGCGATCGACCAGCAACCGCTGCTCCTCTGGACTCCAGTTGGTCAGGTTCTTCCAAATAGTACGTTTTAAATCTAGATTGCGAAAGACTCGTTTGGGAGGTACTGAGTAATCAATTTTGCCAGAAATTGTCTGAGCCACCTGTAGCCGCAAGACTTCTGCCAGTTCGTCAATGAATTGCCGGATCAGGTGTTTGGCATTTTTGAGCGCGTTACCGGACAAATTCGCCTTGTCGCGCAAAAGTTGTTCAACTAAAGCCATTGATGGCGTTAGCTGGCTGGCGAGTTGGTCATCTTTCAACACTTCCCGCAGCGCCATGCGCTCAATTAGTTCGCCTTCCATTGCTTTGAGCGTAGCGCGTAACTGTTCTTCAGTGACGGTAAAGCCTTGACCAGTTCCACTACCTGCACCTATACCACTGCCACTGCCTGAACCGCTATCCTTAGCTGTACCACGACCACTACCTGCACCAGCACCAATTCCTGGCTTTTGCCCGCGCAGGCTACCTGGCGGACAGCCAAGCGCCTTTTCCAGATAGCTCACATCTTTAAGCCATTGGGCATATTGTTGAGCGGTGACTACGCTGCTTTGAGTGTTAGGACCGAAGGCATTTAGCAGCAGCTTTGAGAACACCAGGGCGCGGCGTAGGGTGTCTTCGGATTTTGGATTTTGGATTTTGGCTTTTGGATTGTTTTCCGATTGTTCGGGTTCGCAGGTTGCCTCTAATGAGCCGGGTAGGATGGGCTGGGTAAAGTCTGGTTCTAATTCTGGATAGCGATGCAGCAGGTTCTCAATGCTAATGTTGGGGTCGAGAATTAGCTGCGGTAAGTCTAACTCATCGACAATTTCGGCGGACATGCGTTCAAAGTTTGCCCCTTGTTCAGTAAAGCCGTACATAGTGGCGAGCAACCGCCAGTAAAGGACTTGACGACGTTGGGCAATCTGGTTAGCGTCCATGTTGGCTGTTACCTTAACGCTTGCGGAGTAAACGGCTAGCTCGTTCTTGTAATGTGGCAACTGTGCTTGTTTTTGGCGGTGCTTTCAGGATCTTGGCGGCTTTCTGACCTGTGAAAATAACTTTGTTCTGCACGGTTACTGCTAATGGCTGCACGGCCCAATGTCCGGCATCAAAGCGGAGGAGTCCAAAGAGTTGGGAGGAGTGGGCGATCGCATCCACTGTCACTTCTGACAACAAACTGATGCGTTCCATCGCCACTGGTAGCACACCTGCATCTTGCCAACTCAAAGTTAGTGTGCCATCGTTTTGGATAATTGTGTAATCGCTGAGAAATATAGGTTCGGCAAGTTGAATGGGATGGCGATCGCTAGGGGAAACGAGGCAGGGAGCAGGAACTTTAGAGATATTGGGGGCAAAGCATTCAGCTGCTTTCTTCATCAGGTTATACTTGCCACCGATTTGTCCGTCGCCATGCCAAAGCAGGTCGCCTGTCGGCAGCAAAGGAATGTCTTTTAGGTGCAGTGCCTTATTTTGAACCAAGGCATCCAGTAAAAGAGCGGCATCAGGAAACAGCAGCCAGATTTCATCGCCGCTAATTGCATCGACTTTATAGGCAGACAGCGTAACTCTCACCAGTTGCACCTGAGCATCGTTAGTAAGCAGCCCATAGGCGGTGAAGCTAACCAGGTTGGCGTGATGACGCAAGTCTAACCCAAGCAGTTCTAGAGTGCCAGAGACGAGCTTGGGGGTATAAGGTACTGTGGGACGCAAAGCACCAACCATCGCCTGCGTCCACAAATCTACCCAGCGATAGATAGGGATGGTGCTGCTATCTGCTAATAGAACCTGGCCCATCAGTTCATTAAAAAATCCTGTTAATAGAGCTGCTTGGCGCATCAGGAGCGGTTCTGCCTGAATTTGCTCTAATGTTGTCATGAAGGGAATTAAGGTTGAAGCATCGAGGCGGACATAGCCCACTAGGGCAATTTCCATCAACCAGTTGCGGACGCTTTCGAGCCAGACTTGAATGCGATCGCTCTGTTGGGCAGGTTCGCTTTGTGCGATCGCCTCTGGTATCTCTGTCCGTTCTAATACGCTTCTGGCTTGCTGCTGTAAGGTATCGAACAGTGACCCTTGCATGGCGGCACGTACAGCCGCCAAAACTGCGAAATGTCGCTCGACAAATTCATGGCGTTGGATGGCAGCACAGCTATCACACAGGGGCTGCTGTAGCGGTGTTCCTGTAAATACCCGTTGGAGAGCATTCAAAGTCTGCTGGTGTTGCTGGTCAAGATTGGCGAAGCCATTAAGGAAGCAGCGATCAAAATCAGCAATTAGGCTCAATGCTGCTATGCCGTTGGGCAGTTCGTTCAGGGTACTGGGGAAAGCCATAACTGTTTGATATAGCAATTAGCAATTAGCTTTTAGCAAACTCGCAAGCTTGGCAGTTATAGCGACTCATAGCATGCATAGAGGCTCGCGTCGATTGTCCTAACTATTATGACAACTGCTATAACTAGACGAACCAACTCATTTCCGGCAGGGGACGGTTTGAGGTGCCGAGTTCCAGGTAGCGCAGGTAATTAAGAAAACGGCTGAAAACTTCGCTGGCGGGTTCTTTTTTGACTGTACCTTTGCGGGCAAGGATATCGCCGATGTTTTTAAGTTGGCTGATGTCGCCGGAAACTTTTAGGAAACGGATCACTTGCTCAATGCCATAAGATGCGATCGCCTCCTGAAGCAAGGCTTGCAAATGCTTGCAAGGGTAGCCGCCCCCTAGACCCCCACAAGGACGGTTATTATTGGTGCTGCAATAAAAGTCGATTGACCTAGCCTCAAAGAATGAAACATAGACCCGTTCAATATCAGAACCACTAGAAACGACTCCTTGCAGGCGATCGTTAAACATCTCGACAAACGGGACTTTTTTGATGTCCCGCTTGCTTTGAACGGTGCGGTCATTAGGATGAGTCAAAGATGAGTTAGACATGATTAGGACTTACGCAACTGGTTCAATGGTCATCTGTTTCAAAGGGTAAACGGTAGAAGGATAGAAGGGTAGGTTTTACTTACCCCTTACGCCTGAAAGCCAGAAGCTAAGCTTCGATGCTGCCTTGACGGCAAAGGCGAAGTCAATTACCGTAATATTACGTATACTTAATAATTAACTCACAGTCCAAAGGGTTTGCTGACCTCACTTGAGGTCACTAAAGGAATGTGGGTTAAAAAATCTATAGATAAAAGTCAAGTTATTTTTGACATTTTCTGAAAGTACGCTCTCTAAATAAACGTCTGCTTATTAACTGACTTCTGCACCTCTAATAACTGTCTCCCTCAAACACGGTCTTCTATGAAACAGTCACCACCATCTGAACCCTTAAGGGAACAACCACCAGCTAAGTCACCAGAGGTTAACAAGTGGCTGATCACCGCCACTATTATGATCAGCTCCTTGATTGTCGTAATTGACACCAGCATTGTCAACGTTGCCATTCCTGAAATCCAAAAGAGTTTAGGAGCCTCTGTTCATGAAATTAGCTCGGTAGCAACCTTCTATATCATTAGCACCGTCATTATCATGCCTTTGACCGGCTATTTGAGCGCCTTATGGGGGCGCAAACAATTTTATGCCGGAGCAATTATCCTGTTTACGCTTTCTTCGCTCTTATGCGGGTTAGCCTGGAATCTACCTTCCTTAGTATTATTTCGGATTCTACAAGGATTAGCTGGAGGCGCTCTGTTACCTAGCGCTCAAGCGATTTTGTTTGAAACTTTTCCTCCAGAAGAACAAGGAAAAGCGATGGGCATTTTTGGTTTGGGTGTGATTGTTGGCCCTGCCATTGGCCCGGTTTTGGGGGGGTATCTAACAGATAGCGTAGGTTGGCGCTCTATCTTCACTGTTAATGTCCCCATTGGGATAATCGCGACACTGATGGTGCTTAAGTTTATTCGCAATCCCTCCTACATAAAGAAGCCTCAGGGCAAATTTGACCTACCGGGATTGATTTCTCTGGTAGTCAGTCTATCTAGCTTGCAATATGCCTTAGAAAGAGGGCAATCTCTAGGCTGGCTTAGTTCTAGAGAAATTATGGGATTGGTAGTCATAGGGTTGAGTAGTCTGGCTTATTTTATTCGCCGCGAATTAGTGACGCCCCATCCAATTGTTGATTTTTCTGCTTTTAAGAACCGTGCTTTTGTAGCTGGAAACATTATTGGCACGATCACAGGCTTTGGCTTGTTTGGGATACTTTTTGTGTTGCCTTTGTTTATGAGCAACATCCTGCATTTCAATACAGTTCAGATGGGTCTTGCCCTGATGCCAGGGGCTTTGTCTACAGCGCTAACTATGCCCTTAGCAGGACGACTTGCGGATCGCTTAGAACCTTGGATTCCTATGAGCTTTGGAATTGCGATCGTTACCCTGGGAACATGGCAATTGAGCTATTTAACGGCGCAATCAGGTTACTGGGATTTATTTTGGCCTCAGGTATTACGAGGAATAGGTTTGGGATTGGTCTTTGTGCCTTTATCAAAAGCCACCCTTGGTACTATAAGTAAAGCAAAAACTGCTGCTGCTTCAGGATTGTACAACTTGGTTCGACAATTAGGAGGCAGTACAGGTATTGCCTTGTTGACAGTCATGCTCCAATACTTTCAAGCTGTTCACTTAAATAATTTAAATTACGCTGTAGCACAGCACGACCCAGCTACATTAAATCAACTCCATGAATTAGCAACAGTGTTCATGCAGAGGAAAGCAATTGAGGGCGGTAATGTTCCCACGCAGGCACTCTCAAACATGAAAGAGCTGATATTAAGTCAAGCAGCCTTAGAAGCATATAAAGATTTGTTCCGCTACAGCGCTGGGATCTTTATGCTTAATTATTTAGCTGTTAGTTTCTTGAAAGTTAAACACCCTGTTTCTAGATAAGAATCCAGGTAAAGCGAAAACTGTTATGTTATGCCTCAGCTTTCAAAGGGCACATCCCGCTTGGGGAAAAATAGCTGGCGTTTATAAAGATTTGTGCTTTCTACTCTGTTAGCGTTAGCGAAGCGAGGGGTTAGCCTAGCGGTACGAAGTGCGGGCGATTTGCCTTGCAGGGGATACCCTCACCTGGGGAATTTGACACCGATCTTTCGACATCTATTCATCCTAGCGATACAGTAATTATATGTAACTTTAGTAATTTTCCCTAAGATGCTCCAGAAACAAAACACTGTGAATAAGTCAAAAGAAGTATTGCGTGTCCTCCTCTCGCTTTTTATAGTAACAGCAGGCATCTTGCATTTTGTAAAGCCAGAGCCATTTTTAAAGATCGTCCCCCCCTACCTTCCATACCCTCTAGAATTAGTCTATATTAGTGGTTTCTTTGAGATTTTAGGTGGAGTTGGATTGCTCATCCCTATTGTCAGTCGTGCGGCGGCATGGGGTCTAATTGCACTTTTTATTGCTGTTTTTCCAGCTAATATAAATCAGGCTGTTAATAACATTCACCTTGAAGGAATTCCACACAATCAACTTCTGTACTGGGCAAGGCTTCCTTTTCAGGCTGTGTTAATTGCTTGGGCTTGGTGGTTTACTAAAAAAACTGAGCAGCCGCCTGCCAACTTCAATGACTCGTCTTCTTAGAGAAGCGATCTACTACCATTTTTTATCGAGGTTAATAGCGGCGATAAGCACTCTACAGGACAATACAGCTCATTCAAAAGTTTTGAGTTTTAAGTTATGAGTTTTGAATTATTAATTTTTAACTCTTCATTCACAACTTAAAATTCATAACTCATAACTCCGCGAAGCGGTAAATATTCTCATGCCTGTAGAAATGCACCAAGAATACAGCGGTTTTCACATGAATTAATCACAGTCTCCTGGAAAGACGGGGAGACGTCGGCAAAGAGCAAAAATATTAGACCTCCTGCATGAATCAAAAAATTATCTTCACCTTAATCGCGCTCTTCTCTAATTATCTGCGTTAAGAAAGCGTCCATCTGCATACCCTACGAGAAGCCGCTAAGGCGGCTACATCTGCGGTAAAAACCTCAAACTTACTATTCAGGTAGGAAGTCTATTATTTACTAACAAATCAATGCAGCAGCTTTATAAACTTTATTAACTTGTTTTATCGCTTTCATCTCTGTAAAAAGCTGCATTGCCTTTTTGAAATTTGTCTGACTTGCTTCTCCCATTTTTTGCTGCGTTAATCCTAGCTGATAATAAGCTTCTGCTAAGTCACATTTAGCTCCTATTTGTTCTAAGATATTGATAGCTTCTAACTGTTTATTACAAGCTAAAGTAATTTCTTTTTGTGTTCGATCAATTTCTGCTAATGCCATTAATGCTTTTGCTTTAACTTGAGGATAATGACTTTCTTGTGAAAAAGCGATCGCACCTCTCAAAAGTTCTGAAGCATTATCAATTTCTCCTAAATTTACATAAGTTTGACCCAGGATTTGCATAAAATAGGCAAAGCGTCCCGCGTTTTCAAACAATTGTCTGTTAATATAAACACTATTTGCCAACAATAAAGCTTCTTCTCGCTCGCCTAAATAAGATTTAACCAATGCTAAACAAACGGATGCTTTTTGCGCCCAACGAAAATGGGGGCTATTTTCTGCTAATTTTATAACTCTGTTTAAGAAAAAACCAGCTTCTTTAAGCTCCCATAAATCTATTTTGTACAATCCAATACTTAATAGAGAGTCTATCTCTAGCATTTTTAAATAATAAATCTGGCGTTTGTTTTCTGGTGGTGTACCTATTTCACGCAAGCCTTGAGTTGCAGTGACAATGGTTTCTTCTTGACAAGCGATCGCGCGATGAATGTGCCCGGTAATCCAATACAAATCCCCTAAAATGTTATAAAGTTCGCTGCGACGGTAGGGAGATTTAACTCGATCGATAATTTGAGGAATCGCTGTCAGGACAGGTTGCAGTAAACCCATACGATATAAGGTACTGCCAAGGGGTAAGAACTGCCCCCACTGATTATCTCTACTTTTGAGAATAACCTGACTCGCTTGTTCAAAATCTTGAATTTCGAGATAGTGATAATATGCTTCCCAAGCTGTTATTGCGTCCTGTAACGTGGAAATCGTCTTAATGCTTTCTATCCAAAACTCGGCGGCTTTACAGTTAACTTGTTTCCATTCGTCACTTTCTCGCAAACGGGCGATCGCTTCAGCGCGAATTACCGGATGTAGCCAATATTGTCCTTGGCTATATTCTACTAAAGAACGATTGCGTAGCGACTCTATGACTTGTTTTCGTCGAGGAGTTTCTACATCCCAAAGTAAAGACAATAGCCCCGATCGGGGAATAATTGGTATATCCTGATAGCGATAGCAACCCAAACGACACAGAAGTTGATATGCTTGAAAATCGAGGGCTTGTAGGCGATTAAACTGACTGGCAACTAAATTTTTTAAGTCTATTTCGATTAAAGGATCGCCTTCAATTTCCTGCCAATACGCCTTGACATCTCCGGCAAAATCCGCTTGAATAACGCCACAGATAATCCCCATTGCTTTCGCATTTCCCCCATAGGTTTTGTGCGTTTTTTGCAAAGTTGAGGCATCTGGGTAAAGGGAATGCAGGCGAAAATATTGTTCCCAAGCCGCCAGATCTAATCCAGGTAAGCGATAATGATGAAGATGAAGCGCAGGTTCGCAGATGCGATCGCGACTGGTGATTAGGGTTACTGACTGTACTTTAGTATCTGCCAATACCCGCAATAGTTCTACATAGCGACGCTGAGAGGCAATCACCATCCCTTGGGAGTCTAAGGCTGGTTCTAAATTATCAATTAATATTCCAATCGGGCGCGTCTCCAGATGTCGTTTCAGTCGTCCCAATGTAATGCCAAATTCTCGTCCAGGTTCTTCATTAAAGTCTTTTTTTAACCATTCTTCCACAACACTTTCAACTGAAGTGATGTTTTGAGATTCCTTTGCCATTAGGAGTTCTAAGACTAATTCAAACCCTTGGGCGGGGAGATATTGCTGTGCTAAAGTGGTTTTACCAATACCTCCTTCCCCTTGAATAACAATAACTTTATGTCCTTGTTGAATCAGGGTAGAAAGATGCGCGATCGCACTATTTCGTCCCACAAAATTCGCGCTTTTTGTCAGGGAGGTTGGGGAAATTTCTACAGGTTGGGTTTGCAACTGTCTTGACAATACTGACCGCAGGTTACTTTTTGTTACTCTTTCTCCTAAAGTTTCTGACAGCAACTTCCACAACAGCGAAGCGACATCTTTCGCGTGTCCCTCAGTACAACCATACGCCTGGGCAATATCCAAATATTTTTTACCTTGCCAAACCAGCCGCACAATTGTACTTTGTAGGTCGCTGAGGTGTTTTCCGGTTTGAGTAACAATTATTGCATCTGTCAATGCCAATGCTGCTTCTACACTCATGGCTAAGTTATAGAGCCAAGTTGTTCTTTAGTTTAGCTTATCCGGCTGTAATAATTTATAGCTGTGCAAAATTAAAACTGTATCAATCTCAAATCCGACTTTTTCCGACTTGCCTAACCTTACCCAAACTTTTTCCAACCAGTAAGCTGCCAAAACTCCCGATTTTATCCGACTGACAAGGCTTGGGAGTTTATATATACTCTGAATGTAGAAAAGGAAATTAGCTATCAAAAACAATGCTTTCCCGCTTACCAGATATTGATTCAGCAGGTAAGGTTTATCCCCATCCTTCTTTCTTTGAGACCAAAGACCGCATAGAGTCTGTTCTAGATCAATATCTTACACTTGAAAAACTGCGCGCTCGCCTTGAAGATCTCCCTGTTCAATTTGAAAACCCACAACCGCGCCTCTGGCAACCAATTCACTGGCAGACGATTAACCAGAAACAAGTTGTTGGCATTGACCTAAAGATATTTCTTTCAATTATAGTAGGTGCCGTGAATACAGAAGCACCGATTCGGGGTTACACCCAAACCAGTCGGCAATACTTAGAACCCATTCACCCACAACTTGCTCGTTTTGTCGGTGGTGTAGTTGCTGAAGATGGCACAATGCTAGAACTAGGTTTATGGGAAAAAGAAGAACGACAACACGCCCCCGCTTTAATCAAAACCTATATCCAGCTTACAGGCAACAAACCAATTCTTTCCCCTCACGCGCCTAAAAGCTATAAACCTTTAAATAATCCCGGCGATGACTTATACCGTCACGGACTGCATCGCATCATCACCGAATATAGTGCAGTTTGTCTTTACCTGCGGTTGATGGCACATACAACAGGAACCTTACAACAAGTATTTGCAGAACTTTTACAAGATGAAATCAACCATATGACCAAATTCTGGGGGTTTGGAATTTGGCTATTTCCTGAATCCTACCTTAGTCGGATGGCAGGTACTTTCGGTCAGATTCTCACCCGACAACACTCTACTCAAGTTAGTCATATCCAGCCTACAGCCCATTTAACTCGCACGTTTCATCGCATGATGGGCGTACTTGACTGGAATAGTTGGTCGTGGAATCACAAACTAGAGCTAGTCTACACCTTTATCCGCGTTTGGCATCGCCTTTGGCGTTGGAGTGGGAGTCTCACGCCGGAGTATTTGCAGCAACTTTTTCAGTAATCAGTAGATTTATTGCAAAATGTTCCGAAAAGGTTTTTTTGTACGCAGATGAAAGCAGATGTACGCAGATAAACGCAGATGATTTACAAGATTTTATCTACTTTTGCAAGAGATATAGTTATTAGTCAATAATCAGCTATGAATTACGAACCATCGACAACTACCTTAATCCCAAATCTAAAATCTAAAATTTCAAATCGTCTGCCTCAACACGTCGCTATCATCATGGATGGCAACGGACGTTGGGCTAAAAAACGAGGACTTCCTCGTATTGCTGGACATCGCCAAGGGGCAGAAGTTATCAAAGAAATCCTGCGTTGTTGCACAGACTGGGGGATTAAGGTATTAACAGTTTATGCCTTCTCAACAGAAAACTGGGGTCGTCCTACAGCAGAAGTAGACTTCCTGATGCTTCTATTTGAACGTCTACTCCGTACAGAATTAGAGGAGATGCATCGGGAGAAAGTATGCATTCGCTTTTTGGGAGAGTTAGAGGCATTGCCTCCATCCCTGCAACGGGAAATGCGACGTGCAATGGCAGTGACTGCCCAAAATCAAGCCATCTATTTCAACGTTGCTATTAACTACGGGGGGCGTAAAGAAATAGTCCGCGCCTGTCGCGATTTGGTAGAAAAAGTACAACAGGGGGAACTTTTGCCAGAAGCGATTGATGAAGGGCTAATTCAACAATTTCTATATACAAAGGAGGTTGCCGATCCAGATCTCCTTATTCGCACTAGCGGTCAAATGCGCCTGAGTAATTTTCTCTTGTGGCAACTCGCTTATACTGAAATTTACTTTACAGATACGCTTTGGTCAGATTTTAATCGCGAGGAATTTAGCCGTGCTATAGAGGATTATCAAGGGCGCGATCGCCGTTTTGGTAAGGTGTGATGCCAGGAAGTTAATCAGCGATCGCTTGTAACATTAATTTGCGTGGGACACCAAGACAAAATTTGTTTCAGGGCTATCTATTGCGTGTGAATTAGCCAAAGCTTTAGATCGCGGCAATACAGTCAATTTCCACAAGTACATCTTTGGGCAGACGGGATACTTGCACGCAGGCACGGGCAGGAGCAGTTGCTTCATCAAAATATTTAGCATAGACTGCATTCATCGCCGCAAAATCATTCATATCTGCGAGGAAAACAGTAGTTTTTACTACATCATTAAATGTAGCTCCAGCCGCTGTCAGAATAGCCTCCATATTAGCCATTACTTGTTCAGTCTGCTTTGCAACATCGTCTCTGTAGAGAATGTCACCAAGTCTAGGATCGATAGCAATTTGACCAGCGACAAAAATCATCTGGCCACTGGCAACAATAGCTTGGTTATATGGCCCTACTGGTGCGGGTGCTTTTTCGGTACGGATAATTTTGCGAGTCATGGATATCTCTTTTTCTAACGACGTTTTTTGCTGGCTGATTTCTTCATCCAAGGCTTTCGGCTTGTAAATTTCTCCATGAGGCATCCTGGTATCAGTGAAGTCTGTATCCTTGAAGCTGACTAAAGAAATATTTGCCTTAGTCAAGTCTGCCTTCTTCAGGTTGGCTCCATCTAAGTTTGCACCGATCAAATTTGCTCCTTCTAAAACTGCTCTTTCTAAATTTGCCCCTCGTAAACAAGCGTTTGTGAGGTTTGCTTCTCCCAGATATGCTACACCCAGATCCACATTAGCCAGATTTAAGCCTGACAAATCAACTTTAGACAGCCTGACTAAGCGCAGTGTAGCTCCCTGAATATATACCTGATTGAGGATTGCATTGTCTAAATTTGCTCTACTTAAGTTAGTTCCAGCCAAGTATGCCTGAGTTAGATTGGCACTGCTCAGGTTTGCTCTACTTAAGTCTGCCTCAGCCAAAGAAGCTTTTGTTAGGTTTGTAGAGCGTAAGTCGGCATCACTTAGATCTGCCTTATCTAGGTTGACACCATACAATTTCGCGCTATTTAAGTTTGCCCTACTCAAGTCAGCACCATAGATATCTGCCCAATTCAAATTTGTTGAATTAAGCTGCACGCAACTCAAATTTGCGCCTCTGAAAGATGACTTATACAGGCTTGCATTAGAAAAGTTTGCTTTAGTTAGGGTTGCTTCACTTAAGTCCGCTCCGTCCAAATTTGCACTGGATAGGTTTATCCCACTTAGGTCTGCGCCTTTCAGGTCTACCCCTTTTAGCTGTACCGAATTGAAGTTTCTTTCTCCTGCGGCGTACTTTTCTAGAAGTTCATCAGCGTCCATAATCTACCTCGCGTTTGCGTAGCGCGATCGCTCTCGAATAGTGTACAGCCGGAGTCTTCTAAAAGCAGAGGAAAACTTAACTTTGCGAACCTTTGCGTAAACCTCTGCGCCCTTTGCGTTAAAAAATACCCCACTAAGACAACTGCGGTCGTATCCCATAATGCCGATAACGCCAATAATCCCGCAGGATGCGATCGTGGTCAAAGCACAGATTGCTGGGAATGCGCCAAGATTCAAAAATCCCTACCACCTTAGCATCATCCCCAGCCTGGGGTTCTCCCGTTGCCGTTGCGATAAACACAACGCTCATCGTGTGCTGGCGGGGGTCGCGGTTAGGGTCAGAATATACGTGGAATTGTTCAATTAGCTCAACAAGCATACTTGTCTCTTCCTGCGCTTCCCGCTGTGCCGCCGTCTCTGCCGATTCGCCATAATCGAGAAAACCACCAGGTAAAGCCCAGCCGTAAGGAGAGTTCTGGCGCTCAATCAGCACAATCGGTCGATGAGGTCGGTCAACTAATTCGATGATGATATCGACTGTAGGAGTAGGATTTCGGTAAGCCACAAGCTTAAATTATTCACAGCAACACCGCATTTCAGAATAAATCTAAGCTGGTGCAGAATCTAGCCGCTTGATAAGTTTCCATCTATGCCTTTAATTAGGTCAACCACCCCACAAGGGGATTTAGTTTCTCGGAGGCACAATGAAACTAGCCCGGTGCCGTCCCATGATGATACAGTCATAGCATTTGAATCCGGTGCCGATATTGTACCGGAAATTTTTTTGATTATTCTCATTTAGGTTTGCTATGCCCTTTCCCAGATCTAGTGGCATTTTGCTACACCCCACTTCCTTGCCTAGCCGCTTTGGTATCGGCGATTTAGGCTTAGAGGCTTATCGCTTTGTTGATTTTTTGCGGGATACTGCTCAGCAATATTGGCAGGTGTTGCCATTGGGACCAACTGGGTTTGGCAATTCCCCTTATATGTCCTATTCAGCGCTGGCTGGGAATCCGCTGCTGATTAGCCCAGAACGGCTGCGGGACGAGGGATTGCTAACTGACGAGGACTTTGCAAGTTTGCCAGAGTTTCCCACAGACAGGGTAGATTTTGAGGCGGTAATTAAAACCAAAATGCCCCTGCTCCAGAAAGCCTGTGAGAGCTTTAAAGTCAAGGCAAGTCCTTTACAGCAAAAGGAATTTGCAGGTTTTTGTGAGAGTACGGCTAACTGGCTAGATGACTATGCCTTATTTATGGCGCTTCGGGAAGCGCATGACGGAGCTAGTTGGCATACCTGGGAACCGGAACTTGCCCAACGTCAACCTGAAGCCTTAGATAAGTGGCGGCGACGGCTGACGAATGAGATTTTTTACCAAAAATATTTGCAGTTCGAGTTTTTCCGTCAGTGGGTAGAGTTAAAAAGCTATGCCAGACTGGGTCATATCCAAATTATTGGCGATATCCCCATTTACGTGGCTCACAATAGTGCTGAAGTCTGGGCACATCCAGAAATATTTGCCATAGATGAAAAGACGGGCGAAGCAGCACTGATGTCAGGGGTTCCACCAGACTACTTTAGCGCTACAGGTCAACTGTGGGGAAATCCAGTTTATAACTGGGAGCAATTGCAGCAGGATGATTTTAAGTGGTGGGTGCAGCGCTTTAAGTCTTTGCTGGAGTTTGTGGACATAATTCGGATCGATCACTTCCGAGGGTTTCAAGCTTACTGGGCAGTCAAGCAAGGCGAAACAACTGCCCTAAATGGGGAGTGGGTGCTAGCACCTGGAGAGGCTTTTTTTGAGGTTCTCAACCAGAAGCTAGGCAAGCTGCCCATCCTAGCTGAAGATTTAGGCATCATCACCCCGGAAGTGGAGGCATTACGCGATCGCTTTGAGTTCCCAGGCATGAAGGTTTTGCAGTTTGCCTTTGGCTCCGGGCCAGGTAATGTCTATTTACCCTTCAACTATCAGCCCAACTTTGTCGTTTATACTGGCACCCACGACAATGACACCACTGTGGGGTGGTTTAATCAATTGTCTGATAACGATCGAGAAGCGCTGTTGGGTTACTTGGGCTGTACGAGTGATGATGGCATCCACTGGGATATGATCCGTGTTGCTTTCAGTTCTGTGGCAAACCAGGCGATTATTCCTCTCCAGGATATTTTGGGATTAGGTACTGAAGCCCGGATGAATTTTCCGAGTAAATCTGAGGGCAACTGGGAGTGGCGTTATCAATCTGATGCCTTGAACCAAGAGATATGCGATCGCCTTAAGACTCTAACCGAAATTTTTGGTCGTGCCCCAAATTAGAGTTTTTAGCGCAAGTCAACCAATGCAAGGATGCAAGGATTTACGATTTTGGATTGATCTCGACCACAAGAGTCGGGAGCGCTTACGCGCCGCTAAAGCCCTACGGGCATGAACGCGCTAGTGGGGATTTTAATCCAAAATCTAAAATCTAAAATTCTAGCCAATAATTCAGATCTTGCACCTGTGCTGTCCTCCCGCCGTGGACTTAAGTCCACGGCTCATAGCTCAAGTCCACTATTCGTTGACTATTGACGCTTTTATAGTCCTCTTGAGAGGACTTCTGCTATTAGCCAGAGAATTTATTCTCTGGCGGGTGAGCGGTTGGTTACAGATCTGAGTAGACAGACTTGGTAGAAAATCAATTACTGATCTACGGACAGGTTTCTTTCCCCACCCCTATAGCAGTTTGCCGTTGAGTGAAGTACACCTAAATTATACATAAAAGCCTTCTGCCTTAAAAGTGTTGATTTGTGTACCTCATCAATCATGAAACTGCTGTAAATTGCTGACGGCTATTTTAAGATTTGCGATTGGCCTCAAAGGTTACTCTCTGCAATTGACCAGCTGCGCCGAGTTTTTTTGCCTTTTCATCATTAACAGCCACCAGCACAGCACCAGCATTGCCAGCTAGTACCGTTAGTTGTTGCTTTGCTTCCCAGGTGCGCTGATCTCCCTGTTGTAGAACACCCTCAAACTCGGTTTTGCCATCCGCCACGATGCGAATCCATGATTGAGATTTGAGTGTTACACCCACCCGAACTGGATTATCGCTTTTACTAGGCTGGCTGACCTCACTTACATTAATCGGCTGTAACAACTGTTGAGTATTAATTTGAGCTTGATAGCCTTTCTCGTTCAACTTGTCTCTTTGCTGCCGGGAACTCTGAGCATTACTTACTTCCATCGCTGACTTGTTCACGAAGTAAGACAGACCGTTTACTGCACCAATTACCAAAAGTACATAGAGCAAGTAAAGATGAATTGGTCGCAGTTGAGTTGCTGGTAAGGACAGCCAGGTAGGTCTGATAAACTGTATAGTTTGCCAAGTGGGAAAGTCCCTGGCAAGCTCTGCTCCGTTTAAACCCAGTGCATCACCAAATTGCTTGATAAATCCCTTTATGTAAACGGACTCAGGCAATATCTCAATCTTGCCTTCCTCAATTGCATTCAGCAGACGTGCCTGAATTCGGGTTTTAGCCGCTACCTCCTCTAAGGAAATCGACTGTTCTAAGCGAAACTGGCGCAAGCGAGAGCCTATTTCTTTCAGCTTCTCGACTTGTTCCTGCTGAACATGGAATAGATTCTCCTTCATAAACGGCGCTCCTTGATGTCTGCTGGCACTTCTATTGATGTTATGTGGACTTGGTTTTGGAGAAAACGAATTTCAAAATCTTTAAGGGGACGGTAGTCACCACTTGCCAATAAAGCCTCTCCTGGTTGTTGTAACCGAATCGGACCAATTGCTGCGCGATGAAGATGCACCACCGGATAGCCTAGCTGCTCAGCTACCCGTCGAATCTGCCGATTCCTACCCTCTGTGAGCACAACTTCTAAAAGTGTTCGAGAACTTTGCTGCTTGAGTACTCGAACTTGAGCGGGTAAGGTCTTTCTTCCAGAGAGAACAACACCCCGACGCCAAGCTTGTAGGACTGATTCTGGTGGATGACCTTCTACCCAAACCTCATAGGTTTTGGGAACGGAATGGCGAGGATGGGTCAGGATAAATGTGAGTTCGCCATCATTGGTAAGAAGCAACGCGCCCGTAGTTTGGGCATCTAGGCGTCCCACTGGGTGCAATCCCTGACCTTGCCGCAGTTCAAGGGGCAGTAAATGCAGAACGGTGGTGCGACTTCTGGGGTCATCACAGGTGGAAACCACCCCAGGGGGTTTGTTGAGTAAAAGATATATCGGCTCAGGGCGATTGACCGGTTGGATGAGTCTGCCATCCACTTCGATCCGGTCTCGTTCTGGATTGGCTGTTTGCCCCAGAGCCACAATAGTACCATTTAGCCGCACCCGTCCTGCTAAAATCATTTTTTCGGCTTGACGACGTGAGGCAATACCCCATTGAGAAAGAATTTTTTGCAGCCTTTCGGCCATAGTTTAGACGCTTATACGAACTTGATCAGGAATTAAGGTCAACCCCATCGAGATATCGATCGGGCTAGACTATGTAAAAATATTACAGGAAGACGGAAAGGCATTGGCTTCTAAGCAGAGTCGGATTATCAGCACAGTGTTGTCACCTGCTTGTCGTGTGTGGCTGCGATCGCAAGTTTCACAGGTTGAAGACCTACAGGTGAAAATCCAGGGAGGCGATCGCCAAATTTTGCGCGGTTACATTCCCCACGTCTCCATTTCCGCACACCACGCCGTCTACCAGGGACTCCTCCTCAGCCAAATTCAGCTGATTGGGGAAAACATCCGTATTAACCTGGGTCAGGTACTTAAAGGAAAGCCACTGCGCCTCTTAGAACCAGTATCCGTTGCTGGTCAGCTGCTGTTAGAGGAAGCAGACCTTAAAGCATCTCTGCAATCATCTCTATTATCTACTGGTTTAAATGATTTGTTGCGTCTGCTGCTCGAAGCTAGTGGTGTAAAGAACTCAGATGAAGTTTTGAAATACTGCAAAATTAACTGGCAACAGGTTACTTTTGATGCCGACTGGCTAACTTTAGCTGGGATAATAATAGATACCACAGGCAACACGACACCAGTGGGGATTCGCGCTAATTTGACTCTGCCAAGCAGTCATGAACTACGGTTCGACCCCCTGGAAATCGAGATATCGCCTGAGTTATTGCCAGGAAAGTTAGATAGTTTCCAGGTAGATTTAGGCTCAGAGGTCGATATTGAGGAATTAACACTCGTTCCGGGGCAGCTAGTTTGTCGTGGGCGTCTCACCGTGATTCCTTAAATCTCTCGTCTTAATTATGAGATTGGCGCGGAAGGGTAGGTGTTGGAAGAGGAAAGTTAAATTTTTAGCCTGAAATCCTTATCCCAGAAGCGATCGCCCCCATCCTCACAAAAATTGCTCCGCGCAAAGGCTGAAATCCTTACCAGGGGTTGGTTTAATGGCTAAACTAAAAAGGGCCTCTTTACAAATCCAGCCCCAGAATGATATACATAAGAGCAATTCGCACAGCAGAACCTTGAAAACTTTATACAGCAAGCTTCCCAGCTTTCCACTGTGGAAACTAACCTTAATCCCTATTAGGGATTGAAACTTATCTAGGTCGGTAACACTGCTTTTAAGGGATTGTGGAAACTAACCTTAATCCCTATTAGGGATTGAAACGAGAAGGCACAGAGGGACGCTCAAAAGGAACTGAAGTGGAAACTAACCTTAATCCCTATTAGGGATTGAAACGGGATATCACGATGGCAACATAATCAGCGTAGATTCCGTGGAAACTAACCTTAATCCCTATTAGGGATTGAAACTTTGTCCACCCCTCAGCTCTACAAGGGGGTGTGACGTGGAAACTAACCTTAATCCCTATTAGGGATTGAAACAACCATTACGACTAACACAATATCTGTTATGGTTTGTGGAAACTAACCTTAATCCCTATTAGGGATTGAAACTCCACATTTCAGTCACAGGAGAATGATACTTATCACCAGAGTGGAAACTAACCTTAATCCCTATTAGGGATTGAAACTATTTTCGTACTTCCCGCGTCTCTTGATTTTGTAGTGGAAACTAACCTTAATCCCTATTAGGGATTGAAACAATAGCCGAACGAAGTGAGGGGAGCGAAGCGACTGTGGAAACTAACCTTAATCCCTATTAGGGATTGAAACGGTCGAGCAAGCAGCCGCCAAAGTTTTAAGGATAGAGAGTGGAAACTAACCTTAATCCCTATTAGGGATTGAAACTGTAACATTTACGATGCAGGTGATGGCTCAGCACCAGGTCAAGTGGAAACTAACCTTAATCCCTATTAGGGATTGAAACACAGACTATTATCAATTCACTCATTTCACTCAAACAGGTGGAAACTAACCTTAATCCCTATTAGGGATTGAAACAACAATCTCAACTTCTATGGCATTTTCAGCTACCTGTGGAAACTAACCTTAATCCCTATTAGGGATTGAAACCAAAATTGAGAAGTCTGGGTGGGTGAAACCTTTGTGGAAACTAACCTTAATCCCTATTAGGGATTGAAACCGATTTGATAACAGCAACTTGCACTTCTTGCTCCCGTGGAAACTAACCTTAATCCCTATTAGGGATTGAAACGTCTGGCTTCCCTACCCAAAAGCGCCTAGACAAGTGGAAACTAACCTTAATCCCTATTAGGGATTGAAACGACAGCAACTAGGCTAGATGGACAACCCGATAATTGGTGGAAACTAACCTTAATCCCTATTAGGGATTGAAACCTGTAAATGCGATAAAAAGCGGATGGAACTTTTTCGTGGAAACTAACCTTAATCCCTATTAGGGATTGAAACATGATGCCACCATCAACCAAAGCTTGCGCCATTTGTGGAAACTAACCTTAATCCCTATTAGGGATTGAAACAGCGCTCGGATTTGCGTGGGATCTTTGAAATTTGTGTGGAAACTAACCTTAATCCCTATTAGGGATTGAAACAAGCACGGCTTCCAGATAGGGAAACGAGAGCCTGCGTGGAAACTAACCTTAATCCCTATTAGGGATTGAAACAGCTGGAAGCGCCGGGCTACAGAAAATTAGTACTCGTGGAAACTAACCTTAATCCCTATTAGGGATTGAAACACTGACCCGCCGGTGGCTATTTTTACTTCAGCTCGTGGAAACTAACCTTAATCCCTATTAGGGATTGAAACCTGGAGAGCCTGGGCGACCGGGGGCTGATGGACGGTGGAAACTAACCTTAATCCCTATTAGGGATTGAAACCCACCCGGTGGGGGCGTGGGCACTGTAGGGTCAGGTGGAAACTAACCTTAATCCCTATTAGGGATTGAAACCTTGGAGGACAACCGCCAAAAGAAAGCCTTCGTAGCACGAGTGGAAACTAACCTTAATCCCTATTAGGGATTGAAACCTAGAATTAGTGCTTCAGGTGTAGGGTAGACCCTTGTGGAAACTAACCTTAATCCCTATTAGGGATTGAAACGTGTACGCTAGACCTTCTGACCAGCCCTGGATCGAAAGTGGAAACTAACCTTAATCCCTATTAGGGATTGAAACGTGCCGTTACTCAGTATAGCCCTGGTGCTACTAGTGGAAACTAACCTTAATCCCTATTAGGGATTGAAACTACAGATATGCTCAATGACAAGGGTGGTGATAAGGAGTGGAAACTAACCTTAATCCCTATTAGGGATTGAAACTACCCTTTGCGGCGACAGTAAGCATTAAATGCAGGTGGAAACTAACCTTAATCCCTATTAGGGATTGAAACAAATGGCCGACGATTCTTTCTTATTTAATTTGGGGTGGAAACTAACCTTAATCCCTATTAGGGATTGAAACCTAAGCTCGAAGACTCGCCAAGAAATTCAAGAAGGAGTGGAAACTAACCTTAATCCCTATTCTGACAAAGCCGAATAACTTAGCGAACTCGCCTACGATAGCTACTATCAAACCGATTAAGACACCGCGGCTAAGAAATTCTTGATTTCCTTAATCTTTACTTTTCTTAAAAATATTTCTGTTTACCAAAAACCGTGCAAGTAAGGGTAAAGCAATAAGTACAGCAATGTACAAAGACCTCAGTAGGTTAATCGCTAGCTGATCGCCTACCACCCTCACGATCTTGCCTGTCAAAAAACCAGTGCTGAACCATAAAAGCAGAATAGTAAGGGGGAACAGCCATGCTAGATAGATAGCTGTACGACGACCATTTGAGTAGCCTCCCAACCGCAGCCCTAACCAGCAGCCAAGAACTACTCCACCCCAGTATCCAGCCACCCCACCATATAGGGGAGGTAGAATTCCCTCTAATTCAGCATTTGGCATGAATTTACTTACATAAATAATTCCCAGATAGGTATTGAAAGTGGCTAGTGCTATAGCAACCACTGCGCCCCCCAGAGTGGCTGCAAGGTATCCACCCTGACGATTCCTAGACCGATGTATCGACATTGTTCAAACCAAGACATTTGACTATAAAAATACTTGGCTTCAATTATTTGGTCGGTACTCCACATTCCACCTTCGCAACTGGCACATAGCATAACTATCGCTTGCCATGACTGGAAATATTTAGAGTCCTTCTAGGAATGAAACAAGCTAAACCCGCGTTACTCAATCAGATAGCACGAAGCAGCGGAATAAATGCCATCTATGCCCCAGCGTTGAAATCAATAGTTATTTCTATTATCAATTACACTATTTAATGTCATTTTAGGCTAGGGATAACCTGAAGTCGCTAAGACTAATTTAATAGGGGCAATAGTAAAGTTACAAAATAGTAAACCAAAGGTGCGGTGAAAACATAGCTGTCAGCACGGTCTAAAATACCACCGTGACCGGGTATCAATTGCCCTGAGTCTTTTACACCAGCGTCTCGCTTCATCATGGACTCTGTTAAGTCTCCCAAAAGGCTAGCAATACCAATAAGTAGTCCCAAAGTAACGCCACTTAGTTGCCAGATGGGCCAATGAAGATACCAAGCTCCAGCTGTGGCGACAGCTATACTGCCGACAACGCCAAAAACTGCTCCTTCAACTGTTTTCTTAGGGCTGATATCTGAAAGCCGCGTGCGCCCAAAGAACTTGCCCACAATGTAAGCTCCAATGTCCGCAGCCCAAATACAGATAAAAGCTAAGAATGTCGCTATCAATCCTAGAGGTAAAGCGCTGATATCGCTCCAAGAATCGGGCCAGTAGCCATTTAAAGGCAGGTTGCTGGCTACTGCGGGCGATAGACCTACACGCAACCTGATCCAGTAGCTAGGCAAATATCCTCCGTAGAATAATCCCAAAATTGATGTCGAGATGTCCGCAATGGTGGCTAATTTAGGCTGAAATAGCAGATAAAAACAAATAAAGGTTCCTGCTACAGGGAAGATGGCGTCTACAAGTTCCGGTGCAATGGTGGCGGTAATTAGCAACACCTGGCTGACAACTAAGGTTGTTTTGCCCGCAGGAGCAATACCTTTAGCCCGAACGAGTTGAAAATACTCGAGTTGACCTAAGTAGACAATGATGCAAAAGCTCAGGGTGAAGTACCACCCCCCAAAGAGAAGCATCCCCAAAGCTAGGGCGATTCCAACTATTGCACTGAGAAGACGAGGCAAAGGCATGGCAAAGTTTTGAGTTTTGAGTTTTGAGTTTTGAGTTACGAGTTAATTAAGGACTCATAGCGACTAACTCTTAACCTTGTTTATTCGTTTTAATCTAGCTTTTCACCACTAAGAATAAAAATGGGATTGACTGCGACAAAAGTTCGATGAGTACCTCGCGTTTCCAAGCGGTTGACAGCAGATTGAACAACCTCAATATTCCGGGCTTGCAACTCGGCAAAGCATTCTGAAATAGCATAGAGAATTTCTAGATTAGCAGCTGTGGCGACGACCCGGCCTTCGGGTTGCAAGTATTGCCAAACTTCTTTGAGAATTGCCTTCATAGAACGTCCTCCCTCAATACACACCCGGTGGGGTGGAGTTGGGAGATCTTTAAGGCATTCTGGCGCACTGCCTTCAATGACTTCAACATTACCAACGCCGAAGCGATCGCAGTTGCGACGAATCAGGCTTGCCACCTCACCATCCCTTTCCACAGCCACTATCCGCCCTTGGGGGCATAGTAATCCAGTTTCCACTGGAATAGTACCCGTCCCAGCACCGATATCCCATAAAACCGAGTTTGGTTCTAGTCGCAGGGAGGATATCAGCAGCAGCCGAACTTCTCGCTTGCTCAAGGGTATCCCCGGCAAACGCTCAAATAAATCATCTGGAATACCAGGGGTCACATAAGGCCAGAGTTGACTAGGCATAATATTATTATCTTTTTGATTTGAATACACATTTACTGGCAGGGACAGAGAAAGTAAGTAACTCTGCGCCTGATTTAGGGAAATGGTATAAGGCGTTCTACTGTTGCACAACCTTTAAGGTTTTGAGGCTGGGGTCGCTACAACCTGTGATATTTCCGCCCAAGCTGAGAATTTGTTGGAGATATTGGATGGCCGCTGGGGTGATGACTTCACCCGGCATTAAGACTGGGATTCCCGGTGGGTAGGGACAAACTAACTCGGCGCTGATGCGTTGGCAAACCCCGCCGTAGGCATCGCTTGTCTGTTCCACTGGCAGTACTTCTGTTGACGAAAAAAAGGCTTCACGGGGGGAAATATTGGGTATATTAGTAAATATAAGGTTATTTATTAACTCAGTACCTTTTTTTGCTCCTAAAGGCTTTCTTACTCGTGCATACTCTTTTGATAACGTAGTGAATGCTTGCACTAGCTTGTCAATATCAGCCTGGGTATTGCCTAAACTGATAATAAAGGTGAGATGTTGCAGTGATGGTAACTCAGCTGTAACGCCTAGCTGTTGATGGAGAATTTCATCGGCCTCAAATCCAGTCAAACCTAAGCCAGAAACGGTGACAGTGAGGCGCGTTAGATCCAGAGCAACAAAACCTGGTGTGTTGACGAGTTCTAAGACTGATAATCCGGGAATTTGACTAATTTCTGTTCTGGCTTGATTAGCTAGTTGCAATGTTTGAGTCATTAGCAGTTCCCCGTGTAGCGCCATTTGCTGACGTGCCGCATCCAGTGAGGCTAAAAGTAAATAGCTGGGACTTGTGGACTGGAGCAACTGTAAAGCTTTGCTCACCCGATCGAGGTCGATCTTAGTGCCTTGTACGTGCAACATAGCAGCTTGAGTGAAAGCGCCTAGTACCTTATGGATAGATTGCACGGTTAAGTCTGCCCCAGCTGACAGTGCAGAGGGGGGTAAGTCGGGATGAAAAGTAAAGTGGGGGCCGTGGGCTTCATCTACCAGCAGGGGGATATTGTATTGATGGGCAATTTGGGCGATCGCACCCACATCTCCACACACCCCGTAATAAGTCGGGTAAAGCATCATCACCGCCTTGGCGTCGGGATGCTGCTTGAGGGCGTCTGCTACCGCTGCTGGAGTGATACTGTGGGCAATGTCCAGAACTGCGTCGTATTCTGGGTTCAGGAAAATGGGAATAGCACCAGAGAGGATCAGAGCTGCGATCGCCGATTGATGCACATTCCGAGGCAGAACAATTTTGTCACCAGTGCCACAGGTAGCCAAAATTGCCGCCATTACCCCACAAGTCGAACCATTGACCAGAAACCAGGTATGTTCCGCCCCAAAAGCATCTGCCGCCAATTGTTGAGCTGACTGAATCACGCCTTCTGGGGCAAATAAATTATCTAACTCTGGCAACTCCGGCAGATCCGCTTGAAATACAGCCGAACCCAGTAACTCTGCCAATGGCGGGGAAATTCCGACTCCCCGCTTATGCCCCGGTGCATAAAACGCAGCATGGGGCTTATTAGCACACGTCTGGAGAGCGTCCAGTAATGGCGTTGCTGCTTGAGAGTTCTTAGTAAATGGCATAAGGCAGATCCTAGCTATTAGCCTGAGATACTAAATACCTGCTACAGTATTTGATTCGGATGCCATTTTATCCAGCCGTGATACATTTATGTGTCAAGCGCTCTGGAGATGTCGCTAATTAGGCAGATGCAATTACAGCTTGTTGCCATCTAATTTGATAGCGTTGCATTATGGAATCGGATCGCCATGATTAATCCTAGCCCTAATCCCATCCCCCAGCCAGAGATTCCCAATCCCTTACCTGAACCCCTACCCGATCCTTTTCCCCAGCCAAATCCGGTGCCTGAACCCATACCTGGGCCCGTTCCCGAACCCATACCCGGCCCTGTGCCTGAACCAGTGCCAGCTCCCATTCCCCAGACAGTTCCAGGATCAATTCCTCAAACGATTCCTGAACCCGTCTAAAAAAGATTTCACCCAGTTTCCATCCTTGAACTATGCTTAGAGCCGGAATTGTCGGACTTCCCAACGTCGGAAAATCTACTTTATTTAATGCCCTAGTCGCTAACGCCAAGGCTCAAGCCGCTAACTTTCCCTTTTGCACAATTGAGCCGAATGTGGGCATCGTCGCAGTGCCGGATGAGCGATTAAATGTTCTGGCTAAAATATCTTCATCCGTGCAAATTGTACCCGCTCGCGTTGAGTTTGTGGATATTGCCGGTTTAGTTAAAGGTGCTAGCCAAGGAGAGGGCCTGGGCAATCAATTTTTGTCCCATATCCGGCAAGTGGATGCAATTGTTCATGTGGTGCGTTGTTTTGAAAACGATGATATCATCCACGTTGCTGGTTCTGTTGATCCATTACGAGATATTGAAATTATCAATTTAGAGCTAGGTTTAGCAGATTTAGGGCAAATTGAACGCCGCATTGAACGCACTCGCAAAAATGCCCGCACCAACAAAGAAGCTCAAATTGAATTATCGGCTTTAGAAAAACTGAGTGCTGCTTTGAATGAAGGTAAACAGGCACGTCAAGTAAGTTTAACGGAAGAAGAAACTCAATCAATCGAGCAGCTAGAATTACTCACCTCCAAACCTATAATTTATGCGGCCAATGTGTCTGAGGATGATTTGGCGACTGGTAATGAATGGGTAGAACAAGTGCGAGGTTTTGCGGGTTCAGAAGCTCAAGTTGTCGTTGTTTCTGCCCAAGTGGAATCTGAGCTAATTGAGTTACCTGAAGAAGAAAGGGCAGAGTTTTTGGCATCTTTAGGCATGGAAGAAGGCGGATTAAAATCTTTGATTCGCGCTACTTATGAACTTTTGGGTTTGCGTACTTACTTTACTACTGGGCCGAAGGAAACCCGCGCTTGGACAATTCATGCGGGAATGTCAGCGCCACAGGCGGCCGGAGTGATTCACACTGATTTTGAGCGCGGCTTTATCCGGGCAGAAACGGTTGCTTATGATGACCTTGTGACAGCTGGAGCAATGAATGCTGCTAAGCAAAAGGGTTTAGTCCGCAGTGAAGGTAAAGAGTATGTAGTTCAGGAAGCGGATGTAATGAACTTCCTATTTAATGTTTAGCAAATGCCCGCACTACAGATGAAGCTGATGATGGCGATCGCCCTCTAGGTAGTTGAGCGTCTCGTTCACATTACCTATTCTGCGTAGGGGCACGGCATGCTGTGCCCTTACTGTGTTGAGGGTTGGGCTAGTTCGTTTTTGTAGCTCAGAAGTCTGCTCTACCAGCGGCGCGTATTGCTATAGCGCCGCCTACTGTAAGGCAAAGCAACACACCCTATACTGATAATTTTTTCTTACCGGAGCTTAAGTTTGGGAAGTTCAATTATATTTTATGTGTATTTCTACCTACTTTTCATCTCTATTTTGTCACTTTCAGTAGAGAAAAATATGAAAACTTAAATAGTTTTTCATGACCTAACTTCTACTAGTGTAATGACAGGCACGATTGGCTTAAGTTCCGTAGATTCACTGAAGATAATGCTCGTTGTTTAAAATAATATAGAAATAGAGAGAGCTGAGAGCCGAGCTAACTCTTACTATCAAAACTTAGACACAAACCTACTGCCGGGTAGGTATTGCCCCCACGATAGTCTCTAAAGGTTTTTCACTGCTAATTAACATACAGCAGATTGCAAGTTGGTGAAGTACAGAAATACCCCACCCGCGCTCCCTTGCCCCCTCCCCTTAGTAAGGGGAGGGTTGGGGAGGGGTGTACTTTTTTAGATGCAATCTGCTGTAAGTTCTGAAACGGCTAACCATCAGTCAGGAAAGGCTCGTTAGGTATAGTTTTTTAACGCTCTCCTTGTTTAATTAGAGGATTAACTAAATGTCTTATAATTTTTCTGGTTCCAGCACCTCTAAATCATCCTATCATCAGCAAGTAACAACTCCTTCCTCAGGTTTTTGGCTCAAACCCAGCATAAGAGAGCCACTGGGAAAGACAACAAAATTAGTAGTATTAGGATTAATTAGTTTAGTCCTAGGCAGCCAACGAGCTTTAGCACTGCCCACAGGCGGACAAGTGGCATCAGGAACAGCAACAATTGGGCAACCTGATGCCACCCATATGAATATCAACCAAACCACAGACCGGGCAGTAATTAACTGGCAAGAATTTAACATTGGTTCACAGGAAGGGGTAACTTTTATACAACCTTCTGCCACCTCAGCCACCCTCAACCGTGTCACTGGTAGCACACCCTCAGATATCGCCGGTAGCATCAACGCCAACGGTCAAATCATGTTGGTGAACCCGAATGGTATTCTTTTTCAAAATACGGCTAATGTTGATGTCTCTGGATTAGTTGCTACTACTCTCAACATTTCTGATACTAACTTTCTATCTGGGTTACTTCCTAACCAAGCAACCAGTCCCGCATGGTCATTCAGTACTTCTTCTGGAAAAACCCCGGCAACAGTAGAAAATCAAGGGAATATCACTATTAGAAATAGTGGTTTTGCTGCCTTAGTTGCCCCCACAGTCACCAACAGTGGGACAATTAACGCTCTTTTAGGCAAAGTTGTACTAGGATCGGGTACTGCCGCTACCGTTGACTTTCGGGGCGATCGCTTAATTTCCTTAGCAGTTACCCCAGGATTAAAAACCTCAGTCAGCAACAGTGGTAATCTAATCGCCGATGGAGGAGTTGTCAAACTCAGCGCCCGTTCTGGTGCAGCGGTTTTGGACAACGTAATTAACACCACAGGGTTGATACAGGCGCAGTCAGCCAATAACCAAAATGGCAAAATTGTCCTGGAAGGGGGAAATAATGGCACAGTCACCGTCGCTGGTAGCCTTAATGCTGCTGGTAGGGTAGATGTGACGGGCAAAACCGTGCAGGTTTCCACAGGAAATATCACCGCACCAAATGCCAAATTCACAGCCCAAGGAGACCTGACATTTAACCAAAACTATACCAGTGGCGGCGGGAACCTAGAGTTATTAACGACGGGAACCGGGAATATTTCTACGCAGAAAATTAGCACCCAAGGTGGCACCCTTTCTATAAATAGTAAAAACTCGATTAATACAAATGGAGCTGACCTAGACTCGACTAATGGGGCATCTAATGGCGGGAAAATTACCCTGCTAGCCAACAACAACATTACTACAGGCTCTATTTTATCTTTATCAAGAAATGATGCTGGTAATGCTGGGAATGGCGGTATAGTTAGCGCCACAGCTACCAACGGCAATATCACCACAGGAAATATAGACTCTAGCTCTTCCTCTCCAGTAGGCACTACGGGGGCTGGAGGGAATGTGACTCTAACTGCAAAAGGTAGCAGTGGTGGCGATATTAACGTCCAAGGGATATCATCTGGTTCTTTTGCCAGCTCAACTGCGGGCATTGGGGGAAATGTCAGCCTCACCGCAGCTAACACCATCAACATTGGAAATATTAATAATGTTGCCAATACTAAGAATAACTACGGCAACATTAGCCTCACGGGTAATGAGATTAACCTCAATGGTGGAGATAACTCGATCCGTGGTGATGGCAAAACCGTACTGATGCAGTCTTCCTCCCCAGGTCAAAAAATTCGCATCGGCAGCAGCGATACCAATGCTACAGATACATTGGATCTCACCAGCACTGATGTCGCCGCCTTGAAAGATGGCTTTAGCAACATCACCATTGGACGCACTAACGGTAGTGGTGCTGTTACTATTGACCCCGTTACCTTTTTTGACCCAGTGAAGATTCAGGCGACTGGAGTTGGAGGCACGATTCTTGCTAACGGGACAATTAGTGGAGCATCGGGTTCTAATAGCTCCATTAGTTTGCTAGCGAACGGGAATATTAATACCCAAGGTATTAAAACCTACGGAAATACGATTAATATCCTCAGTAATAATGGGGGAATTACCACGAATGGGCAAGCTTTAGACACAACCAATGGGGCGAGTAATGGTGGGGCAATGACCCTGACGGCGAAAAATGGGGACATTAATACAGGTAACCTCAACACCTCCTCTACCAATATTGATGGTAATGCCGGAAAAGGTGGGTCGATTGCCCTTACAGCTACAGGTAGCAGTGGTGGGAATATTAACATCAATGGAAGTGTAAGTACTGGCGCTTATGCTAGCGGTAACGTTGGTTATGGAGGAAATGTTACCTTCAAAGCGAATAATTCTCTCACTCTTGGCAGCGTCAATCAGGGTTTTGCCAGCAACTTCAGTAACGGTAGTGTCATCCTTCAAGCAAGTAATATTTACCTGAATCCTGGAGCTACCACAATTTTTGGCGACAGCATTACGGCAACAGGACCGATAACGGCAGCGAATGCGCCCAATAGTTCCATTACCCTAGGCGCAAGCCGTAACATTAGCACTCAAGCTATCAGAACTTATGGCAATGCCCTGACTATGGCTAGCTTAAAGGGTTCCATTACTACGAATAACCAACATTTAAACACAACGAATGGGGCGAGTGATGCCGGGGGAATTAGCTTAGGTGCGTACAATGGCATTTCTACAGGAAATATATCCTCCAACTCTTACTTAGCAACAGGAAGTGGCAATGTTGGGAAAGGAGGAGATATTAACCTGACTAATATTAACGGCAACATCTCCACGGGTGTAGTTAATTCCAGC
>JAHHGU010000039.1 GCA_019359765.1 Aphanothece sp. CMT-3BRIN-NPC111
TCTGCAAGTAATGCCGGGAATATCGTTTTCAAAAATACCTTCAACGGCAACATCACCACAGGCAATATAAACTCTGCATCTAATTCTAGCGATGGCACGGCTAGCAACGGGGGGGCGATTACCCTGAATGCGAATAACGGCAACATCACTACAGGCAATATCGACTCCAACTCTAAATCTAACTCTGGCACTGCCGGAAATGGAGGTGCGATCGCCCTAACTGCTACTAATGGCAGCATCCAGACAGGTAATTTAACATCCGCCTCTGTGTCTTTATTTAACGGCAATTCGGGGACTGGGGGAAATATCACTCTGAGCGCTGGCAACAACATCACCACAACTGATATATCCTCCGCCTCTGTTGCTGGGAGTGGCACGCCAGGAAATGGAGGTGCGATCGCACTAACGGCGACTAATGGCAGCATTCAGACAGGTACTTTAACATCCGCCTCTGCGTCTCTCTCTAACAGCAATGCCGGGAATGGGGGTGCGATCGCTCTAAGTGCTGGCAACAATATTACCCTCAATGGCAACATCGACACCACTGGTGGGCTAAGTTCGGGCAACCTCAGCTTCTCTGGTACTACAATCCTCCTTACTGACGATTTGGCGTTTAATACCAATAGCACAACAGGTACGGATGGAAATGTTGATTTTGGAAGTTCTGTGCTTGACTCTAATGTAGCCGGAACTGGGCGAACATTGGATATTTATAAAGGCACAGGCAGTGTGAACCCAAATCCACCCAGCAAAACTACTGATGTGACTGTCAATCAATATTAACCCTACAGTAGAGACGCACCATGGCGCGTCTCTACAACTAAATGCGGGGAGCATTTCACTATTGAGTTCCCCCTTATTTTTTAGCTTTGTCTCAAAAGAAGCCTCTAGCACCAAAGAAAAAGCGGGGGCTAGAGTTAAATTCACTATCAGTACGACGCACAGGAAACGCCAGTTCCGCTTGCAGTAATAAGCCATTACTCAAGCTTTGGCGTAACCCTAGCCCCGCAGAACTCAGGGCATCAGAACTGCTTTCCGCCGCTGTGGGGAACTTTCTAAACACTTGTCCATAGTCATAAAAAATATAAGGCTGACTTGCCGTAAGTCCTAGTCCTTTTACCCGATAGACAAACTGACGCTGAACTTCTGCCCTGAGTCCGTAACCGTAGTCACCTAAAAGTTCCGAAGAATTAAAAGCACTACCAAAAGTAGCACCCCCTAAGCCAAATTGTTCAGAAACCAGTAAAGCATTACCCGTAATTTGAGCCGTAGCTGCTAACTGAAGAGTAAATTCTTTGGGGAGGTTTTGCCGCCGAATTATATCCAAATTTAACTTAGTAAATTCCGCTCGACCTCTAGCACGAGATAAAGGTTCCTCGAATGTGCCTACAGTCGTGGCACCTAATCCCCCAATTCCCTGAGATACTTGAGCGCTGGCAAATGTTAAACCTTGGCTGTCCGTCTGGTCATAGGTTGCCCCTAAGCGCAAAACCCGCAAGCGGTCTTCACTTAAAGTTATAGGTATACCAATAAACTCAGAAGTGGTGCGGCTGTCGGTATAATCAAACTTGCCATTAACTGTGAAATTGCGATCGCGAGAGCGAACCAAGGGATAGGCAGCACCCAGAGAAGCAAACGTGGTTTTCCCCTCAATGGCAAACTGTTCGAGTTCAGCACCGGGTTGCACCTTAGTATAAGAACCATCCAAATTCAGGCGCAGTCCTTCATAGCCAAGGGGAAGGGAAACATCCAAACCTAAATTACCAAGTTCACTTATATCCACAGGGGTTGTTGTTCCACTGAGGCTAATTTGTTCTCCTTGAGATAGGAGAGAGTTTAAATATACCCCCACCTGGGTGCGTAAAGGGCCAACGGTTACACTCCCCCGGTTATTAATGTCAAAAAATGTATTAGTAGCGTCATAGCTAACATTAGCCGTAAGGATTGCTGCCCCAAGGCTGCTCCCAGGGCTTAAAACTGCCCGCGCATGGAATCCGGCTAAATCATTAATCAGCAGTAAATAACGCTCTAGCTGGCGGATATTAAGAGGGCGCGAACCTGTAATTTTGTTGCCAAAACCTCTGAGTCGCCGCAGTTGAGACGGGGGTGCCCCTTGGAAATCTACACGCTCAACAAAACCTTCAATTACTTGTAGCCGAACTACTCCCTGATCAATCGTTTGTTCTGGTACGATCGCTCTAGAAAGAAAATAGCCATCGTTGCGATATAGCTGGGTAATTTCATTGGCAATATCATATAGCTCTTTGAGACTAATTGCTTGCCCTAAGTAGCGGGCATAAATTTGTTGCAAACGCTCTGGGCTGTAAACAGTAGCACCTTCTACCTGCAATGACTCTAAGCGAAACTTCAGCTGTTCTGCTTCTGGAGGGGGCGTTAAATCCTCGCGGCTAGGAGGTGTAATTTGGGGTCTTTCTTCTGTGGGAAGGGGTGGGGGTTGTATTTCCCGTTGAATGCGGCTCGGGTCGCTCTCAGGTGGTACAGAGGGAATATTCTGCGCTAAAACCTGGTTAGCAGATAGTGACAAACTAACAAGACATAGATAAATCGGAAGTAATAATTTCATCTTGTATGCCCATGAATTTGTACGATGTAGATTATCAAAAATGGTTAGCCGAGCAGCTCGCTAACCTGAAATATTGCAAGTGGGAGCATCTGGACGTAGACCATTTAATTGAAGAATTAGAAGCCTTGAATAAAAGTAACAAGCGGGAGTTATACAGTTACTTCGTTGTGGCTCTTGCCCACTTACTAAAATGGAAATCCCAACCAGAAAAGAGGAGTGGTAGTTGGAAAGGATCTATTAAAAACAGCAGGAGGCGTATAGAACGGTTGTTCAAAGACCAACCTAGTCTAAAGCCTTACTTAAAGGAGATATTGCTAGAAGCGTATGCCGAGGCTAGAGAATGGGCTGAGGATGAAACAGGACTGGCTACATTTCCTACTATATGCCCCTACTCTGTACAGCAGATTATAGATCCAGAATTTCTGCCTGATTGACAAAGTAGTGGCACGGCAGTGCTGTGCTGAAGCATACTCGATAAGTCATCAAATCTTGGAAAAATTGGTGGCAGCAACCTGCGATCGCGCCTATAAAGCAATTAGAATGATCTCGGCTTCACAACTGTCACTCTAAGACGAACCCCTATGCCCCGCCGTAACGACCTCCACAAAATCCTGCTACTGGGTTCTGGTCCAATTGTGATTGGACAAGGCTGTGAATTTGACTATTCTGGCACCCAAGCTTGTAAAGCACTTCGGGAGGAAGGATACGAAGTGGTGCTGGTGAATTCTAACCCAGCCACCATCATGACCGATCCGGAAACCGCCGATCGCACCTACATAGAACCGCTGACACCAGAAATGGTGGAAAAGATCATTGCCAAAGAGCAACCAGATGCGCTGTTGCCGACGATGGGAGGTCAAACAGCCCTAAATCTCGCTGTTACCCTGGCAAAAAACGGTGTCTTAGAGAAGTATGGTGTGGAGTTAATTGGGGCAAAGCTACCAGCAATTGAGAAAGCAGAAGATCGGTTGCTATTTAAAGAAGCAATGCAGCGAATCGGCGTGGCAGTTTGTCCCTCAGGGATTGCTTCTACGCTGGATGAAGCAAAAGCGATCGGGCATCAGATTGGTTCCTACCCCTTAATTATTCGCCCTGCATTTACACTAGGCGGCACTGGCGGTGGTATTTCTTACAACCAAGAAGAATTTGAAGAAATGGCTCAAGGAGGTATTGATGCCTCCCCACTCTCCCAAATTCTCATCGAACAATCGCTGCTAGGTTGGAAAGAATACGAGCTAGAAGTGATGAGAGATTTAGCAGATAACGTGGTGATTATCTGCTCAATTGAAAACATTGACCCCATGGGCATTCACACGGGAGATTCAATTACCGTCGCCCCAGCCCAAACTTTGACAGATAAAGAGTACCAACGGCTGCGGGATGCCTCAATTAAAATCATCCGCGAGATTGGCGTGGAAACAGGCGGCTCGAATATTCAGTTTGCTGTTAATCCGATCACTGGGGACTTTATTGTCATTGAAATGAACCCCCGCGTTAGTCGCAGTTCTGCATTAGCGTCAAAAGCAACTGGTTTCCCGATTGCTAAGTTTGCGGCGAAGTTAGCTGTGGGTTATACGCTGGATGAAATTCCTAACGACATCACTAAAAAGACACCCGCATCATTTGAACCGACGATTGACTATGTGGTGACAAAAATTCCTCGGTTTGCGTTTGAGAAGTTTCCTGGTTCTGAACCAACGCTGACGACGCAGATGAAGTCAGTGGGAGAAGCGATGGCGATTGGGCGCACGTTCTGTGAGTCCTTCCAGAAAGCGCTGAGGTCGCTGGAAACAGGTCGTGCTGGGTGGGGATGCGATCGCCCTGAAAAGCTACCTTCCTTAGAGCAAGTGCGGTCGGGGTTACGGACGCCAAATCCAGAGCGGATATTTACGGTGCGTCATGCCTTAAAACTAGGCATGACAGTAGAAGAAGTCTATGAATTGACCAATATTGACCCCTGGTTCCTCGATAAGATGGAGGAACTCTTGCAAACCGAGAAATTACTCAAGCGCACACAGCTGGCAGCCCTGACAAAAGAGCAGATGTGGGACATCAAGCGGCAGGGTTTTAGCGATCGCCAAATTGCCTACGCCACTAAGACAACTGAAGATGAAGTGCGGCAATATCGCCAACAGCTAGGCGTCGTTCCAGCCTACAAACTCGTAGATACCTGTGCGGCAGAGTTTGAAGCGATGACTCCCTACTACTATTCTACCTACGAAGAAGAATCAGAGGTTTTTCCCTCTGATAGGCGCAAGGTAATGATTTTGGGCGGAGGCCCCAATCGTATTGGGCAGGGGATTGAGTTTGACTATTGTTGTTGTCATGCGTCCTACGCCCTGCGGAAAGATGGGTTTGAGACAATTATGGTTAACTCCAACCCAGAGACAGTTTCCACAGATTATGACACGAGCGATCGCCTTTACTTTGAGCCACTGACTAAAGAAGATGTCCTCAACATCATTGAAGCGGAAAACCCAGAGGGAATAATTATTCAGTTTGGTGGTCAAACACCCCTGAAATTGGCCGTTCCATTACAAGAATATTTGAACCGCAAAGACGCAAAGGACGCTAAGGAAGAAAGTCTTCAATCTGATTTACCTGTGAGTAAGATTTGGGGAACGTCCCCGGATTCAATTGATACGGCTGAAAATAGAGAGCGGTTTGAGAAAATTCTGCGGGATCTAGATATCCAGCAACCCGCTAACGGCATGGCTCGTAGTTATGATGATGCCCTACTTGTGGCACGTCAGATTGGCTACCCCGTAGTTGTGCGTCCTTCCTATGTTTTAGGGGGGCGGGCAATGGAAATTGTCTATTCTGATATAGAACTTGAGCGCTACATGATGTACGCGGTGCAGGTAGAACCAGAGCATCCCATTTTAATCGATAAGTTCCTGGAGAATGCGATTGAAGTGGATGTGGATGCGATCGCCGACCACACCGGCAGAGTCGTAATTGGCGGCATCATGGAGCATATTGAACAAGCGGGGATTCACTCTGGAGACTCTGCTTGTTCTTTGCCTTTTGTTTCCCTGTCCAGCGCCACCGTAGATACAATTCGCACTTGGACAGTACAGTTAGCCAAAGCCCTGAATGTGGTGGGACTGATGAATATCCAATTTGCGGTTCAGGGCGAGCAAGTTTACATTATTGAAGCTAACCCCCGCGCCTCTCGTACCGTGCCTTTCGTTGCCAAAGCTACCGGAGTGCCGTTGGCTGGGCTGGCGTCCCGAATTATGGCAGGTCAGACTTTAGAATCTCTGGGTTTAACTGAGGAAATCATCCCCAGTCATATTGCTGTCAAAGAAGCCGTGCTGCCGTTTGAGAAATTCGCTGGTACTGACACCATCTTAGGACCAGAAATGCGTTCTACCGGAGAGGTGATGGGGGTTGATACCGACTTTGGGAAGGCGTTTGCCAAAGCGGAATTAGCCGCAGGTCAGCGTTTACCCCTGTCTGGGACAGTGTTTGTATCAACGAACGACCGCGACAAAGTGCTGGTTGTGCCAGTAGTAAAAGACTTGGTGGAGTTAGGTTTTCATATTCTCTCTACAGAAGGCACGCGCCGCCTGCTTAAAGAGTATGGGCTAGAGGTTGATTTAGTGTTGAAACTGCATGAGGGGCGTCCCCATGTGCTGGATGCAATTAAGAATGAGAAGATTCAGCTAATTATCAACACGCCTTCTGGGGAAGAAGCAAGAGCCGATGGTCGTCTGATTCGTCGTACAGCTTTGGCTTATAAGATTCCCATCATTACGACAATTGCTGGTGCTAAAGCCACTGCTGGTGCGATTCGCTCAATGCTTGCTCAACCGCTGGAGGTAAAAGCTCTGCAAGATTATCTTGCTAGTAAATAACCCCACTCTTGTAGCAATCCGATTTGAGGGCAAGGAAGGGAGAGAAAAGGCTCTTATTCGCTGTTCACTTAGGATTGCTATAGAACGTTTCTTCTTAGCACATAGCTTCAGCGGTAGAAGCGTTGTTCCAGCCATTGCAGAACTTCGGCTTGAGAACTCAAACAGGCGTTGCGATCCGTCTTCTCACGTTATACCTTACTAAGAATGGCCTATGTCCCGGATGTACCAGAGGTTGAGGTGGGAATCATGCGTGCATTACCCCAAGGCGATGGATATAAAGTTGTTTTTAAGGATTATCAACTGATTGGATGAATTATCGGGTATGGTATCCTCTTCATAGAGGACATGCAATAACTAATTGAGGCAATACAACCGTGTTGAGAACTCGCTACAAAAGTACGCCTCCACCTCCCTGCACCGAATAGGGCAGGAGAGTCAGTTTTTTTATAAGTAGGGTTTGCGGATAGCGAACCCCAACATCTGTTATTTCGATCCTGCCCTCACGCCTGAGTCGTTTGTTTGTCAAGTGAGGCAAGGATAGTTTTTTCATGAAAATTCAAGCTCTAGTCCAGGGTAGCTCTACCCGTGGGCTGTTGTCGATCGCGCTTTCCGCCGTGCTGTGGGGTACAGTTGGCGTAGCGGTCAAAGCGGTTTATGCACTAGCCGACACCAATCCCCTTTCTATCGGATTCTTACGATTAGCCATCTCACTGCCAGCACTACTTTGGTTAAGTTGGTTCGTACTAGGAGCGCGTATGTTTCGGGTGGCGCGGCGTGACTTGGTGTTGATGATGCTAATTGGCATAATGATGGCACTCTACCAAGTCTGCTACTTCGGTGCGATCGCTAAAGTTGGAGTGGCGATCGCAGTTCTCGTCACGCTGTGTACCGCACCCGTACTAGTGGCAGTTCTTTCCCTGTGGTTATTCGGTGAAAAGCTCACGTCTTGGTTAATGCTTGCACTGGGGCTGGCACTTGTGGGTACAACCCTCTTGGTGGAAGTCCCAGCCAATACCACTGGGGAGCAAGGTAACACGATAATCGGAGTAGTGTTGGCGCTCGGTTCAGCATTCTCTTACGCGGTTATTACCCTGTGCAGCCGTGCCTTGAGACGGTATCACCCACTCCAGTCACTCACCATTGGGTTCGGAACGGGCGCGATTATCCTGTTACCCTTTGCTTTGTCCCATAGCTTTGCCATCAGCTACCCAGTCAGCGCATGGGTGCTACTTTTGTACTTGGGACTAGTGCCAACCGTACTCGCCTATGTACTGTTCTTGCAAGGGATTCGCCACACAACAGCCACAGCGGCTAGCATCACTACGTTAGTGGAGCCGCTAACCTCAACCTTGCTGGCTGGGTTGTTCTTCAACGAACAACTTGGTGTATTCGGGTTGTTCGGTGGAATGCTGTTGTTCGCTGCCATTGTTTTGTTATTGAGAAGCGGTTTCCAGCAAGATTAGTTCATTTAAAAAACTGGTTTGCTCATTGCTGCTATTGTCCTTCATAACAGCGGGAACCGCTGTATAGCCAGCTGAATCCTATAGCAAACGCTATTCAGCTGGTTCATACTTAAGGAAGGGAATGGCTGTTGGCGTCTGCCTACGCGTCAAAGGTGACTAACTAATATATGACTACTATATCAAGATATGCAAGGCAATTTTGGCTATGCCAGCAAGCGCATTTATTTACCAAACGTAGCGGTTGCACTGCCTGGGTTTACTGAATTATCTCTTAATTTAGAAGAGGTTTTCCCGTAATCTGGCTTATTATGATTGAGAGTTAACTATACCCTCAATAAACTGCTGCATTCTTTCAACGTGGGAACCTTTCCAGTAAATTTGACCGCACTCAAGACAACGATGAAATTTATCTACGTCTTGGCTGATTTTAGCTGGAAGCTGATCAAGGATACTTTCCTTAGAAACTTCTTCCAATAAACCATTACAGCGAATGCACCGTTGAAATGGGGCGATTAGCTTAGATAGTTTAAAGCGTTGCAATACTTCTACAATCTGTAGCTGAGGATCGGTGGCGCGCACGTAGTATGCATATGTGACAATACTACGCATCAACAAACCGCGATCGCGCGTTAACAAAATTCGTTCTTGCGTACTAGAAATATAAGCTAACTCCTCATCTCCATAATCATTGCGGTACAAAGTATCAAAACCTAACATTCGTAAAGATGTCGCTAGCTTACCCAAGTGAATATCAATGACAAAGCGGGGAATAGCCAACGGTTGAGGTCGTACAGAAACTCTCGGCACAATCTCAGGAGATTGAGAAATTGGATAAACGCTGATTTTGTCGCCATCCTGCACCAAGTATGAAAAATCTACTGATTCGCCATTTACCAGAATGAGGTCAACTTCGGGATGAGGCACGCCCAAGGATTCAATCATATCCTTGATTGAGGGATGGTCTTGAAAGAAATGGGCGAAGCTCACCTGTCTTTTGCTGCGTGGCAAAAAGTCATTTAGTTCAGCATAGAAATGAAAATCAGCTTTTGCCATTATAGGAAATAGTTAGTATTTAAGCAGCTTGTGCAATTATTATGATTTTAGCGATAGACGCTTGATCATTCTCCGCGCTATCGCCCTTTTCAGTAGAGTTATAGCAGTCGCTTTGGCGGCGCTTGACAATCGACCTCAACCCTATGCAGAAAGAAGTGCCGCTATCACTCTTCAACTGCTAAAAGCTAATTGCTAATTGCTATATATCAAATTTTATAAAAACCTTCTCCATCTCCTTATCAGTCCTAACTAGGGGTGCTGAAAGGGAGACTATATGACCAGTCACACCCTTACTCAGCTTGAAAAACCTATCTAACAGTTGAAAAACCTACCAAGCTTGGCAGAAAGATATGAGCGATCGCACAAACTTTTACTTAGTAGCGCGATCGCTCTTAAAAACGAGTCAATTTGTTTAAATTTCACCCTTACTTTAGACAGCACTTACTTGTTGGCAACAGGTAACCGCAGCCCTGAAACGATCTTGAGCAAATACGGCTCAAAGCGTCGCAAGCTTTCCACGGTATCGAACTTAGTAGTCTCGGCAGCTGGGTCAAAGGCAGTCGCAATTACATAGAGTCTGCTACCGTCAAAGGCAACGTGACCGAGTTGCTGCTCTCGCACAGATCCACCTTGCTCAATACCAGAAAACCCGTAACGAAGCCCTGGCAATTTTCCGACGGTGATTTCTTCCGGGGTTCGTGGAGAAAAGGTTACTTGATCGCCGTACTCAGGTTTACGATTTTCCTCGAAGAAGGCATAATACTCAGCTACCCAAGCTCTCAGCGCTGTCAATACCTGGGCTTTGTACTTAGGGCTTTGGTAGTTAACTGAACCCGGTGGAATGCCAGCTTCAGTCAGCATCCTCTGGAAATCAGGCAGGCTATCCAAAGGGAAGACGAGCAACTCAACAGTACCTACTTGCTTTTTATTCTCAGAGACACAAAGAAAAATAGGAAGATCGCAAGGCAAAGCTTTCCAACGGGCAGGTGCAGGAGTTGGGCCGAGGATCGTCTGCCAATTAATTTCTGTAGTTGGGCTAGGGTTTCTCTGCTTAAGAGACGCGAAATTTCGCGTCTCTACACCAGGATGTGTAGCAGCATTTTCGGGAATGGGTATAAGTTGTGTCGGTTGCGAGTTAGCGTTTAAAGGTGTGCCAGCGGCTAAGGCGATCGCTAACAAAATAAAACTGAACTGCCTTTTGTACTGAGGAGACATTTTTCCGGTGCCTATCACTTCATAGGGGTAAAGTAATCTACCCGATCAAGTCGCCGCTTTCCGGATTCTGTCACTATGGCGATCGCCTTGCTCAACTGCCCTTAACCAGCTGCTCAATAGCACCCGCATCAGTAGGCAACGCTGCTGTTAGTACCTCGCTGCCTGCTTCTGTCACCAAGACATCATCTTCAATCCGAATACCGCGCACATCGCCGAACTGCGCCAGACGTTCCCAATTCACAACATCCTGATATTTTGACCGGAGGTTAGAATCATTCAAAATTGCTGGTACTTGATAAAATCCTGGCTCGATTGTGACTACCATTCCCGCCTGCAAAGGTCGATTTAGCCGCAGGTAGCATAAGCCAAAGCGCTGGCTTCTAGCTCTGCGCTGCTCATAGCCCGCTAAATCTCCAAAATCCTCCATATCGTGTACATCCAAACCCAACAAATGACCCACCCCATGCGGAAAGAAGAGAGCGTGGGCATCGGTTTCTACTAAATATTCCGCGTTCCCTTGCAAAATACCTAAATCTACTAAACCTTCAGCAATAACTCTGGCGGCAATTAGATGAATTTGTCGATACTCGACGTCAGGGCGGATCTTTTCGATACAGGCATCATGAGCCGCCAGCACCACATCATAAATATCTCGCTGGCTAGAGGAGAAATTGCCGGAAACAGGCCAAGTCCGCGTCACATCTGATGCCCAACCCATTGCTGTTTCCGCACCAACATCTGCCAGCAACAAGTCTCCGGGTTGCAGCGGGTGGTGATGCTGCTCGTTGTGCAGAACTTCCCCGTGAACCGTAACAATACTAGGGTATGCACAAGTCATGTCATGTGCTGTAATTACAGCTTCCATCGCCGCCCGGACTTCGGCTTCAACTTTGGCGCTGGCTGTGGCAGCCATGCCAGCTTTGTGAGCTTGGACAGTACAAGCCGCTGCTTGCCGCAACTGAGCCAAGGCACCAAAATCGTGCTTCAGTCGCACAGATGCGATCGCTCCTGTTAACTTCAGATCAATTCCTTGTGGCGTATTTGCTGGTAACACCAGTCGGTTCAGGATTTGACACTGTTGCAAATAGGTAGTGGCATCTTGCACAGCAATTGTCGCCGCACTGGCGGCTCGTGATCCTAGTTCTGCCATTGGGAAAGCAGCATCCGCCCCCATCATCTGGGCAATCTCCTCTCTTTTTGGCATCTCTCCATGCCAAAGGGCACTACTCGGGTGTGCATCATCCATAAACAGTTCCAGTTTGCCGCTGTCGAGTCTAATCGCGGCATTTTCTACACCCCAACCCGCAAAGTAGAGAAAGTGACTGCTAGCCCGAAACGGGAAAAGATTTCCAGGATAATTACGGGGAGTCGAGCGTCCCGACCAGAGAATAACAGGGAAATTAATCAGCCCGGCAAGTCGCTGCCGTCGCTGGCGGAGTATATATGCGAGGTTTGAAGCGCGTTCACCAATTGTGTCCGCAGAATCATCGCTCTTGGCTTGCATCATAAGAACATTGCGATATCTGCTGCTTTTGCCAGCATATCAAAATACGCAAGCCTTGGTTTAACGAAACGAAAAGCTAGATAGCCTATCGTCAAACTATTTTAGATTGACCTAGCTTACTTTTGGGATGAGGCTTGACCTAATGCTATATTTTCGTCGTTTGTCGCCCACTCTTGAGACGAGGCTTGAACCAAATTTCACGCTATCAATCTAGCTTTTTTACAGACAATAAGTATTTGGGTGTAATTAAACGTATGTTGAGATTGTTGTAGGGGCACGGCACTGCTGTGCCCCTACTCACCGCTCCCACAGATATGTTTATTTATACCCGCCTACTTACTAGTAAATAGCGTATGTACCGTTATCATCAACTGCCAGTGCGCTGCGGTCAGCACCTAAGTTAGTGGTTTCTGTTAAAGTAAGTGTCATTGAGTTGCGTGTTGTGCTTTCACTAACCCGTAGTAGCCCCCCATCTTCTCTATAAAAGGTGACTGTTGTAGGAGTAGATAGAGCTTCCAGTGTTACTTGTGATTTTCCTAAAAGCTGTCGGGGTCGAGTATGTTTTATTGCCTGATAGCAGATAGTTGCGTTGCTATTGTTCACCAGTGTAATATTAATCGAGGGTATTGCAGCTCTAATGGTAGGATTAGCTGCCCTTTGCGCCCCAGGTTGAGTTGATGATGACGACTGGCTGACAGTTTGCCCTTGACTCTGCGTACTACTAGAGGTGGTAGTAGAAACTGAAGGTGCATTTGTTATGCACAGCCTTTTCACTGTATTGGTTGGATTAACAACTCTCGTTTGTTGTGCTGTTGCGCTTACAGGAAACAATGGAAGACTAAGCAGCAAGCTTCCACAAATGGTGAATAAACCCACATCCACGTTGTTGTTGTTTTTCATTTTAGCTTCAAGTGTTTTACTTAAAATACTTTTGTTAATCTTTTAAGTATTTTATTCAAAAAGATATCTATCCCAAGTTATGTTTTTTATATGTACAAAGTCATGTTTTGTGGTAAAAAGCTGGCAAAGACCAAGCCTAGGCAAGCAAGGTACGGCCTAAACGGTTCAATTGTGCTAAGTTAAAAATTAGCGGTTCTTCCGTTTATAGTATGCTACGTTCTCTAAAATTAAGTCTTGAAACCCTGAAATGTCAGGATATACAGACAAATCCTGCCTACACGAGCTTTTTTATGCGGCTTTGACCAAAATAATTCGTAATTCCAGGTTTCAAGCCCCTAAATTTATTTATGGAAAACAAAAAAATGCGTAGCATCAATGTCCTTGCCCCTAAATTTATTTATGGGGTATTAATTACGAATTACGAATTACGAATTACGAATTGGAGCGCAGCGACATGACAGCCTTTGTGTAGGTTCAGGCTTGAGCCTGTAAGAGATTATTAATTTCTCATAACAATTACTGAAGAACTCAATTTATTAACTAGATCAAGCCTACTGCTCTGCGGTGCTTCTCTATACAAACCTAGTGGTAATATCTGTTAGTTTTGCCCTTAAAAGAGTCAAACTATTTTAGATTGGCTTCGCCCACTATTGCGATGAGGCTTGAATTAAATTTCACATCGTCAAGTTGACTAACATTAAAAGATGGCTTCTAAACCTAACGCTCATCTAAATACTATCCAGCCCTGCGATTGGTCAATTGCTCAATTGCCTGGATTAAGTGATCAAGATCAATCAAAACTACTAACCTGTGGCATTACAACAACGGGGCAACTGTTGCAAAAAGCCAATAATCCAGCCAGTAAACAGGAATTGGCAAAACAATTGCAGATCCATATTCAGCACGTCAATAAATGGGTTGCCTTGGCGAATCTGGCTCGTATTCCTAGCGTTGGCTGCCAATACTGCGGACTATTGCTCCATGCTGGTATTTGCTCTGCAACCCAACTTTCTGAGATTCCCGTTCACAGGTTGCACCAACAAATTTTACGACTGCAAGTAGCAACGATGCAACGCCGCGACCTTTGCCCCTCTGTGGAGCAAGTGCAACAGTGGATTCAACAAGCGCGTCAATTTAGCTAATTCCTAATTGCTCTTAGCTAAGACACCATTAAGGAAAATATCAGCTAGCCCTTCTGCCATTTCTTGCATTTCTTTGGGCGAGGCTTCCGGTTCCATAATTGTGTTGTGGCTAAACCCAGCGACGGCAAACATTCCCAAAAATACTTTAGCCACCAATTTGGGATTCATGGGGCGATAGATACCTCTATCCATTGCAGTTTGAAAAAAGGCTTCGGCTACGTCTGTCATTTTGGCGATGACTTCTGACTGAATGCGATCGCGCAACTCTGGGTGAAACTGCGCCTCCATAAAACAAACCCTCATCATGTCAGCATTCTCACGCATATTCAACATGCGTCGGTGCATCACCTTAGCTATAGCCTCATAGCTACCCATCTCGCTCAGTTCCGTCAGCAAATCTGTGAGCAGATCTACCCAGCCTTGCGTTGCTACCTCAATCAAAATCGCCTTTTTGGTAGCGAAATGTCGAAATAGCGTTCCTTCGGCAACCCCAGCACTCTGCGCCAGTTCGCGAGTGGTCGTGTTTTCATATCCTTGTCGAGCAAACAGCCGCTGTGCTGTTCGTAAAATCCGGGTGCTTGCCTGCTCCTCTGACTGAGGAGGACGATTAAAGATTCGCATATCAATTATGCAGGTGGATAGATTGCTAATGACACCGTAACGCTATTTCCCAATGCGGAACCGATTAATCCGTGAAACCTTCATAGATCGTTAATAGTAGACTAACCCTTTTAGAGGCTATATTCGGAAACAGTGCTGCTTATTGCATTTTATGAGCCAATTTCGCCGATTGTTTGCACCTTTTATCCCAGTTACTTTGAGCAAAAACAAAAGAGATCACCAGCCCACGGCTGAAAGCCGGGGAAAAGAAGACAATTGGTTCAGTATTGCCAGCCCCCAACTGACAATCCAAAATCCAAAATCCAAAATCCAAAATCGAATGACTGGTCAGCTGTTGACTGAAAAATCAAGAGGACAGCAGTGGCGTCGAGCTATGGTGACATTTCTAGCTGTCGTCTTGCTGGGATGGGGAATACAGCCAGGAGTGGCTCTGGCGCGTACCGAAACTATACCATCTGAATCTATCGGGCCTTACTTAAACCGTGTCATCCAGAAGGTGACAGAGTTTCGCCTCGAGAATGGCATCAAGTTCATCGTACTAGAACGGCACCAGGCACCAGTTGTTTCTTTCCTCACCTACGCCGATGTCGGCGGTGTCGATGAACCGGAGGGCAAAACTGGGGTGGCTCACTTTCTAGAGCATTTAGCTTTTAAGGGCACCACGCGAATAGGAACGCGAAATTATCAGGCGGAAAAGCCGCTACTAGACCAACTCGATCGGCTATCCGACCAAATTCAGGCAGCGAAAGCCGCAGGTAAACAGGCAGAAGTCGATAGCTTGCAGCAACAATTTCAACAAGTTGAAGCCGAGATTGCTAAATATCAAAAGCAAAACGAGCTAGGTCAAATTGTGGAGCAGGCTGGGGGTGTTAACCTTAATGCCAATACCTCGACAGATGCCACTCGCTACTTTTACAGCTTTCCTTCCAATAAGCTAGAACTGTGGATGTCGCTGGAGTCGGAGCGGTTTCTTGACCCGGTTTTTAGAGAATTTTATAAAGAAAAAGAAGTAATTTTGGAGGAGCGACGGCTGCGGACTGATAACTCGCCTATAGGTCAGATGCTGGAGACGTTTTCAGAAGCAGCGTTTAAGGTACATCCCTACCGCCGTCCAGTTATTGGCTACACAAAAGACATTCAAAATCTTTCCAGGCGGGATGTGCAGCAATTCTTCGATTCTCACTATATCCCTAGTAAATTAACAATAGCTGTGGTTGGGGATGTCAACCCAGCAGAAGTTAAACGACTGGCTCAGATTTACTTTGGTCGCTATAAGGCGAAAACTGTAGCTCCCGAGCGATTACCAGTGGAACCAAAGCAAACAGAAACGCGGCAAGTGACGTTGCAGCTGCCCTCCCAGCCGTGGTATTTGGAAGGCTACCACCGCCCAGGGGTAAATCATCCCGATGAGGTGGTTTATCAAATGATGGGTAGTATTCTCAGTGATGGGCGCACGTCGCGCCTCTACAAGTCTTTGGTGGAAAAGCAGCAAGTTGCCCTCTCTGCTGCCGGCTTCAGTGGCTTTCCAGGGGATAAGTATCCCAGTCTGATGCTGTTTTATGCCCAAACCGCTCCTAATCACACAGTTGAGGAGGTGGGGGCGGCTTTGAGGAAAGAAATTGAGCAGCTTAAGAGCGAGCCAGTTTCAGCCCAGGAGTTAGATCGGGTGAAAACGCAAGCACGAGCTGGGTTATTGCGATCGCTTGATTCTAATGAGGGCATGGCGGAGTTGTTAGCGGAGTACGAGGTAAAAACTGGAGCGTGGCAGAACCTATTTAAGGAGTTAGATGCGATCGCGGCAGTGACTCCAGCTGATATTGAGAGAGTCGCTCAGACAACCTTCCAGCCCCAAAACCGGACTATTGGGCTGCTGTTGTCTAAACAATAGCAGCAGGAAAAGCAGGGGGAGAAAAATCAATGACTCCACAACCTTGATGCGTAAGTTCTAACCAAGACACAAAGGATTGATATTGCATGCACTGGTTTCAGCAGCTGAGTAAGGGAGAGAGGGGCAAAGGGAGACAAAAGGCGCTTCGCAAGCAAGGGGCAAGAATAATCCCACCTATCGCCTTTCTTTTTAGTTTTGCATTTTTACTTTTTATTTCTTTGATGCCAGCTGTGGCGTCGGTGGCGCGGCATTACACAGAGTTGAAGTTTCCACCACTACCAGAAATCCAGGTGCCGCAGTACACCCGCTATCAGCTTGATAACGGAATGGTGGTGTATTTGATGGAAGACCACGAGTTGCCCCTGGTTGGCGGTACAGCACTATTTCGTACTGGCGATCGCTGGGAACCAGCAGATAAAGTTGGTTTAGCTGGGTTGACGGGGGCAGTTATGCGTAGCGGTGGCACTCAGCGCCACCCAGCTGATGAACTAAACCAGTTATTAGAACAGCAAGCGGCTTCTGTAGAAACAGGTATCGGTAAGACCTCTGGTAGCGCTAGCTTTAGTACCCTGAGCGAAGATTTAGAGTCAGTGTTTGGGCTGTTCGCTGAGGTACTCCGTGAACCACTATTTGCCCAGGAAAAGCTGGATTTAGCAAAAACGCAGTTGCGGGGTGGAATTGCGCGTCGAAATGACGAACCCGATGATATTGCTTCTCGCGAATTTTACAAATTAATCTATGGGAACAATAGCCCCTACGCTCGCACAGTAGAGTATGCGACGCTGGACAACATTGACCGCGACGATTTAATTGAGTTCTATCAGCAGTATTTTCATCCCAACAATACAATTCTGGGGATTGTGGGTGACTTTGATAGTAAGGCAATGCGGGATCTGATTCAGAAAAAGTTTGGTGATTGGAAGCCCAGCCCATCTCTACAGACTCCCCCGTTGCCGTCAGTTTCTCAGTCAAAGTTGGGGGGCGTGTTTCTGGTAAATCAGCCCCAGCTAACTCAAAGTAATATTCTCATCGGTCACTTGGGTGGGTTGCTCAACAGTCCCGACTATGCAGCGCTGGATGTACTTAACGGCGTGCTGAATGGTTTTGGGGGGCGTTTATTTAACGAAGTGCGATCGCGCCAGGGTATTGCCTACAGTGTCTACGGGTCGTGGAATCCCGCCTATGACTACCCCGGTGTCTTCATTGCCGGAGGACAGACTCGTTCAGAAACAACAGTCCCATTTATTCAAGCTATCTTCTCCGAACTTAAACAACTCCAAACTAAACCTATAACGCCAGCAGAACTAGCCTACGCTAAAGAATCTGTACTCAACTCTTTTGTCTTCTACTTCCAAGACCCCAGCCAAACTTTGTCCCGGCTGATGCGCTACGAGTATTACGGTTACCCCAAAGATTTCATCTTCCGTTACCAGCGCGGCGTACAAGCGACCACCGCCGCCGATGTACAGCGTGTTGCCCGTACTTACCTGAAGCCAGAAAATATCGCCACCTTGGTTGTGGGTAATGCTGCTGCCATTCAGCCGCCTTTGACAAATCTGTCCACAAAGGTCACTACGGTAGATATTACAATTCCAGGCTCAGAAAGTAGTTCTTGACGGCGTGAAATTTGGTTCAAGCCTCGTCCTGCATAGTGGGCGAGGTATAGCAGTGGACACATCGCTTAGAACAAACAAACTTTGGTCAAGACGTTCCATCGGAACGTCTTGACTAAATTCATATATGTCCTAACTGTCTTGACGATTGCTATAAATCTAAAATCGTTTGACTTTCCGTAGTCCGCGCACCATCCGGACTTGGTTTGTGTAGCCGTAGCCTTTAGGCTGTCGGCTGTTGGTGCTTAACTGGATTAAATGTTTGCTTTGCAAGGGTTTGAGTCCATTTTAATGGACTTGAGCTATTAGCCCGGAACTTGAGTTCCGGGCGGGATTATACTGCTTAAGTTCTAGAAGATTTTTTCACTTCTTTCTAAAAAACCCTGCATAAAAATCTGGAATCATCCGTATCTAACTGTAGCTACTCAACGTCACAATCAAATCCTACAGAGCAAATTACCATGAACAGCAAATTTTGGATGATCGGTCTTCTTACAGTTACTGCAATTAGCACTTTTTCTTTGCCTAGCCGTGCTGATGAAGCAACAATTCAGGAAAATTCGCAAGATGTGATCGTCACAGGTAATGATAACTTTGCAGGTCAATATAGCAACCAGGAAAACCGCCAAACCCGTAGAGGAAATAGAGACGATTCCGGTGTTGTGCAACGTAATAATCAGGGTTCTGATATTTTGGGCAACGGCAATGCTACTGAGCAAGAAAATAACCAATCTAATGTCAGCAACAGTCGCCGCAATCGTTGACAAGAGCCGATTTAATTGCTGTCTATGTTGCTTTAATTTAAGCTCTTAATGGCAATTAGAAACAGTTTTTGTTGACAGCCCACTGATAAAGTTTTAGGGAGAAGGCAATAGTCTTCAATTTAATCTCCAATCAAGATAACTTCTCCCACCTTTTTTCGATGGCAAGCTTCAGGATAAAAAAGAAGTGAGCTTTGCACAAAAATGCCTCATTGGTATGGTGAGGATTTCTCTAAAATCGTTTTCAATTTACGCATAATAATCTGGAATCCTCTCTATCTAGCTGTAGTTACTTAACACAAAACCAAACTCTAAGGAACAAACTCTCATGAATAGCAAATTTTGGATGATTGGTCTTCTTACAGTTACGACAATTGCCACCTTCTCTCTACCTAGCCGTGCTGATGAAGTAGTAATTCAGGAAAGCTCGCAAGATGTGGTTATCACAGGTGATGATAACTTTGCCGGCCAATATAGCAACCAGGAAAGCCGCCAAACCCGTAGAGGAAATAGAGACGATTCCGGTGTTGTGCAACGTAATAATCAGAGTTCTGATATTTTGGGCGACGGCAATGCTACCGAGCAAGAAAATAACCAATCTAATGTTAGCAACAGCCGCCGTAATCGTTGACGAGCACAGATTTAACTGCCATCTATGCCGCTTTGATTTAAGCTATTGATGGCAGTTATAAACTGCGTTTGTTATTGACCTATCTCTTAGGTTTCCAGGGAGAATGTACTTGCGTTCAATTTATAAGAGCAGCGAATAACCTCTCCCACCTTTTTCTTCTCTAGTGGTGAGGTAAACACCCATGTTAATCAGTAAGCTAACCTTATTTACGGTGGCTTTGCTTTTCCCGTTCTCAGCTGCGGCTATGGCGAGTGACATTGATATTAAAGCTGGCAATGTCAGAATCAATACGAGTGTAGCTGGTGACGTTTACATACAATCAGGACAGAGTAGGGTAAATGTGGGATCTTCTTCATCAGAGGTACTCTTAAATACCCGTCGCTATGAGACAAATCGCTATTGCTCCCAACTGAGTCGATATCGCTGTCATCGTCTGCCAACTCAAGTGGAACTGCCTAATGTTCACAGTCCTAAGACGCAGACAACAACAATTATTTTGGAGGCACCAATAACTAACCAGTCAGGGAAGGTACGCAGCACGCAAAGAATTAGTTGTAGTGGAAACGGAAGCTACTCTCGCCAACAAGTTCATCAAACGACAAGTTCTTCTGGCACAGTTATTGTCGAAAGTAAGGTCTCAACCAATACCTGTCCGTAACGTTTTTAAATCAAAGGAGGTTATCAATGAAGTTGAAGTTATTGGCAATGGGTTTGTTATCTTGTTCTACACTCTTGGGTGTAGGATATTCTTTAACTAATTCAGCGTCGGCACAATGTGTAATGGCCGATGTCTCCGTACAATACAACATTAGCGGCTCTAGGCAGCCAACCGACCGCAGCAATGATGTAGATATGCAGAGCCAAGGCTCTTGTAGTGGCAACGCTATTGTGACTACAGGTGTACAAGGTAATGAAGGTGGTAGGGGGCAAGTAGTTCAACACCGAGAAGTCCGTCAGCGGGTGGAGGGTAACGGCGGTACTAGCGTCGATGGCTCAACCGTTAAAGTTATATCAAATGTGGGAATTGACGTGTATAACCCCGCTGATAACCTTAACTACTAAAGCTGAAACTAACAATGTATTCTCTTGTTGGCGTAAACATGAAGTTAGCGAAGTCTATTTAGGCTTCGTTATTTTCTGATTGAGAAAATAGTTAGTGTTATCTACATTTACTAGAGCTTTGTAAAAAAATATTTAAAATTTTAATTCTTAAAAAGCTTTCCTGTATAATACCTTCAATTACAAATTATCTGTAGAAAGGAAAAGAAAAAGGTCATGTTGAATAAGGTTTCCATAACAATTTGTTTTTCTTCAATGGTTGTACTGCTGTCACAAGCCTTATTAATTAGTCCTGCTTTTTCTCAGTCTTCACAACAAAATAGTAATTCAAACTCCAGTATAGGGAATAATTCAGACGCCAACGTAATTCTGCAAAACTCAAACCAAAATAATGCTCAAAACCGAACTGACATTGATTTCAATAATCCTCTCAATACTCCTGTGAATACAGAAAATGATTTTGGGTTCAATTTGTCTGTAGGAGTCAATACGCAGGATACAGTTGATACAACCGTATACCTTGGCTTTATATTTCAACCTGGACGTACAGATTCTCATAACGCTAGAATGGCTCGCTTGCGCGCAGAAACTGAACTACTAGAATCCCAAAAGCAAGTTAACCAAGTCCAACTCCAACTGCTTCAAAAGCAAATTGCAGAAGCGGAAGTTCGTTTACAACGCTTACAGCAAAATCCTGAGAGTATGCCGCCAAGGAGTTCAGGCTCTATTAACGAGTTCAAAATTCAACAGACCCCCCCGATACCAATTTCGGAGGAAAACTAAACCTGAAGTCCGCCATGACAATGGTTTTAGCTCTGAAGTTATATCAACTGTATGTTTGCTAAGTGCTAATTGCTATATTAGACTTTGTTAGCGAATTTCCGCGATCGCAGGGCTTCGCCAACAAAGCCTGAACTAAGAACTAAGAACTAAGTAAATACCCCATATCGCCATTGCCCGGAGATAATGGCTGGCGCGGAATGTACCAGCAGCTGTGATTGCTTCTGGCGTCCGGAATTGCAATCCATTCTCATAGATTTGCTGCACAACTGCTTCTGTCATCTGGAAGGCTTCGTCTTTCATCCCCATTTGAACCATGAAAGCTGCCAGCCCAAAGTTAATTCCCGCCCAGACTTCTAAGGGATGAGTCGCGTTGGGATTTTCTGGGGAACCATCAGGTCTGACACCATTGGCGGCACCAATATAATTTTGGATTGAGTCTTCGCCTTTTGCCTGCAATTGTTTCTGGTTGAAATTTAAAAAGCAGGATTCGTAGACGCTTTTAAGAGCAGATTGGGCACATTCTCTGGGAACAATATCAGGTAGCCCCAGCAGTTGGGCGTAGAACTGCCCACACAACTGATCTGTCATAACTATGTCTGAGCCGCTTTCGCTATCTAGTCGATAGTATTGACCGTTCCAAAGTTTTTCCTGATACACTGGTCGCGCTTGTTCCAGCCAGGTTTGATAAGTGGCAATTAGCTCTTGGATGTTGGTATCGTCATCTCCTAAAATCTTACCGATAGCGATCGCAGCTTCTAGCGCTGCCAACCACAACCCGCCACAATAGGCACTGACTCCTTGCAGCTTCCAATCATCAAATGTTTGATCTGGGGCACCAGAATTTTCTGGAATTCCGTCCCCATCTTTGTCAAAAGTCTTGAGATAGGCAAGAGTCTTAACAATTGCTGGCCAGCACTCCCTCAAAAACTCAACATCTGTAGAGCCAGTGAGGACGTAATCTCGGTAGACTTGCAAGACAAAATCGCAGGGTAAATCCTTCCACAAGTTGCAATCTTGGTAGCTGGTATAATTTGTCTGCTCCCAGGGATGCTCATTTGGTGCCCCCAAGTCGTGGGGTGTGGCATCAACTGCCTTGCGGATTGCCGGCGCTTGGTTATAGCCAATAATTCGCGGTGTGTCGTCGCCAGTGGGAATGGCTCGTGCATAAGCTTCTAGCACTGCTTTCTCCAGTTTTGGCCAGAGCATTAATAAGGCAAAGGAGCCGTATAGCCGCACATCTAAGCTTTCGTACCAGCGATAATCAAGGCACTCCAAAACAGCAAATTGACCTACAGGGTCACGCTCATCTGCCGCCGTCCACAGAGTTCCGCCACCAGTGAGTATATATAGTTCATTAAACAAAGCTATTTTGAACCAGTCCGGCAAATCCTGACGCTTAAGAATTGGCTCCTGCCATGACTGAATCTGCTCTTTCCACACATCATCGTTTTTAAGAGCAGTGCGAACAATCGACCAGGCATTATTGCCGGTGCGACCAAAGAAATCGGTATAGCGTCGGTAATAATTAACATTATTAACAAACTCCATAACTGGGAAGTCCCAAGTCAGGATGAAGGGAATTTTGCGAGTTCTGCCGGGACGCACAGTGAAGCGAATCGCGATCGCCACGGCAATTTGTTCCCCAGGATCTGCTGGTGTTTCGTCTTCCTTGTCGCCCAAAGAACCATCGCAGGCAAAACTATCCCAAACTTCCTCTCCGTTGCCAGATGGGTTCCAGCGAGTGTTATAAAACACTTCTACACTGGGGTTAGTAACAGCTGCGATCGCCCACTGCCCTTCCCCTTCCTGAATCTGATCGTGAATCCTCACCCGATCTAGCAGGCAGCCCACGCGGAAGTGATCCACAATCCACTGATTAAAATTGCCAGTGCTATCTCCCCATCGTGGCTGGTACTCATAAACTGGACTACCATCATCCCGTACTCGCACCTGCGGCGTCTTAATAGCATTAGTAAACCAGCCCACGGAATTCTGCCACGTCAGCATAATGCTGAGGGTGATCGGGGCATCTGTAGGATTATGAGCCGTCCACTCAAATATTGCCGTCGGGTACGAGCTTTCTTGGTAGTTATCAGCCCATATTGGCGAAAACTGCTCGCAAGTCAATTGCGCCTGAAATACCCCTTCATAGGCAAACCAGCTGCGGGGATAAAGGGCATGATATGTCCCAGATGTTCCTTGCTGCCCTGCGTTCTTCCTTTCCTGGGGATACCATTGCCATCGAGATAAACTTCCATCTTCAGGCGGTGCGGTACACATTGCCAAAGCTTGTGCTGGTGAATCACCAGCCTGTTCAAACACACTGAACTGGCAAGCAGGCATACTTTTGAATATATGCTCTCCGCCATCAAGGTGCCATAGATTGAAATCGCCCCGCGAGGAACGACCTATGCAACCGGCACCAAAGCCTCCCAAGGGCATTCCGTGCCAAGGGCCATCATCAAGGTTGCTGGGGTAGCGGACAGTGTAGGGTTTCTCCCATCCAAGGCCGATGGGACGATTCCAGGTACACGAGGGAATTTCAGGGCGGGGGCGTTGATCGATCATCCCCCGATCATAAGATGTTCCGTAGGTTGAATTACAAGGCAGAGCAAAATTTCGAGAAATGCATGTATCTACAGGAGAAATGGGCAAGCTTATAGAGAAACCTATTTAAGCTCATCCCCACGGATGAAGTCGGGGGATAACGCGATAGTAGTTAGTAGTTAGTTGTATTTTCGACATCCTACTAACAGCTAACAAAAAAACGGGCAGCGATTCATCCCCATCCCGTCAGTGGGAGGCGCACGTCCGTCCGCCCACGAACGGTAATCTACCCAATCCTTACTGTGCTCTGGTACCAGAGCCTTTAGAACATATGAAGACTATTGATGAAATGAAGAATGAGGCCGACTTGCCTGTATTGATGACAGATCAGCATGGTTTCATTATTTATGTTAATGAACCTTTTAGACAAGTCTTTGGCTGGGCTGATGATGAAATTATAGGGCAGATACTCACAGCAGTGATTCCCAATAGTTTTCATGATTCACATAACCTCGGCTTTTCTCGCTTTGTTATGACTGGGAACCCAACCGTACTTAACCATCCACTCCAACTTAAAGCAGTAAAAAAGGATGGATCTGAAATTGATGCCGAGCATTTCATTACAGCAGAAGAACATCAAGGTCAGTGGGTTTTCGGAGCTACACTTCGCCCCCTGAGCGAGTAATTAATTTTAACAAAAAACAACAGATTTGTAGTGGTGGAAAAGCTAAAATTTATTTATATTTTAACGATCTGGGCTGTTAACATTGCCTTTATTTTCACCTACATACTTAGAAAGCCATACTCGTATCAACTTCCTCAAGGGAAAAGGAATGGTAGGTGATTCAGCTAACCTCGTCAGTAAACTCCGGGCGACTCTGGGAAAGATGGAGGTAGCCCTTAGTGCCATTGTTGAGGCGATCGCTTGGACTGACTCAAATGGTAAAGTGCAATGGTCTAACACCACATTCGATCGATTAGTAAGCCGAAACCGTTTTCAGGTTTTGGGAGCCAGACTTATTGATTTGCTGCCGTTAGAGGAACAAGGCCAAGTTGTCACTGAAGAAGCGCACCCAGTCAACATGGCATTAAAGCACCACCTTAAAGCTAGTAGTTGTTATGAGTTTCGACAGGCTGGCAGAATATTAGTGCTAGAGGTGTCTTGGGCATATATTCGACTCAACGAACAGGATACGAGTGCGGTTATTGCCATCCGGGATATCACAGAGCGCCAGCAACAAGAGGAGGAGTTACGGCAGCGCCGGGAACACTTGGAGCAACTTGTGGAAGAACGGACTGCCAAACTCACAGTAATCAATGAACAGCTACAACAAGAAATTGCGGAACGCAAGTGTGCAGAAGCAGCATTAAAACGTTATCAATTACTTTCTGAGCAGGCTCGTGATATTGTTTTATTTCTAGGCTCTGATGGACAAATTATTGAAGCTAATAATGCCGCCGTCAAGACCTATGGCTACCACCGTGAAAAACTACTTTCCTTAAAAATTCACGATATTAGATGTCCTGAAACCCACGAGCAATTAGCTAAACAAATAGCAAAAGCAGAAAAGCAGGGTATTTTGTATGAAACTCTTCACCGTCGCTCTGATGGCATCACCTTTCCTGTAGAAGTGAGTATGCAAAGTACAGTAATTGGGAATGAAAAAATACTTTTAAAAATTGTTCGTGACATCACAGAGCGCAAGCGGGCAGAGGCAATACTCCGTGAAAGAGAAATGAAAAACCGGGCTTTAGCAGAAGCAGCAACGATCCAAACCCAGCAATTGAGCGAAGCTATAAAGCAGCTTCAACAAACTCAATCTCAACTAATTCAAACTGAAAAAATGTCCAGTATTGGGCAACTTGTTGCTGGTGTTGCCCATGAAATAAATAATCCGATTAACTTTATTCATGGTAATATATACCCGGCAAAAAACTATATTCAAGACTTGTTAGAGCTTGTGCGTCTCTACCAAGAATACTATCCCCAGCCTGTTTCTGCGATAGCTGAACATATTGAATCTATTGAGCTTGACTTCTTGATTGAAGATCTCCCCAAAATCCTGGATTCAATGAAGGTGGGTACAGAGCGTATCTGTCAAATTGTGCTATCGCTGCGGAACTTCTCTCGTCTTGACGAAGCAGAAATGAAAGCAGTCAATATCCATGAAGGTATTGACAATACCCTGCTGATTTTGCAAAATAAGCTGAAATCTAAACCAGAGCATTCTGGCATTAAAGTTTTTAAAAAATATGGCAATCTGCCTCTAGTAGAGTGCTATCCTGGACAGCTTAATCAAGTGTTTATGAATATTATTACTAATGCAATAGATGCGCTAGATAGTTATAACGCTGAGCATTCTGCTGAAAAAATGCGAGATTTTATAAGCGAGATTACCATTTCCACAGAAATGTTGCCTTCCGGCTTTGTAAAAATAAGAATTTATGATAATGGGTCAGGGATGCCAGAGTCGGTAAGGCAACGGCTATTTGATCCATTTTTCACAACTAAGCCAGTAGGAAAAGGAACTGGGCTGGGCTTATCAATCAGCCATCAGATCGTAGTAGAGAAACATGGGGGGCAGATTGGATGTTTATCGCAACCAGGGCAAGGAACCGAGTTTTGGATTGAGATTCCGGTGCAACAGAGCTTGAGGCAAAATCCACTTCTATAAGTTGTTTATTTTCTAAGAGTGGGATCAGGGAAGGATAACGAGAAATGATCGAGAAGGTGTCAGTGAAAAAGGGTTAGGGGTTATAAGAAGATCTATTTTTAGATTAGTTTAATATCAGCGATCGCGCAGCGTGTTGCTCTCGCAACGTATCGCATTCCTGCCTTTTCCTGTGCAAATCTTCTGTCAGCACCCCTCTGCTTGTAGCATTTACGAGCCTCACATAAATAAATCCAAAGGTAGATGACCGTACATTTCATTGATGCGGTCTTCGTATGCAGATTGGCAGGACACTAGAACACCGCGATGATTTCCTGTATAAGAATCAAGATAAGACAATCCTGTTTTAGGATTGAATTTTATATACACTGAACCTTCAACCGATGGAAAGTTGAGGGTTTCTTCGTAGCCCAAAGCCTGTAAATAGCTTTCCAAAGCTAAGATACCTTGAGCCGCTGTCTCAGCACAAATTCCTAATATTTGGTAATCGGAATGACTGGCTACAAGCAGTAGAGCTTGACGTATTAGGTTTTTGTTAGATGCCGAGTCTGCGGATTGACTGCTCATGCAGTCATAATTTTTAAGGAGTTTTTGCGCTTCTTGAACATTGAGATTAGTTGGATTTTGCATGGATATGGATTTTTCTAGCTGCTTTGGTTGTGCGTGGGTATTTGGAAACTTATCACTTAACTTTAATTTCAAAGGTGCCTTCAGTAGATCCTTCAGCCAGAAATTATCCCAACACCTCGTTAACACTTAGATCCAGATCCGGAAAAGCTTGCACAGAAATATACTCACCCCGCCGCCGCTGCTGAACTTCGCCATAGCCATTGGGTGCAGGTTTCCGGTAAACTTCCACATATTCCCCAACTAAGTCCACTAGCCAAATTTCATAAATGCCAGCTTGAGCGTAGAGAGGAACTTTCACCTCCCGGTCATAATCAACAGAGGTGTCTGCGACTTCTACCAAAAGTAAGATATCCTCTGACTGGGGATGACCTTCAGCGTAGAAATCTGAGCGAGGCTGAAGTAATGTGACATCAGGCTGGGGTTGGGAGCGATCGCTTAAATAAATTGGATTTTGCACTCGGACAATAACTCTCTGTTGCAGACGCAGACTGAATAATCGGTTAAGGCGATCGACACACGCTGCATGACGTTTACCAATTGGGGACATCTCTACAATTTCTCCCTCGATTAATTCCAAGCGATCGTCCTCTGAAAGGATACCAGCCTCAGCCATCTGGTTGTATTCTTGTACCGTGAATCGCCGTCTGAGAAGCTGAATAGACATAACAAACTTCCTAATACTGAACTCAAAAATTCGCCTAACTTTTGGGCATTACTACTAAACGCCAACTAGCTATTTGCGCCACTGCTTCCAGTTTTACTTCCAGCACGTCATTTACCCAACGCAGATCACTCATTTGCACACCAGTCGCTTCAACCTGACTATCAGGCGCTAACCCAATCCAGCGAATGCAGAAGTCCCGTTCCTTGGGCATTCTTTGATAACTGCCCCGCACTGGATCACAGGTGAAAATATAACTTTCCTTCTCTCGGCGTTGGGTAAATAGACGGCGACTACCTGCATCGGTGCGGTAGCTGGTACTTTCACCGTCATCTTCATAGAAATCTAGTTCACCATCCCCCCCTGCATAAACTTCCAAGATTAAAGTTGCAGGCGGGGCAGTTTCTACGCGGAGTGCGATTTCCTGGAGAGGTAGAATTGTTCCTGCACTGACAAATACGGGTACTTTGTCGAGGGGGGCGTAAAGGTGCAATTCCTGAGAACCTGAGTAGAATTGATTTGTTTCTCGCTCCCACCATATTCCAGCAGGTAAATAAACGGGGCGATAACCGCCAGCTTCAACAACTGGGGCAACAAGAATGCGATCGCCTAACAAATACTGAGTCGGTGTCTGATAAGCTTTTGGATCGTCGGGATAACTTAAGTACAACGGGCGAAATAAAGGCAGACCAGTATCGTGAGCAATTCGACTCAGATGATACATATAGGGGATTAATTGGATGCGCGTGTGCAGGGCTTTACGGATTGCTTCTAGTACCCAACGCCCATAAGCCCAAGGTTCCCGCATCCCGTGATCGGAATGTAGGCGCACGATGGGACTCCAGCAGCCAAATTGCACCCAGCGCACAAAAAGTTCTGGGTCGATAGTGGGAACGCCTAGCACATGATTATAAAATCCCCCCAAGTCGTGAGACCAATAAGTTACCCCGACATTACCCGCTCGTGCTGTAAAATCAACCAAAAACTCTAGCACTTCCCAATGCGAGTAGGTGTCAGCAGAAAACTGCAACGGGTAGCGGTGCGAACCAATCCCCCCTGTGCGGGAGAGAATCATGGCACGGCGATTTGTCTTAGCTTCCAAATGAGTAAAGTAAACGTGGTTAGTCCATAGCTGGGAATTCACACCAGGATGAGTGGCATTTGTACCATCAATCCACCAGAAGTCGATGCCGTCCTCCTCACGGGGGCTATGCAATACCTGCATAAACAGGCGTGCCTCTTCCCGATCGGCTAAATTGAACAGCAACCAACCTTCTTCTAGTTCTTCGGCGGTTGGTTTATATGAACCAATGTTATCCGGCTGCCAAGTATCGAATATCCAGGCAGCGGTGGGGTTTTTAATCGCGAATACTTTCCCAGCTTGCACATCCGCCGGATCTAGTCCGCGTGCTGCACAGAGTTTCTGAAATTGACTGTCGCTAGGTGATAATCCTTCGATGTGGACGTTAGCGCCAAAATGCAAGCCAATATCGTGCCCCCACTGGAGAAATGCTGGAGGGTCGGGGAATAATTCAAAGTTCCAGTCCCAGCCGCACCAACCGGAAATGTGCCAATCAACATCTAAAATGAGGACGTTTAAAGGTAAAGCAAGTTCGTCAAACTGCTTGACAAGTTCCCGATAATCTGAGTCGTGCAGTTGATTAAACAGGGAGAACCAGATGCCAAAAGCCCAACGTGGCAGCATTGGTATGCGTCCACATAGTTGCACAAAGTCTTGAAGAGCAGTAGCGTAATCTTGACCATAGGCGAAGAAGTACCAATCCAGGGATTTTGGATTGGCTTCATGTCTCAAGCCATCGTTTGTTAGCCATCCGTCTTCTATGGGGGCGCTGTTTGAGTCGTTGAGGACGCTGTAACCGCTTTTACTAATTATTCCTGGGGGAAAGTGATGCCATTGTTTCAGAAATTCCTGGATTTCCGGAGGAAATTCGGAAAGGCGGTAGCGGTCTAAATACCAGACAGGCGGTTCCTCAAAGCGGGTGGTTTCTCCGCGATCGCGCAAAATCTTGTGTGCCTCTTTTACAGGTGCATAAAGCCATTCCTGAGTATGAGGATAGCTTTCCTCAACACCAGCGGGATGCACCCCTGTAGGTTTAAAGTTACGGTGGATCATGTCAAGGCTGGAAAAAGTTCCGCCCAAGTTCTCTGTATCGACAGTGGAAGGAGTCCAAGTTCCTGAGCATTGTCCGCATTGCCAGGTTATTTGCAAGTTAGCATCGTTAAATAACTCACCATCAGGGTGGTAGGCGATCTGGATGTACTCAGTATGCAGGTGCAGCACTCCATCATTAAATGCAATAGATTTAAATTGCACCGCACCTGGTCGGGTAAACGCCTGAACCGTAGGACGATCCTCAAATTCACCATTTGTTGACCATTCCAGCCGCACCAAGCCATTGCTCAAAGCGCTGAAGCGGGCATTGCCACAGAGGACGCGATACGTTGCGCGATCGCCCTCTTGCTGATAGTCCACTCCTACCTCCTCAAAAATATCCTCCAGCTTTCTACCTTAACAAGTACTTTCCTTTGTACAAACAAACTCCATAACGCTAAATCAATATTTAGATGTATGCCAATCATTTAACGTACTTCACAGACATATCCCCGGCATCAGGGTTCTATAGAATTATTAGGCTGTGGAAAGTAGGCTGTTTTATTCAGCTTTACGGGGCTGCTATGCGGATATAAAATGCCCTGAAAATGATTTTACTAAGTTGAGTATTACTCCCCTGAAAGTTGTAATGTATGAGGCAAGCATAAATACCCTAGCCTATCTAGTGGTAAGCGCTGTGTCTAATGGAACTAAGTACGCTTACTATGACTACCATTGATGATAAAACTCTAATTCACAATTTTATTAGGGGTGAGGGTGAACTCCTATCCAATCAAAACTTACGAGTCGATTCGGCTTTTGATACCACTCAGCTACTAGCAAAAAACGGTGAATTGGTGGCTCTAATCAAGCCAACAGTTTCTATACCATCAGTTAGCGTTAACTTAGCATCTAAATACTGGGAATTAACGCATCAGATACTCCTTAAAAATAGCTTTGTGCCTGTGGGTCAGCCAGAGCGGCAGGGTGTCATGAAGTACGAGCAGCATGAGCTCCCTGCTGGTTACAAGGTTAACTATACGTCAGCAAAAATTCTCTGGAGAGAGTGGTGGATTCACCACCGTCTGCCCAACCGACGTGCAATCCAGCTTGATGTACTCATACTCGCCCATTCCCAGTGGTATCCCATTCGAGGTATTTCCTATAACCCAGATGAACTTTTCTTTAAAACGTTAGTTGATGAAGTTCGTCTGCATCATGAAGATAAAGTAATTTGGCTGACTCGCTCTCAGGTTACTGAAGACCAGAGACAAGTTGCACCCATCCAATCACCACCTATTTCCGATCAGTCTACTCCTAGCCAAGCTTTTCAAATAGACCCTCTTCAGCGGGAATATGCAGAAACTATACGCTCTATCGCCATTAGTGCGTTTAAAGAATGTGTCGATTCTGGAATAGCTAAAGAAGTAAAACCTGGTGTGTGGTTCGTCAAGGGTGCCAACTACAACCTAGCCTACGAGGATCAGACGAACACTTTAGCGATCGCAGCAGGCCAACGCGGGGTTATTTGCAAGTACAGAGGCGAAACCCTAGAATCTGCTGCCAATCTAGAAGAAGAAGATATAAAGTACTGGCAAAAAATCAACGAGAAATTTAAAAACCAGAAGCCAACGACCAGTGGCTAATTTGCCAAATAGTAAGCCTAAATGATTGACATTATAGATAGCTAAGCGTACTTATTGCCTATTTTTAAATAAAACTTAATACAAATGGACTTTGTTAAGCGCCAAGCTTTAATATATGTAGCGTAGTAAGGCGGTCTGCGGTCGCGCAGCGTGGGCGTAGCCCTTATCGCCAGAATCGCCCAATCTGTCAATGAATAACGAGTAACCCTAGAAAAATGGCTCAACTGAAGATAATTACTAACTTTGATGGCAATTTTAGCCTAGAACCAGATGCCAAAGAAACTTTGTTTAGTTTATTGAGAGGTGAAAGCTTTCTCAAACAGATAACTGAACAAGCGTCCTGTAAGCAACTTGAGTTCACAGAACTACTTTTTCAACCAGTTCCCTATAGTCTGGCAACACCCAAAGGGATGCCTGCTGAATATGAGCCTTACCATAAATCAGAGGATTACGTCATCATCAACGTGCCGCCTAATTTTATGTTCAATGCAAAAATATTCAAGCCAAGTCGCCTCTGTGCAATTTATCGAAAACTCGGATAAAAACATTTCAGAAACTAACAGATGACCTCTTCAACAGATTTCCCCCCCCTTGCTAGCCTTGAATATATACCCTACCTGGATGAAACGGGAAAATTACCGGAATATTTACCAGGAAAAATTGGGGTATACGCCATTTTTGACCGTGAGAAAGCCTTGCAATTCGTTGGCTATTCCCGCGATATCTATCTCAGTCTCAAACAGCATTTGGTGCGTCAGCCTCAAAGCTGCTATTGGTTTAAAGTTCAAACAATCGACCGTCCCAGCCGCACCATTCTAGAAAACACGCAAAATGCCTGGATAGAAGAAAATGGTGCAGTACCACTTGGCAATGCTGCTGATCAAGCAAAATGGAATCAGCCTATAGATGCTAAGTCAGCTATAACAGATGAAGAGCAAGCTAGTTTTTCGCGGCTTGATGAGTTGGATCAAACTAAACTGTTAAAAAAGGTAGCACGACGAGTTGAAGAAACCATTTTAGCAGAATTAAAATCCCGTGGCGTTCAAATGGAAATTCGCTTCAATCCTAAATTAAAAGAAAGCGGCTTACTTGACTTGAAGTAATCGCTTAATTTTTGAGGATATAGGCGTTTAATTTCCCTGACATTATTGAACAGTTATACTCTTGAGGGGCTGTGTCTATGGTCTAAGTCCTAAATGACAATCGACCTCGCCTTCATGCACAAGCGATATGCTGTTATAACTACTAGAAGCTAAAAGCTAATTGCTAAAAGCTATGCTTATCTATTCCGTAGGATAGTAGCGCCGAGAGCAATTGCAGAAGTAAGACGTAACAAGGCACTGAGATCTGATCCAATGACGCTAACACTCCTGAACAATCGCTATCGCATTATTCGGGCTTTGGGAAGCGGTGGGTTTGGTAACACCTTTCTGGCGGAAGATAGCTATATGCCTTCCGCTCGTCGCTGTGTGATTAAGCAACTCAAACCAGTGGCGCACGACCCCCAGGCTTACCAGTTGGCTCAACAGCGGTTTCAGCGAGAAGCCGCAGTCTTAGAGGATTTGGGGGAGGGAAGCAACCAAATCCCTCGGCTGTATGCTTATTTTTCTGAAGGCGGAGAATTTTACCTAGTTCAGGAATGGATTGAGGGCGAAACTCTGAGCCACAAGGTGCAACAGCAGGGACCAATGAGCGAAGGTGTTGTTCGAGACATCGTGGTGAGTCTATTGCCGGTGTTAGATTTTGTGCATAGTAAACGCATGGTTCACCGGGATATCAAACCGGACAACATTATTGTGCGTAATCGAGATGGTAAGCCGGTACTAATTGATTTTGGTGCTGTGAAAGAGGCGATGGGCAACGTCACCAACTCAATCATGATTGGGACGCCGGGGTTTATGCCTTCTGAACAAGCAGCAGGACAGCCAGTTTATTCTAGCGATCTCTACAGCTTGGCACTGACTGCTGTCTGTTCGCTCACTGGCAAAGCGCCGCAAGAATTGCAGACTGATCCTGGAACTGGTGAGATTCTCTGGCAACAATATGTTCCCAGTGTTAGCCCCACGTTTGCAGCTGTTCTAGATAAGGCGATACAGTCCCATCCGCGCGATCGCTTTGCCACTGCTAAAGAAATGCTCGACACCTTACAATCTGGTGTTGCTCCTCCCTCTCCCGCCTGGACTGCCACCCAGCCAACGGTGGCAGTAGCCCCAATTGCCCCACGTCCGGCTACTTCAGCCTCGCATACCGTTCCGGCGATCGCGTCGCCAGCGAGTCCAGGGCAGCGTCTCAAGCCTTGGCTCATAGCTATTTTGATTGTAGGTGGCTTGATCGTGGCAGCTCTAGCTCTCAGCCGGATTTTAAACAGATCTTCCCAATCTTCGCCTAGCATATCCTCATCTTCCCCGTCAGCGTCAGAACAACCCGTTGGAGAGCGTCCCTCCTCCCAAACGCCTGCGAGTTTGCCTTCAGAACCTTCCCAAGAGACACCCGCTCCAGTTATCTCTAGATCCCCCTCAACGACACAGACGCCGGAAGCGCAGTTATCCCCTACTGCAAATCCCAACCCGCAGGATCGGGAATCACCCTCCTCAGCAATCCCGGAATCACCCTCCTCAGCACCAAGGCAATCGCCCGCACCAGTACCCACACCGGCAAGAAATAACCGGAATCCCAATCCCTCTACTAACGTTCCTGCATTTCCTACGGGTACATCAAGAAGCGCGGTAGAAGCAGCCCTCGGCAGCCCAAGCAAAGATTCTAAAGGCTATTATCCGGGTACTCGTGCTGTCACTTATCATTTTGTCCCCAACCAAATCGACCTAGGCTATTTATACGATCGTAGTTCTGGGCAGATTCGCCAAACGGAGGTAGCCTTTGCCCAATCAGTAGATCGTCAAGTTATGTTGGCCACGTTGGACGGAATGTTAGGGGGTGGAGCAACCGCTGAGATTAAGCGCGGGCTGCAACGAGTTCAAGATGGTCAGTCTAATTCTTTCACTTTTAAGCAAGGAGGGTTAAAGATTCAAATTGTTAGGCAGGATTGTGGTTTTATCTATATTAGTATTTGGGATGCAGATTTACATGAATTTGATGTATCTAGTTCCCGGAAATGTTAGTTCACAAGTTTTGAGTTTTGAATAAACTCCAGAATTCAAAAGTTATAAATTTTGAGCTATTAATTTTTAACTCAACACTATTTGATCTCTATATTTAGATATCTTTCGTATTTTGATTCAGAAAGTTCAGGCTTAAAAAGTTTTTAATTATTAACTCATAACTCAAAACTCAAAACTCATGACTAAGCGAAGCGCTAAGCTTGTAATAGAAGTGTAAAAGTTGAACTCACGCTTAGATATGGAGACAACGCCGACAGCGATTCAAGGTGTTCTGTCAAATCAAACGCAGTCAAACCTAAACGGCGGCTTTGCGGCTGGCAGAACAATTGAGAGAGATGATCTAGCGGGTCAGCGCTCCTTTGAGGAGATGCCCGCAGGTGGCAGCGACCCAAATCGTTTCGACCCTCAAGAAGCTTGGTATCCGGTTCATTACGTCGAAGATCTCGACAAGTCGAAACCGACACCTTTCACGCTGCTCGGTAGAGACATAGTTATCTGGTGGGATCAGAAAGCCTCCTCCTGGAGCGTATTAGAGGACAAATGCCCTCACCGTCTTGCGCCTTTATCTGAAGGCAGAATTGCTGAGGATGGACTGTTGGAGTGCCCCTATCACGGCTGGGCTTTCTCAGGAGATGGCAGCTGCGATCGCATACCCCAGCAGGTCGAGGGAAGAACAGCGGAAAATTCCCAGAGGGCTTGTGCTGCGTCGTTACCGACAACTGAGCGACAAGGACTGTTGTTCGTCTACCCCGGCAAGATCGAGAACGCTTTCAAAACCAAAGTCCCAATCATTGAGCTGCTAGAAGAATCTCCAGATGAGTGGGTTTGCCTGAACACATTTAGAGATCTTCCTTACGATGCGCTCACGCTTTTGGAAAACGTGCTGGATGCCAGTCATGTTTCCTATACGCACCACGGATCAGTAGGAAATAGGGCAAACGCTAGTCCAGTCGAGCTAGAAGTTGTGGAGTCCGGAAAACAAGGCTTTAAAGGGGTATGGGAGGAAGGGCCGCGACGCGGAACACTGGGACGGCAAGACACGACGTTTATCGCCCCTTCTTTGATGTGGCATGACTTAACTTCTAAGCAGTTTGGGAGAACCTTGACTGTGGTCTATGCGACTCCAACGCACAAAGGTTCCTGCCGCCTCTTCGCCCGCTTTCCTTTCAAGTTTTCCTCCAAGTTGCCGGGGCTGTTTATGAAGCTGACGCCGCGCTGGTACACTCACTTGGGGCAGAATACAGTCCTAGAAGATGACCAAATTTTCTTGCACCACCAGGAGCGTTATCTTGAGGCAGCAGGTGGCAGCGCTAATTTTGCCAAGGCATTTTACCTGCCGACAAAAGCAGACCGTTTTGTTTCCCAATTGCGTAAGTGGGTGAACCAATATAGTACCGATCCCTTTCCAGGGGAGACTTTACCGCCAGCTTTGCCAAGAGAAAAGCTAATGGATCGGTACTACTCGCACACAGTAAAATGCGCCAGCTGTAAGCCAGCCGTAGCCAACATTCAGCGGATTAGGATGGGGTTGGTCGTCACAGGTGCGATCGCCTGGGCGACAGCACCACTTGCAGTTCTCTCCCTTGGGGAAACAGCAGTGCTAGCAGCAGCCCTCTCAGCAGCGGCGATCCTGGTCTGCGGGGCAGGGTGGCTAGGGCTAGGTAAGCTGGAGAAACAGTTCTACAACGGTCGGGATATCCCTCAACGGAACCTGCCACAGAAAAAGAAAAGCAATTAATTTGCCAGGGACAAATTCAACATTTTTTAGCAATAATTCCTCGTCCATATCTTCATGGGCGGGGTAGTTTATATATAGAGCAGTAGTTTGTTGGTATGCATAAATTCAAAATCGATTGTCGTTTGAGTTCACTTTAAAGCCCTTCTATTGGGCTTGATGCTAGTACAACCCCTGTTTTCTAGAATTTCTATAGCTTGGCATCGCTCGCCCCTGAGAACATCCTTCTAGAAGGATAGTAAAGCCCTCCCTACTTATCTTTGAGCCTATAGTTGACAAACTGACTATAGAACTAGAAAGAAGCGATAGGGAGGGCGTGAAGCTGGTTGTGTGAGGAGAAAAGGAGCTAGATCTCAAACTGAAATTAACCTTAATCAAGCTTGCCCCTGAAGGATGGCGCAAAACTGTTGAGGTACTAAGCTAGGAAGTTGCCTCCCTAACTCGGTTTCAGCACTGGATGTAAATCTTTGGGGAAGCGAAAAGCAAGATTGCTATAGGATTAAGAGCAGCCATTAAAACGACACTAACTCTGCTAGCCTACACTAGCTCGTACAGTCCTAAAGCAATCCGATGCCCTAACTAAGACTGCTGCTGTTGACGGCCTTGTCGTTTCTGCTGGCGCAATTGCTGTAGTTGTTGCCTTTGTTCAGCCGTCAAAACTGCATCCATCTGAGTTTTGGTATTCTGGCGAATTGCTTCAATTCTGGCTTTTTGCTCGGATGTGAGGATAGCATCCATCTGCTGATGGCTAGCTTCGTGAATTTGCCTCATCTGAGTTCTTTGGGCATCGGTCAGTCCACTGATTTTTGCAAAACCACGACCTTTTCGTTCCCCAGTAGATGGTGATGATTGCTGTAGTTGTTGCCTTTGCTCAGCCGTCAGAACTGCATCCATCTGAGTTCTGGTATTCTGGCGAATTGCTTCCATCCGAGCTTTTTGCTCGGCTGTGGGAATAGCATCAATTTGTTGATGGCTAGCTTCGTGAATTTGCCTGAGTTGGGTCTTTTGGGCCTCAGTTATTCCGGGCAGATTTTCAAACTTGGAACCACGTCTTCGTCCCTCTCCTTCTACTCGTTGCTCAGTTGGTGACGCTGAATTCTGTGCCATTAAGGTAGGCGGCTCGGCGTTCACCTTATTTGTGACAAAACCACAGCCACCAAAGAGAACAGATGCAGTAGATAGAACTAACAGTTGCTTAAGTTTCATGACCATTGAAATCCTTAGGAATAAAGAATGTTTAGATGTCATGTTTTAATTAAGCCTGCTGAAAATTACAGCTTCACCACATCTGAATTACAGTTTTGTAATTTAAGTAGTCAGGTGCTGAATATACAATGCATAGTCTCAGACCCGACCTCGTTATACCAATTTCAACAATGTTTGCTACAGATAAAGGGTAAGGGAGGTAGGGGAAGCAGGAGAAGTAATTTGTTCCAGTCTTTAATGAAATTGGTATTACTTAGCCTTATAGCCAATAACATATTTTCCTGTCTGATCTATATAGCCCCATTGGTCGTTAATAAAAACGGCAGCTAACCCTTCCGAAAATCGTTCAGCCCACTCAAATTGCGGCTCTACTACCAGCTTACCCCCCAGATCGATGTAACCAATCTTGCCGTCAATCTCTACAGCAGCTAGCGCTAGCGCCTGCGGAGCAGCTTCGCTAACAGAAAAGCTTCCAGCCCTATCAAACTGCGGTTTGATAACTACCTTACCCGTTTTGTCGATATAACCACGCTTACCGTTAATTCTCACTGATGCTAATCCGTTAGAAAAGCTAAATGCTCCCGGCTCTTTAGTCGCAGTTTGTTCAACGTCAACTACATCAAACTGTGGAATGATAACTATCTTTCCTGTCTTATCAATATAGCCGTATTTGTTTCTAATACCGACCAGCGCCAACCCTTCAGAAAAGGGAGCAGCTTCATCAAACTGTGGTCTTATTACTACTTTTCCTGCTTTATCAATATAACCAAGTTTATCGTCAATTCTTACGATTGCTAAACCTTCTGAAAAACTTCCAGCACTATCAAACTGTGGCTTTATTACTACTTTGCCTAGTTTATCAATATAGCCAAGTTTATCGTCAATGCTAACGAGAGCCATACCCTCAGAATATCGTTTAGAATAATTAAGATGTGGTTTAACTATCACCTTGCCTGTCTTGTCAATGTAGCCGTATTTACCCCTGATTCCTACCCGCGCCAAACCTTCTGAAAAACTTTCAGCCTCATCAAACTTTGGCTCAACTACAACCGAACCACTTTTGTCAATATAGCCAAATTTATTACCGATGCCTACAGGTGCCAATCCGTCAGAAAAGTTTCCAGCACCGTTAAACTGAGGCTTAATAGCAAGCTTGCCCAGTCTGTCGATATAGCCAAACTTATAACCATTTTCATCGCGAATTCCAATAACTGCCATTCCTTGAGAGAAGCTTTCAGCTAAAACTACCTGTATTTCGTCTATCTTTTCTGCTTGAACAAGCGAACTACAGGGATCACTAACCTTAAGCTGTGCCAAAGCCTTTGAAAAAGTTAGATTAAAAATAGCGCTTAAGACTAAGCAATAAATTGCTGCTTTCATTGTTAAGTAGTTTTGGCTAAATTAATTTTGGTTGTCACACTCTACTTTATTCGATTGGGTAAGTGATGACGTTGAAAAAAGCGCCAAATTTACTGACTGCCATTGAGCAGTTGATTCGGGCCAGAACCCCCTCTCGGTCAGATGTGTCCCACACCTTTTAGCGTCACCAGTTCTACTTCATAAGCCTCCTGACAACTGGAAAAGCGAGAAATCTCAACCCGTGGGTTTTTCTGCTGCTTGACTTCTTGTAATGCATTGCAACTGTTATGGCGCAGCCAAAAGTTAATGCTATCAGGAACAGATAAAATCCAGCCAGAAGGGGCTAGAGAAGCTCTACTACCTGACCAAGGTACAGCGCGTCTCTACCCAACATTAATTTTTTGTGTTGGGTTGCACTGCGTTTAACCCAACCTACTAGCACGGCAAGCTTAAAATGTTGGGTTCAAAAACTTAAAAAACAAGAATTCAATCGTGACAGTAATTACTCTACCCAACAAATTAAACTAGACGCGCTACTACAATCCGTAATTAATCAATCGGACATGATATCGCTAGCTGGAAATTGCTTAGATTGCCAAAGGCTGTAACTACGACTCAATCCCAGATTAGCTAAAAATAAAATATGAGTCGTCGCCAGTTTCTCAACTTCCCCAGGCTTTTTTGGCTCTTGCTACGCCAAAGTAAAGCCGTCTTCCAGTACAGCCTTCGGGCAATCGGCTTGGTGTGGAACACCAGCCATACCCTGACAGTAATGCTTGCCATCTTGACTTTAGTTGCTGGCCTCCTCCCGGCTGTAGTTGCTGTAGTCGGCAAATTAATCGTCGATGGCGTAGTTAACGCCACTAATTCTGGCTTGCAAGCTGATCGCTGGACTGCTATCAGCTACGTGGGGCTGGAGGCAGTCGTAGTCATACTGCTAGCAGGCAGCCAGCGCGGACTTACAGTATGCCAATCTTTGCTGCGAGTACTTTTAGCTCAAAAAGTGAATGTCCTCATACTAGAAAAAGCGCTCACACTAGATCTTGTCCACTTCGAGGACTCAGAATTCTACGACTCGATGACGAGGGCGCGACGAGAGGCATCAAGTCGTCCCTTATCCCTGGTAAGCCGTACCTTCAGCTTGATCCAAAATATCCTCTCGCTGGTTACCTACGGCGGTCTGCTATTACAGCTTTCACTTTGGGCTGTAGTGGGACTCGCTTTTTCAGCCGTGCCTGCCTTCATCGCGGAGACCCGTTTTGCTTCTGAAGCCTTCCGTTTATTTCGCTGGCGAGCGCCAGAAACACGAGAGCAGAACTACCTGGAAACCCTGATTGCTAGGGAAGACTACGCAATGGAAGTTCAGCTGTACCAGCTCGGCTCCATGCTGCTAAAACGCTACCGTGACATCTTCCAGCAACTCTATAGTGAAGACCGCGACTTGACAATACGCCGGGGTTGGTGGGGCTACCTGCTGAGTTTGCTAAGTACCGGTGCCTTTTACTTCGCTTATGCCTGGATTGTCATCGAGGCGATTGGGGGACGAATTACCTTGGGAGACATGACCATGTACTTGATGGTGTTCCGGCAAGGACAGTCTACTTTCTCCTCAACCCTGACCTCAGTTGGAGGAATGTACGAGGACAACCTCTACTTGTCCAATCTCTACGAATTCCTAGAGCAAAAGGTTTCCAAGCCTATAGGCAGGGCTAGTTCTGGTTTAATCCCTGGTGATGGAGTTCGTTTCGAGAATGTTTCATTCACCTATCCGGGAACCCAAAAATTTGCCTTGCAGGGAATTTCGCTACACCTGAAACCAGGAGAAAAACTGGCGATTGTGGGTGAGAATGGCTCGGGAAAGACAACTCTAATTAAACTTTTGACAAGGATGTATACACCGGATGATGGGCGCATTCTGTTAGATGGTTTAGACCTGCGTGAATGGGATATAGAGGTTTTGCGCCGACGCATTGGGGTAATTTTCCAAAACTTTGTTCGCTACCAATTTACTGTGGGAGACAATGTAGGCGTGGGAGACGTGGAACAAATTAAAGATGTTGGACGCATTGAAATTGCATCAGTTAAGGGCATGGCTCGACCCTTCATTGAGTTAATGCCGCAGGGCTTTGGAACGCAGTTAGGTCGTTGGTTCAAAGGTGGAGTTGAACTTTCTGTGGGCCAATGGCAGAAGATTGCGCTTTCACGGGCTTTCATGCGAACTGGGGCAGATATCCTAGTGCTAGATGAACCAACGTCGGCGATGGATGCGGAGGCAGAGTACAACATCTTTAATCACTTTCGTGCCCTCACCCAAAATCAAATGGTGTTTTTAATTTCTCACCGCTTCTCTACTGTGCGTATGGCGAATAAAATCGCGGTACTAGAAGGTGGAGTTTTGGTGGAGATGGGAACTCACGAGGAGTTATTGAAGGCACAGGGGCGCTACGCACAGCTTTTCTCCATCCAGGCGGCGGGATACAAGTAGGGCTTCGGTGAGCGCGATCGCGCTCACCGAAGCTAGCTTTTATACTAGCGACCTAGGGAGGCTCCCGTATAACCAGTTGTTACCCAAACGATAGCTCTAGCTCCATCGCGAAAGGATTTATCAATCGATTCAGGCGATCGCTCTGTAGGCATGGGTACAGGCTTAAGAATAATTCCCCGACTACCAAACACAATCTCGCCAATGATGCGGGCGCGGCGCATATGGTAGTCCGAGGTAATCAAGTAAACGCTGTCTATTCCTTGAGCTTGCAATTCATCCGCCAGCGTGGTGAAGTTTGTCACGGTGTCCACAGCCCGGTAGTCCAAGTTGAGGCGGCTTAGGTCTATCCCAGTTTTAGCAAACACCCTTCGTGAATAATCTTTGGGGCTACCCCCAGAAACCCAGATGGGTAGATTTGGGTGCTGACGAGCCAATTGGGCAGCAAACTTCTCTCGCTCCGGTTCTCCACCTAAGACTAGTACAGCCTCCGGTTGCACAATATAGGTTTCAATCTGCCTGTAGCCTAGCCAAAACAAAACGGTCAGTAATGGCACCAGCCACGCAAACAACGCGACTCGAGAGCGCAAAGTTTTGGAAAAACTGCTTTGTCGTTTGCTGGAATAGATTCTCAAGAGCATTAATCGATCGAGATGGCGTTTTATGGACAACAGACAAGTGCGCTGTGGCGAACTTTCCTGTCTCAGCGTTGTCTCACCAGCATATGCGCTCTTGGTGAGTAATTAATTTTATTTGACATTAGCAGACAACGGGACTGGCCAGATTCGAACCGGCGACCTAGCGCTTAGGAGGCGCTCGCTCTATCCTGCTGAGCTACAGCCCCAACTGTAACGCCATCATAACAGTTGAAGCAGGCTTGTTACACATCTTGGTGGTGAGATAGCCAAGGCTCTTCCCAAGGGCCACCGCCTGTTTCTAAGCCACAGAGAGAACTGTGCGCCTCCAGGATAATTTTAGATTTGCCACCGCGCCGTTCTCGTAATTGCAGATGCAACTGACCCTGCATAGTGTCCCGACAACAGAAGATTAAGCCTTTTTCAGTAGGTGCGCGTAGAGGAGTACCAGGGAGATGCGTTGTCCCAGTCAACTCAATTTCATAATCTTGATTCTGGGCTTGCATCTGCCATCTGCCCCAAGGCATAATATTCCACTTTACTTTTGAGTTCCAAGGTACGAATTCATAGAACTTGCCCTGATAGTGCAGTCCGATCATCGCTACAGACTCCATCCACCACAGCACCCCCCTTCTGCCGCCGCCAGCGGTTAAGGCGACATCTAATTCACCCTCAAAGCTATTGCAGTTGAGCCAGAACCATTTTTGGGGAAAAGCCCCGCCCCAGTTTTTTTCGCTGTAGGCTGGAGCATTAGTGAATTCGTAGCGTTTTTCATTCCACTCAATCCAGCCTGTTGCCAGCCCGTGAGCCATCAATATCTGCCACCCGGGTTCAAAAATCTGTAGAGAAGATAACCATCCAGCTGTTGATTGCTGCGGTGCATCCTGGTTCCCCCAGCCGTACACAGGTTTAATTTCGTAGTGCCAACAAGCTGTGTGTTCGCTTCCAGGATCGTGAATGCTTCCCTGATTGCTAGTGGCTGTAGCCTGATAGCCTTCTTGAACATGATGCTCAAACTCAGGAGGGGAAAGGTACCTGGGTTTTGTGGGTAAATCTGTTTTGCCCCAATGACCAAATTCTAGGCGATCGCGGCTTGCCCAGAACTTGCCCACATCTGGGAAAGTTCGCCATAGATACTCATCGTCTGGGCCCAGGATTTGGGCTGCACCGCCGCTTTGAGGTTTGCCGCCGATAGGATCTTCAATCGAGTACATGAAGGCAAAGGTTTGACCGCTATCTGGCAAGGTGACGCGGTAGTACCAACCTTCAAAGAAGCGGCGACTGCTACCGTCCCAGTGATAACCACTATGAGGCGTTTGAAGAGTGTTGGGTTGATGGAGAAGACTTAACATGAAATCAATCAGCTGACTTTTTTCCAGTATGAGCTATTGTCTCAATCCTGATATCTTGCACCATTCTCAAGCTTGCCCCTCTCACCTGCCAGGGAATAAATTCCCTGTCTCATAGCCGAAGTCGGTTTTAACCGACTGAAATTATTATCTAGTAAACATTTAGTCCACAAAGCGAGGACTTTCGCTATCAGCCAGGGATTTGAATCCCTGGCTGGCGGTTGGTGAGACTGGTGCAAGATGTGAGAATCCCAATTGCCAGAAGCTCAAGGCACAAAAAACGTTCAGAAAGCGTGCGACTGGATGAATTAGACAAACATCAATAGTCTCGAAAAACATTTAGATTCAGTTTTATCAGTTGCTATTAGTCCTGATGATAAGATAATTACCAACAGCAGTAAGAAGAAAACTATCAAATTATGGAATATCCAAACTGGAAAATTGATTAACACTTTATTTGAGCATAATGCTGCTGTAAAGTCCGTCGTTTTTAGTCAATACGCGCAGACCCTGGCTAGCGGAAGTTGGGACAAAACCATCAAGATTTGGCGACAGAAGTAAGAAAAAATGACCTAATAAATCACTCAATTTGCAAGGAGAGGAATCTGTAGATACAAGAATCCCCGCCGCTTGAGGGCAGGGAGTGTCAAGATAGAATCAATTAGTTGATGCCTTTCTAATGAGCTACTGCCTTAATCCCCAGTGCCCTCATCCCCAGAACGCCCCTGGGGGAAAGTTCTGCTTGCGTTGTGGGACAAAGTTGCTGTTGGGCGATCGCTATCGTGCCATCAAGCCTATAGGTCAAGGTGGCTTTGGCAAAACCTTCTTAGCGGTGGATGAATACAAGCCATCCAAACCATATTGCGTAATTAAGCAATTTTTCCCTCAAGCCCAAGGCACGAATAGCGCTGAGAAAGCAGCGGAGTTATTTGAACAAGAAGCCGTGCGCCTCGATGATCTGGGCAAGCATCCTCAGATTCCGGAACTGTTGGCATATTTTACGCAAGATCGGCAGCAGTATTTGGTACAAGAATTCATCGACGGGAAAAATATCGCCCAAGAATTGGAAGATCGGGGGCGTTTCAGTGAAACCGATATCCGCGCTTTGCTAAATGATTTGCTGCAAGTGCTGCAATTTGTCCACGAACGACAAGTCATTCATCGAGATATCAAGCCAGCGAACATTATCCGTCGTGCTAATGGGCAGTTGGTGCTGGTGGATTTTGGGGCAGCTAAATATGCGGCGGGAACTGCCCTATTCAAAACCGGAACCAATATTGGTAGTCCAGAATATCTCCCGCCTGAACAAGGTAGAGGGAAAGCTGTTTTTGCCAGCGATTTATACAGTTTGGGAGTAACTTGCATCCATCTGCTGACAAATGTTTCTCCTTTTGAACTATTTGATATAAATGAGGATGTCTGGGTGTGGCGGCAGTATTTGGCAGATAATCCCGTCAGTGAAGAACTAAGTCGTCTCCTGGACAAGCTGATCGAAAATGCTATCAATCGGCGCTATCAATCAGTGGAAGAAGTTCTACTAAATTTAAATTCTGTAGAGACGGGAAATTTCACGTCTGTGCAACCAGCACCAGTACCACCTCACTATCCTCAACCAAGTTTTCCCGATCCACAACCTGCCACGACATCTCTAGGAGATAAATCCCCGCCAACGCCGCCGCCTCTTTCCCAGGCTTGGAGATGTGCCCACACCCTCACGGGGCATACAGACTGTGTCTATTCCGTTGCTTTTGATCCGCAACGCTTCGCGAACAGCTTAAATGGTGAGCTTTTAGCCAGCGGCGGTATGGACTACCTGACAATCAAGCTATGGGAACCAAGTAGCAGCAAGCTGATTGGCACCCTTTTTGGGCATTCCAACGAGGTTTGGTCGGTGGTTTTTAGCCCGGATGGTAATATTCTCGCCAGTGGTAGTGATGACAAAACTATCAAGCTGTGGTCTCCCTCAACTGGCAAACTAATTCGCATTCTCATCGGACATTCAGAGTCAGTTCTTTCAGTCGCTTTTAGCCCCGATGGTAAGATTCTTGCCAGTGGCAGCATTGACAACACTATCAAGCTGTGGGAGACCTCAACTGGCAAGGTGATTAGCACCCTAAAAGAGCATTCCAGGTCTGTTGTTTCCGTCACCTTTAGCCCGGATGGTGAAACTTTAGCTAGTGGCAGCGATGACAAGACGATTAAGCTGTGGCATCATGCCACTGGCAAGCTGATTAATACCCTCACCGGGCATTCCAAGTCTGTTGTTTCCGTCGCCTTTAGCCCGGATGGTGAAATTTTAGCTAGTGGCAGCGATGACAAGACGATTAAGCTATGGCATCCTGCCACTGGCAAGCTGATTAATACCCTAACGGGGCATTCAAAGTCGGTTTATGCCGTTGCCTTTGCCCCGCAACGCTCAGCGAACAGCCCGGATGATGAAATTTTAGCTAGTGGCAGCGATGACAAGACGATTAAGCTGTGGCATCCTGCCACTGGCAAGCTGATTGACACCCTCACGGGGCATTCAGGGCCAGTTTATACTGTCGCCTTTGCTCCGCAAAGCTTCGCCAACAGCCCAAATGGTAGGATTTTAGCCAGTGGCAGTATGGACAAGACGATCAAGATTTGGCGGTGTGATTGAGGGTTTCAGAACTTGTCACGAAAAGCTATTAGCTTCAACCCCACGAATTCATGGCGGAAGCAAGAAATTCTGATGCTTCGCTTTTTTGTTTTCGATAACTAAAATTAGAGGCACGGCAGTGCCGTACCCCTACGCGAACGCTAAGGCTCCCAATGACAGAATTACGTTAATGTGCGTAAGTTCTGCGAATGTTGCTCTACTTAGCTTCTGGGAGTGCGTATAGCTTCCGCTGGTTCTTGAGCTTGTTGTGGTTCAGGTGTCGAGGTTTGCAGGGTCACCTCGTCAACCGCAGTCCATTCGGTATGGAAGAACCCTGGCTTGTCAACACGCTCATAGGTATGGGCACCAAAGTAGTCACGTTGCGCTTGGGTCAGGTTTTGCGGCAAGCGATCGCGTCGGTAACTATCAAAGTAATCTAGTGATGCACTAAAAGCCGGTACTGGAATCCCCAGTTTCGCTGACTGCGCCAGCACTTCCCGCCATGCGTCCTGCCGATCCAAAATTGTCTGCTTAAATTCAGGAGCTAATAGCAGGTTGGGCAACGTCGGATTTTCCTTGAATGCGTGTTTAATCTTATTCAAGAACCCAGCGCGAATGATACAGCCGCCCTTCCAAATTCGGGAAATTTCACTCAGGTTTAGATCGTAGTGATAAGCCTGGGAAGCCGAACTCAGCAAAGCCATCCCTTGGGCGTAAGAGCAGATTTTTGAGCAATAAAGGGCATCCCGGATCTGGTTGATGAAGGTTTTGGCGTCTCCCTCATACTTGCCACTAGGACCAGTCAAAATCTTGGCAGCTTCTACCCGCTCTTTCTTAAAGGAAGACATGATCCGGGCATTAACCGCCGCCGTCATAGTTGGAATACAGATACCCAATTCCAAAGCACCTTGCACAGTCCAGCGTCCAGTTCCCTTTTGTCCCGCTGCATCCATAATCACATCAACTAGAGCCAGATTAGTTTCTGGATCGATGTACTTGAAAATATCTGCGGTAATTTCAATCAAATAGGAATTGAGTTCGTCGGTGTTATTCCATTCCGCAAAAACTTCGTGCAGCTGTTCGTGGTTCAGCCCTAAAGCATTGCTGAGCAAGTCGTAGGCTTCCGCAATTAGCTGCATATCGCCGTACTCAATGCCGTTGTGTACCATCTTGACGTAATGACCGGCACCACCAGGGCCAATGTAGGTAACACAGGCACCGTCATCCACCTGAGCGGCAATTTTTGTAAGTATTGGCTCCAGATACTCGTAAGAGCTTTTCGTGCCTCCTGGCATCAGGCTAGGGCCATTGAGCGCACCTTCTTCACCGCCGCTGACACCCATCCCAATAAATCTGAATCCATCTGGCTCTAATTCGCGGGTGCGGCGAGCAGTATCTTCATACAGGGAGTTACCACCGTCGATAATGATGTCTCCCTCATCCAGCAGCGGCTTCAGCTGGTTAATTACTGCATCCACAGGGGCACCCGCTTTCACCATAATTAAGATTTTGCGGGGGCGTTCCAGGGAATTGACAAAGTCTTCAATAGAATAGGCGGCTTTAACGTTCTTACCCTGCGCTCGTGTCGCCATAAATGCATCGGTTTTTTCTGGCGTGCGATTATAGACAGCTATGGGGAAACCGTTGCGCTCAACGTTCAGCGCCAGATTTTCTCCCATAACGGCTAAACCAATTACACCAAAGCTCTGCTGTGTCATAAGCTTCTTTGCTAACTCTGCAATTTAGGAAAGGTCGGTTTTCTTCAGGGTAGCCCGATCCCCTTATGTTGTCCTGGAAAAAGATGTTAAGACTCTGCCGAAGGGATAGTTGTCAGCAACGATACAAGCTAGGCAGGCTTGGTATACAAGCTTATTTTATGAGTGTCAGTGGTCAGTCGTAAGTGGCACCAGACAACTGACAGAGAACGTGACGATGAGACGTTCCGCCGGAACGTCTCTCTACAAAAGATTGGGCGGGTTGTTCAAAAAGGGGTATCTAACCCGCATTAGGTATTATCTGCTGATGCCATCATTCTCAATGGCTGTGTAGGCGTCGGGAGGGAGAAGTCCTAACCAGGGATCAGAACTGGGAGTCAAAAATAGTTGTGCATATACCCGCTCGTTTAAGGTATCCACATCCTTGGTACTACCTGCTTCGACAAACCATTTGTGAATTTGAGCGTGCAGCTGATACTCGTTGCGGACGGTGTCTACAGCAATAAGGCGCTCGAAGTTGGGTAAAACACGCAGCAGGGGGTCTTCACTACTCCCTTTGTTGATGGCATTGCCCGACACACCATAGACGTTGGGGTTTTTACTTCGCATCAGGGCTTGGGTGTTGGCATCAAGGCGGGCATCTGCGCTGTGCAGTTCGCCAATCTTCGCCCAGATAAAATCGTTTGTTGCTGCTGCTAGCGCCTGAGAGCGATCGCCTTGCGGCGCGCTAGCGCTATCGCTCGTATTGCTCAAGCTAGTATCAGGCGATATAGAGCTTAAAATCGGTCTCTCTACTGCCATCTTGCTGGTTGCTAGGGGAGCGGCTTCTGCTGCTGTAGGAGTATTACTTGCTTGCTGATTCTCAAGCGTTGGTAGTGGCAATGATATTCCCAGTTGGGATAAGTCTGCTGTCCAACCGATCTGAATTGCGGCAAGGCGATCACGGTGATACTGGCGTAGAAAATCCTCCCGCTCTTGACCAGTTAGCTTGGCATAATCCTTGACAGCTTTCTCAGATTGTGATATCTGACGCAAGAAAGCTTGAGGCCCATACAGTCCCGGCAAGGCGTCGATGGGTTGACCTTCAGCATTTAGGATGTAATGGATGCTGTTACCCGTGAGCGTGCG
>JAHHGU010000019.1 GCA_019359765.1 Aphanothece sp. CMT-3BRIN-NPC111
TAGTTACCTTTGGCTGAGCTTTGGCTACCTTAGTTACCTTTGGCTGAGCTTTGGCTACCTTAGTTACCTTTGGCTGAGCTTTGGCTACCTTAGTTACCTTTGGCTGAGCTTTGGCTACCTTGGTTACCTTTGGCTGAGCTTTGGCTACCTTAGTTACCTTTGGCTGAGCTTTGGCTACCTTGGTTACCTTTGGTAGGGAAGCGGAACCACCCGCACTAACCCCCTCAGAAGGAAAACTCACAAGAGCAACAACGGTTCGATTAGGCATAGCATTAGGCAGCGCACCGAGACCCCTTAAACCTGGCCCATCATATTGTGAACTAGGACGAGGGGCAGTCGTTCTCTTAGGCTGCGAACCGATATCCCCTGAACCTGACGCATTAGGTTGTGAAGTGGGACGAGGGGTAGTCGTTCCCTGAGGCTGCGAACCAGAACCACTAGGACGACCGGGAGCCGGAACATTACTAGGCGGCACAGTTTGAGCTGGCGGCACTATATTCCCATTTCCTGTACCTGACGACTGATTGCCTGTGTTGCCTCCCGTCTGTTGAGACGCCTGCGGAGCGTTAGACCCCGAGGGCACAGGTTGGGAAGCTGTAGGCGTAGGGGTTGGCGAGGCGACAGCAATGGGTTGCACAGGTATTACTGCTGCAAAAGGATCTGGGCGACCTTTTTGCACCTGTCGCACCCGTTCATCGGGGTTAGTCGATTGAATTAAGCCGGAAACAACTACAGTATTCGCCGGTGGCTTAGCCACCACGGGTGGAGTCGCAAAAGCCTGAGTTTGAGCAGGGCTTGGGGCTGCCACTGGCGAAGCAGCAGGAGTTGGGGTACTCGCGCTTGTGGTACCACCCTCACCCTCTGTCGAACAGCCCCCTGTTAAAAGAGCAAATATCCCCAACAATGCAATAGAAAATGAAAATCGATTCATAGCCCGTCCACCAACGCTTTACCGGAAGACGCCACAGAGGTTCCCAAATCGGAAAAAGGGAATCCCAGGCGAGAATCGGATATCTCTATATATACTAGTTTTTAAGCAAGTTACCCTCATATCGTAGAAATTACGTATTAATAGACTTTACCTTTTACGTGAATCCACGGTCTGTTGTTCGTGACTGCTTTTAATCTTCAGCTGCTGCCATTGACTTTTTCAGCAAGTCCACTCCCTTTTTGACACGACGGGAAACGGTCACAACACTGATGTTTAAATGTTCGGCAACCTCTTTTTGCGTCAAGTCTTGTAAAAAAACAAATTCCAAAATTTCGCGAGTCCGGTTTTCTAGCTGAACCAGAGCCTGTTGCAGACGAATCTGGTCTTCTTGTGCTAACTGAAAACTGCGATACTGGCTATCGGGTAAAAGTTCAGCTAAGCAAGTGGCGTCTTCTTCTGCATCCCCCATAGGCATATCTAAGCTTACAGGCTCCCGATTTTGATAGGCCAGTTTAATTTCTTGCCATTCTACGAGTGAAATGCCTAGCGCCGCTGCAACCTCTGAATCTGTGGGTTGCCGATTGTACTCGCTCTGCAAAGCCCGCGTAATCTCAACAGCTTGCTGGCGCAGTGCCAACCAGCGTCGAGGAATGCGAACCGAGCAGCCCTTATCTCGTAGATAGTGCTGAATCTCCCCACGAATGTATGGCAGCGCGAAGGAACTAAAGGCATGTCCCTTTGTCAGATCAAATCGTTCAATGGCCCGGATTAAACCTAAACAGCCTACCTGAAGCAAGTCCTCATAACTTTCCGTACACTGGTTTACCCAGTGATGGGCTTCTTTTCTAACCAATCCCAAGTTAAGTTGGACTAGTTTATTGCGGAGATCTGCCGAACCAGACAGTTGGTATTCTCGTAATAGCTGCAAGCTGTGATGCTTCAGTTCGTGAGTGACAGTGTTAGGCATAGTTAAATTCAGTTGGGTTTATTAACAACTGAAGAAGCTTAAGAAGACGCTTAATCTAGCTGGTAGGAAGGAAAAGATGTGCAGTGGGCGGCTGATCCTCGATTTTGATTCAGGATTAAGAGGAAATTTGACCGGATTGGTCAGTACTACTGTAGCCCTTACAGCTAGGCTTGGGAACCTTACTAATTCAGTTTATTCTTTCTATTACGTTGCCTACAACAGCATTTCCACTTAATCAAGCAATAGGTTGATTAAGTAGTACTACTGAATAGAGCCAGCAGCCTAATTTGAGTGGAGAAAACAGGTTGGAGCCACAGATAGATATCAAATAGCATATCTGCTTCCATTAAACATCGCGCTTTGGAGGTGGGTGATTGGTGATTGACTAAGTCTCAAATTCTTTCCCATCACCCACGTGCTTATACCATTTCTTTTTTGCACAGCTACAAATACTACCTCTACTCCCCCTACTCCCCAAACCGATGTGTAGCGCATCAAAAGTGAAGCTAATTGCTAATTGCTAATTGCTAATTGCTATATTATTGCCGCCGAGGCTTACAAAAAAAAAGGGGCAAAACACCCCTCTTCCAGAGACAGCAACATTTATGGAATGTTTAGTTCAGCTGGCGAAGCGGACTTACACCTGCTGCGGTTCAACCCGAGCGTAAAAAATACCCCGAATTTTCACTTCCAGTGGCTCATCAGCGCCCATATCAGTATCTGAGGGCTGTTCGCTCTCAAATGTACCGGCAATTTCGCCTGTACGGCTATCTACCTTAGCGACTTGCAGGGAGATGTTGCCTTTTAAGCTGTCAGTACGCTTGACATTGGCACGGGTTAAATCTTGTTTATCGGCTTGGGATTGAAGTCCTACTGCATTGTCATAGCCAGAGGCAACCCCGCGACCCTTTGGATCGAGGAAAACAGATCCCCGATAGGAGGGGACTTTGAATTCTCCCTCGAAGTCAGTCGAAGTGTTAATACTGTCCATTCCAGGCTGGCTTTTAGCAACCAGGTTTTTAATCGTGAACAAGAAAGGTACCCGCTCACCACCTGGTAGTTGGACAGTGATGGCTTGGAAGTCAAGGCCATCCTCTTCAATGAAAGTCAGGCTCCCATCTTGACTAACTTGCAGTTTCCCTTGGATCTGGTCAAGGCTAGAAGTGTACCGTGTCAATAACTTACCCGGAATAAATTCTGGTGCTTGCCGTTTATTAACCGATTCTTCTTTCACAAAAAAGGTGGTCGGCTGTAAGCACACATCCTTCAGGACATAGGACTCGCTAGTATCAACAGGAATAGCACCGCGAGTCGTTTCTGAAAGAGTTGGGCAGTTATTGGCTAGCCCTGTGCCTCTGATTTGGTCATAGGTTAGTGGAGCATTGGTGGCACTTGCTGGACCTTCACTACAAGCAGTTAACACGCCCAAGCACAAAGCCAGTAATGCAACAATGAATGTACGAAACCTCATGGTTAACCTCAATCCTCAATATCAATTATCAAAATCCCTGCCAGGGTCATTTTAAATCGAACTCCTGTACACATTCTTTTCCTCGAAACATCGAGGCTTGATGTCACACTTCACGAAATACCACGCATGCTAAACTGTCCACGCATCTAAGTTGCATTTTTAGGGTGCAAGGCAGCAGAAGGGTTTTAGGGACAGGGGAAAATATACAAAATTTCACCTCGCTCCCCCGCTTTCTGGCTGTAAATATGCAATCTTATTTGCACGGCAGCTTATTTTGGGGTTCGTGAGAGTGACCGGAGCGCGATCCCCCTTTTGCAATTAGATTGTACACGGGAAGAGTCGCCTTTCCCCGAAAGAAAGCTGGTAAAAGACTCCGGTAAATTTAACAGTATTCGGCGGAATTCCCTATCCGTCTACACGGTGGGGATGGATAGCCGGACGATGACGAAGCTATCCCCGACTCTAATCAACCGTTCAGTTGATTAGGGAGTGGGGTGGTTGAGGAATCGTCCACCTCTGGGCTGGGTAATCGGTCAATCCAGTCTTCGATTAGTTGAGTCATTGTCTTTTCTTTGCTAGATGCATATAGCCTCAGCTTATTTAGTCGTCGTTCAGATATCCGTAAATTCAATCCTTTTTTAGCCATGTCTATCTACACAACATCTACACAAATGATATTATTTCTATGGTCGCAGACCCGCCCGACTGTATGGAACATAAAGGCTAATCCGAAGTAGCAGTAATATGCTTGTCGCAGAAACATGACTAGATCGGGGAAGACGTAAGCCTAGCTGGTATGCCATTGCCGTAAATCCAAGGTGCGCGTGCCGTAAAACAATAAAACTGCCTGTGGAAGACGGGTGGCTGCCTGTGGACGCTGTGTAAGACCATCATCGGGTTCAGTCCCGAACTTCTAGAAATAGGAGTCCCTAACGTGGCGACAGCGGTTGAGACGGGAAACTCTAAAGACGAATAAGACCGTCCCTGAGTTCAATGATGTTGGAAGATCCAACCTCAACGAAGCAGGTTGGAGTACTTCACATCAATATAATTTCCGAAAATTGATGGCATGAAGCACGACACAGATTTTGATTCAAAGCAGCAGCCCGAACTCCAAGCCATTGCCAATACTATTCGTGCTTTAGCCGAAAAGCGCCAAGGAAATAGTTTGGCTCTTTTGGCTTTGCTGCGGACGCTGGAGCAGTTACATCGAGAGATTCAAGAGGGTGTGTTTCAGGCGTCTTTACCGGATAACCGACAAGCTCTCTACGCTCTGCTGAAGGATATTGAAGAGGAGGGCGGCTGGCCCTATATTGATCGCATGAAGCTGCGATCGCTGCTTGTAAATCTATCCGATACTTTTTCCCCAACCAACAATCCAGAATCAGAGCAGCAGGCTTAAGGAGTTCACAAGCCTCTAAGTGCCTAAGTACTAGGGAAGCTAAAATGATTGTGCCCTTTTTACATATTCAGTACTGTGCATCCCATTAAGTTCGGTACAGATGGCTGGCGCGGTTTGATTGCCGCTGATTTCACGTTCGAGCGTCTGGCACTGGTGTCCCCTGTTGCTGCACAAGTCCTGGCAGATGTCTATGGTGACACGACAGGTAGCCGCACCATCGTCGTGGGCTACGATCGGCGCTTCATGGCAGAAGCGTTTGCGCGCACGGCAGCAGAAACAGTTCAAGCGGCAGGGTTTGATGTACTGCTGAGTAATACTTATGCGCCGACACCAGCGTTTAGCTGGGCGGCTCATAAGCAGAATGCTCTAGGAGCTTTAGTAATTACTGCTAGCCATAATCCTGGAGGCTATTTGGGGTTAAAAGTCAAGGGGGCGTTTGGCGGCTCGGTTCCCCCTGAAGTTACGCAGCAGATTGAAGCCCAGTTGTCTCAGGTACGACCATTGGGGGGAAGGGCTGGAACTCTACAGACGTTCGATCCCTGGCTGAGTTACTGCGAAGCGTTACGGGCGAAAGTAGAGATCTCTCAAATTCAGGAGGCGATCGCACAAGGGAAACTCAAAGTCTTTGCGGATGTGATGCATGGGGCAGCTGCCGGGGGGCTGGCGGCTCTGCTGGGTATGCCAGTGCGAGAAATTAACAGCTCGCGCGACCCCTTATTTGGTGGCGGTGCCCCAGAACCTCTGCCACGTTATCTTTCTCAGATGTTTCGGGTGATACGTACAGAGGGGAGATCTGGCGTCTCTAATGATGAAGCAGCACAATTAGCGGGGTTTGTGTTTGACGGGGATAGCGATCGCATTGCCGCCGTCGATGGGCAGGGTAACTTTCTCAGTTCCCAAGTTCTCATCCCCATCTTGATTGAGCACTTGGCTTCGCGGCGCGGGTTCACAGGGGAAGTGATCAAAACAATTAGTGGTTCCGATCTAATTCCTCGTGTTGCTAGTTTGTACAATCTGCCCGTATATGAGACAGCCATTGGCTATAAATACATTGCTGACCGGATGTTATCGGCGCAGGTGTTGCTAGGCGGGGAGGAGTCCGGGGGCATTGGCTATGGCAACCACATTCCAGAACGGGATGCGCTGTTGTCAGCACTTTATTTGCTAGAAGCGATCGCGCACTCAGGACTCGATCTCGGGGATCTGTACCGACGCTTGCAGGAGCAAACAAGCTTTACCTGGGCTTATGACCGTATCGATTTGCCACTGACGGGGATGGATGTGCGATCGCGCCTACTGCAACAACTGCAAGCCCAGCCTTTGAAAGAAATTGCTGGTCAGGCGGTAGTCGATTGCCACACCGTAGACGGCTACAAATTCCGTTTGAGCGATCGCAGTTGGTTGATTATTCGCTTTAGTGGCACCGAACCTGTTTTGCGCCTGTACTGTGAAGCGCCCAATATTCAGCAGGTTCATTACACCTTAGACTGGGCTAAAAATTGGGCGAATTCAGTATAAAAGCTCTACTCCTCTGCTGAGAATGAAAGTTTAGACTGCAACTTGATATTAAACATTCCCACTCATGCCTGCGGTCTCTGCATCACTTGGCGCTGTCGCCCAGGTCGAGCTGCGCTCCGGCGTGCTTGCAAAGAAACAACCTCTGCCTCACTACTCTCTCGTGCCACTCTAATCAGCAGCCCAGCCGCGACTAAGCTGGCAATCATGGAATTACCCCCATAGCTAAACAGTGGCAATGGCAGACCTGTTGTAGGTAAGACACCAGTGGCAACTCCGATATTCAGCAGCGACTGCCCTACCATTAAAACCATTGCTCCTATTGCTACCAGCTTGTGAACTACATTCCGAGCCTTCGCAGCAACAATTAATCCCAGCGTTGCATAAGTCATCAACAGCAGTAGCAGCAACATACTACCAACGAAGCCGAACTCTTCGGCAAATACCGCGAATATAAAATCGGTGTATTCAATCGGCAAATAGAACAGCTTCTGTTGCGACAGACCATAACCAGAACCCCAGGTTCCGCCAGAACCAACAGCCAGCAAACTTTGAACCAGCTGGTAGCCATCATGCATCGGGTCAGCCCAGGGATTCATGAAAGACATCACCCGACGGCGCTGATATTCCTTCAAGCTGATACTGATAGTTGCCAAGAGCAGCCCGCTTAGCGCCGTCCCTCCCAGATAAGAAAATGGCAACCCAGATGCCAGGGCTATCAGCCACAAAGTCATTCCACACAGCGCAGTGGTACTGAGGTTGGGCTGTAGGAGAATGCCCAAAAGTACGCCACAAAAAATTCCTAGCCAGGTTAAGCGCACTTTCCAGGTCAGCCTGTTCCACTGCCCGAAGATGCGAGCGCTCTGTAGCACTAGGAACGGTTTAATCAACTCAGAGGCTTGAATCGGAAGCGGCCCCAAAGCTAGCCAGCGAGTCGAACCATTGGTAGTTGTTCCCAGCCCCGGAATCAGGGTGACAAAAATCAATCCCAACAGCAGCATCACAAACCAGGGAGCGAAGGTCAGCATATGGCGCAGGGGAGAACGCACCAATACATTAAACGCCACCAAGCCCAGCAACACCCAGATGAGTTGCCGCTTGAAGTAATACAGTCCATCTCCATGGTTTGTATCGCCATTGGGATAGGACGCCGAGAACAGAACCACCAACCCGATAAACAGCCACAGGAACGTCAGCCACCGCAACAATCGCGCTGACAAAGACCATCCCTGCACAGAGGGGTCATACCAGGGAATCAGGTAGCGTAGATCCACTAACAATTAACAACTTAAATAAACCACAAACACACAATCGCACAAATTATAGCTTTTAGCATTTAGCTAATAGCCGTTCAAGCGTGAGAGCAGCACTTCTAGGCGCATAGGGTTGTGGCCTATTGTCACTCTTCCATTATGGCGACTGCTATATATCGAATCTGGATAACAAAGTTATTCAAAGCAAGTAGGGTAGCAGATAAAAATAAAGGGGGTTATAGAAGCGGATTCCGTATAATGCTCTAGCGCACCAACGGCAGCAATTATAAAACGAAAAAGAGGTCGTAAACGACCTCCTTAGTATGAGCAACTTTGTCCCAAGGGGAATTTAGAGAAGCCCGGTGTTGACGCCCTGTTTGCCAGTAGCTAGCTCAACCTTGACAATTTTGCCACCCATTTTCATAATCCGCTGCTGCTCGCGGAACCAGTTGTCGTAGGGAACTAGCTTTGTAAAATAGGTGTTTTGTAATTCCCGCTGTGTACGGATACGAGTTTGGCTAGGAACACAGGCAGTAACTTTAAACATCCGCATGAGTTTGTTTCTCCTGATTAGGTAAAAAATTTTGACGCTCTCCCGTTAACCCTTGCGGGTATAACGGAAGCTTCTCCCTTGTGGAAAGAAGTTACCGCTTCAACCGGAGTCCAACGACTTAACCGTCCACGGTCAGCTCCGTAACGCCCGACCGGAGTTGTGTAGCGTAAAAGCCTACACGTCTTAATTCAATTGAAAGTTTTGCACGTCTATAACAGGAAACCCCTGCCGACATTAAGTTGGATTAGCTAATCCGATTTTCTCATTTTTTGGTTCTTATTTGGAGGTGTAGTTCCTCCTTATAGCTCAAGCTACCACTATTCGCAGCTTCAATGTTTGAGGCGTATGCCAGAATATGGCAACCAAAACACTTGGTGAAATGCTCAAGCCGCATGCTCAGAACTGCCTTAGCGTCTACACTAAGCGCGGCGTAGCTGTTCGCACAGGGCGCAGAACCGAAACTTTATATGGGTGGCTCTAAATAGATCAAAGCCCAGGAGTCAAGAGTCAATACTAGATCGCCAAAACTCATCTGCCGCAAAGGCTCGAGTTAGACAAGCCTTTAACAAGCTAGCACTCACTCCTGACTTCCCAGACCTTAACTAAAGAACCTAAGTTCTCAGCACTCTTAGAGTACTTAGCTTAAACCAGAGGAGATGTAGTCTAAATAGACGCCCATTTCCTTACCAGCATCGGAACCTACGAGGCTAGCTGTGACTTCTTTCATAGCTTGAATAGACTGCACGGTGGCAGAGATAGGAACACCCAGGGAGTTGTAGGTTTCCTTCAAGCCATTCAGCACGCGCTCATCCAAGATGGAGGGGTCGCCTGCGAGCATAGCATAGGTAGCATAACGCAGGTAGTAGTCGAGGTCGCGGATGCAAGCAGCATAGCGACGGGTGGTGTACATGTTGCCGCCGGGACGGGTGATGTCAGAGTACAGCAGGGACTTGGCAACAGCTTCCTTAACGATTGCAGCAGCATTAGCGCTGATGGTGCCAGCAGCACGAACCCGCAGTTCGCCGGTTTGGAAATAAGCTTGCAGCTTGGCGATCGCACCACTGTCCAAATATTTGCCTTGGACGTCAGAGGAATTGATAACGGAAGTAATTGCGTCTTGCATGGTTTGTTTTGTTTCCTTAGCTCACAAATTTATTGTTGCTTTAAGTTCTCAGTTGCAGATCCAGAAAGGGCAGAACCCTACTGCATAGCACCGATCAGATAATCGAAGTAAGATCCGGCTTCAGCGGCATCTTCACCAGACATCATGGAAGTGGCAGCGTTCTTCATGGCGCGGACACCTTCGGCAACTGCATCCACAGGAGTACCCAGGGACTTGTACATTTCACGAACACCCACAACACCGATTTCTTCGATTGGGGTGACATCGCCGGACACAACTCCGTAGGTGATCAGACGCAGGTAGTAATCTAGGTCGCGCAGGCAAGTAGCGGTCAGTTCTTCACCGTAGGCATTGCCGCCGGGAGAAACGATATCGGGACGTTTTTGGAACAGTTGGTCGCCAGCTTGCTTGACCAGGCGTTCGCGGGAGTCAGTCAGGGCTTGAGCGATGCGAAGACGACGCTGACCTGTGGTCACAAAGCTCTTAATCCGATCCAATTCGCCGGGGCTGAGATAACGGGCTTCGGCATCTGCATTCACGATCGCTTTCGTGACAATACTCATTGAGGGATTCCTCCAAAAAAAAATTGTTACCAGATGTGTGAAAGCTGGCTTTTGCCAATCCAGCACTGAGTCTATCTTGCTGTTAAGTCCTGAACCTCTAAGAGTGTTTAAGTACTCTCAAGGTGATTAGGATTACAAGCTCTATGACTCTTAAGACACAGCTACCTTCCGGAAATAATTTTGCGGCATTTAGTTCACATTCTGGTTGGGTTCGTAACAGTTTGTAATATTGTTTTTCAGATTTGGGTTTGTGCTGGGTTAATGGAGCCCAAAAAAGCCTCGGATTGACCAGGAGAGTCTACACTCTCCTGACCAATCCGAGGAAAGAACTTATTGATTTTAGATTGGCGATTTGGACAGACAGGTCAGAATTTAGGCTCTTCCGAACCAGGCAAACCCACCAATGATCCCAAACCTAGAATCTCTTTAGCGACCACCAAGATAGGAAGGCGACAGGTCAGACCAGGGCTGTTTCACCAAATCTGTTGCTGCCTTCACACTGCCCAGGTAGTTACCTGCTGGCAGCGATGGGAAGCGGTTGTAAGGCACCACATCCTCGCCAAAGAAACGGGCGTACTCAGGACTATCCACCATTGCTTCTACAGCCGCCTTCAAGCCCTGATCGGCCAGCAGCTTGTTGTACTGCCGGATCTCCCCTTGGGTTGCGGGTGCGCGTCCCAGCAGATGCCGGAACAGGAACTCGATTACCTTGGTGTTGGGATAGGGTGTGTAGAAACGACGACGGTAAATTTCCGAGCTAGCTAAGGCGCGGACAAATTCGCGCACAGAAATTTCACCATTGCGGAGTTTGCTATCTAGTTCAGAACGACGATACTCAGAGGGCACCTGACCGCTAAAAACATCCAATACTTGACAGTAGATAGCATTGATCACCAAGTCGGTTGCCGGTGAGTTGGTTCCTGGAGTCAAACGGTAAATCCGGGCAGGCTTGCGGCGACTCGTGCCGACACCCACTTCCACAGATTGCCCACTGCCATTAGTAAACGAACGACCAAGTTCAATAAACAGAGGCTGGGTTTTGTCAACTTCCCGTTCCTGGGTAGCGATATCTGCCATCGTTTTTGCCATCAGCGGCATCTTCGTGGCATCTATGCGTGCCTTCACTGGCTCAAAGCTAGGTACCACCAACTCATCATTTTGCTTGGTTAGTTGGTTATACAGCCTTTCGCTATTCGGGAAGTTTGCTGCTGGGAGGGTGGGGAAGCGGCGGTAAGGAACCGTATCTTCTCCAAACAGCTGGGCATACTCCTGGCTATTAACCATTGCACCAATAAAGCCACGGATACCCTCAGATGCAAGAATCTGGTTGTACTTGCGGATTTCTGGTTGGTCTATAGGGGCACGACCCAGGAAGTGTTTAGTACCGAGTTCGATTACCTTGGTATTGGGGTAGGGGGCGTAGAATTGTTTGATGTAAAGGTTCGACTCACCTAAGCCTGTGATGAACTCTTTGAGATTGATTTCACCGTTACTTAGTTTGGTCTCTAAGACGGTGAATTCGTTTTTAATGATGTATGGTTCGACATCGCGCTCAAAGATTTGCCGATAAGCAGCCCGAATGACGGTTTGCACCAACGTCTTGTCGGCGGTTTCTGTGAGTTTGAAGACCTTGGTTTGTTCGCGCTGCTTGTTAACGCCCTGGTTAACGCGGAATTGAACATCCGGTTCAGCTCGAATTTCCTTGACTTCACCCAGTTCCACAAAGCGGGGTGTTTCTTGTTTCTCGATCTTGGCAGCGGTATCACCAATGCTGCCAACACGGAGCGATCGCAAACTTACACCACCTGGAGTCAGATAACGTTCGTAAGGAACCGTATCTTCCCCAAATGCCTCACTGTACTCTGGGTTGTCAATGATGGCATCAATTAAGGCGTAGAAGCCTTTCTTGGCACAGATATCAAAGTACTGGTTAATTTCTTGACGCCCATAGGTAGGACGGCCTAACAAACGTCGGTGGATATACTCCACCGCCTTAGTGACGTACAGAGGCGTCCAGTACAAGCTACGGAACAAGTCGGACTTAGCCAACTGGCGGATAAACTCCCGCACAGTAATTTCGCCGTTTTCCAGCTTGATTTCTGCTACCTTTTGGCGCTGACCTTCATAAACATCACGTCCAAACACTTGGAAGTAGGCAGCTTTAATTACGGCTTGAGTGGAGCTTTCAGCGTATTTAACACTGATGTTCTTGACGAACTTTTTGCCACTAAAGCTAGGTAATTGATCCAGCTTGAACACCTTGGCACCGAGGGAACCAGGTGCTACACCCCGCGCCCCAGGATTGCTGAGTTGGTTATTAATGCCGGGGCCATTGTGAATCAGGATGCGGCGCGTATCCTTGCCAAAAGGAGCGGGACTGGCGCTAGGATTCTTTGTTTCTTTGGGGAAAATTGCCCCGAATTGAATTTCTAGCGGGTCGTTACCGGAACCATAAGGGTGCTGGTCTGGCAGGGGTTGCTCGTAAGCCGCAAACGTGGTGAGGAACTGCGGCACCTTGCGGAAGGGAGCGCTGTAGTTGAATAAATCTTGCTGTGGTCCCCAGTTACGACATTCTTGGGCTTCTTGACCCAAACCCCGGAGGTAGGGGACGGTTTCTTCGCCGAAGTAGTCGGAGTATTCCTGGGAATCTACTAAAGCATCTACTAGACCCCCTAAACCTTTACTAGAAACGATGGAGAAGTAATTTTGAACTTCTTCACGAGAACTAGGACCGCGACCCAAGATGTGACGGAATGCCAGTTCCAGGGCACGGCTGTTGATGTAAGGCTCGTAGAAATTTTTGCGGTAGAGAGGAGATTTAGCCAATCGCCGGATAAATTCCTTCATGGAGATATCGCCGTTCTTGACCTTGGATTCCAGGTCAGAAATGCTCAGGCTGTAAGCGCGGGTAATGTCACGCTCAAAGACTTGGCGATAGGCTGCTTTGACAATTTCTTGCTTTTCAGAAGCCGATAGACCCGGCTTCATGGCGTATTTAGGACGCCGTTCTGCGGAGAGAGAATAAATTTGAGGCAGTTGCAGACCTTGTTCTGCCCCAGAGAAACTCTGACGCTGTTTGTCTGAGGGGGTAGGGGCTTTGAATTCGTTAACCAGAACTTCAAAGTACTGATTGACGATCTCCGTTGCCTCAGCATCTTGCCGGAAATAACCCAGTGAGGCTTGCCGCATTTCCTGTAGTGCCACAATCGTGGCTTCTCCAGAACAAGCATTTTCAATAATTTCCCGCAAACCCCGTGTGTTGACGGCGATGATATTCGAGTCTCCGGCTACGATCGCATATGTGACATAGCGCAAGAACCAGCTCATGTCCCGCAGAGACTTCTGCATATTGCTCGGACCGTACCGGGCAACGTTGATCGGCCGGAAACCTGCTGGAGTCGGACCGCCACCAGAGGCACTAAAGAGCGATCGCAAGCCTTCGAGGAACCCACCACGGCTTTCTACAAACGTCGCGGTTCCCAGACTCATCGCCCGCTTCATGTCCGTGCCACTGGTACCCGCCATTACCATGTCCGCGACTTCCTGCGGCTTTTCTAAGAAAGCCATTGGAGAACCACCGACAAATATGCGGTTGGCAGCGCGGGACACAATCAAGTCCGCATTGCTGCTCAGGGTGTCTGCGATCTGTAGGCGCTTGCTACCAGAACTGAAATAACCAGCAAGCTCATTTAGTTCACCACGCCCTAAAAAGCGGTCTTGCTGTTCTGCCTGAGAAATCGTGGCGACAGGTAAAGTTTGATATAGTTGCGGACGCGCAACTGAGCTTCCACCACTTGCCTTAACACTCATTGGATCTCTAAAGCTCCCATTAATATTGCTACTGTGTTAAGCCTGACCAGGGTGCCAATAATGTGGTCACCGTTGCTTAGTTTGGGTATCTCTGGCGTACAGGTATTGCGATCCCCATCCCTGGTTTGGGTAGGAGATATTCCCGCAAACGTCGCCAGAAAACAACTGTTTAGGTTAACCCGGTCAGCCTCTAGATTAAAACGTTTTGAGTTCTTTACGCTTGTTTATTAAGAAGTGTGTAGAACCCGTTACTTTGATTCACGGTGTCATCATAGTTGATCAAAGCATCCAAGCTGAGAAAAAATATAAGTTTTGTTACGTTAACAGCCACGACTGGCATTTTTCTCCCGCTATTATGAAAACTCCCAAGGATATTAGTTCCGCTGTCGAGCGTCTTTACGATACTTATCCGTTTCCGCCAGAACCGCTACTGGATACGCCACCACCTGGGTATAACTGGCGTTGGAATTGGCTAGCTGCCTACAACTTCTGCACCGGACAAAAACCCCAAAAGCAGGATATCCGCATTTTGGATGCTGGTTGCGGCACTGGCGTGGGAACCGAGTATTTAGTTCATCTTAATCCCCAGGCTGAGGTAGTTGGGATTGACTTGAGTTCTGGCGCGCTGCAAGTGGCACAAGAACGCTGTCGCAAGTCAGGGGCAAATCGGGTGGAGTTTCATCACCTCAGCTTGTACGACGCTGACAAGTTGCCAGGTGAGTTTGATTTGATTAACTGTGTGGGTGTGCTGCACCATTTACCCGATCCTAAACGAGGGATTCAATCTCTGGCGAGCAAGCTGCGTCCTGGGGGATTGATGCACATTTTTGTGTATGGGGAGCTGGGTAGGTATGAAATCCAACTGATGCAACAGGCGATCGCACTTTTGCAAGGCAACCAGCGAGGGGACTACCGCGATGGCGTACAGTTGGGACGTCAAATATTTTCTTCTTTACCAGATACTAACCGTCTTGTCAAGCGAGAAAAAGAACGCTGGTCGTTAGAAAATCATCGGGATGAATGCTTTGCGGATATGTATGTTCATCCTCAGGAAATTGACTACAACATCGAGACTTTATTTGAACTAATTGATGCTTCAGGTTTGGACTTTGTTGGCTTTTCTAACCCCAAATATTGGCAGTTAGAGCGGCTTTTGGGTAATAATCCTGAGTTGATGGAACGAGCTAAAGGCTTGAGTGATCGAGAACGTTACCGAGTAATTGAATTATTAGATCCAGAAGCTGCTACTCACTATGAGTTTTTCCTGGGACGTCCTCCCATACCCAAAACGGATTGGTCATCTGATGAGGATCTTTTAGCAGCAATACCAGAACGGAATCCTTGTATGGACGGATGGCCTAGCAAGTGTTTGTTTAACTACGATTATCAGATTATCAATCTGTCAGAATCAGAGTTGGAATTTCTGCAAGCTTGTGATGCTAATTCCCAGGAACATAAAACTGTGGGGGAAATTTTAGCTGGTGTTGAGTTAGGGGTGGATCAAGTGCGATCGCTACAACAGCAACAGCTAGTTATGTTGAAAATAGGTTGATATTTTCTTTACTTGTTACCGATTGCCAATCCAAAAATGTTGAACTAGATACAAAGTTTTACATTTGAGATTGTTAGCGGCTATGGATGGACAATTTTGCCAAGACAAAATTTTGGCAAGCAAAGTATTGAGCCATGACTAAAACCGCTATTTATGGTAGTGGTTCAATAATTTTTGAATCATTATCTAACAATACATTTTTTATTTCAGCCCAAAATTATTACATTTTGGGCTAATTTTTTAAATATTTCTTAACATTCAAGACTTCTAGGTTTGGGCATGGATTTTGATCCGACACAGCCGGATCAAGAGAAAGGTCTACTTTCAGTTTATGGCTTAACTACCTTGCTTGGTGACATACTATATTTTTCTAATTTTTGCAGTGATATTGGTCACTCTTATACTAAACATTTATCACCATCTCTGACGACTGCAAATCATAGGGTGTCGCCGAGAAAGCATAGATATTAGTTATGGCGAGATAAATTAGTACAAATTAACAATGAAACAATCCAAATTGTCTAGCCTAATGTATACACTAGCCTGGCAGTGCATATGTCCTATAGGGGTAATTTCTGGGCTAGTATTATCTCCTATTCCTGCTTTAGCAACTAAACAGTTCCCGACAGACTTCATGCGGAACGTCAAAACTTATTACGGTGCCAAAGGTGATGGTGTTACTGATGACACAGCCGCTATTCAGAAAGCCTTGGATGATGGGCGAACTCAAAGCCAAGATTACAACGGAAAACCCAAAAGTCTGTATTTCCCGGCGGGAAATTACTTAATCAGCAACACTCTAAAATGGAATGGTTGCTGCGTCAACTGGCAGGGTCAGGGTAGCGATAGCACCTTTATTAAACTAAAGGATAATACTGTTGGGTTTAATGACCCGAATGTACCCAAAGCGGTTATTCAAACTCCCTCGGGCAATATGTCATTTCGCCAGAATATAGTCGATATGACAGTTAACACGGGTACAAACAATCCAGGAGCAATTGGTATTAGCTATATTGCTAACAACAGTGGTTCCCTCCGTGATGTAACCATTAAATCGGGTGACGGTAAAGGGAAAGCAGGGTTAGATCTGTCACGACAATGGCCTGGTCCCTGCTTAATCAAAAATGTGCAGATTAACGGATTTGACTATGGCATTTACATTAAAAATGCAGAATATGGCCCCACCTTTGAAAACATTAATCTAACTAATCAGAAAGTTGCTGGTATTCGCAACGAAGGAAATACACTTGCTATTCGAGGTTTACAAACTAATAGTTTAGCGCCAGCTATTCAGAACCCACTAGCATGGGGTTCAGTAATTGTATTAGATGGTAATTTTCACAGTGCTTTATCAACAAGCAGCGCCATTGAGAACAGCGGCTATCTATATGCTAGAAATATTGTTGCTAGTGGCTATCAATCAGCGATTCGCAATTTAGGATCTATTCTTCCTGGACTTTCTCAGTCTGAATATATTTCTGGTAGTATCTATAGCCTATTTGATAGCCCACAGCGCTCACTAAATTTGCCAATCGAAGAAACGCCTAGCTTTCATGACAATATTCTGGCTAATTGGGGAAAATTTAGCCCCCGCTGGTATGGAGATACTGGTACATTACAAAGTTTATTAAATTCTGGTAAATCAACAATTTACTTTCCCCAAGGAGTTTATTTTACTTATGACAAAAAGGTAGTTACAGTTCCAGCTACTGTAAAACGAATTATTGGTTTTTCGTCAGTTGTCAACAGGGGTCCCGATCAGGGCGGTATTGTATTCCGTGTTCAAGAGAATAGCACTGAACCGCTGATTATTGAGCAATTTGGCTATGGAGTTTCAGTTGAGCATGCTTCTGCACGGACAGTGGTCATGAAACAGGGGAATTATCGGTATACAGATTTCCCAAGCGCTGGCAAGCTCTTTCTAGAAGACGTGCAATTGTGGAACTTAAACTTGAACTACCCCCATAGTGTCTGGGCACGGCAGCTAAATGTCGAGAGCTTTACTCCAGGAGCTGCTAAGATTGCCAACAAAGGAGGAAATCTGTGGATTTTGGGTCTGAAGACTGAGCGTAAAGGCACGGTCATTAATACAAGCGCGGGTGGAAAGACTGAGCTATTGGGAAGCATAATTTATCCCGCCGAGGATTTTACTACGCAAGATAAGACAGTGGCAGCTTTCATCAATAATGACTCCAGCCAATCGCTAATCTATTCCCTCAGCTCTTATGCGGCAAACCGAAATTATGAAATTCAAGTTGAAGAAACCCGAAACGGAGTCAAGCGCCAGCTTTTGACCACAAATACGCCTAAACGGATGCCTTTGTTTGTCGGCTATCCATAACAGATAAGTTCTATATCCTTAGCTCTCTTGGGTCAATATGCTTCTGTGTCTTTCACTTTGGCTTAGAGCGCATCAAGTGCAGGCTAGATATCAGCATGCTCGTAAACGCTCTTATGGTCTGCCTCTAAACTATGTACCTAAAACTGTAATCAAGTAGAACCACTTAAATTACAAGGATGTCAAGGGTAGGTTTGGTTAAGGCATTTAGGCGTTAGTGAAGCGGCGCGTAAGCGCTAGCCTTCTGGTTGGGAGGAGCGCTTAGCACATAGAGTACTTAGGTTTGATCGGGTGTTTCCTGCGGAAATGCTGAACGCTGGCACTCTCTACCATCCTAAAAATAATTAAGTGGCTCTACTTATGCGCTCTTTATAAACCAGAACTGGCAGATGGGAGAGCGATATCACTGGGTGAGTAGAAGAATAGCCCAGCCCTGTTCCAGCCAGAAAAGTGACAACCTCTGGCATCAAGCCGGGTCAGATAGCCTGATCAGCTAGTTCAGCACAATTGTTGCCCGGCTAATAGCATTAACCCATACCCCTGGGAAACATGAGGACGAATAAAAGGCACGTCCGCCAGCTGAGGCCAGATTAAATTTTTTTAAGTATTGTTAACGCTCCATGATATGATTACATCTGGCGTGTCATGGTCAAGCCAAAGAGAAGCTTTGTGAACTTGCCAGAAGAATCACCTGAAACCACACCGCTGCCGGGGGATATATCTCCACCGAGTTCGCCAGAATCAAAACCCTCTGGCTCCATGCAAGAGTACTACCAACTCCAGCAAGAGTTGTTTCTCAGTACCCTGGCTTTGACGGGGATTATTTTTATCTCTGTCTGGATTTTTTATTCCCTGAACATCGCCCTGAATTATTTGATTGGGGCGTGCACATGTGTGGTTTACTTGAAAATGCTGGCGTCGGACGTTGAGCGACTGGGCGGGGAAAAAAAAAGTCTGAGCAAGAATCGGTTAGCTCTATTTATTGGGTTGATTATAGTCGCAACTCAATGGAATCAGCTACAGGTTCTGCCCATATTTTTGGGATTTCTAACCTACAAAGCCGCTCTCATCGTCTATATGCTTCGGATTACGTTTCTCCCTGACAGTTGATAAGTTGTGCCGTCTTAGAATTCTCCAACCCTAATTGCTGGAGAACCCCTGTTGAATGGAAATGCTAAGTTTTCTTTCCGCCTTTAATTCTCTTCCTCTTGCCAGACTAGAAGTTGGTCACCATCTTTATTGGCAAGTAGGAAATCTAAAAATCCACGGACAGGTTTTTCTCACATCCTGGATTGTGATTGGTATTCTTCTGATTGCCTCGCTAGCTGCAACTCGAAATATCCAACGGATTCCCAAAGGTATACAAAACTTTATGGAATACGCTCTGGAATTCATTCGAGATCTGGCAAGAAACCAGCTGGGTGAGAAAGAGTACCGTCCTTGGCTGCCGTTTATTGGCACATTGTTTTTGTTTATATTCGTGTCAAATTGGTCGGGTGCTTTAGTTCCCTGGAAGCTTATCCACCTCCCAGAAGGTGAGTTAGCTGCACCTACTAATGACATCAATACGACAGTGGCACTGGCATTGCTAACTTCTTTAGCGTACTTCTACGCAGGTTTTAGCAAGCGGGGTTTAGGGTACTTTAAAAAGTATATCGAGCCAACGCCGATCCTATTACCCATTGCCATTTTAGAAGATTTCACCAAGCCCCTTTCCCTAAGCTTCCGTTTATTTGGCAACATTCTAGCGGATGAATTAGTGGTAGCAGTGCTGGTTCTACTGGTTCCCCTGTTTGTGCCTCTGCCAGTAATGGCTTTGGGACTATTTACCAGTGCCATTCAAGCCCTAGTTTTTGCCACATTAGCCGCTGCATACATTCATGAAGCGATAGAGGGGCACGGTGATGAAGGGCATGAGGAGCATTGACCTTAGGTAAGGATATACGGCGTAGCCGTTAACGCAGGCGAGGATGAATAAAATTCATGCCACCTTCCCCCTGTCACCTAGTTGAATGCCCTCAGTTGATGTAAGTTGGAAATTTGGACAGGGTTGAAAATACACGCATCCAAAATCCAAGATCGAAAATCGTTTGTTTTGTAATCAAGTTAAGGATAAATAATCATGGATCCATTGGTACAAGCGGCTTCAGTTCTAGCTGCCGCTCTGGCTATTGGTTTAGCTGCAATTGGCCCTGGTATTGGTCAAGGAAATGCTGCTGGTCAAGCCGTCGAAGGTATTGCTCGTCAACCGGAAGCAGAAGGCAAAATTCGCGGCACTCTGCTGTTAACCTTGGCTTTCATGGAATCCCTTACCATTTATGGTCTGGTGATTGCCCTGGTGCTGCTGTTTGCTAATCCCTTCGCCTAAAAGTTTTTGTGAGAGTAGAGACGTGGTAAATCACGTCTCTACTTGGCACAAGGTTTTTGGTTTCTAGTCCAATTGAAGTAAGTTGACCCCCCAAGGCTTAGGGGTCTAAAGAATATGACAGGTAGAATAATGTTGCTTGCCATTAAAACTGCTGTTAAAGCCAAAGAGGGAAGAAATGTTTGATTTCGACGCTACCTTACCGTTGATGGCAGTGCAGTTTCTGCTCTTGGCAGCGCTATTAAATGTGGTTTTTTATAAGCCACTGATGAAGGCGCTAGATGAACGCGATGATTACATCCGCAGCAATGAGGTTGGTGCGCGCGAACGCTTGTCTAAAGCTGAGCAATTGGCAAAGCAATATGAGGAAAAGCTAGCGGATACCCGCAGGCAGTCTCAAGCGCTGATTATGAACGCTCAAGCGGATGCCCAGAAAATAGGCGCTCAAAAAATTGCTGAGGCGCAGCAAGAAGCTCAGACGAAAAGAGAACAAGCCGCTAGAGAGATTGAACAGCAAAAGCAGGAAGCATTGCAATCTCTAGAGCAACAGGTTGATGGTCTGAGTCGCCAAATTCTGGAAAAAATATTGGGACCAGAGCTGGTCAACAGGTAGAGAGTTTGAAGGAAAAGCTGTCATTAGTCATTAGTCATTATGTAAAAAAAATAATGATCGATGACTGATGACCGATGACCAAAGGGGATGGGTATGATGGGGACTTTTTTCTTACTAGCAGAGGCGGCTCACTCAGCTGCATCTGAATTAGCTGAAGCTGAAGGGCATAGTGGTTTCGGCTTCAATTTTGACATTTTAGAAAGCAATCTAATTAACCTGGCGATTCTTATTGGGTTACTGTTTTACTTTGGGCGTAGCTTCTTAGGAAAAGTCCTGGGTGAGCGTCGCGAAAAAATTGAAACGGCCATTAAGGAAGCAGAACAGCGCCAGAAAGAGGCAGCTGCTGCCCTCTCTGACGCCCAGCAAAAGTTAACTCAGGCTCAGGCGGAGGCAGAACGAATCCGCTCTGCTGCCGAAGAAAGTGCAAAGTCAGCCAAAGAAACTGTTTTGGCGAAGGCAGCGCAGGATGTAGAACGATTGAAAGAAACAGCGGCTCAAGATTTGAACAGCGAAAGAGATCGAGCGATCGCACAACTGCGCCAACAAGTTGCGGCTATGGCAATGCAGCGAGTTGAGTCGCAACTAAGCTCTCACTTAGATGACTCCGCTCAGCAACAATTAATCGATCGCAGCATTGCGCTAGTAGGAGGTGGATCGTGAGCAGCAGTATGGTTAGTGCGGAAGTACTAGAACCTTATGCCGAGGCGTTGATGTCCCTGGCGCAATCCCAGGATCTTACAGAGCGCATAGGCGAAGATATGCGGGCTTTGTTGGATCTGCTGAAAAATTCCGAGGAATTGCGGCAGTTTTTAGAAAGCCCAGTTGTGCAATCACAAGATAAAAAGGCTGTATTGCGGCAGATTGCTGGCGATCAACTCCACCCCTACACGCTGAATATTTTGATGATGCTGGTAGACAGACGCCGCATCATTTTTCTTGAGGGAATTTGCCAACATTACCAGGCTCTCCTGCGGCAGCTAAATCAGACGGTTCTGGCTGAAGTCACCTCAGCTGTGGAACTGACAGAAGCCCAGCAGCAGTCAGTCCGGGAAAAGGTAATGGCAATGACCAATGCCCGTCAAGTGGAATTAGATTCCAAACTAGACCCAGACTTAATTGGCGGTGTCATCATAAAAGTGGGTTCCCAGGTGATTGACGCTAGCTTGCGCGGACAACTGCGCCGCATTGGGTTGCGCCTGAGCAGTGCCGGATAAAAGTTATGAGTTTTGAATGTTGAGTGTTGAATTAAAGAAATTATTTTTAACTCAAAACTCAAAACTCAAAACTCAAAACTCAAAACTCAAAACTCAAAACTCTTGAAACAACTCTCATGATCAGCATCAGACCAGACGAAATTAGCAGCATTATTCGCCAGCAAATTGAACAATACGACCAAGAAGTAAAAGCTTCTAACGTTGGCACCGTATTGCAAGTGGGTGATGGCATTGCCCGGATTTATGGCCTGGAAAAAGCCATGTCTGGGGAACTGTTGGAGTTTGAAGACGGCACCGTTGGTATCGCGCTGAACCTGGAAGAAGACAATGTGGGCGCGGTGCTGATGGGAGAAGGCCGCGAAATTCAGGAAGGTAGCTCTGTTCAAGCCACTGGCAAAATTGCTCAGGTGCCTGTAGGAGATGCAATGCTGGGTCGCGTTGTGGACGCTCTCGCCCGTCCAATTGATGGTAAGGGAGATATCCACACAACCGAATCCCGTCTAATTGAATCAGGTGCGCCGGGAATTATTGAGCGGCGTTCTGTTTATGAACCGATGCAAACCGGAATCACCGCTATTGACGCGATGATTCCCGTGGGACGTGGTCAGCGGGAGCTAATCATTGGTGACAGACAGACCGGCAAAACTTCAATTGCGGTTGACACGATCATCAACCAGAAAGAAGAAAACGTAGTTTGTGTCTACGTAGCTATTGGTCAAAAGGCTTCTACCGTTGCCCAAGTCGTCAATGTCCTCCAGGAAGCTGGCGCAATGGACTACACGATTGTAGTTGCGGCTCAGGCTAATGACCCAGCAACCCTGCAATACCTGGCTCCTTACACTGGGGCAACCTTGGCTGAGTACTTTATGTATAAAGGCCGGGCAACGCTGGTAATCTATGATGACCTTTCCAAGCAAGCCCAAGCATATCGCCAAATGTCCCTGCTGCTGCGCCGTCCACCAGGACGGGAAGCTTATCCAGGGGATGTGTTTTATCTCCACTCCCGCTTGCTGGAACGGGCAGCTAAGTTGAGTAACGAATTGGGTGAAGGCAGTATGACTGCGCTGCCAATTATTGAAACTCAGGCTTCTGACGTCTCTGCTTACATTCCCACCAACGTAATTTCGATTACGGACGGTCAAATCTTCTTGTCTTCTGACTTGTTCAACTCGGGTTTGCGTCCAGCGATTAACGCGGGTATTTCAGTGTCCCGCGTGGGTTCTGCCGCCCAAACCAAGGCCATGAAAAAAGTGGCTGGTAAGTTGAAGCTGGAACTGGCGCAGTTTGACGATTTGCAAGCGTTTGCTCAGTTTGCTTCTGACTTGGATAAAGCTACCCAAGACCAGTTGTCACGGGGTCAGCGCTTGCGGGAAATCTTGAAGCAGCCGCAATACTCGCCCCTGTCAGTTCCTGAACAAGTGGCAGTTGTGTACGCGGGTCTGAATGGCTATCTGGATGACATTGCTGTAGAAAAGGTAGCTCCTTTTGCACGGGGTCTGCGTGAGTATTTGAAGACCAGCAAGCAAAAGTATGCTGAAACCATTCGCAGCAATAAGATGCAGCTGACTGACGAAGCAGAAAGCCTCCTGAAGGAAGCGATCGCAGAATACAAGAAGACCTTCCTGGCATCGGCGTAATTCAATGGGTGGACTTTGGATTTTGGATTTGAGATTCAATCCAAAATCCAAAATCTAAAATCTAAAATCTAAAATCGGACTATGGCAAATCTCAAAACCATTCGCGATCGCATTCAGTCGGTCAAGAACACCCAAAAAATTACCGAGGCGATGCGCCTGGTAGCAGCCGCCAAAGTGCGCCGCGCTCAGCAACAGGTAATTGCTACTCGCCCCTTTGCTGACCGGCTGGCTCAGGTTCTCTACGGCCTGCAAAACCGCTTACGCTTTGAAGAAGCAAACCTGCCCCTACTGAGGCAACGTGATGTCCGTTCAGTAGGGTTACTGGTTGTTACAGGCGATCGCGGTCTCTGCGGAGGTTACAACTCGAACATTATTCGTCGTGCTGAAAACCGTGCCAAAGAACTCAAAGCCGAAGGCGTAGACTACAAATATGTGCTGGTAGGTCGTAAAGCCATCCAGTACTTCCAACGCCGCAACCAGCCCATTGATGCCACATACATGGGTTTGGAGCAGATTCCCACAGCCGCAGAAGCCTCCAAAATTGGTGACGAACTGCTATCACTGTTCCTTTCAGAAAGCGTAGACCGGATTGAGTTGGTCTACACTAAATTTGTCTCCTTGATCAGCTCTCGTCCAGTAGTTCAAACCCTGCTGCCACTTACCCAGCAAGGGTTAGAAGCTAGAGACGATGAAATCTTCCGGCTCACCACTCGCGGTGGCGATTTTGAAGTAGCGCGGGAGAAAGTATCCACCGAAGTTCGTGGCTTTCCCAGCGACATGATCTTCGAGCAAGATCCGGTCCAAATTCTTGATGCCCTGTTGCCGCTGTATCTGAATAACCAGCTGTTGCGGGCATTGCAAGAATCTGCCGCCAGTGAGCTTGCTGCCCGGATGACGGCGATGAACAACGCCAGCGACAACGCTAGCGAACTCATTGACACCCTGACGCTGTCTTACAACAAAGCACGCCAGGCAGCAATTACGCAAGAAATTCTGGAAGTCGTGGGCGGTTCTGAAGCGCTACGAGGTTAGCTTGCTCTTCAAATTAAATCAATATTAGGCGTTCGTGATTTATCGGACGTCTTTTTTATCATCCTTTTTTCGGTTGGAAACCACGCCCACACTTTGGGCAATTCATGAAAAAATAAAGTGTTGCCAGGGTCATTATCCACCTACTGCTGTCTATGCCCAAAACTTACACTGTTCAAATCCAACACCAAGGTAACACCCATACTCTGGAAGTACCAGAGGATAAAATTATTCTTCAGGCTGGCTATGACGCTGGGATAGACTTACCGAGTTCGTGCAATGCTGGGGTTTGTACCACCTGTGCCGCTCAGATAATAGAAGGAGAGGTGGATCAAAGCGATGGCATGGGTGTAAGTCCAGAACTTCAGGAAAAAGGCTATGTGTTGCTATGCGTCGCTTATCCTCGCTCAGACTTGAAGATTGAGACTGAGAAAGAAGAGACTGTATACCAGCTGCAATTCGGACAGTTCCAGAAAAGTTAGGAGTACGACGATGACAACACACTTCATCACCGCAGAAATTGACCTTCAAGAGTCTCCGGTGCAGTTGCAGCAGGCTATTGAGGCAGAACTGCAAAAACGAGGCGAACCCCTGCGCTGGGCGATCGCCAGTGTCGATGCCGAGGGGCACAAAGCCCAGGTTGAGGCAATTGTAACTGTGGCAGCTGAGTCAACGACACCAGCGTGAATCGGCGTCCTTACACAGTTGTCTTAATTGTTCCCACTGGTGTGGGGGCATCGATTGGCGGCTACGCTGGTGATGCCCTGCCAGTGGCAAGAGCGATCGCTTCTGTGTGCGATCGCCTGATTGCTCACCCCAACGTCCTCAATGGTGCCCAGCTGTATTGGCCTCTGCCCAATACTTTCTATGTTGAAGGCTACGGGCTTGACAAATTTGCTTCTGGATGCTGGGGCTTGCGCTCCGTGCATCAGAACCGAGTCGGTTTAATCCTTGACCAGGGCATTGAATTAGATCTGCGACTACGGCAATTGCAGGCAGCAGATGCCACCAGAGCCACACTGGGGCTTAATCTGACTGACTATGTGGTCACAGATGCCCCAATAAATGTGGAACTGCGGACAGCTGCTTCTGGAGCCAGCTGGGGTACGATTCAAAATCCAGACAGCTTGTTGCGAGCGGCGGAGGTACTAATAAAACAGGCAAAGGCAGAAGCGATCGCAGTTGTTGCCCGTTTCCCCGATGACACTGGTAGTGAGGCACTGCAACAGTATCGGCATGGGCAAGGAGTAGATCCCCTTGCCGGAGCCGAAGCCGTCATTAGCCATCTGGTTGTGCGAACCTTTCAGATTCCCTGCGCTCACGCTCCAGCACTCTTGCCCCTACCCCTAGATCCAGACCTATCCCCCAGATCAGCTGCTGAGGAATTAGGTTATACCTTCTTACCCAGCGTTCTTGTCGGGCTTAGCTGCGCCCCCCAGTTTATTACCGACAAGTCTAACCGGATACAACCGGAGGATCTGTGGGCAGATCAAGTCGATGCAGTCGTCATCCCGGCAACGGCTTGTGGTAGCAGCGCCCTTTTGAGCTTGAGCCAGCTACCAGCCCAGATTATTGCTGTCGAAGAAAATCATACTCAGATGCAAGTTCCCCCAGAGAAGCTGGGAATTAAAGCAATACGGGTACACTCTTATTTAGAGGCACTGGGCGTCTTAGTTGCTCATCGAGCCGGTATTAGTGTTGACGCTCTCAGCCCAGCCTTATCGTCCTTGCGTTGCTTATCTCAAACCATTGACAAAACAGCTTCCTAACAATCCTGAAATTGAACCCCTGACGCGCATTCAAGTTCTGATTGCCATGGGGGTGACTGCTATTGTGTTGCTAGTAGTCACAAAGCTCTGGCTACACTTTAGCTCCGGCTCCCTCCTCCCTATCAAATGGACAGAGATGGCGCTACTCTTAGGGCTAGGTATTGGTTTTTTTGTTACTGGTGCCAGCGCTATAGTGTACCGCCTGTGGCCTGCTTATCAGCGGAGCGCAGATTTCTACTTAGAGTTGGTACTTAAACCTTTGGTTTTGCCAGACCTGATTTGGCTGGGATTGCTGCCTGGTTTGAGTGAAGAATTGTTATTTCGGGGTTTGATGTTGCCTACTGTAGGCTTAAACGTGACTGGAGTTGTGATAACCAGTCTTTGCTTTGGCATCTTGCACATGAGCAGTCTACAGCAATGGCCTTACATGGTTTGGGCAACAGTTGTGGGCCTACTGCTGGGGTTTAGTGTCTTGGCAACGGGCAATTTATTGGTACCAATAGTAGCTCACATAGTCACCAACTTAGTTTCCAGCTGCATCTGGAAGCTGGGAAACTGGAATAAGGGCGTCAGTTAATTTATAGCTTTTAGCAAAAAGAGCAGCATCTCGCTTCTTCTGGAAAAAAGCTTTCAAAATTTACTCTATCAAAAGTGGCAAACTAAGGATAATTAAGAAGAAGTTTTGAATTAAAAACTCAAAACTTAAAACTCAAAACTATTCTTGGCAGCTAGAGCGATCGCCGGCGGCAAAATTCGATGCTCCTGAACTTGAATCCGGGCGTGCAGCGTCTCCTGCGTATCATTAGGCAGCACAGGCACAGCAGCCTGCATCAGAATCGGCCCACTGTCAACTTCTAGGGTGACTAGGTGAACAGTGCAACCAGCAATTTTCACACCAGCATCAAGGGCTTGCTCTACCGCCCGCACACCCCGGAAACTGGGTAACAAACTAGGATGAATGTTAATAATTTTGTTGGGGAAAGCGTCAATTAGCACTGGAGTTACAAGTCGCATCCAGCCTGCCATGATCACCAAATCAACATCAAGCTGCTGTAATGTCTCGACAATTTTTCGGTCAAAATCTTCACGGCTGCTAAACTCTCGATGATTGAGCAGCACAGATCGAACTCCCCAGCGCTCAGCTCGCGCAGCCGCCTTAGCTCCTGGATTATTGTAAATCAAGACTTGAACTTGGGCATTCAGCCGTTGGTCTTTAATCGCCTCAGCGATCGCCTCAAAGTTACTGCCATTACCAGAAGCCATAATCCCTAATTTCAAAGGGCGACTGGGTGAGAAAGACTCTGTAACTGTGCTGAGCGGAACGTTGGGAGAAATTAGGCTGTCAGTAGAATCAGAGCTAGAGTCAATAGGTTCTGGATTGAAAGTCATTCGATTTTTGATTTTTGATTGACACTCGCGTATTAATTCGGGGGCTTGAATCCGGTTATTTTTGGTCAGTTCAAATTGACCACGAAACTCCTGCAATCAGCGCTAACTTTAACGATGAAAGCGGAGCTAAAATTTTAGCTTTTTATTAAACTACGCGTATAGCACATGATCCAGCTAATAGCTCAAGCATTACTTCTCGCTCCTTGCCAATCAATTTGCAGTGCTTGCACTGAAGCTGTTATTCCCTCCTCCTTCCAAGCCGCTGCCATTGCCGCCTCAACAGTTACTGCTTGTGCTGAATCCACTAAAGCCAAGACAGTAGAACCAGCGCCACTAATCACCATTCCGTAAGCACCCGCTGCCACTGCTGCTGAATATACGGCATCATAGCCTGGAATCAATGCTTTACGGTAAGGCTGATGTATGCGGTCTTGCAGTGCGCTTCGCAGCCACTCTCCCCGACCAGTTTCCAGCCCCCGCAATAATAACCCTAGATGCGCGGCGTTGAAAATCGCATCCGCACGGCTGTACTCAGCTGGCAGAACCCGCCGGGCCTCTGCTGTCGATAGTTCAAAATCAGGAATTGCCACCACTGGCACAATATCGCTGTGCCAGGGAATATCACAAATCTCCCAACCCCCATTGGATTTGGGATTTGGGATTTGGGATTTGGGATTGTCCCCATTTCCAAAAGCTTGGTTCGTGCCTGTGGATGGTTCGTTAATCAAATTTGTAGCAGCAAGACGACAGCCCCCCAGTAGTGCTGGTACTACATTATCAGGGTGCCCTTCGAGGGCGATCGCTATGTTCATCACCTCTATCTCATCTAGAGGCGAACCAGCCAGCAGGTTAGCCCCAACTAACCCGCCCAAAATTGCCGTTGCGGAACTACCCAATCCTCTCGCCAACGGTACGCCCAGTTGGATCTCAATCTGCACCGGTGGTGGTGTTTTATCCAGCTGCTCGTACAACTTCAAAAAGGCTTGGTAAGCCAAATTATCCGTACCAGTATTGACGCCCTCAGCTTCTGCGCCGCTAACGGTGATGCTCACTCCTTTTGTTTCCTCGCCCTGCACAGAGGGAGATGAAAGGGGCGCTAAGTCTAAGCGGGTGAACTTGAATTGGTTGTACAGCGTTAAGGCGGCTCCTATGCAATCGAAACCTGGTCCCAGGTTAGAAGTAGTTGCAGGAACGGTGATAGTGACACTAGGAATAGAGGACATCTTTAATTTTCTGAAAACCCAGTCAGCAGTAAGAGTAGGCAGGGGATGTAGCTTTTCTAACATACCCCGACTTTGGATCATCTTATCGCCACGCGTCTGAGGCCAGATCTGTAGCTAATATCACCTGAGTTTGACGAAAGCGCGATCGCTACTAAAAGACACCAGTAGGTAGTCTAGTCAGATTACAGGGTTGAAGGTTTAATGAGGGCTTTTTTTCCCGATAGCTATATGGCAATACCTCCCGCCACGACATTGACCATAAAGTTGAAGAAGCTACGATGTCTAGAATGCTTATGGCACAGGAGATTGCTCAACTGCGGGCGCAATTGCAAGTCTTACGACGACAAAGGTTTTAGGGAATACTCCCTTTGTCGAGGAGCGAAGGCGAGTGCTACTCCAACCGGATGCAGATAACTTTTGCAACTCAGCCAACCATTTGGGGGCGTTCCGGTGCAGCGACTTGTTATCTTGCTCTCACCAGCGATCCCTCGATCAACTGCCTTAAATAATTGTCTCCTATGACTGTCCCAATACCACCATTCTCTCTCAAACGCTGAAATACTGAGACTTCTCGAATTCAAACAAGTGCCTTAGTTCTGTACGAAGCAAAATAACGGCTGCTGCGATCTTGAAGAAATATCCATCAGTCTGATACTCGCGTTAGGCAAATAGCTTCCCATATCACAGAAAAACTTTCATTATCAGAACTAGATTACCTAAATTCACAAAATTTTACGAGAGCGAATAAGATGTTCTCGGAGATAATAGGCTCTTGATGAAGCAGTCTCGACAATTGCATTAAGCAACACAAAACAAGATTCATGCATACTTCTTGGCAAAGGTCCAGTTTGATCGAGCTGTAGAAAACGTTGAATTGCTCTATCTAAGTAAAACGCAGTATTCACCCCTGAGAGCAAACGACTTTTCCCCTCCTCCTTTTGATGTTTTGAGAGGATATGTACCCCGGATTCAAAAAAAACTGAAGGGAAATGATACATGAGTGAGGCTAACGCTTCAAACACGTCTGGATTTTTTCCAGTATTCGTGACGAATTCAAGTAGTAAGTTTTTTCCAAGCGCAATATCCTGATTTTCATAATCAATTTTTTGCCAGTCTATATCAGCTTTTAACATAGTGCGAATTAACTTCCGTCTGTCATCTTGCCGCCTGTAGCCACAGTCGTTTTCAGTAACCTCAATAGCTATCTTCTGTACTTTCTGCGATAATTCCTTCCATAATTGCCAGTAAATTTCGTTTTTACCTTGTCTTTGAGCCTCTACGGCAACACACAAGACAAGATAATCCACAAAACGGGGTGCTATCTCACAACCCATTCGTAACTGCTCAATATAGTCTTCAAATTTTGATTTATGTAAGTAAAACAGATATTTAGAAAAACGTTTATTGAAGCTTAATTTAACTTCATAATTTATTTTTAATCTATCATCTCGATCAGATTTATTCTTTCTCTCTTCTTGTTCAGCTTCAAAGAAAAGATTTAGCATTTTCGATAACAATTTGATATGGCTGGCTTTCCTTGAGCCATCTGGAATCATCAGACAAGGGCTTAAAATATGCCATGAACTGTGCGACCGAAGAGTAATTTGTTCAAGGTTAGACGAAATCTCACCTCGCGCGAATCGATCGCGGAATTCATCTTTTCTTGCTTGCCGCTTAGCAAGTTCAACCTCTTTGGCATCATCCTCTAAAGAATACATCCTTAGAAACTGATTATCCTGTTCAAGCTCAAAACGGGCATACTCAAGTGCTCCAATGATGCATTTTTGGGCAAATTCAGGGTTTCCTTGCCAGAGATGGTTTCTAATACCCTCCGCGGCTCTGTGCCGAACCTTCTCGTTAACATGTGTTAACGCAATAGCGATTAACCTTTTAACAATAAATTTCTCGTTTTCTTCAAAAGCAAAGTCCAATAAAATTGGAAGGACAGATGCCGCAGCCGCTGCACCATCGTGATCTGTTGCATCTACAATTGCCGTTGAATTATCCGAATCTGCATTCGCTATAACTATTTGAGTTATTAATTCAGCACACCACAAAACATCTTCTTCATTTAGTTCACTTGAATAGTCTCGTACAAAAACTGCTGCCGCCTTGACAATACCACCAAAATACATTGCTGCCAGCTCGCTTACTGCACCAGCCTTGAGTTCTTCAAAAAGCTCTTTTGCCTCAGTAATAGTTTCATGGCATGTCCCATAGTATTTATTCTCTAGCGGCTCGTATTTAAAGGTTTTTATTGACCATAAATATAGTGCAGAGAAGCGGTTTTGCACTTGCATCATTTCTTGAGTTTGCTGCTGAATATCCTTTAAGTCAGGTTCCAAACCTTCAGGATCAAATATAATTCTGTTGTTCTCTTTATCCTCGTAATGTCAGCGTTGTAAAGTTAAGCCCAAAAGGCTGAAGAGAGTAAAAAGTTATTAGTTGATATGCATAGTCACGACCAGTAGCAATCACAGTCCAACCTTGCTGTTTTTTCAGGAAATGAAGCAAATCTGTGAATGCTGCCGTTTTCTCTAACTCAAGAAGCTTTTCTAATGATTCAAGAATCAAGTATTTCTTTGGCATTAAGGCGAAACCTGATTCTAAATTGCTAAGCGAACCCCTTAAGCCCATTGCTGAAAACACATTGTCGAGGTGGGCTTGATCTAAATCCTTTGTGCGTAAACAGAATATAGGGGCACGTTCGCCTGTATAGTCTGAGAATTTTTGTATTAGGCTAGACTTTCCAGCCCCGCGCTCACCAGACACAAAAACAAAACTGGAGGTTTCAGTCAAGCTGAGTAATTGAGCAAATGCATCTGATTGCTTAATGTGAATTCCACCAACAGTAGTTCTTATACCACCTAAAATGTAATTCCCATGCTCCTTGAGTTTACTGACATCCGATGACCAACTAGAATAATTAACAGTACTAAATGCAGTCCGAATGTCTTCTGGTAAACTTTCTAATGTGAGTGTTCCTGCGTTCTGGTTAGCAGTTTGAACAGCATCAACAACTCTTGCCCACAAGAGTGGCGCAGCTTCATTTGAATATTGAGTGATTAGGGAGTGAAGCAAGGACAATGTGCTCCCTGATTCTGTATCCAAATCGTAGCCAATGAGATGAAAAGCTCTTAAGAACTCCCACAACTCCCTGTCAGAAACATCAGTTTCGTCATTAGCAGTCTTCAAATGCGTCTTGAACGCTTTTAGCTTATTCTTTTTTGGATCACTACTAAAGTTAGCAGTATTAATTTTGGCAAAAAATTCTTCTTCATTTTCAGCGTGCCTTGCCCATTCCAGAATAGGCCGCACATCGTTTATGTCAGTTGCGCTCAAAGGACCCGTAATAAGAGCGAGAGCATCAGTGCTGTAATCAAAGCTTTCGTCATTAAAATCATTCCAGGTACTTTGAATTACTTCCGAAAAAATTGTATCCCTTGTCGTGATGCTAATATCATGTTTGATTTGAGCCAGCAGCTTTGCTTCTTTATCTGTTTCTGGCTGTTTCGAGAATACAATGAAATCATCAGTATTAAAGCCAGCGTAACGCCCTTGTAGCTTGATCTTCGTGATGGGAAAAGGTGGTAGACAGGGCGCAAGCCGACCCGACAGCATAAGAACAGTGAACGCTGCTTGAACTCGCGTTTCAAAGTTCGGTCCACCACCACCAGTAGAAAAAGGGTTACTTTGTTGCTTTGCTGCCTCAGTCATTTATCCCCGGCGCTTTAGTCTCCCCTCCGAGCCTACCTAGAAATTGTTGTAGTTGGCGATCGCATTTTTCATCCTCTCCAATACATCTGCCACAGGAATCGCTCCCAAATCGTCAGACTTATTTCCAGCTACACGGCGGCGAATACTGAGGCTATTAGATTCCACCTCTTTCCCTCCTACCACTGCCATAACTGGAATTTTATCTTTCTCCGCATTGCGAATTTGTTTGGGCAGTCGCTCCTTGCTAGTATCAACCTCAACTCGCATACCTAACGAGCGCATTTTTGCAGCTACCTCTTGAGCAAAAGGCAGAAAATCCTCGTTCACTGGTAGTAATCTCGCTTGCACAGGAGCCAACCATAAAGGAAAGTCGCCAGCGTACTCCTCAATCAAAATACCGATTAATCGTTCTAAGGAGCCAAAGGGAGCGCGGTGAATCATCACCGGACGTTTTCGAGTTCCATCCTCAGCAACGTACTCTAAATTAAACCGCTCTGGTAGGTTGTAATCTACCTGCACCGTACCCAGCTGCCACTCCCGATCCAAGGCATCCCGGAATATAAAATCGAGTTTGGGGCCATAGAATGCCGCTTCCCCAATGCCCTCGAAGTAATTCATGCCTAGTGTTTCCACAGCACGACGAATAGCACCTTCCGCCTTCTGCCAAGCTTCGTCTGAACCAATATACTTATCCGAGGCAGGGTCGCGGAAACTTAGTCGGGCTTTGAAATCCTTGAGTTGCAGACTCTTAAACACCGCTAGAATCAAATCCACCACGTTAAGAAATTCTGCGTCCAGTTGCTCGGGCGTCACAAACAGGTGGGAATCATCCACCGTGAAGCCCCGCACTCTGGTTAGCCCCCCTAGTTCCCCGGATTGTTCATAGCGGTAGACTGTGCCGAACTCAGCCAAGCGCATGGGCAGTTCACGGTAGGAACGTAAATCGCTTTTATAGATTTGGATGTGGAAGGGGCAGTTCATCGGCTTGAGGACAAAACCCTGTTCAGCCGCAGCTGCCTGCTCATCCTCTGCCATTAACGGGAACATATCCTCTTGATATTTCTGCCAGTGCCCAGAGGTTTTGAACAAATCCACTCTGGCAATGTGGGGCGTCACCACCTGCTGATAACCGCGTTTGAGTTGTTCCTGCTGGAGGAAGTCTTCTAGAACACTTCGCAATATTGTTCCCTTCGGCGTCCACAGGGGCAAACCTGGCCCTACTGAGTCCGAAAAAATAAATAATCCCAGTTCCTTTCCTAGACGCCGATGGTCGCGCCGCAGCGCTTCTTCCTTGCGCCGCTTGTATTCAGCCAGCTGTTCTGGGGTCTCCCATGCTGTACCGTAGATGCGCTGCAACTGCGCCTTGGTCTCATCACCACGCCAATAAGCACCGGCGACACTTTCGAGTTCAATCGCCTTGGGGTTCAAGTCGCTGGTATTCTCTAAATGAGGACCAGCACAAAGATCCCACCATTGATCGCCTAGGTGATAGATCGTAATCGGCTCTTCAAGCCCTTCTAAGATTTCTAGTTTGTAAGGCTCATTAATCTCCTGAATCCGCTTTTGTGCATCCTCACGGCTCACTTCTTCCCTAATTACCGGAAGTTTGCGGTTGATGATTTTGATCATCTCTTTCTGAATTGCCTTCAGGTCTTTCTCCGTAAAAGGCTCTGGATGGTCAAAGTCATAGTAGAAACCATAGTCTATCCACGGGCCGATGGTGACTTGCGCCTTGGGAAAAAGCTTCTGCACCGCCATCGCCATCACATGGGAAACGGTGTGGCGAATCTTCTTCAACGATTCGGATTCACTGGTGCGGGGCAGATGAATTTTGTCAGGCTGTTGGGGTAAATCTTGCAATGCTGAAGCGGACATCGGCGGCTGAACCTTTCGAGGATTATTTTCTCAGTTTTTTCTACTGCCTCCATCATACCGAGGTTGTTTTTCCACGGCTGCTAGTGGAGCGAGTTAACCGAAACCTTAAAAATTATTACGAATTGTAAATGGCGTTAAGATTAGTAGTAGATTAAGATTTGGTTTTAAATTGATGTCGAACTCCCAGCCACATGAACACGAATTGCTCAAAACCTTACTCAAACCGCTTTTAGAAGACTTTCAGTATTGGTTTGCGCGATCGCGCTCTTTTTTAGAAGCCGAAGACATTCCCTTCTTAAGCACCGAGCAGCAATCTCACCTCTTAGCCCGGGTAAAGCTTGCCCAGCAGGAAGTCAGCACTGCTCATATGTTGTTTCAAGCCACCGAAGGTCAAGTCGGCATCGACACCGCGACTCTCATGCCCTGGCACCAGCTAGTTACCGAATGTTGGCAGGTAGCTATGCGCTGGCGCTCCCAGCGACCTACTATACAGAATAATGATCAATAGATTAAGAAATTAAGCATCACCCGTCCGCAACCAAAGATGAAGATAACACTTGGCGGCAGCAAGTAGCATGACGAATTAAATACTTCATTTTTTTGAAATAACCGTTACCTACTCAGCGAGAGAAGTTCCGCTATGACAAACGCTTCGTCGCGCGTATCTACTAAAAACTAACCACTACTTAACAGTCTGGCCTGGAGAAAAATGCGATGTTACACGTTATTTACCTTATTGCTTTTACCATTCTGGCGGTTTTCGCCATTGGAAATTTAATCCGTAATTTAGTCACGTTGGGTATAGATTCTCAACGTCGTTACCCCGCCGGGGGTATGTCCTCCTCTAGTTTCGGTCAGTCACCCTTTAGGACTTCTTCCTCTCGGTCAGGTTCCGTGCCCCACCCAGAACTGTTAGATGACACTGGCAATGTGATTAATGAACCGCTTTTAGTTATGCGCTCCATTAATGTAGAAGACGCCCGCGAGCAGCTGGACGCCCTCTACAAGTCTTCTCCAGGCAAAACTGAAGAAACTGAAGAAGACGCTTAGAGCATATATAGCTTTTAGCAGTTAGCTTTTAGCAATTAGCTTTTAGCAAAAATAGAGTTATAGCAGCAGTTATGGGTGCATGGGGGTGAAGTTGATTGTCAAGAGCCATTATGGCAGCTGCTATACAGTTATAGAGGCTCAAAGCTATTTTGTTTCTTGGAACGAGTAGTTTTATTGCTACTAAAAGCCCCGTCAGAATCTTTGATTCCGACGGGGTAGTTTATAGTTTACTAATAACCGAGTTAAACATTTGAATGTTCCCTAATGGCATCAGGCTGGGCGTTGTGGGCTATTTTTGCCAGAAGATCGGCCCAGTCTTCGCCTTCCAGGCTAGGCAGGACAACGTGGGCGCGACCGACGCGCTCGACGGGCCCAAGTCCCACCGCATACATACCAGCGGCAAGAGCAGCTTCCACACCGGCACTGGCGTCTTCCAGCACCACGCATTGTTCCGGTGGTATACCTAGTAGTTCTGCTGCATATAGGAAAAGGTCTGGTGCTGGTTTGGGATTCTCCACACTATAGCCATCGGCGATCGCATCCAGATAGCCGCCGATACCCAAACGCTCGATTGCTAGTTGGGCATTTTTACTGGATGAACCCACAGCAACTTTAATTCCAGCCGCCCGCAGTTCCTTCAATAAAGGCAATACCCCTGGCAGCAGGCTATCTGAAGTCATGCCGGCAATGAGTTCTAGATAATAGCCGTTCTTACGATCCATCATCTCCTGCATTTGAGCTTCCGTGAATTGTCGGTTGCCCAGGATATCCAGGATATAGAGTAGCGAATCTCGGCGCGTCAAACCTCGCATCCCTTCGTTAGCTTCCCAATCGAAGGGAATACCTTCTTCGTCAGCAAACCTTTTCCAGCCTAGATAGTGAAAGTCGGCTGTATCAGTCAAGACGCCATCTAGATCGAAGATGGCTCCTCGAATATTGGCAGTTGGAAATTCCGGGTTGGAAGTTGGGGTAGAAACCATAATTGACTGGCGATCGCCGATCGTTGATTGCTTGAGATCGAAATCGTAGCGCTCGTTACGCCATTTTAACTGGAACTTCAAACGAGTCCATCCCGGCGGCAGGTGCGGAGTAGCAACTGGTCCTTCTGGCGTCAGACAGATACCACCGAACCCGAAGACCACCGCTTGCCAGATGCCACCAGCAGAAGCTGCGTGAACTCCTTCAGCAGCGTTGCCTCGAACGTCCTCCAAATCTACCAGCGCCGCCCGCATAAAGTGATTGTATGCTTCCGCTGGTTTGTCCAGTTCGCAGGCGAGGATGGCATTGATAGCCGGGCCTAAAGAGGAACCGTGGCTGTGGTCGGTACGTTGAGTATAGTAGTCCCAGTTAGCTTGCAGGGTCTGTCTGTCACTGCCCAGCAGGTAAAGAAGCATTAAAACGTCAGGCTGTTTGAGAACCTGCCGCTGGTTAGCCCCCTCAATCCCTAAAATAGCTTGCATGGACTTGGTACGCGGCTCGTAATCAGCCATATTAACGTATTCTAGGTCAAAGAAGCCCTCAAACTGCTCGATCAGACCAGTCTCTGCGTTCTGGGCTACTAGCAAGCCTCGGCTAATATCTGCCCACTGGTGCAAGCGTTTTAGGGTCAAGTTAAGTTTTTTTTCTAGTTCAGCTGCGCGATCGCCATCTTCCCCTTGTAGCCAGTTCCATACAGACATTGCTGTTTTTAGGTGCCATTGCACCATGCCATTTGTGAAGGCGTTGTTATCCACACGTTCGTGGTTCTCATCCGGGCCAATAACATCGGAGATCTCATAACAGCCCCGATCCGCATTCCACTCTACGCGGCTACCCCAAAAAACCGCAGTGTCCAAGATAATTTCCGCGCCATAGTCGCGCATCCAAACATCATCTCCGGTAGCCTGCCAGTAGTGCCAGGCCGCATAGGCAACGTCAGTAGTGATGTGGAGTTCAATGTCACTGCACCAGATGCGTACCATCTGACCATCCGGGCCTGATACCCAACGGGGAGTCACTTCGTCGCCTGTACCCGCGCTCTCCCAGGCAAATAACGCCCCTTCATAACCAGCTTCTTGAGCTTTGCGTCTTGCCCCCGGTAGCGTGTGGTAACGATAAGTCAGGAGATTACGTGCTAAAGCAGGTTGAGTAAAGGCGAGAAAGGGGACGATAAAAATTTCTGTATCCCAAAATATGTGGCCCCGATAAGCATAACCAGAAAGAGCTTTGGCAGGGATGCTGACGCTGGTATCGTGACGCGGCGCGACGGCAAGTAGCTGGAACAAGTTGTAGCGGACAGCGAGTTGAGCTTTGGGGTCGCCCTCAATGAGGATGTCGCTGTCTTGCCACATATTAGCCCAAGCCGCAACGTGAGCCGCCAGTAAGGTGGTGTAGCTGGGTAAGTCTGTCAGCAAGTGACTTGCTGCATAGACTGGGGCATCTGTGTCCCGTGAGGTAAAGACCGTAACACTCTTTTCTAAGGTCACTGTTTGCCCTGGCTGAATTTGGAATGTTGTTGCCAAGGTCGGATAGTTTTTTGCCCCCTGCACGTATACCTCAGCAGGCAGATCCGAGACTGTCAGCTGTGCCGCCATGCCCAACTCTAGGGCAGAATGGTGAGTTTGGGTATGCAACCAAATAACTTTAGATTTAGGACTTTCAGGTTGCTCCAATCCCAAATCCAAATCACCCTGCCCTAACCATTTCCAGTGGTTGAGGCCTTGGTTGTCCACATTGCCGTTGATACTAGCTTGAACCTCAATAGAACCCTCAAAATCCACGGAAGTGATTTGGCATCTCTGAGCTAGCACATGCTCATCTGCCAGACTTGTAAAGCGCTCAAAGTTGAGATCTACGGTATGACCAGCAGGGCTGCGCCAGCGAACTCGACGTGTTAGCAGGCCCAGTCGCAGGTCTAGCTTACGCTCATAGCGCAATATCTGTCCTTGGTCAAGGCGAAAAAGTTGACCTGCTACTATCACCACCAGTGGCAGCCAGTCCGGACAATTGACCAATTCGGTGTGCATGACGGGAACGTCGTCGTAGACACCGTGGATGAAAGTAGTTGCACAGGCACCAGGATAACCTTCGTCAAAAGAGCCACGGGTGCCCAGGTAGCCGTTGGCCAGAGTGAAGACGGTTTCTTTGTGGTGCAGATGGGTGGGGTCAAATTGAGTTTCGATTACGATCCAACCGATTGATTCCATGAGTCGTCTATTTCGCTGAGAGTAAATTGAAAGATTGCACTTTTGACAACATCAGAAGCAGATTGGCTCTGTCGGTGGCAGAATTTGGTAAATTTCCCGTCAGGAAAATAACCATGCAGCAGTATATCCAGTCTGTATGGAGGTTAAGTTTGCTTCAAAGTGCTTAAAAATTTAGCTGCCAAGGTGAATCTTTCTTTAGATAGAATTCACCGGAAGATAGAGGCAAGACTAATAAATCACTGAAAACTCTACAAAAAGATAAAGAACTTCACAAAGCTCCCTAAAAATTTCAAACTATCTGTTCAAGTGACATCCTTCCCGCACCAGTAGCTATGTTATCGCTTAGGTTGGTTGAGGCACGTAGGCGCAGCTTGATCGCAGAGTAATCCAACATCAGTGGAGGTTTGATGGATAACCCTCACGCTTTACTATCCTACAAATAATTAAGTGCCTCTGTTTAATAAAAAAATTATCGCACCTGTAGCAATAACTTTCTGTTCCCATTTCTAGGCTTCAATCACAACCCGGAGGTTGCCTCGCTTTTTAGCAACGCGGCAGGCAGTGGTATTGCCGGAACGCTCAAATTCCAGGTCAAGCAGGGTAGATCCGACTCGCAAGTTGTGCAGAGACAGGCGATTGATCGACTCTGGCAGCGCTGGATCTATGATCCGCAAATAATTGTTAGGGGCATCGGGCACCAAATTGATCATCATTTGCAGTAGTTGAAAAATGCTACCAGTTGCCCAAGCTTGAGGCGAACAGGCAACGGGATACTCTACTGGGTCGTTAGCAGCAGTACGTTCGTAGCCACAGAAAAGCTCTGGTGGACGTTGATAGGGCTGATGCCGGCTCATGTCCAGCAATCCTTGGGAAAGCTCAAGGGTTTGATCGATTAAGCCAAGCGATCGCAATCCCATCCCAATCAGTGCATTGTCGTGAGGCCATACAGAACCCACATGATAGCCCATCGGGTTGTAAGCTGGTGACAAACTACTCAGGGTGCGAATTCCCCAACCGTTAAACATATCCGGTGCCCGCAAACGTTCGGCGACACTGTAGGCTTTCTCTTGTTCGAGAATACCCAAGTGCAGACAATGACCAGGATTAGAAGAAATACTGTCCACCTGCTTGCCCTCGCCATCCAAAGCTAAGGCACAATAATCTCGATCCGCCATCCAAAAATCCCGGTTGAAACGAACTTTCAGGTCGTTTGCCTCTTCTTGCCAGCGATCCGCCAAATCAAGGCGCTTCTTCATGCGAGCAATTTCGCTGAGGCGGATTTTGGCAGCATAAACATATGCCTGCACTTCGCACAGGGTAATCGACCCGCTTGCCAATTGACCTTCACTATTGACAATGCAGTCTTCCGAGTCTTTCCATCCTTGGTTAGCTAAACCGCGTTTGGATTTACAGTAATAGCTGAGGTAGCCAGTTTCTTTGCAGTTACGGTCAATCCACTCCATAGCTGCCAAGGCATTCGGCCACAGGCGCTCCAGGGTGTCGCGATCCGCTGTCCAAGCATAGTATTCAGCGTAAAGCATTAACCACAGGGGTGTGGCGTCAATTGTGCCGTAGTAGGGCGTGTGGGGAATCTCGCGGCAGCGGGCCATTTCGCCGTTTCGTAACTCGTGCAAAATTTTGCCCGGTTGCTCATCCCGCCAATCATCATCGGTTTTGCCTTGGTAGTGAGCCAAAATCGAAAGTGTCTCGCGGGCGATCGCCGGATCGAGAATCAAGGTTTGAGAAGCCGCAATAATTGAGTCGCGCCCAAACAAGGTAGAAAACCAAGGCACACCAGCAGAAAGGGCTTTACCTTTACCAAAGTTTTGCCGCAGTAAATAAACGTCTTGCTCAGCCCGCTCGATTATTTGATTAAATATGTTCTTGTCCGATCTGATACTGGTAACTTGCTGGTTCCAGTTTTGCTCTTCTAGTAACTCTGCTGCCTTAGCTTGAACCAAAGTTACAGGAGCATCAACTTTAGAAGTCGGTTGACTATTAGTAAACATCTGCAACCGATAGCCCAACTTTTTGGTTTCGTGGGAATCCATATCTAGCTGCCAAATTGCAGTATAACCCTTAAAATAGTCAGGTTTAAGATGGACAAATTGGATGCGAGATTCCATCAAAGAGCCATCTAGACCCTGATAGGCCATAATCAGTTCTTGCTCAGGGCTAAGGCATACGGCTGAATTTTGTACAGACGCATCTAAATTTTCTACTACTCCTAGCTCCTGGCTTGCCGGGGTTACAAGTCGTAATATTCTCCCCCTTTGATGCCGTTGGAAACCCCTAATTTCAAATAAATCTAAAAAATCGGCGGCAAAGCTGAGACTGATTTCAAAACTTACACGGCTAGTGCTGTAATTAGTAATTTCCAATTCTTCAAACAAGCCGCCATTGAGAACAATTTCCCTGTTAATGCCAATAGTTTCAGCTTTTATCCGATCCTCAATACGCGGGTTAGCACACAAAGCAGAGAGTATAAATCCTTTTTCTGCGGTGCTGCTAAGCAAAATCGGCGGTCGTCCCTCAATCTGTAGCTCTAGACGGCTAAGGAAGCGGGTATCGTTGCAGAATAGCCCCATACTGGCGTTCCTGTCATCCGTGCAATAACCCGTAATGTTGCCGATTGTATCGGCAATCAAAAACAAGTCATCGTCTTTGAGAGTGAGAGTTGGCTGGGGTCGTTCATCCAGAACACAAGGCCACTCTGGGATGGTTAACTGCTCAACTGGGACAAAAGTTTTACCGTCTAATTCAATAGTATCCGTAGTCATTTCCAAATTTTATTGTCAGGGGTATAGTTTTTTCAAGCGAGGCGAGGCTTGGGTCATAGCGTTATATATTAAACACGCCCTGATGTAACGCTTAGATTTTGAAAAATGCAGGCTTTTTGTCTTAGTTCAAGAGTAACTGTTGCCCAAAGGTTAGAGGTTCCTACTAAGAGTCCATCCAAAAAATAATTTTAGGATGCCAAATCTCTGCATTTATCTGCTTAGTTAAAGCGGTTTAAAACTTCTCAATAAGATATAGGGTTGTATTCCATCGTTCTAGTTTTCCCAGGAATAAGTAAAATCTATCCTTCGGAAACACTTCACTAACATGGGGGCTAGACGAGCAGCATTTGTACAGACAATAAATTTCCCGTCTCTAACAAACAAATTTTTTAGCAATCCCACTACATTAGGACATAGAAAAATTTAAAGCGCAGGCGGGAAAACTACCTCTGGGCTAGATACCGCTAGGAGTAATAGTCTAAGTGGACTCCTTAAACCAATAATCTCCGGTATGCAAGACCGGATAGTTCAATCCACACCTCAAGATGTTGATGGCTACCTTTAATTCTCTATCCAACTAACATTGTTACTAGCTCGTTGCTTTCTTGAAAGCGTCTTCACCGAGAACCATTTGGTAAGCCCGTTCATATTCATTAACCATCATCTTGACGCTAAAGCGGCTCAAAACCGCCTCACGACAAGTTTTTCGGTCTAATTTCATGGCGCTGGGAACCGCTTCAATCATTTTTTCTAGGGTGCGACAAACAAAGCCAGTCTTGCCGTGGGCGATCACCTCTGGAACAGAACCCATCGCCATGCCCACAACAGGCGTTCCGGTTGCCATAGATTCAATCATAACTAGGCCAAACGGCTCGCGCCAGGTAATGGGGAACAGGGTAACTGTTGCGCCTCCCATCAGCTGCACCTTTTCTTCGTGGGAAACTTCACCTAGATACTGAATTTGCTCGCCATCGATGAGCGGTTCCAGCTTTTCGCGGTAATAATCTCGGTCAACTACGTCAATCTTGCCTGCCATTTTTAGAGGCATACCAATGGCGCGGGCAATTTTAATAGCGCCTTCTGGTCCTTTTTCGGGTGAGAGACGTCCTACAAAAGCCAGGTAAGGCGGTGAAGAAGGCTTTTCTTGGAGTGGATAAGCTTCTGGGTCTATTCCATTGTAGACCGTATGGATATAATTCAACCCCAGCCTGGGTTCCCGCTGAGCTTCAGAGATACTGATAAACGGCTGCCACGCAAATTGTCGGAATAATTTCTCGTTATCTGGCGTGAAGATGCCGTGGGTTGTATGAACGCTGGGAGTTTTGACAAAACCACTATAGGGAAGGGCTCCGCAACCGAGGTGGGAGTGAATAATATCGAAATGATGTGCTTGTTGATAGACCTGAGCGAGCATCATTTGTTCATAGATAGCTGGCTCTTTAATTGTTTTATCTAACCTCAGCGCCTGGTCATGCACTGTTTTTAAGTAACCTGTTGTAATCGAGTCTCCAGAGGCAAACAAGGTAACTTCATGACCGCGCCGAACTAATTCATCTGTCAACAAACTGACAATTAACTCAATTCCGCCATAGCGAAAGGGGGGAACTCGTTCCCATAAAGGGGCAATTTGGGCAATTCTCATAGAGGCATTACAACAGTGAAAATCAGTTCAGAATCTACCAGCAGAGGGCTGGTTAACGAATTTCCAAGGTAAGTGACTGGCAACTGGAGACTCAACAGCTAAGAAACAACTGAGCAGATGAAGTCTACACACTATATCCGACGATGCGGAACAGTCTTCAGCATATTAACTCAGTTTGTTCCCCTTTTAGAAGTTGAGAGTCAAATGGCACGCTCGTTCAGCATTGAAATTCAGACAAAGGTGGGGAAACCGAGAAGAAGCAACTTTGCGCGATCGCAATATTTATACCAATTCTCTGTAACGATGCGCTTAATTACCCCTGATCCTCAATGATGGGGCGTTGCGCGTACTCTCGCCTGCCGGGAGCAGGCTATCAGAAGAGCATGATTAAGGATAAATGGTAAAGTCTTCCTTTAATTTACAATCGCAGGCGATACTAGCTTTCCGCGCAGCGTCCCGTAGGGAAGACCTGCTTTTAATGCGATAGCGCGCTTCGCGCCGCCTTGCGGCGATCGCATTAAAATTCCCCTATTTCTCATTGGTTTGAGTGACAAGTTTTTTGAAAGCCTTTTGACGTTGACTTCTCACCACTAGACGCACACCTCCAGAAGGTGTCATAGTTAACCCTCGACGTACAGGTTTTACTGGGCGGTTATCAGCAAGTGCCAGTTGAAAGCGCGACAGAATGGTAGCTAGTACCAATTTCATTTCCAACTGGGCAAATGCCATGCCAATACAGCGACGATTGCTGCCACCAAAGGGGAAATATTCATATGGAGAAAATTGACGCTCTAGAAAGCGTTCTGGTTTAAAACGTTTAGGTTCTGGATATATATCTTCCCGATGATGCGTTAAATAAATACAGGGGGATAGCACAGTACCAGGCTCAAATTCATAACCCATAATCTGTATCGGTGCTTTCACAATCCGTGAGAAGCCAAATAAGACAACCGGGTAAATTCTTACTGTTTCAGAGCAGACAGCGCCCAGATAAGGTAATCGAGAGATTTCGCTAGGATCTGAATTGTCACTAAGGTTATCTAGCTCGTTTAAAAGCTTGTTACCTACTTCGGGTAGATGGTGAATCCAGTACAATGCCCATGCTAATGCTGTAGCTGTGGTCTCATGACCAGCGAAAAGCAGTGTCATCAACTCATCGCGTAACTCGGCATTCGTCATTGGCTGACCTTCTTGATCACGAGCCGACATCATTAAGCTGAGAATGTCTTCACGAGACTGATCATTTTCAACCCGACGCTCACTAATTTCAGCTTCTAGAAGTTGATCAATTTGCTGTCTTTGGCGAATAAATTGCCCCCAGGGACTCCAAGGGCCTAAATCCTGTTGCAGTGCTGGAATAAACAGCAAGCTGGATTTCAAAGGAGAGTTAAAGATATCCAACAAGGAACTCAAAAGTTGCCGAAGTTGTTGGAAACGCGCTCCCTCATCAATGCCAAAAACGGCGCGTAAGATAACTCGTAAGGAGATTTCTTGCATTAAGGGACGAGCTAATAATGGCTCGCCTATCTGGCACTGGCTAATGACTTGTTCGGTGATGTCACAGATAAGTTTGCCGTAAGCGCGCATTCGTTCCCCATGAAAGGGGGGTATCAAAAGCCGTCGTTGACGCTGGTGATAATCGCCGTCATGCAATATCAGCGAGTATTCTCCTAACAAGGGTTGCAAAATTTTGTTTGCCTTGCCAGAGTCAAACAGCTTCGGATCGGCGGTAAAAACCTCCTGAATAGCTTGTGGATGACACAATACTACGGGGGAGGGAAAGCCAATAAACCGAGTTGTAAAAATATCACCATAACGCTGGGCAAACTTTTCTAGATATTCCAAGGGGCTAAAAATTGCCTGGATTGTCTGGAGAAAAGCTGGAGTTTTAGGGCCATCAAGTAGTTTCATAAAGCTGTAGAGGAGCGATCGCTTTTACTAACTTGCTGTTCTAGAGATAGTTTGTAGTCTTCGAGTATTCTGGGGACGCTTACCAGTAACGACCATTCGCACACCGCCAGCGGGCGAAAGGGTAACGCCACGACGAACAGGCTGCACCGGACGCGGTTCGGCAACCGCTAGCTGCAAGTGTGACAGCACCCTCGCCAGCACCAGTTTCATTTCCATCTGGGCAAAGGCCATACCAATGCAGCGCCGAGAGCCACCTCCAAAGGGCAAATACTCATAAGGAGAAAATTGTCGTTCCAAAAAGCGCTGTGGCTGAAAGCGGTGAGGTTCCGGGTATAAATCTTCTCGATGATGAGTCAGATAAATACAGCCAGCCAGTATCGTACCAGGCTCCAAATCGTAACCCATGAGCGATCGCGCTGATTTTACACTTCGAGGAAAAGTAATTAAGGCTACAGGGTAAATCCGCAGTGTTTCAGAGCAGACAGCATTGAGATAAGGCAGTCGGGCAACCGTGTTCGGATCTGGGTCATCACCAAGGCTATCGAGTTCGTCTAACAGCTGATCGTGTACCTCTGGTAGCTTGTGAATCCAGTAAAACGCCCAAGCTAATGCTGTTGCTGTAGTCTCGTGACCTGCTACCAGTAGCGTCATCAACTCATCACGTAACTCTACATCTGTCATCGGCTGACCTTGCTCATCACGAGCTGACATCAGCAAGCTGAGTATGTCTGTGCGAGAAGAATCGGGTTGCTCTCGGCGTTCTCGAATTTCTTGGTAGAGGAGTTCGTCAACTTGCTGCCGTTGGCGCAGAAAGCTTCCCCACGGACTCCATGGTCCTAAATCTTGTTGGAGAAATTTAAAAAATAGCAAGCTGGAGCTGATGGGAGAGGCTGTGACATTCAGCAGCGAACAAAGCAGTTGCTTGAGTTGTTGGAAACGCTCTCCCTCATGCAGTCCAAATACAGCTTGTAAGATTACCTGGAGAGTAATCTCTTGCATAGAGGAACGTATCGAGAAGGGCTTGCCAATCTCCCACTTGCCAATTTCTCGATCTGTAATATCCAGAATTAACTGGCTGTATGCCCGCATCCGGTCTCCATGAAATGGAGGCATCAACAGCTGCCGCCTCTTCCGGTGGCGATCACCCTCCAGCAATATCACTCCCTGGTCTCCCAGCAAAGGTCTAAGAATGCCGTTGAGATTACCAGGTGCTTCAAACTGCTTGGAATCAGCAGTGAAAATTTCCTGAATCGCTTGAGGGTTGCTAATAAATACGAGAGGTTTTGAATTCCCAACTACCCGTGTGGTGAAGATGTCGCCATAGCGTTGGGCACAAGCATCCATAAATGCCAAGGGGCGACCAATCCACTGCATCGTCTGTAGAAGTGCTGGAGTCTGGGGGCCATCTGGCAGTTTCATCGCAGCTTTTCCTTGAGGATTTTCCTTTTTAAGTTAGCAGAGGTACAACTCAACGTGCTGGGCTTTTAGGAAATCTACCGAAAGGTGATTTAGAGGTGGAAGCAAGCAAGAGTATTGTCAGAGGACAGCCCCAGATTAGATGTGCGATCGCGATAAATGGATACCTATATTCTCAATTTGCTAGTCATTGGCATACTCTTACTCCTGGTCACGTTGGGTTCTGGCTGGATTTCCAGCTTACCTTTGTCATATGCGATCATCTATTTAATTGTTGGTATTGGGCTGGGACCTTATGGCGTCAAGCTAATTGAATTGCGGCCCAACGCTGAATTTCTAGAGCGCCTGAGCGAATTTGTTGTCCTTGTCTCGGTGTTTGGCTGCGGCCTGAAGATGAACCGTCCGTTGAATTTATGGTCATGGAGTATAACGGCACGGCTAATTGGGTTTCTCATGCCTATTACGATTTTTGCGATCGCTGCCGTAGGTAAGTTATTTTTGGGCATGGACTGGGGAACTGCTATCTTGCTGGGAGGTATTCTTGCCCCCACCGATCCAGTCTTAGCTTCAGAAGTCCAGCTTGCTCATACAGAAGATCACGATGAGATGCGCTTTGGTTTAACCTCTGAAGGCGGGTTGAACGATGCTTTAGCTTTTCCGTTTGTTTATTTCGGCATCCATTGGCTAGAAGATAAAAATTGGCAAAACTGGTTTAAAGAATGGGTTGCTGTTGACTTACTGTGGGCAGTTGCAGCTGGCCTTGTTATGGGAATTTTAGTCCCCAAGTTAGTTGTCTGGATTAACCAGCAACTACAACGCTTCCGGAAGGTGGATGAGTTGATGGAAGATTTCGTTGCTCTGAGTACAATTTTATTGACCTATTCCCTGACAGAAGTAGTCAATGGTTATGGCTTTTTAGCAGTTTTTGTTGCGGGTATAGTAGTACAACGCAGTTACCACGATCCAGAAAAGAAAAAATCTCAATTTGAATTCACAGAGCAAATTGAAAAACTGCTGGAGGTGGGTACAATTTTGCTGTTAGGTACTTTACTGCGATTTGAGCCAATCTTCAATTATGCTCCTCAGGGGCTGTTAGTTGCAGGCTTATTGCTGGTGGTAATTCGACCATTAGGAGTTTGGTTTAGCACACTGGGTCATCCCTCAAGGCAAGGAACCCGTCGGCTGTTGGGCTGGTTTGGAATTCGCGGCGTCGGTTCCCTGTATTATCTGACCTATGCGTATGGCAAAGGCTTAGAAGGATCATTGGGAGAACAGATTGGCTGGATTGTTTACATAACTATCGTTATTTCTGTGTTCCTGCATGGAGTTAGTGCCACTCCGTTGATGAACTGGTACGGGAAAAAGGTTCAAAGAAGCGAGTCGTCTTGATGTTCCAGCGGAACGCCAAGACAAAATTGCCCGGGTTGTTCAAAAATAGGATATCCAACTGGGATTTTGTATTAGCCCACAGGGGAGCAGAGGAGAGCAATTGGCTACTTTTACCCCGCTTTCAGCATATGTAATTTAACTGCGCCTTAGCTTGATATCTTTTCAACTTCTTGATCTGTATGTGAACTATCAAGTCCCTGTTTTATCCAGTTGATACAATCTTGTTCAGATGTGAAGATTTTTGGTGCGGCGACATTACTTAAACTATCTGGTTTGTAATGATCGTAGTAATATTTCCCCGCTGCTTGATAGATAATAATTAGATTGTGGCGATAAATATATCTACATTTAAAAATATCCAAACTATTGGGAGCCTCTGTATTGTCATCAAGATGCTGTTTCGCAACATCAATTATGCCACTAATGCTAACTGAATATATTCCCGCAGGATTTTCTAATTTATGAAACGTACCTTTATGTCCTAGTTCAGAGAGTAACGTATAAGAGTAGATTACATCTCCATGAAGCATCTGAAAAACTTTTGGGATAATTAGATATCCTTTATAAGAAACTGATTTTTCGTAAAATAAGCGATCCATTGGAATACTTCCTAATAATTATTCAGCGCTGTATTGATTGAGGACAATATTTTAGAAGCTAAAACAGATGGTGTTATTGCTAATTTTAATAGCAGTAGTGATAGTAGGCAAGGATATTCCTGCGATCGCCAAAATCACTCAGCCGGAGTTGTATCAGCTTTAAAATAAAGAGACGATTGATACAAAGCTTGTTCTTGGTGGGTATGCAGCGTGCAATCAGACAAGGCGTAAGCCACGCAGGTAACAGTATACCCAGCCTCTAATTCTGACTGGCGCAGAAACTTTTGCTCGCTTTGATTGACTTCACCACTCACCAGCTTGGCTATACAGGCAGAACACTCGCCTTGTTGACACGCAGAAGGTAATCGAATGCCAGCATCTTCAGCCATATCTAGGATGTACTGATCGTCTGGTACAGGGATAGTGCGGTCGAGAGCGATCGCCGGATTCACCAACCGGACTTGATAAACTGCCATCTTCTGTTCCTAATATTCCCCTATTTATTATTGACGGAATTGATTGAGTATTGCCTCAGTATCAACTGAATCTAAGGCAACCAAAAATCGGGTAGTAAACCTTTAGCTAATTCGCGTACTGTTTTGTTGAGCGATCGCCCTATCTGAATATGCGGTTCATCCGCCTCCACGGGTAGAATCTGCGCCTTGGCACCGCGCCCAAAACGCTCAATCGCCAGATTTGCCGCCTCTAAACCAGTCACATAAGCCTTTTCCTGTGACCAGGAACCGTGACGGTTGACAATCCAATCACCGCTCATAAAAACATTTTCCAAGCTCGTCACTGCTGGCAACATATGCTGATAGCTACCCGGCGCAAAGTGAGTAACAGCACGCGGTAGACGAATTACGCTGCTGTCAATTACCTTAGCCTGTCCAAACTGCGGGATACAGGTTGCCAAATCCCGGTGTACCATCGGCACAATTTCCTCATTGCTCAACGGTAGAAGCTGATTAGCATGATAGAAATCTGCTTCGATAACCGTTCCTAGTTCATTGCGGTACTCGTCATGCAGCGCATTCAGGTCAAAAAACGTCCAGCCTGTTGTCGTATTGAACCCAAAGCAGGCATTAGAGGGACGGGGGATAGAAATTTGGCGATCGAACCACAGCCGAGTAGCAAGGACATCAATTGCCCCTAAGTTCATAATGTCCCGGAATTCTTTACGCTGTTGCAGACTGTGGCTAGCACTCACAATTTTCTGCATACCACCGACACCAACAGCAAAAATCACCGCATCGGCATCAAAAACCTCATCACCACAGACAACGCCTGTCGCTTTGCCAGTGCTGTCAATAATTAAGTCACTAACTCGTCGCTGAGTAAGTAACTTTGCCCCTGCCTGCTCAATTTTCTCAACCCAAGGGCGAAATATCATCTCCCCGACTGTTCCCCGGCACCAGACAACATCAAAGTCTGGTTGGTGAGCCAGGATAAAGTAGTAAAGCATACCCAAAGCGGCGGCTGCTGAACACTGCTCACCCGGTGCAAACAAACCCACCAACAGCATCGGTTCAAAAGAATCCCGGTACAGTCGCGCCGAGACACCAAAATCTTTGAAAAGTTCGCGGGCAGTCACCCAGTCGTAGCGCCACCAAGCTTCATTGGAATTATCAAAATCGACTACTGCGTACAGCAGGGGGAGGGCGCTGAGGCGGTCAATTAGTGGCAACCGCCGGAACTGGGTGTAGAGAAAAGTACCTAGCGGCGTGGGCAGTCGCGGCAAGTCTTGAAAAATAGGTGATTCGACTTCTAATCCAGCCGGAGAATACTGGGAGGAACGAGTCCAAGGCGTGAAGGGATTAAGCCCTAATTCCCGTACTAGGGAAAAGATATTTCTGTAGGGATACCAGAAGCCATGAATGCCCGCCTCTACAGATCGTCCACCTGCTGTCTTCCAGCCAGCTACCAGTCCACCAGGATAGTTACCAGCTTCTAGAAGCGTTACATCATAGCCCTGGGAAGCTAGATGATAGGCAGCTCCCAACCCAGCCCAACCTGCACCGACGACGACCACCCGTTGAGTCTGTGATTCCGTTGACATCGCACACCTCCCCATTCTTTGTTCAGGATGACATTATTTGTGCGACTCAGGAATACCAGAGCGTTAATTTGGCAATAGATTTTCCACTCCAGATGAACGAGCAGAGCAAGAGCGGGAAAAAGCAACTCGGCTGGTAGAGTTGTTACGAGCAAGGGAAATTGACCCGCAAACTCTCAGTTACCAGCAGCTGACAATAGAGCGATCGCACATTATTCATTAACTGTGCCATTAGGCATAGTTACCGACTTTAATACGGCTTCACTCAAATCGGTGTCAATCACAGCAGTATACGTCAGATTTGTATTATTCAAAACTGCTCCAGCTAAATTTGCTTTAACCATAATGGCTCCAGTTAGAATCGCACCAATTAGCCTGGCTCCAGAGAGATTAGCGTACCTTAAATTGGTTTGACTCAGGTTTGCCTCATGTAGTCCGGCGCATTTCATGTTGACCTGCTTTAAATTGGCTCCCCTAAGATTTGCTCCAGCGAGATTTGCTCCACTTAGATTAGCCCCCTCTAAGTTTGCCTCACTAAGATCTGCGTCCTTGAGATTTGCCCTTGTCAGATCCGCTTCATGTAGGTCTACTTGACGCAGGTTAGCTCCCCTAAGATTGGCTCTACCTAGATTAGCTTTACTGAAATTAGCTCCATTTAAAAAAGCAAAGATTAGTTTTGCCCGGTAAAAATCTCTCTGGCTAAAATCCCTTTGTCCTGCTGTATACCGCCTTTCCAATTCTTGAACATCCATATCAGCTATCTCCTAGTTATTTTATTCACTTTATAAGAACTTGCCATCATCTACTGAATTTAGAAAATTACCCCTATATATCTGACAACAATTAAATAAGCTTGTTAAGCCTTACTTAATTCATAGTTTTTTTATTGGTAATAAACTAACTAATTGCAAAAATTAATATCCTCTATCTTTTGGAAGAATATGACAGTTTTCAATCGAACGAATAAGGTATAAAGTGGAGAAAGAAACTTTTAGTGCCAAGCGCTTACGAAAAGTCTTACTTGATTTGGCAAAAAAACTTTTTAAGCAACATTTATCAAATAGAAAAAGTACAATGTTTTCATATTTTTCTATAACTAGATTTTTTATACAAAAATTATTTGTCGTTTATGTGTCAAATATATGTCAATGCTTATATGCTAACTTTGACAATTTTAAATTAAATATTTTCTATAAAAAAGCTAATTTATAACTTGCACATCTCTCTAAGGGCATATTTATTTGTAAAGTTTAATAAGACTATTCCGGCTCAAAAGCAGTTTCCCGCCATAGCGGCAAAACCTTCTAAAGCTCCGCTGATTGACTGGGGAGTATAAAAAGCCGTGTATGGTCTTGTTATGGTGATAGGAGCGTTCAGCAGAAAACTAGAATACGCCCTTACTTTTCTTTTAAGCGCGATCGCACTTTTTCTATTTTTCGCTGTTTAGGAAGTAGATAGAAAAAGCTTTTGATCTAAGCAGTGAAAACTCCCAAATCCCAAATCCTAATCTGCAATAGTGAGATTTAATATTTCCTTATTTTATTTAAGGATATTTAACTCAAAACTCAAAATTCAAAATTTTTAACTTGTTTGCCAGCCGCGACGTTTAGACCTATCGGTTACAAATTTTGTTGAATGTACTCTAATATTCCCTGCGCGATCGCACTAGCCATTTGACTTTGGTAATCGGCGGAAGCCAGCCTGGGACCTTCTTGAGGACTGGTAACAAAACCAACTTCCACCAAAACTGCTGGGATATTGTTATTCCTCAACACATAAAATCTTGCTGTGCGGACGCCTCTACTAGCAACATTAACGTTATTGAGAACGCTATTTTGAATTGTCTGAGCAAGACGTTTGCTGTTGCTACCGTAATAGTAAGTTTCCAAACCATTGACATCTGGACGCTTATCAATAGAATTGGCATGGATACTGACAAATAAGTTAGCATTTGCCTGTTTTGTCATTGTCACCCGTGGTGCCAGCTCTACGAAGTAGTCAGAATTTCGCGTCATCTTCACTTGGACGCCTTGTTGCTCTAGCAGGTTTGTCACCTGTTGTGAAATTGACAGGACAATGTCTTTCTCAAGTATTCCTCCAACGCCTGGAGCGCCGGAATCTTTTCCGCCGTGACCGGGATCGATAATTACTAAGATACGCTTTTGATTGACGTTAGGTAATTGCTCTTGAGGAATGGCATTTCTAGGTATTTGTAGGGGAACTGAGCTAAGAGGAGGCGTTTCTCCTCCAGGAGGATTTCCAATTTGTGCTGTTGTATCCCTTTGAGCAGTGGGAAGAAGCACCGACCACTGTTGTGGTGTTGTTCCTTTGACTACAACTTTCTTGGGGTCTAGCGTATAACCAGGAGCTAACTCAATCACTAGGCGAGCAGTGGTGTTGTCGAACTGCCCCACTCGCAAAGAGCGAATTGCACCCTTATAAAGCTGAGTTACTGTCTGTCTGTCAAAATTTGTACCTGGCAGATCGATAATCAACCGTGTCGGGTTGGTCATCAGTACTGCTTTAGGTTGAATCCGAGCGTCTGTTGTAAATAGCAGTCGCTGCCCAGCAGCGTCATAACGCCAAGATAGGATTTTTGCTGCTTCGGCAGGTAGTGAAAACAAAAAAACACTCAAGCAACTAAGTAGTAGAAAGTTTAACTTCACTTCGTCAAGCTCTTTTGAAAATGTAGGTTTCTAATATTAAACCAGAAAGTATTTTTTTTTACTATTTATGCTTATACATTGCCATACAAGCTGCTACAAAAACATGATTTACGCCTAAGCAAGTTATGTAGGGGAATTTTCTCATAGTTGCGGATTCAGAACACCATATATAGAGGCAATGAATAAGAAGCTTTGAAAATAGCTGTGCATTTTTGGTTTTCCATAAGCCAAACTAGGGGTTTAAGACCTGATCTTCATTAATTACGAATTACGTTGGCGTAGCCTGCACAAAGCAAGGCTACAAATCACGAATTATTTGCTCTTAATTTTATTAATTCATCCTTAAATTACAGTTCACCCCTTGTTTAAATTACAAAATTGTAATTTAGATAGCTAGTTTAAATCTTGGTACAGGCGATTAATATGGTGTCCGCGCTTATTACCCCTAATAAAAACCGATTGACCCTTCGACTATGCTCAGGGTCAACTTGATTAGGTGTGGCGATAGTTGGTGGACTTGTATGTCTTAACTTCTTATAAGTAATTAGTCGGCGTGGATTAGCCCTGCTGGAGCCGTAGAAGCCATTGCAGCTACCTACTATCGTGCTAGCCATGCGGCTATTCACTAAGTCGCCTTAGCTCTGGGGGGGTTAGCTGTGGTAGTGGTACTGGTGATTGTGGCTCGTCCGTGGGTTCTCAAACATACTAATAGCTCCTAATAAGGAGCCGGAAAAACTGGCTACTTTATCCACCCTCCCTGAATCTTAAGCCCTCGGCTTGCCATTGCTTGTTCAAATAAATTGGTTGGCAGCGCCTGTTCTACAACCCAGACACCAGGTTTGTTGATTTTCCCATCCAGCATTAGCTGGGCAATACTTCCAGTGCCATAGCCAGCAGCTAGTGATGTATTTTCATGCACTAAAGTTGAGCAATAACCCACTGGCTCCCCATCCTTGCTACCAGTAACTTCCGAGCGAATAGCCACCCCCATGCCGCTGAAGCGGTCAGTAAAATCGGTCATGCGGTGGCTGACGTGAGCCAGAAACTCGATGACTGCTGGATTTCGTAGCCAGCTTGCAGGCCACCAATGGGCAACACTCCAAGTAAGGTAATTATAAAAATCGGGAACTGTACCGAACTTAGTAATTACGGTTTTGGCAGGGAAGGTTTCTGGAAAGGTAAAGGTTTCTGGCATATCGAACCAGTAAACGCCTGTGCGACCATAGGGGGCTGGGAATTCAATGGTTTCGCGATCGCTATACGGCTTCACCATCTGCCACTTACCATCCATCCAAGCTTCAAATTGAGTTCGCAAACCCAGAAACGTGGTTCGCATTACCGTGATACCAGCACCACCTGACCCCGCTACAACATAACTTAGATGAATGCGTTCTACTTCATCCAGCTGCTCAACGCCCTGTAGCACCATGCTATTGGAAATACCAGGAAAAATGCCGCTGTTAGCGATCGCAGTGATTCCAGCCGCCTCAGCGGCAGACTTACAGTCGAGCGCTTTGCGGGTAAAAGACCGATGGTCGCTAACATCCAGATAGTTTACGCCCTGTTCAATACAGCTTTTGAGAACGCTGGCATCTCGGTAGTGAAAGGGGCCAGCACAGTGGATAACTAGGTTAGAGGCAGCAACGGCATTTGTCAAACCTTCCCGATCCGCCAAATCCAAAGCCAGAAACTCCACTTTCGCTCCCAGCTTGGAACTAAGTGCTTCTCCAGCATCTGGGTGACGACCAGTAACGGTAATTTTGGCATCAGTGTGGGCAATCAGATCTTGCGCCACACTGCTGCCAATTCGTCCTGTCCCCCCAAGAATCAAAACTCGATCTGCCATTTCTCAAAGATTGGTAACCTTGTACGGGCAGGTTTGACACCTACTCCTAGAGTTCATCATGTTTGCATCTCCTTCTTCATCGATAGCAAGAATTACTTTTGCTATACAAAAAGGATGAGTTCCACATGGTTCATTGCCTGCAATCCCCCGCTAGAAACTTTATGGTTTAGCGGGGGTAGTTAAATAACCAATTACCATTCAGACACTAAGAAGTTTTGAAGATCGACTCGAAGGTAGATTTGAGAGAATTACCCGCATCCTTGAAAGTTTGGGCGATCGGCTGTTGTGTATGAATGAATATACGAGCAGCGTTACGTCCCGGCATCCCAGAAATTGATCCGCCCGGATGAGTTCCGGCACCAGTGAGATACAGTCCATCAATTGGTGTCTTGTAGTTAGCCAACTCTGGCAAGGGACGGAAGAACACCATCTGGTCGAGAGTCATGTCGATGTGATAGTAATTGCCTTTATAGGCTCCCAGACGTGCTCCCAGTTCCGCAGGGCTTTCCACACGACGAGCGATGGTGGCTCTCTTAACATTGGGTGCATAATCTGCAAGCTTATCAATGACGCGATCGGCAACTGAGTTTTTCAGGTCATCCGTCCAGCCTGTGCCATTTAAGCCAGTACCCTCAGCACCATCGATTTGATAGGGGGCAAAGTACTCAATCCAGACTGTGTGCTTACCTGGAGGGGCCATTGAGGGATCTAGCATCGTGGGTTGTACCACATACATAGAAGGATCTTCTAGCGGAATCTTACCAACAGAGGCGTCGCTGTGAGCAACCTCAACGTGTTTTACAGAGTCAGCAATCAGAACCGAGCCGATCAAGTATTCATCTTTGTGTTCGTGATGCTCAAAGCGCAACGGTTCGTCCATCGCTAAATCTATCTTCATGATGGTTTCATTGTTGTTAACGATGCGACGTTCCAGCCGCTCACGCAGTTCTGGATCAGCAGCATCCACATCGCTGTCATCCACTAGCTGCAAAAACAAGCGCTTGGCATCAATATTGGAGATAACACCCCGTTTAGCCCGGTATTCAGTGCCTCCAGCAACTCGAACTCCGACAGCTTTACCATCATCAATTAAAATTTTCTCAACGTGCTGGTCAGTGAGTACCTTTCCACCCAAGCTGGTAACTAAGTTGAGCAACGCCTTTACCAATTGCCCCGTACCGCCTCTAGGTCTTGCCATACCGGGGTTGTGACGCATTGCCATCATGATCGCACCGACAGCAATAGTTTTTTGGGAGGGAGGGGTACCGAGTTCAGCGGCTAGCCTTACTAAGGGTGCTTTCACAAATTCGGAATCAAACCACTCGTTGACGATATCTTCAGCGCTGGTTAGCATTGTGCGAATAAAGTCCAGGGTCTTATCTGGGGCACCAATAACCGAAAATAAATCTTTCAGCTTCTTAATGTCATAGTTGCCAATAATATCCACAATTGACTTTGGCGGTGCATTAAATATCGGAATCATCGCTCCGATTACCTTTTGCCAAAATGCTGTGTACTCTGCGTATTTTTTAGCGTCACGCTCGCTATACCGGGCAATTTCCGCGCAGGTTTTTTCAACTGATTTGTGACCTAAGAAATACTTGCCATCGGGATGGGGACAAAAAACGACGGGGTCGCACTCTAGGTATTCCAGACCATATTTCTCTAGTTCTAACTCCTGAACCACTGGACCGAGGTGAATAAACTCGTGGTCAATGGCGCATAGGTTGAACTTAAAACCAGGTGCCTCTTTAGGCATTGCTTCCTCAGTTGTCGCTGCGCCACCAGGAACAGAACGTTTTTCTAATAGCAGGACGCTATAACCAGCTTTGAGCAGGTAAGCGGCACAGACTAGCCCATTGTGGCCTGCGCCAATGATGACGACATCGTATGCTTCCATAGATAATGATTCGATACCCGTGTTTATCCCAGATTTTAGAAAAGTTAAAAAGTGTAAAGGCTCTACCACACGAAAGAGATTGCTTACAGATAGACAACTGGGTGCTAGAGCTACGGGTACCACAAGAAAAGCGGAGACCTAAGTGCAGCTTGTTACGGAACACTAATTAGGATGATGCTTTTCCATGGATGGTTATAATATCATGTTGCCTAGACCCACTATCGAGATAAACTGACAGTACGCATGAAGTTATACTTAAATGTTGACAAGAAATTTTGGGTTTCAACTCCGACCTACCGCTAGGAGCTAGGCATCCTGATTCAATGGCTAGGAATAAGTTGCTAGGAGTGATAGTTTTGCTTAATTTGGAACGAACGATTAAATCAATATTTCTAATTGCGCCATTAACGCTTGCAGCATTTATAGCGAAGACTAGCAAAAGTTAAATGAATATAAGTCCTGTTGTTAAAGTTGTTCAACCTTCTGGAATTTTAGATAGTACCAAGGCGGAGTCATTTCGGAAAGAGATTCTCAACCATGTTGAGAATGGGGCTGATATTATTTTAATTAATTTTAAAAATGTCACATTTATGGATAGTTCTGGTTTAGGAGCGCTCGTGCTAGCACTCAAAACAGTTCGTGCTGGCGGTAGCCAAATGTTAGTATGCTCAATTAATGAGCAACTAAAAACATTATTTGAGTTAACTAGTATGGATCGTGTTTTTACAATCTATGCGAACCAAGATGATTTTAATAAGGCGGTACTTTCAAAAAAATAAGTGCCTGCGAATTTGCTATTGGTGCTTACTAATAAGTGGATTTAAACCCCAAATTAATTGGTGGCAATAATCCCCAATTCAAAATAGAATGCTTCTAGGTGAGCCTGGCTTGACATTACTAGCTTATTGGTCGTTAAAGAAAAAGGTTTGGTGCAGTTGGAATTAATCAAAAAAACTATGCGGCAATTTCCGTCTGACATTAACGCACTAGACAAGGTTTTGTCATGGTTTGAGGAGATGAACCGACCCTTTATTCCCCAGAAAGTTTGGTTACAGTGTCAATTAGCTCTTGCTGAAGCGTTTACCAATGCCGTCCGTCATGCTCACAAAAACTGCTCACCAGATGTAACAGTTGAGATCGAAGTAACTCTCTTACCTCAATACTTAGAAATACGAATTTGGGACTTTGGACTACCATTTGATTTAGAAAAGCAGCTTAAAAATGTGCCTGAAACAGTGAATGAGAAGGCTGAGGGCGGGCGTGGTCTAAGGATTTTGCATCAAATCGCTGACGAACTAAGCTATACACGCACAGACCGAAATCGGAACTGCTTGTTGCTTGTAAAACATTATTAGACTAAAAACTCCTCCATAATCTCCCAAATAACGGGTAGTAAATATCAAATTTGCTTGATTTAATACAACGTTAAGACAAGGTTTCTGGTTAAGGATAGTGTCACTAATTAATGCATTTGATATAAATTCCCTTAAAGCAACTTTTACAGGCTGACTATTCCGCTATATATATGCCTAGCCAGCTAATTCCGGCTATAGTTTAGGCTAACGACAAAATCACTCAGAGGTGCTGAGTTGTTTGTCAATAAATCTATTCAATTTATCCAGCACTGTCTTTTATTACTTCTCCAATGTCTGAAACATTAATCATCGTTGATGTGCAACTAGGTTTTATCAACGAATTCACCCATCACATCCCACAACGAGTTGCCCGTTTAATCGAGCGAGATAAGTATGCGCCCGTTCTGTTTACTCGCTTTATTAACACACCAGATGGACCATACCAACGGTTCCTCGATTGGCACAGCTGTGACGCTGAGCCAGAAATTAACATTGTCCCAGAACTAGAACCTTGGGCAAAACCAGAAAGAGTGTTTTCTAAGCAGGGGCTGTGCGGGATGCCGGATAATCTAGCTTCCTACATTAGCGAGCAAAATATTGAACGGGTGTTCCTCGTGGGCATTGATACGGATATGTGTGTGTTAAAAATGGCAATGGATTTTTTTGACATAGGCATTGAACCCATCGTCCTTACTGATTGCTGCGCTAGCACGGCAGGCTTACAGGCACACCTAGCAGGACTGGCGGTACTGAGCCGCAATATCGGTGCCCAACGTCTGCGTGACGCTGGTCTTTCTGGTGGGTTCTTGGCTGCGCCCGTAGAGCCTAGCGGGGAAGACAAAGTATGAATTGATTAGACTTGTTGCAAAAATAATATTTGTTTTTACCACAGATGAACACAGATAATGAGGAAGATGTTTATCGGCTGTGTGCAAAATGTTTATTGAGTTTATCCTACTAGTTGGGCTACAGGATAGGAACTGGGATGTTTCTCTAGCCACCTTTAGTAAGGGTAGCTAGGGGGAATTTATACATAATTCTGTTAATTATGAATTAGGTAGTAAATAAGTTATCTATTATTAAAGTCTCACGGTCGTTAACTATTTGGCTTGCAGGTTCTTCCAGTAAGTCTTGATGTACGACTTCTTGGTATTTTATTGGTTGAGATGGGGTTGGCTCTCGAGCCATTGGTGAAGCTCTATTAGCTGATTCTCGCTCAGGTAAAATTATCTTTTCCATTAAATATTCAATCGTTTTTTGCTTGAGCCAACCTCTGGCTACCAAGATTTCGCCGAAACGGACTCCTGTTGCCCTTTGATCGGCTAACGCAACCTCTACCTGCGCTTCACTTAAAAGCTCTGCTTCAACTAGATAAGCACCAAGATGTTTAACCTCGGCACTGGTAATTGTAGGAAGGTAGTTTGGGATCGTCTCCGGTTTTGTAGGTGTAGGCTTTGGTATAGGCTCATCTTGAACAACCACTGGGTTAGTTACTGAAGCTACTGGCTCAGATGACCTAGCATCAAATATCAGTGTAAATTCATCAATCCATGCCGAGAATTCTCTGCCTATTTGCCGTCCGTAGACTCTCACAGTTTTGATGGTCTCAACTTCCAAGTCCGCTATCCTCTGGCGAACTAAGGGGATCAGTGCCTGCTTATTTGGAGTGTGTGCTGCTTCCAGCATCACGTGTAGACAGCTATCTTTCAGAGCGACTTTGACAGTAATACCCTTGGATTTTAGAAAGCGGTTCATCAATGCAGTAATCGCTCTCGGATTTCCTTGCTTGGCAACCTCTAGGATGTTCTGCTGAGTCATGCGACACCTTCTTCAGATTTCTACCTTCTTAAAGTACCCTGTATACCAGGCAGCGTAACAGTCTTGCTGTCTTGGTTTAAAGCAATATAAACCTCGCTGCCACGCAAAATTTGAAGAAATTACAGATTCAATTTTCCCTAACGAGGAAGGCATGCGATACGTTACTCAACAACACGCTGTAAGCGATGGTTGTTGGCTGTGCGTCCCGCAGGGAAGACCCGCCTTCGGTGATAGCGCTATCGCGCCGCCTGACGGCGATCGCATTAAGTTATAGCAATCTCAAAAATAAGATATTTGATGGTTGGCAATGACCGATCGCACCCAAATATAGGCAATTCTGAGGGTGATGTGATTGTAGGATCAACCTAATGGAACACGCATCCCCATAGGGGCGCAGTTAGTTAAGAGGTATCTGACATTATGACCACCGCCACACAAGCCCCAGCTTTTTGTGAAGGGATTCAATATTTTGGCGCGGCGCTACCGGGTTTTGAAACTTACGGTAAACCTGTAATTTCAGATGGCAGTAAAGCGATCGCAGAACCCACAGATGCAGCTGCCGTTTTTCAAACCTTACTGGCGGCAGATGCCCTGCGCTACCTAACGTTGCAAGTCACAGCCAGTAAAGCTTCTGGACATCCAGGCGGTTTTGCCAGCCAAGCAGAAGCTTATGCGGCTTTGGTGATGCTGGGTCACAAGAATATCCTCACAGAGGTAGGGCACCATGCCCCCGGATTCTACAGCGCGATGTTTCTAGATCGGTCGCTGGAGGATATGGGGATTTATAACGTGCAACAGTTGCGCGATCGCTACCGGGAAAAACACGGACTATTGGGGCACCTCTCCGGCTACATCCCCGGCATTCTCGCACCCGCAGGTCCTTTGGGACAAGGGCAACACTTTGCCATGGCAGCTGCCCTCATTCACCGTGATAAACTTTTTCCTTTCACTGTGGGTGATGGCGGCTTAGGCGAACCCTATATTATGAGCAGTATGGCTCACTTCCACACTGCGTATCCTGATGTTACGAACTTCTTGCCAGTGCTGGTTTGGAACGGATACAGCCAGGAACACCATAGCATGGTCTCCACTAAGTTCAACGAGCAAATGATCGCCTATTGGGAAGGCAACGGGTTTGAAGAAATCGTGCTGGTGGATGCCAAAGACTTTGACGATCAAAATCAGCCGGGGGCTTATGTTGATAGCACTGCTTTCTCCTTCGAGAAGCGGCTGGAATTCACTAAAGCTGTTCTTGTCGCAGCTGACAAAGCTGCCAAGTCTGCCCTACACGGTATCCGCACCGTGTTTATTATCAAACAGCTTAAGGGTGCAGGGGTTCATGCAAAAGGTGCAAAATCTCACAACCTTTATCCCAAAGACACTTTAAATAGTCAGCACATCTCTGACGCGCTGAAAAAACGTGCGCTCACACCGGAAGCCTGGGAACTGGTACGCACCAATTGCGAACGGGCGGGTGGGGGTCCTGCGGCTAAAACAGCGGTGACCGAATTTGAGTTACCGTTGCCAGAATTGGGGGAATTGCCTTTAGAAGAATATTCTGTGGGGGGCGAAGCCAAAGTTTCAACTACGGCGATGGGGCGAATAGTTGGGAAGGTGGGGGAGCGCGATCGCAACTTCATCGTCACTAACGCTGATGGCAACGAAGCCTCCGGAATTGCCAATATTAACCAAGCTCTGAAAATCATCCACCCTACGGCAGATGAGCTTTACAATCAAGCCCCCTCTGGGCAGGTTTATGAACCGTTGAGTGAAGATGCTTGTGCAGGTTTGGCTGCTGGCTTGTGTCTCATGGGCGCACGTACCCTGTGGTGTTCCTACGAATCCTTTGCTATTAACGGTTTACCAATTTGGCAGACAGTGACGCAAGCAATGGCAGAATTGCGGCGTCCCACTCCTTCCACAATCACGCTATATACTGCTGGGGCATTAGAACAAGGACGCAACGGCTGGACTCACCAGCGTCCGGAAGTCGAAGCTTACTTTGCAGCGATGATGCGGAATGGCAACGTGTTCCCCCTATTCCCACCCGATGCTAATAGCATCCAAGTTTGCTATGACTGGGCGTTAAGTAGCAAGAATAAGGGCGTTGTGATTACTGCCAGTAAATCACCATTGCCAATTCGCACCACTTTTGAACAAGCCCGTCAAGCTTTGCAAGATGGTGCAGTAGTGCTGCATGAAATCCCCGGCGATAAGACAGTTGTATTTGCCGTCGTAGGGGATATGACGCTGATGCCTGTGTTTGAAGCTGCTGCCTACCTAGAGACTGAAGGAATTGGGGCGCGGATTGTCTCTGTTGTTAATCCCCGCCGCTTGTATCGTCCCCATGATGTTGCTTGGGATACCTGCTCTCAACCGGATGGAGACTTTTTAGATGATGCCAAGTTTGCGGCGTTATTTGATGGCGATGCGCTGGTTGGTGTCACGGGTGGTGCGAGTGGAATGCTGGAACCCATCATGCTGCGGAGTAACTGCAAACGGGATACCTTCGCCTGGAAGCGTGGAGAAACTACAGCCAGTGCTGGTGAATTGATGGCGTTTAATGGTTTAACAGCTGAAGCGTTGACGAAACGTGCGATCGAGTTAGTGCATTAAGCTAGATGTGACGCCCCTGCCTGGGTTACAACGGGTAGGGGCTAACTAAAAAGAGTGGCTGAGCAATGGACGACTACGTCTACCATTAAAGTCTATACATTTTGCTTAATTGTGCCTCTATCTAGACTCAGTAGTCCGGGGGATAGATAACTGCCAACTTTACCCAAGTAGTCATTAAAAAATTACGATATCTTAGTGAAATACGGAGATAAGGATGGTCACCCAGCCATATTTTTTACAACTTAATTTATTTGGTATTGACCAAACAAAAGAACCCGTCCCCCTCGTGACGGGACTACAGTATATTTCTAATTTCATTTCCCCTGATGAGCAGCAGAAACTCTTGCAGGAGGTCGATGCTCAACCTTGGAGCCAAGAGTTAAAGCGAAGAGTCCAACATTACGGTTATCGATACGATTACAAATCTCGCTCTGTCGCTCCATCAATGTACCTGGGAGCATTACCAGATTGGGCTGGCGAAATCGTTAAGAGAATTACCCTTGAAAATTGCCTTAATATTCTTCCCGACCAAGTTATTGTCAATGAATACCAACCCGGACAGGGAATTAGCCAACACATTGACTGCGAATCCTGCTTTACCGATACAATTATTTCCCTAAGTTTAGGATCTTCCTGCATAATGGACTTTAGCCAAAAATTAAAGAAAGAAAAAAAATCTCTATTTCTAGAACCAGGAAGTTTACTCGTTTTAAAAGACGCTGCAAGATATGAATGGCAGCACGGGATTCCACAGCGAAAAACTGATTTATGGCAAGGTAACAAAATTCCCAGAGAAAGACGGGTTTCCCTCACGTTTAGAAAAGTTATCCTCTAGGGCGATCGCGCCACAGCTTCTTCGTTGGTTCGCTGGCACGATCGCATCCCAGGCATTCCCGAAAATATCCACTACGGCTTAGCTACCCAATATCCAGAAGAAATCGCCTGCTACGCCGCTTTCATCGCAGGCTTTAATCGTACTGAAGCCTTATCTAGACTGCGTAAACAGACGCATCGGGCGTTTAATTAATCATCTTATACCCACGACTTCAGCTGTTGGCAGATAGCGGTACAGTGTATCTCTTTGTTGGTAAGGACGCCCCAGAGAAGCGATCGCATCCTGCAATGTTTCAACTTCCATGCAGGTGCCGCCCTGCGCCCCAGCCATCGTGGTAATATGCTCCTCCATCAATGTGCCGCCGATATCATTGCAACCCCATGTAAGAGCTTCCGTAGCACCAGCAAGACCCAACTTGACCCAACTCGGTTGATGGTTAGGAATCCAACGCCCCAAAAAGATGCGAGCAACAGCTGTCAATAAGAGAGCGTCTTTGAGAATTGGTTGGTCTCTTCCCACACGGCGTTGCAAAGGTTTGGGTGCGTCTTGACCAACGAAGGGAAGTAGGATAAATTCCGATATCTTCGCTGGGTATTGTCGCTCAAGAGCGGTTTGTTGAAGCGATCGCAATTTCTGCAAATGCTGCATCTGTTGTTCTGGCGTTTCAATATGACCAGATAGCATTGTGCTAGTCGTAGGCACACCCAGCTGATGAGTCGTTTCCACAATCTCTAGCCAGGTTGCTGTGTCAATTTTCTCCGGACACAGGATGCGCCGCACCTCATCGTCTAAAACTTCCGCCGCCGTTCCAGGCATTGAGTCAACACCAGCATCTCGCAAGGCGGCGATCACTTGAGCATAGCTGAGGTTATCTTCCCTGGCAATAAATTGCACTTCCTGGGGGGAGAAGGCGTGCAGGTGGATATGGGGAAATTGCTCTTTGATGCTTTTGACAATTCGCAGATAATATGCTAACGAAGCATTATTAAGTTTAGCTTGAAGATTCAGTCCTCCCTGCATACAAATTTCAGTTGCACCCCGCCGCACCGCATCCTCAGCCTTCTCCAGGATTTGGGCAGTATTTAACCAAAAGGCACCGTCTTCACCCTCATCGCGGCGAAAAGCGCAGAAACTACAATGCTGTTCGCAGATATTGGTGAAATTAATATTGCGATTGATTATATAGGTGACAGTATCACCCGCTTGGCTTAGTCGCAGCTGGTCGGCTGTTTCGCGAATGGCGGCGATCGCCTCTGGGTCAGTTTGCTTTAATAGTACGACTCCCTCTTCTGGGGACAAGTCCTTACCAGCCAAGGCGTTGTTAAGAATGGCATCAACAGTTAGAGCAGATAGCAGCATTTTAAAAAATTATCAATTGTTGCAAAGTATAAACTCTAAATTACAAGCTCTAACATCTGCTAATAGAAGCAAATCATCCCTGCTCTAATCAACCCTCTCACTATCAGCGCGATCGCTCTGTCTTTGTCGCTGCATTTCCTCTAAAGCTTTTTTAGGCAAGGTGCGGCGACGACGATACCAGGTAGCACCGCCAACCAACATTCCCGTCAACCCCAACGCCCCCAGTAGGGGCAAAACATCACCAGTTTTCAGCGCCTGCAAACCAGAACTGCCCATTAGCACAAAGGGCAATATCCCCGGAATTGTGCCCAGCATAGTACCCAAAAGATAGTCTTGAAAGCGAATTGATGTCAATCCAGCCGCAAAATTCACCAAACCATAGGGAATAATCGGTAGCAGACGGATAGCAAACATATAGAACAAGCCGCCTTGACGCACCTCAGCATCCATTGCCTGCCAGCGCCCAGCAAACTTTCTGGCTACAAAATCTCGTCCAACCGTGCGCGTAAAAGTAAAAGCGACAACGGCAGCAATTACTGCGGCAATACTTGTCCAAAGCGTACCTAGCCAGGGGCCAAAAATAGCACCGCCAGCCAGATTCAGTGGCGTTGAGGGCAACACTAACACCGTTGCCAAAGTATAGAGGACGATATAAATTACTGGTGCCCAGATGCCCTCATGCTTTAGCCACACTCGCAGCTGGTTTGGATCTATGCCGCCCAGCAGGTAAACGGCCATACCGCTTGCAACTATGCATACCAAGGTAATTAAGAAAATGCTACTTTTAAAGTTCAACACAAGATAAAACTCCAGTACCCCTAAGCCAAACTATTAGGCAGGCTAAAGTACTCTCCTCAAAAAAGAAGACGAACCCAGATCTAATTAAGTATCAGCTAATCGGACTTTCTTTTGCCAGTACATTTATTCAATTGATCTACTATCTAGTCATTCATAAAAAATATGTAGGTAAGCTAGTGGCGATCGCAGCGGTGACTATCTGGAACTTTTGGGTCAATCTGAAGCTCAGTTGGCGAGGAATTGGCACAACAAAAAATTGTGAGTTATGAATTTAAAACTTAAAACTTCAAGCTCAACACTCAAAACTTTATTGCTACTTCTGCTATGGATAGCGATTGGTGCTGGCTTACGCTTCACCCAGCTTACGGGCAAATCCCCTTGGACAGATGAGTTTGCCACGATGGTGTTTAGCCTGGGTAATAGTTTTGAATCAGCGCCGCAAGATAAAGCGATCGCCCTAGATGTCTTGATGCAGCCGCTACAACCTAACCCAGCAGCAGGTATTCAAGATGTAATTGATCGCTTACTAAGTGAGGATCACCATCCCCCACTCTACTTTGTGCTGACTCACCTGTGGATGCAAATGTTTCCTTCAGAAGGGGGATTAATCTCATTGTGGGGAGCGCGATCGCTCCCGGCACTGTTTGGCGTGGCTTCCATTCCCGCTGCCTACGCACTCTCCAGGGTTGCCTTTGGTTCGCGGTTGGTGGGCCAACTAACTGCGGCGATGATGGCGGTTTCCCCCTACGGTATCTATATAGCCCAAGAAGCACGTCATTATTCCCTAGCTATTTTGTGGGTTATTGCTTCCCTCACCTGCCTAGTGGTAGCGGCAAAGACTCTCCAACATGGGCAGCCCTTGTCTATACGGTTAGGACTTAGCTGGGTAGTCATTAATACATTAGGTATTGCTACTCATTACTTTTTTACCCTCACCCTTTGTGCTGAGGCAATTGTTTTGATAGCTTTTGCTTGGCGTCAAATCATTGCCAAGCCATCAGCAGCCAAAGCCCAACTAAGTCTTAATCCTCACTCTCTTTGGTGGCGAATCTACGCAGTTGCAGCAGGTACGGCAGCGGGTGGATTAGTTTGGTTGCTGGTATGGCAGCACAGTTACAACAGTCAGATGACAGATTGGATTAAAAGCAGCGATCGCAGCCTTTTGGAATGGCTCAACCCAGTGTTTCAAAGCCTTGGCACCTGGATCGCGATGATATACCTGCTGCCAGTAGAGGCGTCGGCACTACCAGTAGTAATTGCCTCTGGCGGCGTCATGCTAATCTTCTTGATCTGGGCGGCACCTATCCTTTATCGCGGTCTCAAAATCCAGTGGCAGCAGCCGTCAACCCGTTTGGCAGCAGGTGTCTTGGGCGGCTTCCTCTTAGGAGCGATCGCCATATTTTTCGCCCTTAGCTACGGTTTAGGAATTGATATAACGCGAGGTGCTCGCTATAACTTTGTCTACTTTCCCGCTGTAATCGCGCTAGTGGGAGCTAGTCTGGCTGTTTGTTGGCAGGCCGCTGAAGTCAAAAGTCCAGGCTTACGGAAAAACTTGTTTAGAACCAGTGGTAAAAAAGCAGTGGCGCTAATTTTGCTGATGGGGCTATTGAGTGGGCTAACTGTAGTTAGCAATCTCGGCTATCGCAAATACTACCGACCTGACCTGCTAGTGCCAATAATACAAGAAGTGTCGTCGGTGCCAGTACTAATTGCCACAACGCATAATACCTTAGTACAGACAGGGGAAATGATGGGAATAGGTTGGGAATTTAAAGGTCAGACGCAGGTAAATCCCCAGTTTCTCCTAGCTCATCAAGATCAGCAGCGGTGTGAGGGTAGAGGATGCCGTGCTTCTAGTATTCTTCAACAGGCACTAACCGAACTGCCACGACCCTTAGATTTATGGCTGGTAAATTTTTACGCACCAGTTGAGTTAGAAGCACAAAAGTGTTTGGCTGACACCCGCTCTTTTGCGCCTATATATGGATATGATTACAAGCCTTATCACTGTCTTGCAGAAGAAAAAGCAAATCATAGCAATTAGCAATTAGCTTTTAGCAATCCTTCAGGGAAGAGCAGCAGTTGTGGGTGCATGGGGCTATAGAGACGGATTTGGTATTAGTGTAACTTCATAGATAATTGGTATTACGCAACTGCTTTATCCTCTGCGTACCTTTGCGTTAACCTCTGCATCTTCTGCGTTTCAAAACCAAATTATACCTCTTGCAAAAGTCTATAAATCTTCTAAATAATCTGCGTTTATCCGCAGTTTATCTGCGTACTAAAAAACTTTTTTTTAAATATTTTTGCAATAAGTCTAATATCAACATTGCCTGTTGCAGTTATTCAAGATAACGCGATCGCGCCCTGATGCCTTTGCTTGATAGAGCGCCTGATCAGCAGCCGCAATCAGCGATGCAGTCGAACCGTCATTGTAGTCAGCAACACTAGCAACGCCCAAAGTTATGGTGACGCACTGGCTAACTAAAGAATTGACGTGGGTAATATTTAATGCTCTTACCCCTAAACGAATTGCCTCTGCAACTTTAACAGCGCCTTCAGCCTTGGTGTTTGGCAAAATTACGGCAAACTCTTCTCCCCCGTAACGCGCGACTAAATCCGCTGGTCGCTTTACCGCACGCTGGATGGCACTAGCCACCTGACGCAAGCACTCGTCCCCAGCTTGATGACCATAGGTATCGTTATAGATTTTGAAAAAGTCGATGTCGCACAGAATTAGAGACAGCGGTGTTTGATCCCTTAGCAGCCGCGCCCACTCTCGCTCCAGGTATTTGTCAAAGTAGCGACGATTTGCCACCTGGGTTAACCCATCTACAGACGCCAAACAGTGCAACGTCTGATTCGCTATCTGCAACTGTTGATAGAGTTCTGCTTGTTGGATCGCGATCGCTACCTGGGTTGCTAGTTGCTCGATCAAATCTATCTCTAACTCCTGCCAGCGCCGGGGTTCTGAACACTGATTGCATACTAGCAATCCCCACAACTTTTCCCCCTGCACTATTGGCACCACCAAGTTGGCTCGGATCTGAAACTGTTCCAGGAAATCGATGTGGCACTGACTCAGACCTGCTGTGTAGATATCCTCCGTAGCTTGGATGCAACCGTTTTTGTAAAGATGGACATAGTTTTCCCCAAAGTAGTGGTCTTTAATTTTCCTACCTAAGATAGGCATCCAATCGGGGGCTACGTTTTCTACAACCACAATTCCACTCCAGTCTGGCTCGAAGCGGTATATGAACACCCGCTCGGTCTGGAGAAATTGGCGCACTTCCGCTACCGTAGTGTTGAGAATTTCCTTCAGGTTCAGAGATTGGCGGATACGTTGAGCAACTTCCGCCATCAGTCTTTCGCGCTCAGTTTGCTGTCGCTGTGCCTCCTGAGCTTGCTTGCGCTCAGTGATGTCCATTGCTACACCGACTAGACGTGTCGGCTTGCTGTTGCCATCGCAGTAAACCTGACCTTTATTTCCTACCCAGCGTAGAGTGCCGTCAGGCCAGAGGACTCGAAATTCAATTTCATAATCCGTCCCCTGTTCCAGGGCATCCCCTACGGCTTTAGCAACATAATCTCGGTCTTCAGAATAAACTGAATTGAGAAATGCTTCATAAGTTGGATGATATGACCCTGGGGGAAGACCAAATATTGGCCCAAGTTGGTCACTATAGGCAATGATGTTGCTGAGGATGTTCCAGTCCCATGTGCCCATGTGAGCGGCTTCTAAGGCTAATCTGAGTCGCGCTTCGCTTGCCCGCAGTGCTTCTTCCGTCTGTTTGCGCTCAGTGATGTCCGTAAGCATACCTAAAGCGCCAGCGTATTCTCCGGCTCGATCAATGATGGGGTTGGTCGCTACAATCGCCCAAAGGTTAGAACCATCCTTACGACGGAATTTAAAGTCATGTTGTTCTTTAATGCCTTGGCGGCGACGTTCTAGACACTCCAAGGCGATCGCCACCCCTTCCTCATCCATAAACGCAAATAGCGGCTTACCCAGCATTTCCGCTGTAGTATAACCAAGCATTTCTGTCATTTGGCTATTAACAAAGCTTGTATTATTTTGGGCATCAAGAATCCAGATGCCCTCGGCTGCGGTTTCAATAAGTTGACGATAACGCTCTTCGCTTTTCCGTAGAGCCTCTTGAGCTTGTTCGCGCTCGGTTAGTAAGGCAATATAATTAGCCAAGCTTGCTATCCATCTCAGGAAGTGGTCGTCGCATTGAACTGTCTCAGGATGAGCTAGACTCAATACTCCGATCGCGCCTTGGTTAACCATCATCGGCATACAAACGAAAGTCCCAATACCTAGTTGGCACAATGTATCATTGGAGTCACAATTCTTCGATTCAGTAGGCGTATACCTTTTAACTACAGATTGACCAGTACGAGCAACAGTTCCAGAGAGAGTCTGGTCTACCGGAACCTCAAGAACGCTTTGATTAGGAGGCAAAGGAATTCCTTTCACCCCTGCAAACACCATCACTTGGCGGGATTCGTCGTAGAGTTCGATGGCAATGATCGGGAAATTAGTTGCAGAACTAATTTCTTCAACAATTACTTGGAATGCGGCTTCAAGCGATTGAGCCGTCAGCGTGATTTCAGAAATGCGATGCAAAGTAAGTAATTTCTGATTGCGCGAACTAACTTCCTCCTCTGCCCGCTTGCGCTCAGCAATTTCCTCTTGTAGTTGTTGATTAGCCTTTGTTAGTTCGGCGGTACGCTCTTTTACCATATCCTCAAGGTGATGGCGGTACTGCCTTAATTCTTCTTCTGTCCGCTTGGGTTCTGTAATATCAATGCCTGTGCCTATGATGTACTCAACAGAGCCATCACTATCAATAATGGCAGTATTAGACCAAGCAATTAGTCGCCTATTTCCTTTTTTTGTTATCCAATAATTTTGGTACTCGTTTGGGAACTGACCAGAACGAAGTTGCTTGAAAGTCGCTTTGACCGGTTCCACTTCTTCGGGAATCAGGAACATATCCCAGAAATGCTTGCCTTTTACCTCTTCAAAAGAGTAATTAGTTATTTGCTCGCAGGCACGGTTGAAGCGGATGATTTGCCCCTGCTTGTCAAGAACCACTACTAAACTGTCCACCGTATCAATGACTGCGGAGATGAAGTTACGTTCTTTGTGCAGAGCCTCTTGAGCTTGCTTGTGTTCGGTGATATCTTCGCAAATAAGAAAGATGACTGTATTTGTGTCAGTTTTTTGTACAGCGCGAGCAGTTGCTTTCATCCAGACAATACTGCCGTTTTTGCAACAAGCACGAAATTGCCAATTCACAATCTTTAGGTGCGTTGCACTGGGTACAGACTGTTGCAAAAACGCCGTCAGCTCTGCTTTTAACCGGGTTTCATCTTCAGGATAAAGAATACCAAAAATCGGTTTTGCCATCAGCTCCTGAGCTGCGTAACCGAGACGCCTCGCTCCAAACTCATTAACGCCAAGAACTGCTCCCGCAGAGTCGACAGTGAAGTATATATAGGGAATACTTTCGTACAAGATGCGGTATTGCTCTAGTTCTGCATTAGCGTTAAGCAGAGCATCTTCAAGTTGGCGCTGTTCTACATCGGCATTAGTTTGTTGAAACTGTCCACAGATATCTTTATCCTGGCTATGTCCCGAGCCGATGGACCAGTGAGTAGAGTTCATCGTTGAAAACCAACTTGTAGGCTTAAGTAGGTAGGTGAAAATAACCCGAAAACCAGTTTCCAGCAGGGCGGGAGTTTAAGACTGATGCTATATACCTTTAATTTGTCACACCTACTTACGACATTGCCCTAGGTATAAACCTTTGGTACTCTCAATTCAGAATTCCACAACCGATTGCTAGATTATCAATTTTTAACGAAATGTAATAAATTATTTATTTTTTCTTTAGACTGCTGGGAACTCCTACTGGTGAAAGACCTGCGATCGCTCGTAAATTTTGGCAGCGGATCAGTTCTGTAAAATTTAAGCTGGGGCGACCTTCAATAGAAGCGATCGCTTCAATGGCAGACAACAAGTGCTGGGCAGCTTCTGTTTCCGTGTAGCCGCGTCGCTGTGCCACTTGGATCGCTGCTTCGTCGGCATTCAGCAAGGACTGAGCGCTGCGGTTGTTGCGCCAGATTTGGGTTCCGGCGATCGCACTTAATCCCGTGGCAACTACGATGCCCACCGCATCTCCCTGCAATAGTTCTACTACGCCGCCCAATAACGCCGCCACGACTACTCCTTGATACAAGTCTGGCTTCAACCACTTGATATTCGTAAGCCAGCTAACTGTACTTAAAATCAGCAAGTCTCGCTGCGGCTTGGGCAGCTGACGCCAAAGGTCAAAGTTAATAAAAATAGGTCTTTCTTGAGACCAAGGCAGGGGAAACGGGCTATCAATGACCTGCGATTGCTGCGGCTTGCTAACAATTTTTGTCAGCATACGACCAGAGGCAGGCATGACATCTAACAATCGGCGAATTTCAGGTTCTGGATTCATTGAACTTCCAGTAAAACGACCGCAGGCGACCAGGAAAAGCGAGTAACCTCTATATTTTGCAACTTAAACAACTCACCAACTGGGCTGGGGAAACTAGTGCAATGCGGTAGAAGTTTGTGACCACCATCCAAGGGCAAGGCGGCAAGGGGACAAGGGGGCAAGGAGACAAGGAGGCAAGGGGGAAATTTTAGCTGGTCAGTTTTTTCTGCCAAGCTGCACTAGGCATAAAACCTGAGGTTTAATTTATCAATCTCTGCCTTGAGAGGGATGGCACAAGTGATTGTTTCATTCCAAGAAAATAAACTGCTAGGAAACTAGCATAGTTAGTAAAGTAGGTACAGAATATAATAATTTAAGCCCAGTAAAGATTTGCATAAAGTTAAGCTGAAATTAACAGTAGAAAATAGTTAACTAGAGTCATTTCAATAAATGGAAGCTTTTGATCTAGTCCCTCCTCAATGGACTTCTAAGGCAATTCATGCCCACCAATTTTGCTGCCCTACCTGCCAGTCTTCTTGTATGGAAGCGACTAAGGTTTGGCTGAATCGGCGCTCGCCTGTGATGACGGAAGACTATAGCAGAAAGTGGCAGGAGTTTTACCAGTGTCAGTGTGGCAATGTGTGGTGGGCTTGGAGTAACGATCGCCCTCCTTCAGAGTTGTCAAAGCGCGATCGGCTAGAAGACGAGGATTTTTAAGGGCGCGATCGCGCCTTCAATCGACGGCTGCGGGCTTTTTTGTGGCGCGATCGCACCCCCAGCCCCACGAAACAAGCTTTAACATGAAGAAGTATTAACAAAAAAGTCTCTGCATGGACTGGCAGGAAGTTTCAGGTAACTGGGTATTCATACCCCAACATCCCATCGGCATTGTGCATTTTCTTGGAGGTGCTTTTGTCGCCACAGCACCACATGTAACATATCGCCTGTTACTAGAAGGCTTGGCAGCTAAAGGGTATGCAATCATTGCTACGCCATTTGTGAATACCTTCGATCATGCCGCGATCGCCCAATCTGTACACCAAAGCTTTGATCGCACCCTGGAACGCTTACATGCAAAAACCATTATCCGACGGCGATATCTTCCCATATACGGAGTCGGACACAGCATGGGTTGCAAACTGCATTTGCTCATTGGTAGCCTTTTTCCCGTAGAACGAGCAGGCAATATTTTAATTTCCTTTAATAATTTTTCCGCTCGCGATGCCGTTCCTTTCGTAGAGCAGTTTTCTAGCGCCTTCACCGTCGAGTTTACACCTTCCCCCTTGGAAACTATGGCTCTCGTGCAAGAGCGTTACCAAGTCCGGCGTAACTTAATCGTCAAATTTACGAACGATAATCTCGATCAATCTCTGGCTCTAGCAGAGACGCTAGAAAAACGCTTTCCAGGGATGATCGCGGCTCAGACACTCTCAGGCAGCCATATTACCCCATTAGGGCAAGATGTAAAATGGCAAGCTAGCTCGGTGTATACCCCGTTTGATGCCATCGGTCAGTGGATGAAGCAAGAAGTCCAGCGAGACTTAAATCAACTAAAACGAGAAATTCTCCGCTGGTTAAATCCCCTTTCACCCAATTAGCAACTTAGGGATCGAGAGACGTTCCGCCGGAACGTCTCTACTAAAAGGAGGTGGGAAGTTGAACCACCTCTTCGCGTTCTATCTTGTGCGATTACTTCATTTCTACAGGCGTTTTGATTTCTGCCGATAGCTTACCGTCTGGCTGGATTGCTTGACCTTCAATAAAGGAACGCAACATCCAAGCCATTTCCTCGTGCTGTTCCATCAGACCTGTGAGAAAATCAGCAGTTCCCTGATCGTGGAAGTTTTCACCACATTGATCAATGTGGTCGCGTAGATTGCGGATAACCTGCTCATGATCTACCACTAAGTTCTCTACCATACCCTCGGCTGAAGGAACATCTTCGCCCACGTGTTCTTTGATAGAAGCGTTTTTTAAGAAGCCTTCAGCCGTACCCACTGGATAGCCACCCAACGTGCGTATACGCTCGGCTAATTTATCAATGTTAATCGTCAAGGCTTCATAGTGTTCCTCCCAGAGTGTATGCAGCGAGCGGAACTGAGGCCCGACTACATCCCAATGGTACTTTTTGGTTTTGATCAACAGCAGATAAGCATCCGACAAATCGCGGTTCAATAAGTCGGTGACGCCTTGACGCTGTTCTTCTGTTAAACCTATGTTTAAGGGGCGCATTAATTTGTTCTCCACACTTTTGCACTATTCCCAGTGCAACAAATCTATACACAGGCTTCATCAGTCAAATGGGAGATTAGCGATTTTGGATTTTAGATTTTGGATTTGGGATTAAAAATTAATCGTTCACTCTTCTATAGGGCTGACTTTGGCGCGATAGAGAAGTTTGTCGCCCTGGCGATAGCCGGTGTAGCGAACTTTTACGCGATCGCCCTCCTGAGCTGTTCCCTGCATAAGCTGATGCTGTCGGGGGTCGTAGGAAACTTCTTCGCCTACAGATGCGATCGCCTCCACGCCCCACTGTTGCAAAAGCTGGTCTACTGGTCGCACCAACGCCAGTAATCTTACCGCTGGTAACTGTGGATTCTGCTGAGCAGCATAGGCAGCTGTAGGCCATTGCAATAACCACGATTCCAGAACTTGCAGACTCGCCTGCTGAAATTCCTGCATTAAAGACTCTCGCAGCTGCTTTATCTGAGCTTGCAAACGCTGATACTCCTGCTTCAAGGCTGCCTGTGCATCCAACTCCTCACCTAGTTTGATCTCACTAAAGGTTGCCAGTAACTCAGTTATCGGCACTTGTAGGGCTTGACTAATCTTGAGCAGGGTTTCCATCCGCATCTGCGACACCTGTCCTAGCCGCAGACGTCTTACCTGCCGCTCTGAGACGCCAGCTTTTCTACTTAGTGCCTTAAAACTGGAAACACCCACCCTCTGCATTAACTGCTGCAACGGATGGTTGAAATCTTTATCAGCAGACTGGCTCATCAGGTTGAAAATACTAGAACAGCAGTTAGTAGGAACGTAGTTTTATTTAATTCCTACTAACTACTAGCACGCTTCACGCGCATCCTGATTACTGAACTGGTGTTATAGCGCTTATTCTTCCAGCAGGCTTCTTAACATCCAGGCAGTCTTTTCATGAACTTGCAGCCGCTGAGTTAATAGGTCGGCCGTGGGTTCGTCGTTTACCTGATCGGCTACGGGGAAGATTGACCGAGCCGTTCTGGCTACAGCTTCCTGACCTTCTACCAAAAGGCGAATCATCTCCTGGGCTTTGGGAACACCAGGCGTTTCTTGGATAGAGGTTAATTGAGAAAACTCGATATAGGTAGCAGGTGCGGGAAAGCCCAAGGCTCTGATGCGTTCAGCAATCAAATCTACAGCTAAGGCAAGTTCGGTGTATTGCGTCTCAAACATCAAGTGTAAGGTCTGGAACATCGGGCCGGTAACGTTCCAGTGAAAGTTGTGGGTTTTGAGGTAGAGCGTATAGGTGTCAGCTAACAAGCGAGAAAGCCCTGCGGCAATTTCTTTGCGGGCGTTTTCTTCAATTCCAATGTCAACTTTCATTGTTTTCTTGGCGTCTGAAGTTTGCATTAATTCCTCCTAATTTACTGGGATAATTCACTAAAACGTTATGAATGCGCTTCTAGGTTGGTTGCGGCGTGTAAAGTTAAAAATCTCAAACCAGCCATCTATCAGTATGCCTGGTTGCACCCGCAATGCTTAGGCTAGATGCATCCGTAGAACTGAACGGGGAGCCTTGCGAACACGGGCTAGAATCGTTGTCTTACCTAGACGCTGGCAAGCTTCATAGCGGTGACAACCTGAAAAACCATAGTACTGTCCCTCAACTTCCAGGACGTCGATGGGTTCTTGCTGCCCAATTTCCTGGATCGATTCCATCAAAGCTGCCACTTTGGCTTGGTCATTTTGTCGTGGTAGAGGACGGTGAATCTGCCGGAGGGGAATCTCCTGTACCTTCATGAGAAGCTTTGCTGCCTCCATTTGAATCTCTTCTATTTAAATCATACTCGTTATGACTTCAAGTGGCAATAGTCAAAAAATCTATATCTATTAGCTCTCCGGGCTTTAAAAAGACGCGGATTCTTGGTTCAATGGGGAGCTAATGCTGAAGAAAATTCAAAATGTTTGATTTGTATCAGTTTTATGAAGCAGAGGCTAAACTGATCTTGACAGCCAAGTGTTCTATCCTGAGGTAGTTCATGAAGCAACAAGGCTATGTGTTGAGGAAGATTTTGAGGCTTCAGGGTCAGACTGGGAAAAGATTAAGCGACTGGTCGCGCAACTTCTTGATGGGATTTTGTCTGTTTGGGCTAACTGCGGCGTCTGGACCGGCTCAGAAACCCACAGAGGTGGATCTGAACGTGGGTATTGTACAGCGATTTGGTGAGAAGCCGACAGACGAGCTGAGGTTGGAGGCGATCGCGGGCGATCAATTGACTCTCCGCTTCCTCGCGGGCAATATGAAACCGCAAACCCTCAAAGTTGATAGCGTCAAGCTGGAAGTGACTCAGCAACCTCTACCAGTACCCAAAGTAAATGAACGGCTTGTCCTGGGTAATTACCGGAGCTTTGAGACGGCAGAAGACGCTGCCGAAAAGTGGCAAGCGAAGGGAATTGAAGTTGAGGTGGCTCAACCAGATCGATGGCAGGTTTGGGCAAAACGGGATGTATATAAAACGCCTTTACTACGACGCCTGCTGTTGGAAAATTTAAAAACTAATGGCGATGTAACAGCTTATCTGGATACAAAAGTCTTACAGAAGCAGCCACAGGTGTCTTGGGTAGTGAATGGTTTGCGCTACAACCGGAAGCATTTGGATATTACGGCTGGTAAAAATCTCATTGAGGTGAGTCAAGCTAAAGACAAAAAGTCATTCTATATATATGAGGGACGCTTGCAAGTCCAACCGAATGCTTATGGCACTTACACCCTAGTTAACGAAGTACCGCTAGAAACTTATCTTCGGGGAGTTGTGCCGCACGAACTGAATGCGGGTGCGCCTTATGCTGCCAATAAAGCGCAAGCTATTATTGCTCGGACTTACGCATTGCGGAACTTACGTCGATTTGCTGTGGATGACTACCAGCTGTGTGCCGATACCCAGTGCCAGGTTTATCGGGGACTGACTGGGACGACTGCGGTTGCCGATCGCGCGATCGCAGCTACTAAAAACCAGGTGCTGACATATAATAACCAACTGGTAGATGCCCTTTATTCTTCCACCAGTGGCGGTGTTACAGCTTCTTTTGAGGATGTATGGAATGGTTCAGGGCGTCCCTATTTGCATGCGGTAGTTGATTCAACGGCAAATATTTGGGATTTATCCCGGCAACCTCTGGGTTCAGAACAAAATTTCCGCAAGTTTATCAGCTTGAAGCAGGGATTTAATGAAACTGGTTGGAATACATTCCGGTGGAGTAAAGCCAGTAGTTTAAAACAGCTAACACAAGACCTACAACGCTATCTCCAGAAAACTAAAAGCCCCTTGTCGGACTTTCAAACGATTCAGCAGATACAAGTTGCAGAGCGATCGCCTGCGGGCAGAATCCTCAAATTAGAGGTGCAAACCGATAAGGGCGTTGTGGAAATATACAAAGATGACATCCGTAGTGCTTTCATGGCACCTCGCAGCACCTTATTTTACTTGCAGCCTATTTACGGGGCTAACAAAACCCTAACCGGCTATGCCTTTGTAGGCGGCGGATTAGGGCATGGGGTGGGACTTAGTCAAACAGGTACTGACAATTTAGCCAAACAGGGCTGGTCAGCAGAGCAGATTCTCAGCTTCTACTATCCCGGAACCAAAATCCAGCCTATCCAGGAGTCTATTGTTTTTTTGCAGATAGACCCGCAGAGCAATTCGGCCAGCGCCCAAAAGGTTAGGGGTAACGAGTAGATATCATGTTCGTTTGATTGCACATAATGTAGAGACGCGCCATGGCTGCCGAGCGCAGCCGAGGCATGGCGCGTCTCTTTTAAGCGCTGTGTCTTAGCCCCTAGCCTCTTAGTAGAGTTCTTCTTCTTGGTGAGTCAAGATCGTGCAATCAGATTTGGGATAAGCTACGCAGGTCAGAACATAACCCTGCTCAATCTGATCGTCATCTAAGAAAGACTGGTCTGATTGGTCAACTTCACCATCTACCAATTTGCCAGCACAGGTGGAGCAAGCACCTGCACGACAGGAATAGGGCAGATCAATGCCTTGCTCTTCGGCGGCGTCGAGAATGTATTCGTCGTCAGGAACTTCAATTGTAGTGTTCAGCCCTTCGGCGTCGCTTTTCAACGTTACTTTATAAGTTGCCATGCAGAAGTCCTCTCTGTTGATTTGAAACGGCAGTATAAGTTTAGTTAAAGCTACCCTGACAGCTTCGCTAATACGAAGGTGGCCTCTTTAGGTTTGCTTCATCTTTTGATACTACGGGAAAAGTTACAGCCAATGACAGCAAATCAGCAGTTAGGTTGAACGGTATTCGTAATGAAATTTCCTAATTTCATCCTGATTACTTATACTTATAGGGCGTATGCAAGCCTGAGTACCTTTAAAAACCAGGCGTCACGCTCTGTATTCCCTTTAAATCGTGCTTGATGAGAATTTATTATCAGTTCAATTAGTCATTAATATAGGATGTCCAAATTGTCAAGCTTTTATGAAAATCGTAGTTTAAAAGTGGGACTGGTGGGTACTGGATATGCCGCGAAGCTACGAGCTGAAACGTTGCAATCCAATGCGCGCTCAACTCTTGTAGCTGTTTCCGGTCAGACACCAGCTCGTACAGAGGAATTTAGCAAAACCCAATCCTGCCTAGCGATGGATTCCTGGGAGGACTTGGTCGCGCTTCCGGATCTGGATTTAGCGATTGTTTCCACAATTAACCGCGACCACGGGGCGATCGCGCGTGCTGCCCTGGAAGCTGGTAAACACGTTATCGTTGAGTATCCTCTATGCCTAGATGTAAGAGAGGCAGAAGAACTAATCGCACTGGCTGAAGCTAAAGGCAAACTTCTGCACGTCGAGCATATTGAGCTACTGGGCGGCTTGCATCAAGCACTGCGGCAAAACTTAGCGGCAATTGGGGATGTCTTTTATGCCCGCTACAGTACCATCGCTCCTCAAAATCCAGCGCCGCGCAAGTGGACTTACCACCCAGATTTATTTGGCTTTCCCTTCATTGGGGCGCTTTCCCGACTGCATCGATTTACTGATTTATTTGGCTCAGTTGCCACTGTTAGTTGTCAAAGCCGCTTTTGGGGTAGTGAATCAGAATTCTACACAGGCTGTATCTGCACCGCTCAACTGCGCTTCACCAGCGGTTTAGTCGCAGAGGTGACTTATGGCAAAGGCGAAATCCTCTGGCAGCCTGCACGTACTTTTGAGGTTCATGGTGAGAAAGGGGCGCTAATTTTTGATGGAGATGAAGGAAATTTGGTCACGGCAGAAGAAAAGACGCCTATTGAAGTAGCCAGCCGCCGGGGTCTATTTGCCAAAGATACTGGCATGGTATTAGACCACTTGATTGAAGGCACGCCCTTATATGTGACCGTAGATGCCAGTTTGTACACCCTTAAAGTTGCGGATGCCGCCCGTAGGTCTGCGGAAACTGGTCAGACTGTGGCTGTCGGCTAAGTCCACTACCTGTGATGCTTGCTCCAGCAGTATTAATTTAATTTTTCATTACGAATTACGAATTATTCGGTCATTCTGGGGTGTGTTTATGGAAACCTGCAACTTCAGCCAGAGTGTATAAAGGTCTACCTTTAACTTCTTCATAAATACGCCCGATATATTCGCCCAAGATGCCGATACTCACCAGTTGGACAGCACCAAGGAAGAAAATCGCGATCGCAATAGTTGCAAATCCAGTCAAAGGCGAATGAGCCGCAGCAAGACGCCAATATAAAACTAATCCCGCCATTACTATTGCCATCACTGCTGATAGCAACCCTACATACGTAGAAATTCGCAGCGGTACTCTGGAGAAGGACACTAAGCCATTTACTGCTAGACCAAAGGACTTACGGAAGGTGTACTTTACCTCGCCCGCATAGCGAGGGTCACGCTCGAACCGGATTGATGTCTGCTGAAAGCCAACCCAAGAACGCAAGCCGCGAATATAACGGTTGCGCTCTGACATAGCATTGAGAACGCTCACAACTTGGCGATCCATGAGACAGAAATCGCCGGTATCGGTGGGAATATCTATATCAGCTAGATGATTGAGAATGCGGTAAAACACATAAGCAGTAAAGCGCTTGAACCAACCTTCTTGGCGACGTTGAATTCGTTGAGCGTAAATTACCTGATAACCCTGTCGCCACTTTTCTATCATGTCCGGGATTAATTCTGGTGGGTCTTGCAAGTCGGCATCAAGGACGACAACAGCTTCACCTCGTGCGAAGTTGAGGCCGGCGGTGACGGCAATTTGATGACCGAAGTTGCGGGCGAGGCTCAAGTAGCAAACTCGCGGATCTTGCTTGTGCAGGTCTCGCAGCAGCTGCAAAGAGCGATCGCTGCTGCCATCATTCACTAAGATTAATTCCACTTCCGCATCAAGCCGAGCCATTACCGCACAAAGGCGGCGATACAGTTCTGGAAGCGTTTTTTCCTCGTTGTATATCGGAATGATAAAAGAATATTTAGGAGTCATGTCGCTGCGCTCCAATTCGTAATTCGTAATTCGTAATTCGTAATTAATACCCCATAAATAAATTTAGGGGCAAGGACATTGATGCTACGCATTTATGAGTTTTCCATAAATAAATTTAGGGGCTTGAAACCGGGAATTACGAATTATCTTGGTCATGGAGAGGAGGTTGTTATTAGTTAGCTTTCTCCCAAACAAAGCCGTAAATGTTGGTTTGTTGGTAGTCCCAGTCAGTGCCCATAACACCTCACAAGATGGCTCTAATTGTGGTGAAAAAGTACCTAAAAAGCTGCATATTCGGTGGCATTACTGCCCACATTGTGGGTGTAGTTTAGATCGCGATCATAATGCAGCTATCAACATCAAGAATAGAGCGGTGGGGCATCCCGTTCTTAAAGCTCAGTTAATGTCCGACGGAATACCGGGAGTCGCAAAGATGCCTAGACCATACTGTACTCAGTTGGTGTAGGAGATGTCACTAGTTTCCCACTAACCACTAACGCCACCAACAATTACTTATTTGCCCAGTTTATTGGGAATACCTTCACAGCCGCCAGGAATGGTGGCTCTGGTTTTTTCACCACCCCAAGCGCAGCAGTAGTAGCGCTGTTCTTCGGATAGTTCCTTGATATCGGTGAAGTCAGCATCTTCGATCACAGCGCCGGTATGAGCGCCAGTGCGGTAGTTGGGGGGTTCACTGCGGCTGCGAGGACTTGCAGTTTCGACTGAGCCATAGAACAGGCGGGTTCCTTTGAAATCCGCACCCGCAAGTGTGGCTTCGTATAAGATTGTGCGGGACAAGTTAGCCTTGACTAAGTCACAGTTGCTGAGATTGGCTCTGACGAAATTGGCCTCGCTCAAGTCTGTCCAGCGCAAATCGTTGTTAGAAAGGTCTGCTCCAGCCAACATGACACCTAAATCGATAACGCGGACACCATAAGCGCGGTCTTCTGCGTAACCACCGTCGCCATCAAGGATAGGACGACCTAAACGAAGATCGCGCTTTAGAGGAGTCAGCAATTTAGACTGAGACAAAAACCGCAGCACTTTAGCTTTACCAGATGCGTCAATGCTGCCAAGAAGGGCGGCGGTGCGACCTTCTGCAAACGCCTGCTCTTGGGGCCAGTCTTCTAGAAAGCCTTGATCGTCTAATGCTAGTTCGCAGATGCCTTGAAAGTAAGCATCAATTGTTTGTTGTTGCGTGATCACGTTTTGCTGAGTCGTCAGACGATTTTGCTCCATCGTCAGATCTCTGGAAATCACGTACTGTTGCCAAGCGATATAGACAGCTAGGATAGCGATGAAGATTTGCCCTACGGCTCCAGTCCACTCCGCTAGCGAACCGAAAGCATCCCATTGAATCTGTTTACCCAAATTGCTAAGGCGTTCGTAAACACCGATGAACTTGAGTAAGCCTGCGATCGCAATTATTGTGATCAAGGTCGCTAGCAGTTGCGATCGCTGATCTGAAGACAGTAATTGCGTCAATTGCTTTTGCAAGGCTCGCCAAGTTATTGGCACTGACAATACCAGGGCGACAATACCGCCTGATATCCCAATCCAGAAGTTATTAATCACTAACCCTACTACCATCACTGCGAGCGCAGTCAGGGCAATCAAAAAAACTGGGGGCTTAGTTTTATTGGGTCTATTGTTGAGATTGGCTTGCGGCTCTAAATACAGCTGTGGCTGAGAGTTTGTAGTTAGTGCCACAGGAGCGTTTTTAACAGACCCATTCCCACTGGCGCTGTCAGGGGTTGTGGTTGGTAAATTGGACTCAGGAGGATTGGGCGGTGAGGTCATGGTTTTCCAGATCAATCAGGGTGAGCATAATGCAGACCCTTATTTCTATCTAGAAAATTTTAACAACTAGGGCAATCACAAAGGCTGCTTATAAATTTAATTTTAATATTGTAGATAGTAATTATACAATATTTTATGTTAAAAAGCAAGATATATTTTTAACATTTTGTTGAGGTATTGGCGGTTACTCCTCGTTTCAGGTAGCTAATGCGATGCGATTGCTAAAATTTGCGATCGCAGTATCGGCCAAAAACTTCTCATCACCCTAGATACCCTAAAATCTGGATATATATATATCGATAAAAAAAGGAAGGATGTAAAGTGGAGTTCCGACAGTACGAATTTGACAGCTCTCAGAATGAGCTAATTAAGCAGCTGGCGGATAAAATGCGTTTTGTCAGCTACTTCCTGATTGGCGCTGGTGTTCTTACGGCAATCGCGGGCTTATTCACCTTGACCAGAGGTGGCATCAGCAACATCATCAGTGGAGTTGTTCAAGTTATCATCGGCATCTGGACTAGCAAAGCTGCCTCTGCTTTCGATCGAATTGTGGGTACTCAGGGAAATGACATTGAGAATCTCATGGGTGCCCTCAGCGAACTGAGGAAACTTTATACCCTCCAGTACTGGCTTTTAATCATAACTTTGGTTTTTTTAGCACTAGGGCTTGTACTAAGCATAGTTTTTGGGGTCTTTTCCATAGGCAGGTAAAGCACCTTCAGCAATCTGTAAAAGTTGCTGCTAAAGTTTGCGGTTACATTGCCTGGGATAAAGTATCCGCAAAAACTCTATCAATTTCTGTATATCCACAGAACAGTTAATTATCACAGTAGGAAACCTTCCGCAGATCAATAATGAATAAGAATTTGGTTAAAGTAGTAATGGTAAGGAGTAAGTCAAACTTATTTTTTTCCCTTACTACTTATCCTTTAAGGTGCATAAATCTTGAACGTGTTGTGTAAGTCTTAAGCATATTTTTATTTACTATGAAAAAACTTGCCCTGATACTTATATTATTAATTGCTGGCACCAGCGCAGCTGTTTACTACTATTATTTGCAGCAAGCAACCAAATTACCTGATTGGTATACCAGTAAAAAAGAAACTACCGCTGCTTTAGAAATTAAGGATACAGAGTATATTAGCGAGTCGCAAGCAAGGAATGCCCAAACAATTACAGATAAAACTGAACCTTTTAGTAAAAGGAAACGGGGTAAAAGTGTAGAGATAAATCTTAATGAAGATGATATAAATAACCTAATTATGTCAGGTTTTACTAAAAATACTTATAATAAAAATCTGCCTGAAGCCATTAAAGGTGTTAATACAAACATTAAAGATGGCAAGATAGAAAGTGGTGCTATAGTCAATATTTCTAAAATTCAAACTGCTCCAACTGCTAATAATGACAAATTAACCATAACGCAATTAACAAAAACATTTCCATTTTTAGTTAATCAGGAAGTTTATGTCGGTGTAGTAGGTAAGCCTACTGTTGAAAACGGTCAGCTAAAATTGGGTGATGATACAGAAATCAAAGTGGGTAATTTGAGTTTTCCTATATCTGAAGTATCAAATAAACTGGGAATTCCCAAAGAGCAACTTGAAAAAAGAATTAATCAGGAACTGAAGCTCAGAGGAGTAAAAGTAGAAGACGTAGAGCTTGTTGACAATAATATGCTGCTCAAAGGCTCTTCTAAGTAAATAATATTTTGGCTAATAGATATAGCGCTAACGCAGATGAAAAAACTCTTAGTCACAGGTGCCAGTGGTTTTCTGGGATGGAATATTTGTCAGTTGGCAAAAAAAGAATGGGATGTCTATGGAACTTACTGTTCACATTCTCTGAATATTCTAGGTGTAACCATGCTCAAGATTGATTTGAGAAATTCCCAGGAAATAAAGCGTATATTTACTAAAATTCAGCCAGCAGCGATTATCCATACGGCGGCTCAATCAAGCCCAAATTTTTGCCAAAGCCAGCCGGAAATATCATATTCAATCAATGTGACAGCATCATGCAATATCGCAGGACTTTGCGCGGACTATTCTATTCCTTGCGTTTTTACTTCAACCGATTTGGTTTTCAATGGCTTAAACCCTCCCTATCGGGAAACAGACCCCGTGTGTCCTGTAAACTATTACGGTGAGCAAAAAGTCATGGCTGAGTCAGAGATGCTAGAGCGTTATCCTCTGACCGCAGTTTGCCGGATGCCTTTGATGTTTGGCATTGCACCGACTACAGCCACAAGCTTTATACAGCCATTCATACACACCCTCAGAGAGGGAAAAGAGCTAAGTTTATTCGCAGATGAGTTTCGCACGCCAGTAAGCGGTACAACTGCTGCTCAAGGACTATTATTAGCATTGAAAAAAGTTCAGGGACGAATTCATTTGGGCGGAAAAGAGCGGGTATCACGCTATGATTTTGGTCGCTTATTAGTGGAGGTGCTACAACTCCCGGCAGCAGGTATTAAAGGATGCCAACAAAAAGACATAAAAATGGCTGCGCCAAGACCGCCTGATGTCTCTTTGGATAGTTCAATGGCTTTTGCTTTAGGATATACGCCTTTATCTTTATGGGAAGAGTTAGAGTTACTCAAAGACAAAGTGTAGTATTATCTATTTTTTTAATTACTTGATATAGCAGTCCTAATTGTTTCTTTCTTAGCGCTATAGAGCAAAGAGAGCGCAGGCTTTGCTACCGGGTCTTTGCGGTTCATATCATGTGCGGTTGATTACCCTTAAAAATCACCCCACCCCCAACCCCTCCCCTTGCCAAGGGGAAGAGTGCTGCAGGCGGGGAGGGGCTTTCCGGGAATTATGGGAATCCAGCGGACACGATATCACCCGCGCTAATAATTTTCATAACTCAAATAGGATTGCTATAGTTAAAAGCCCAGAAAATGAGAAATTAATGATGGGAAAGAGTTTTGAAAACCACGATTATTTAGCGTCTTTTTCTTTAATCAAAAGAGTTATGTAAAATTTCCCCTGTTGCTTTCATTTTGGTTGTATAAGATTTATTTAGTTTTTTCTATCTGCTTCCGCATTACCTTTAAGAACTCATTTGAAGCTTTTACATGCTCCTCTACAGCTTTTCCGTGTTCTGAAGAAGAATTGCAGAAGTTTTCTGTTGAGTTAGCACTATCTTCATGTGCAGCCTGCGCGTATTTCAGTGCAGCCTGCGCGTGCTCCTGGATAGCCTTGCCCGCCTCTTCTATTACTTGCCCATGTTCTGATTCAGACTTGTCAATTTTTTTGGCAGCTTGGGCAACCTTCTCAATAGACTGTCCGTGTTTATGGGAAAGCTGAGCGTGTTCTTCGGCACCTTTTATGTTTTCCTCTGATATCTCATGCATGGCTTAGTTATATACCAGTTGTTTTTGGCTCACTACCACTTAAGGCATGATAACTACAATCTTAAAATTATACCATTTTTAAAAAATCATGCAACAGTAGGTAGGGCTGATAAAATGTAATCCCATCCAGTTATGGATGCTATTG
>JAHHGU010000021.1 GCA_019359765.1 Aphanothece sp. CMT-3BRIN-NPC111
CCCCATTCATTGACAACTTTCTGATCAACTCTCGGATAACTTCTGACTGAGTTCTTTCTGTTATTTTGCAGAACTCTGCTAGGTGGTCATACTCTCTGCCCGATACCCGTGTTGTTACCTGCTTCATGGTTGTCAATTTGTAATTACTGACATCTTGGTTATTAACCACAAAGACGCAAAGGGCGTAGAGGACGATACGCCGTATATGTTCCAACTAAACCTATGAAGCTGGTTGAGCAAACTCGTACTTTACTTACACTGCGAGAGCGCCCAGTGGGGATTTGGATGCTTAGCAGTTTTACGGCAATGCTGGGGCTGTTTATTTTTATATCCTTTGAGTCGCCTTTTGATTTTTTTGGCTTTTTTTGCATCACTTGTGCCAATTTTATGATGTTTTGGAGTCCGGTTAAAACTTGTATTTTCAATAAAAATATTAATCGGGTAACTGTCAAACAAAAAGGCTGGTTAGGAACCCAAGTGAAGGGATACCAACTTGATAAGGTTACAGGCATTCAAGTACAAGAATCAAAATTATTAGGGGCTCGGTTTTACAGGCTTAGCCTCACTATAGTACCAGGACAGCGGTTTTATATAACCCAGATTCCTAGTACCGACTGGAAATTACAGCAAAAAATTGCTAACTATATTCGGCAATTTCTTAGCTGTTGAAATGTTTAGTAGATGAGCGTAATTAAAGGTATATCATCCGCCATAATGGCTCTTGATAATCGGCTTTTTCCCCATGCACCTATAGATGCGGTCATAAATGTATGTTTGCTAAAAACTAATTGCTAAAAGCTAACAGCTAATTGCTATATGTTGGGATTGTTAGTAGTTAGTGAAAAAGCCTTCCCCTACTAACTACTAACGACTAACCGCCCCCACAGTTATGTTGATACCTGTCCACCTACTTATAGATGTAAAACATCTAACTTGCATAATTTAAGAGCTGACCCCATGTTGATGTCTATCAAAATGCCATCGAGTAGCCAGCAACAAAGCGCACGTCATTACGCTCACTATCGTTGCCTGTAAGGTCGCTTTGCAAACCTATATCGAGTACGCTCTGGTAGCCCACCTGCTGACGTAGCCCAATCCCAGTCGAGACGATCGCGCCCCCTCCTTTTTCCTCGCTGCCGCGCACCCCTACTTCCGCCAGAATAGTGCGATCGAAGCGACGCGGGTAACCCAGGGGTCTAGAGTAGCCTAGAATCACACCAGGCACAAGGTTGCGATCGCCATCATCGGTGTGGGTGTTCGCGTTTAGATCGATGTTTAGGTGCAGGCGATCGTATTGCCCAACTGTTTTACTGGCAATACCACGCAGACGAAAGCCCACACCTCGCGAATCGCGCCCAGTTGGGAAGGAAGCATCGGCTCGTACAGCAAAAGCTGGCGTGTTGTCGTATTCGCGATTGAAGTTATGGAACACACCCACAGATACATCACCGGGGTCGAAGTGGGTGTCTCCTGTGCTGGTTCGACCGCCAACGCTGGGATCGAGACCAATGTTCAGGTGCGTGTTGGGCGCAACACCGTAGAGATACTCAACCTCAAACTCACCGCCCACGGAGCGTCCGTGCGGCTTGAGGAGCGCTGCGCCTACTTCGAGCGACTGCTCGCCCAAGCCGATACTCTCGGCATCATCGAAGGATAGCGGACGGTTGGCGTCAACGTTGTTGTGGTCTACAGCACGCGCCAAGTTTCCAGAAATTATCACAAATGTCACCGCTCCCAGCGCTGAAAGCGTGGGTTTTGTTAGTTGTCTCATGGGACTGTCTTACCTCTGTGTCCAGTTGGTAAAAGGGGTGTAAATCAAAATCAGTGACCTGTATGCCCGCCTGTGGGAACCGTGTCTACAGGTGCTGTCTCGCCTTGCTGCTGTGGCTTGTTCCTGGGTGCGGGATTGTGATTCATACCGCCATGATTCATCAAGCCCTCCGGCATCATTCCCATCCCAGGCATACCTTCCATAAACCGGTGATCGTGCAAGGAGTCGCCCTGTTTGAAGTCGCCGGGTTTTTCGCCTTTGTGCGCGTCGGCAGACAACATCCAGATGGCACGCTTGATTTGTGCTTCCTTTTGCTCTTCGGTGATCCAGTCCGAAGCCAAGATGTCGTTAACCATGTCGTGCAGCATATGCAGGTTATCGAAGGTATTCGAGATGTGCGGGAAGCGTGCCGCAAAGTCTGGACTAACCTCGGCAAACATGGGCATGAACGGTCGATCGGTGCGATACAACTCAACAGAGTGGTAGCGCTTGCCTATCGTGGCGTAGGCGTTGCGCTGCGCTGGGAGCGTCTTGCCTGAGAGGGTGTCATACATCGTGCCCTGTAGCCAGTGATAGCCCCAGAACAGACCGTTCACCTTCGGATATTTCTGACGGAACGCCTTCGAGTAGGGCTGCGAATCCAGGTAGCCCATGTTCATCGGCAATGGTGTAATCGCATAAGGCACGCTCTCGAAGTAGAACCGATACAGGCGCTCGATCTCGGCATCTTTTTGGGCGTCCGTCAACTTGGTGCTTGCCAGCACGTCCACTGTCTGCGCGTGCAGAACGTGCGTCCAGTCGAAGATCTGCTCCAGCACGCCGTATTTACGTCCAAATGTTGAGGAGATGTTAGCTTCGTCGGGCATGAAGCGCGGCGGGTTGTTTAACACCCAGTTGATGCGTTTGAAGGTGTCGGTTTCCAATCGGTCAGCCTTACCGATAACTAGATCTTGGTAAGCCATCGCGTGGCCTACTGCGATCGCATTCAAATCCAGGGCGAGCGATCGCACATTGTAGATATCGTCATTGTAGGAACCGCGCTTGCGGTAGATATGATTCCTGTCCTTGTTATCCATCCAGGTCGGTAGATTAGTCGGCACGGGCGGCAACGCCCGCACCACCCCTGCTGGAGTGTCCGCTGCCGGAGCCTCCATCGCCCCCACGTCGTGCCCTTGATGCCCTTGGTGCCCCTGGTGGTTTTGTCCTTGATGGTCGGTCATAGGCTGCGCCGCGACAGCTGACGTGGATGCCATTACAAGGCCTGCGGTTAGTGCCACCAAGATGCGTTGTTTTGCACTTATAATTTTTTCGCTTTTCATGTTTTCCTCCTCATAAGGTTCGTTAGTGAGTTAATAGCTATCATTTGCAGTAGAATCAAATGCTTTAATAGCGTTATTGATAGCATTCACGCCAGCATGAAAAGCCAGTTTAAGCACTTGTATTTTTAGTGCTTTGATATTAAATAACCTCTTTTAAACTAATATGTAGTAGTTCTGGAAAAGCTATTTAATGGCTTTATTCAACCTAAAACTACTTTAAATTCTCTACTCGGCTGGAGAGTCAAGAGGTAGCACAAAAAAATATGCTGAATATTTGAGAAGTAGTTAATCATAAGTAAAAAGCACTGTTCCCATAAGGAACAGTGCAACAAGCATATCTGTCTTGTAATGTATGTGAGCTTCACATACATTACAAGACAAATATGCAAAATTGGTATCTGAACCAATTAATTATGTATAAGGGAAATAAAAACTACTTCATGAAAAGCAGAAGTGCTTGTCTAAATCTGTTCAATAATCGGACAGATTGTTTCCTCATGATTTTCCGGTATGGTTTCCCAACCAGAAAGTAGTCCCTCTAACTCTAGCTTCAGCGTTAGTAACTGCTTAATTTGCCGATCAATTGCTGAGAGCTTGTCTTCTAGCTTTATTTTGACGCGATCGCAAGGTAAATCCCCTTGATCGTGAACATCTAGAAATTCCTTAATTTCTGACAAGCTTAAACCCAGACTTTGGGCGCGTTTTATAAAGTTCAAACGGGCAAAAACATCCTGACTAAATAATCTAAACCCGCCCTCTGTTCTACCCGATGCCTGGAGTAAACCCAGTTCCTCATAGTAACGAATTGTTTTGATCGGTACGCCACTTTCCTTAGCGACTAAACCAATTTGCTTTGCTGCTTCTTTAACTAACATGTTCAACTCCTCTGCTAATAAGGCAGGGCTTATTGGCAAAATCCTAGCTATAGACGATTTGAGCGCAGTTGTCAGAGTAACTTATAGCTGGACAGGAGTAGCCAATTCCCCTACCACTTTTCCTGCTACCGCTGCACCTATCTTAAACTCTCCTGTTAACTGGAAATACAAGAAGATAGGTAATATTAGCTTACGAATTGCTATGACTACGGAAGCTATCTTGTATTCGGATTCGCTTGTTACTGTGAGTTGTCTGCATAATGGGTTATTGTTCTGGTGCAGTTGTCTATGTAGTAGCTGTTTCCAGTGCAGTGTTAACGGGAAGGATGTTATTAGTAGGCTGAGTTGTTGAATCTGCTGCCTGGACTTCCACTACACCCCGGAACATATTCATGCCACAGGCGAATTCATAGCTACCTGCTTGCGTGGGGGTAAATTCAACAGTTGTAACTTCATTAAGCGGTAAGTTCTGTGCGATGTGGAAGTCGGGCAGGCGCACTTCCTCTAAACAGCTGCTCTTGTCAAGACGGAGAAAGTTAAGCCGAACTTTTTGCCCTGCTTGCACAATAATCCGGCTCGGATCGTAGCCACCATCAACGGTGACGGTAACATCCTGAATTCCCTCACGGGCTTCCACTTTCTGAGATTTGGGCTTGCTGAGGAGAAACCACCACAGTTCTAAACCAATCAGACTTATTCCACCCAGCGTGACTGCTACTTTGTTTGCCAACGGTTGTTCTATGCGGCGAAATTTTATGGATTCTGTGGATTGCGATGCGGTGGTATGTTTAGCAGGCATTTCGGTTGCGATCGCTCCTGAGATAGCACCGAGCAAAAATCCTAGTCCTGCCAGCGTTCCGAAAAATGTAGCTCGTTTTAGCATTGTTATCGCTCCTTTCATTTAAATAGCAGAGTCGGTGAGTTAAACAGTAGCTTTCGGGTGGAAGTTTCGCAGCCTTAAGGCATTTGTCAGGACAGAAACGGAGCTAAATGCCATTGCTGCTCCGGCAATTATGGGGCTAAGCAGCCAACCGAAGAAGGGAAACAAAACTCCAGCGGCGATGGGAATACCAGCTACGTTGTAAATGAAGGCAAAGAAGAGATTCTGACGAATGTTTTGCATCGTGGCACGAGATAGCTGAATTGCAGTGACGATACCTTGAAGATCTCCAGAGATGAGGGTGATATCGCTAGCAGCGATCGCCACATCAGTTCCTGTGCCAATCGCGATCCCTACATCCGCTTGAGCGAGGGCAGGAGCATCATTAATGCCATCTCCCACCATTGCCACAACTTTGCCTTCAGCCTGGAGGTTCTGTATTTGAGCCGCTTTTTGATCTGGGCGAACTTCTGCGATCGCTCTTTTGATTCCAACTTCACGGGCAATTACTTCAGCCGTGCGGCGATTGTCTCCCGTCAGCATAACCACTTCCAAACCTAGTTTTTGCAAGGTGCGAACTGAAGAAGCAGAAGATGGCTTTAAGGCATCAGAAATTCCCATAATTCCTTGGGCTTTCCCATCAACGGCAATCCCAATCACGGTTTTACCTAGATACTCCAACTTGTGCCAATGTTTTTGCAAGGCTTGGGTATCAATGCCCAGTTCTTTCATCCAGCATTGAGTGCCAATTTGGACAAGATGATTTGAAACATATCCTTGAACGCCACTACCTGTGATCGCCTCAAAGCCTCCTGCGGCCTCTAATTCCACTTCTTGAGACTGGGCATATTGCACCACCGCTTCTGCTAAGGGATGCTCTGAGTTTCGTTCTACAGACGCGGCTAGCTGCAACAGTTTAATCTCGTTGCTGTTGGCAGTCCCCTTAGCAGTTACAAAGTCTGTAACTGTCGGCTTGCCTTGCGTCAATGTCCCAGTTTTGTCGAGGACAATAGTTTGCAGTTTGTGTGCCAGTTCCAGGCTTTCTGCCCCTTTGATCAGGATGCCATTTTCTGCACCTTTACCAGTACCAACCATGATGGAGGTGGGAATTGCCAAACCCAATGCACAGGGACAGGCAATAATCAGCACACCCACGGTCGTAATCAAGGCAACAGTAACGTTTCCCATGACGTTGTACCAGATGATGAAAGTTGCGATCGCCACAGCAATTACAGCAGGCACAAACCAGCCTGTCACCTGATCCGCTAATCGTTGGATAGGAGCTTTGGAACCCTGCGCTTGCTGCACCAGCTTCACTATTTGAGCCAGAAACGTGTCTTTTCCAACCCGCGTCGCCCGAAACTTGAAGCTACCCGTTTTGTTCATGGTGGCTCCAATCACTTCATCTCCAGGTTGCTTTTTGACAGGGACACTTTCTCCCGTCACCATTGCTTCATCGATGTTAGAGGCACCTTCAATTACTTCACCATCTACCGGAATTTTCTCACCGGGGCGCACCAGGATGACATCTTCTAGCTGAACTTCGGCAATGGGGACATCCACTTCTGTGCCATTACGAATAACGCGAGCCGTTTTCGCTTGCAAGCCGATCAGTTTACGAATTGCTTCCGAGGTTTGTCCCTTAGCGCGGTTCTCCAACAGCCGTCCCAACAAAATTAAAGTAATAATCAGTGCTGCCGCTTCATAGTAAACGTCTGGCGTTAACCCCTGATCTGTGAAAAATCGGGGGAAAACAGTTGCAAAGACAGAATAAGCATAGGCAGCCCCAGTACCGATCGCTACCAGGGTATCCATTGTGGCGGCATGACGCTTGAGGGCTTTCCAGGCATTTATATAGAAGGAGCGGCCGCACCAAAACTGCACAGGAACCGTCAGCACCAACTGCAACCAAGGATTGTGCAGCCACATGGGGATGAAGGGCAAACTAAGTCCCGTCATCATCGGCAGCGACCCAACAACCAACAAAGCGCTGATAATGCCGCCCAGCCATACTTTGCGGGTCAAATCCCGCTCTTCCAATAGTCGAGTTGCTTTTTCAGCATCATCCTCTCCGGTGAGCAGGTCTTGTTCTTGGATTGGCTGGGCAGAGTATCCGGCAGCATCTACAGCATCCTGAATTGCCTCCAGATCAGTTCTTCTAGGGTCATAGGTGACGCTTGCTTGTTCAGCAGCAAAGTTGACGCTGCACGCACTCACGCCAGGAACAGAACGAATTGTATCTTCAATGTTATTGGCACAGGAGGCGCAACTCATGCCTCGCAGTTTGAACGTCGCGTTATCTTTGTGCATTGATAACCTCCTTGTTTTAGACGATTGAATTACTTAGCAAGATCCAGGGCAGCGTTCGTGAAACTTCCCCTTTCAGAGAATCGTCTCCCTTTGCCTTTACCGCACTCTCAGCTTGCTACGTTTGATATGTTGTATAGACCTAAGATTATGTTGCATTCTCCAGCTGGCTGGAGTGTCAAGGGTAAATCGAAAAATCTAGCCATTCTCTATCAAAAGGAAGATGGCTTTAGCAAATAAATCTCAAAAGTTATACCAAATCCGGGTTTTATACCCTTTTTTTGAACAACCCGCGCAATGCTTTGTCTTGACGTTCCGCCGGAACGTCTCTACTAGAAATCAAAAACGGGTTAGGGGAGCGGATTTGGTATTATCAGAGATTACATTAAGTCTAATGACGATATTAAAATCCCCATCGGCTACAAATTCTCCATCTCCGCGAGTCATTTCAAGGCGTCCGTTTAATTAAAATCGCTTGGAGTCATAGCTCGTTCTCTATGTGCCAGGTTTAAGTTATTCTTGACTCTTAGCAAAAGTACATCCTTTTCAATCGGCTTCATAATATAATCAGCCGCTCCAAAATCCAATCCTTTAGCCTCGATTTCTGTAGCGCGACCAGTCGTCAAAAAGATTACAGGCGTGTCAATTGCTTTTTGAGCCAATATCTCTAGTAACTTCTGACCGTCTAAAAAAGGCATATTTACGTTAGAGACAATCGCTGAGAACTTTCTTTTGCCTAGTTCAAACAGCGCATCCACTCCATTTTTAGCAACAACTACTTCATAACCAGCGCTTGTTAACCAGCGCTCTAATAATTCTTTGTCCCTTACATCTTCTTCGACAACAAGCACAGAGGTTTTATGGGGTGGCGCTGGCGGCACAGCTGAAGGTAACACAGTTTTTGGCTCTCCCGGAGCTAGCAGTTCGCCCTCAATTGGAGAGGGATTTTTCTCTGGGATGGCTGTCTTAAATCGTGATTCCTCAAGCAACACCTTTTCGTAGACATCAGAAGGCGCAAACATGAGATCTTTAACTTTCTCCACTGCATGGTTGCCGATCAAGCAGTCACCTCTTTGTCGTGCAAAGCCCCTAATAACTGATATGGGAACCTCGCGGCGAACCATTTCCGTAATTGCACCATCAAAGTGCAATATTTCATAGACGCCTTCACGGCCAAAGTAGCCGGTATTATTGCATTTAGGGCAGCCAGTGGGGTGAGCAACAACAGAAGGAATTTCCTGTGTAAAAGGTGCAAGCATTGCTGCTTCTTCCTCTGTTGTCGGTGCAACCTGCTTACAATGTTGGCAGAGTTTCTTCAAAAGCTTTTGAGCCACAATACCGAGTAGCGCATCCGCCATTGTACCCCTGTTAACCCCTAGCTGTTCGAGTCGAAAGATGGCTGAGGTGGCGCTAGCTGAGTGTAAGGAGGAAACTGTAAGGTGTCCAGTGCTAGCAAAGTCCATGCAAACTTTAGCAGAGAAGGGGTCTCTAATTTCTCCTAAAAATAAGATGTCTGGATCTTGCCTCATTGCCGATTTCAGTAGCGAATCAAAGGTTACACGCGCCTTTTCGTTAACCTGCTGCTGATTGGCATCAGGGATGCGGTATTCTACAGGATCTTCAACAGAAATGAGACTGCGAGATTTGGTGTCAATTTGGGATAGCAGGCTGTAAATTGTTGTGGATTTGCCCGAACCTGTAGGCCCGACGACAAGGACAAGACCTTGACTTTGCTTGGCAAAGTTGCTCAAGATATGAACCTGGTTAGCATTCATGCCAAGTTCATTTAATTTTTTCGGCTTGGATGCGGGTTCGAGCAAGCGAATAATCAGGCTCTCTCCATCCGGGGTAGAGGTTGTTGCCAGCCTGAGCTTAAAAGTGCGATCGCCAATCGTCGTTTCAAAGGCTCCATCTTGTGGCCTACGCCTCTCGGTAATCTCCAGCCCTCCCAGTGCTTTCAGGCGAGTGATCGCCTTTGCCGCTTTATCCTTGGGAAGCGAATCAATATTACGCATATCCCCATCGATACGAAACCGAAGCACAGCTTGCATCGCTTTCGGCTCAATATGAAGGTCGCTAGCTCTGTGAGAAACAGCAGATTCCAGGATTGAATTTACCAGCTGTTCAATTGAGCGATCGCTACTATCTCGCTTTTGAGCTTCTCCCCCAGGCTGAGATTCGTAAACAGGATACTTGCTACCTGAATAAGTTTGCTGATTCGTACCTGGATTTACCTGTCTAGGTACTAACGATGGGGGCTTGATAGGGTTATTACTTCTCTGGCTCCTAATAGGCTTGTCTTGAAGCTGTCTATTTGTAGTTTCTGGGAATAAAGACAGGATATTCTCCGGTTCAGTAATAGCAATTTCAGGTTGTTGATCGCGCTCTATAAACCGATTTAGTAGATCGAGTAGTTCCCAATTGAAGGCGTTGCTGAGGATGAACGCATTGCCTCCTTTAGTTGAACGTATTGGGACAATTACATTTGCTTTGCAAAATAGAGGTGGAAGTAAGCCTAATTTTATATATTCTGGATCGATCTTTTTAATATAGGGAACTTCCAGAAATTCAGCCACATATTTGGCTATTTGGCTGCTAGTCAAATTAAGAGCTTCAGCCAGGGAATATAATTTCGCAGGACGAATTTTTAATAGTAGTTCTTGCTGGTTAGATGATAAATTAATTTGCTTAACAAGAAACTGCTTGAATTTCAAGAAGTTTTCCGGCAAACTCCATTTATCCCATGAAACAAAATCTTGGCGTACCTGCGCCCAACGGGTGTTTGTCTTCAGGTGCAATGCAACTTTTTGGAGTAGATCCTGATTTTCAAACGGTTTCGCTAGATAATCTACACCGCCCACGGCAAAGGCTTTCGCTTTGTGTTGCTCGGAGTCCAAAGCTGTGACAAATATCACCGGAATGTAGGCAAGTTCTTCTTTTTGTTGGATTTTTGAGCAAAATTCATAGCCATTCATCCCCGACATCATGACATCGAGCAAAATTAAATCTGGCTTAGTTTGACTGAGGATATCGAGTGCTTTAATAGCACTTTGAGCAGTGATGACGTTGTATCCCGCGTTAGTGAGGATTCTCTGAAGTACTCTCAGAATGGTCGGATCATCATCAACACTCAAGATCAAAGGGGGTGATGAATTAGTCATGGATTAACATCCTTACTCAGGAGTAAGGGCGGTGATGTACTATTTATGAAATGCCGGAGAGGAGGAAATTAACATTTTCCTCTTTTAATTTGTTGGTATAGAGGAGTATTTCAGCAATTTATTAGTAGATTTCCTATATTGGATCTGCAATAACCTGGAGACCAAGGGCAAGCTGTCGATTATATTGGTCAATATACTAGCTTACACGTTGCTTTTATTCCCAGGCTTCTATCGGTGGTATTGACAGGACTTTTATCTGTTGGTATAAAATTGTACATATATTTTGATTTTACGTTAAGTCTAGAGTTTTGGCATTGTCAATGTACCTAGTATATTAATTTGCTTGGGATGTTCCCGGTCAGGGGTAACTTCGCAACCACTTCGAGCGTAAGCAAGAAGACCTAGATCTGAGAGTCCCATGCTTTGAAGTGCTTGTCATTTTTACCAATTCAAATTTATCCTATAATCGATACCCCGCCAGGGGGTTAAACCCCTGGCTCATAGCGAAAGTCCTCTTTAAGAGGACTGAGAAAAAACTTTCAGTCCACTTAAACTCTTAGCCAGAGGCTTAAGTTGAATGGCGGACTCCAGCGAAGTCAAAGAGTTGGCAAGATGTGGGTAATGACAAGGCTTTTAATTGTGAAAGTGTCAACCAATGCAAGGATTGACCAAAATAATTCGTAATCCCCGGTTTCAAGCCCCTAAATTTATTTATGGGGTATTAATTACGAATTACGAATTACGAATTACGAATTGGAGCGCAGCGACATGACCCCGACCACTCTTGGTCGGGAGCCGTTACGCGCCGCTAAAGCCCTGCGGGCATGAACGCGCTAGTGGGGATTTTAGATTTACGATTTTAGACTGCGGCGTGACACTTCGACCAGCTCAGGGCAGGCGAAGCTCAGTGCGGAGACGCTCAGTCGAACGATTTATTGAGCTCACAAGGGGCGGGGCATGAACCCAAAATTTCTTTTAATCCAAAATCCAAAATCTAAAATTGAAGCGTCAATGACTAGTTTTCTGCGACCAAACGCGAGTGGGCAGCCCCCAAACATAAATAAAGCCTTCAGCTGCTTTGTGGTCAAACTGATCTTCAGCTCCATAAGTTGCTAAGTCAGGGCTGTAGAGAGAATTATCTGACTTGCGCCCCACAGTATAGACATTGCCCTTAAAGAGTTTAACGCGCACTGTTCCAGATACTCGCTCTTGAGTCTGCTTAATAAAAGCATCTAATGCCCCTTTGAGCGGACTGTACCACAAACCGTTGTAGATGAGTTGGCTGTAGGTTTCTTCAATACCGCGCTTGTAGTGGCTGACGTCTGCTGTTAAGGTAAGGCTTTCTAAGTCGCGGTGGGCCTGGATTAAAACCCAAAGCGCTGGTGTTTCGTAAATTTCGCGGGATTTAATACCTACTAGGCGGTTTTCAATCATGTCAATTCGCCCGATGCCATGAGCGCCAGCTAGCTGGTTGAGTTGACTAATCAACGCCAAGGGTGCCATAGATTCGCCATTTAGAGCCGTGGGGATACCCCGCTCAAAGCTAATTTCGACGTATTCTGGCTCATTAGGCGTGTCCGCGATCGCCTTCGTCATCAAATAAACTTCTTCAAGGGGTTCTGTCCAAGGCTCTTCCAAAGGTCCCGCCTCAATACTACGACCCAAAAGGTTGCGGTCAATACTGTAGGCAGAAGACTTTTTCACAGGCGATGCTATACCAAACCGCTCACCGTAGGCGATCGTTTCTTCGCGGCTCATGCCCCATTCCCTTGCCGGTGCTAACACTTTCAAATTAGGGTTAAGAGCAGCAATGGAAACATCAAAGCGAACTTGGTCATTACCCTTGCCAGTGCAACCGTGAGCTACGGCGTCAGCACCATATTGTTCAGCTGCTACGACCAACAGCTTGGCAATCAGCGGACGAGCGAGGGCAGTTGAGAGGGGATAGCGATTTTCATACAGGGCATTCGCTTGCAAAGCTGGGAAGGCGTAATCTTTGACGAAGCTTTCTTTGGCATCCACCACGAGCGATTCACTAGCACCTGATTTCAGGGCTTTTTCCCGGATTGGCTCTAGTTCATCTCCTTGTCCCAGATCCGCAGCCAGGGTAATGACTTCTTGGACACCCCACTCTTCCTTGAGGTAAGGAATACAGACGGAGGTATCGACTCCACCGGAATATGCCAGCACAACCTTATTGGCGCGACCCATTGATTTCTCGATTCCCTAAAACAACCAAGTTTTTATTATCGGCCAATTTTTCCAAATTCATGTCAAGGATTGCCTAAATTCGCATCCATCTACTTAGGAACTGCTCAAAATTAAAGTAGTCAACTACTATAAAAGGTCTATTACGGGGGAAATTGTGTTTTTCAGCGTTGTCATTCCAACTTATAATCGCCAACCCATCTTGGAAAAGTGCCTGAGAGCCTTGGAACGGCAGAAGCTGAGCGATGGTAGTCTCGTCACTGGCTACGAAATTGTCTTGGTAGATGATGGCTCAACGGATGGGACACTGGAGTGGCTAGAGGCACACTCAGTAGAGTTTCCTCATGTGCGATCGCTTTTGCAAAACCACCAAGGACCAGCAGCAGCCCGAAATCTGGGGGTGAAGGAGGCAAAAGGTGACACGATCATCTTTATTGATAGCGATTTAGTCGTCACAGAGCATTTCCTCCAAGCTCATGCCAACGCCTTGGTGCAGGGACAGCAGCAACTGGGGGGAGATCGCCTGTTCACATACGGTTTAGTTATCAATACCTGCAACTTTGAAAACCCCACCTCTGAACCATACAAGCTGACTGATTTTTCCGCAGCTTATTTTGCTACAGGTAATGTGGCGATCGCTCGTAAATGGCTTGAAGCTGCCGGACTATTTGACACCCGCTTTCAACTTTATGGTTGGGAAGACTTAGAGCTAGGTGTTCGCCTCAAACAGCTAGGCTTAAAATTAATTAAATGTCCAGACGCAGTTGGCTACCATTGGCATCCGCCCTTTGCTCTAGAGCAAATCCCCAATTTAATTGAAAAAGAAATTCAACGGGGTCGTATGGGCGTTTTGTTCTATCAAAAGCATCCCACCTGGGAAGTGCGAATGATGATTCAAATGACCTTGCTTCATCGACTTCTATGGGGAATTCTTTCTTTAGGCGGCACGCTCAATGAACGTACAATGGCTCCTTTCTTACAAAGGCTAATTAACCAAGGGAAATCTCAGCTAGCTTTAGAAATTGCCCGAATTTTTCTTAACTGGTATAATGTCAAGGGAGTTTATGCCGCCTACGCTGAAGCCCAGCAAAAAAATTAATTACTAACCGGGATTTCAATCCTAAATTCTGTGCCCTTCTCTGGTTCTGATATACACTTCAATACTCCACCATGCTTTTCTACCACAATATTATAACTAATTGACAGTCCCAAACCTGTACCTTTGCCCACAGGTTTAGTTGTGAAAAAGGGATCGAATATTCGTTTTTTGATAGCTTCAGGAATACCGGCTCCATTATCAGCAATGCAAATCGCGATATTATCTTTCTCTTGTTGTTTAAAAACTTGAGTTTGAACAGTAATGATGCGGGGTTGCGGTTGGGTTTCCAAAGCATCCATCGCATTGCTCAATATATTCATAAAAACTTGGTTTATCTGTCCGCCATAGCACTCTACTTTAGGAATGTTGCCGTATTCTTTAATCACTTTAATAGCATTAGCTTTGAGTTTATGGTGCAAAATTAATAATGTGCTGTCTATGCCTTCATGTATATCTAGATATCTTTTTCTAGTTCCATCCGATCTATAAAAGTTACGCAAAGATAAAACTATTTGAGAAATACGCTCTGTTCCCAATTTGATAGATTCAATGATTTTAGGTAAGTCTTCAATAATAAAATCTAACTCAATATTTTCAGCTTTCTCTTGAATTACATCTGGTGGATGAGGATAATAATCTTGATAAAGAGATAGCAGCGCTAGTAAATCTTCAACATAGCGACTGACATAGGGCAGATTATTTTGAACAAAGTTAACCGGATTATTGATTTCATGGGCTACCCCAGCCACCATTTGTCCTAAACTGGACATCTTTTCAGATTGAATCACTTGGGCTTGAGCTTGTTGCAACTCATTTAAAGCTTGCCGGAGTTGCTGATTTTTTGTGCGGAGTGCTGCTTCCACTTTATGACGCTTAGCAATATTCTGCTCTAATTTAGTTACGTTAATTCGTAGCTCCAATTGGGAAATGACTTGACGACCCAAAGCCTGTAGTGCTTTAATTTGTTCTGAGTTGAGATGGCGGGGAATACGGTCAATAACGCATAATGTCCCAAGCGCAAAGCCATCAGATGTAACCAAGGGAGTTCCAGCGTAAAACCGGATATTGGGATCGGCAGTTACTAACGGATTGCCAGCAAATCGTTGATCTTTTAGTGCATTGGGCACAATCAGCACATCATCCGGTTGCGCCATAGCATGGGTGCAAAACGCTATGTCTCTAGGAGTTTCGCTAGCTTCTAAACCAACCTTTGATTTGAACCATTGCCTATTGGCATCAACAAGACTGACTAAAGCAATTGGAGTACCGCAAATATGGGCTGCTAGAGCTGTTAAATCGTCAAATGCCTCTTCAGGATTTGTATCGAGAACTTGATAGCGGTACAGTGCCTTAAGTCTATCCGCCTCATTTGGAGGTAATGGTGCTACTTGCATCTTAGGGGCAAATTTGTTGTCAAATTTCCCCTGTAAGAAGGCACGAAAAATTCCATCCCACTTTCGAGCCAGCGATCGCATTATCGATTTAAGCATTGAGCGTTGACTTGGGTGGATACTACGGTTTAATTTATTGTTCCCATATCTATTATGGAAACATCATGCTTATAGCTTAGGAAAAAATTAGTTAACTACAAATCCTTGTCGCTTAAACTTAACATAATTGTGGTAAGCTAGAAAAGTTGTATTAAATTCGCACATTCAGGGTTTCGGGTGTTCCCAGTATGGGAATACGCCTGGATGGAGGATTAACCCGAAAGGAGTTGAGAAATATATGGCAGTTGTCTCTTTGGCTCAGATGATGGAGTCAGGGGTTCACTTTGGGCACCAGACCCGCCGGTGGAACCCGAAAATGTCTCAATATATTTATACGTCCCGTAACGGCGTCCACATCATAGACTTGGTGCAGACTGCCCATCTCATGGAAGATGCTTACACCTATATGCGTACAGCATCTGAGCAAGGCAAGAAGTTTCTCTTTGTGGGTACGAAGCGGCAAGCAGCGGGAATTGTGGCGCAAGAAGCATCTCGTTGTGGCGCTGCATATATCAACCAACGCTGGTTGGGAGGAATGCTCACCAACTGGACTACCATTAAAACGCGGGTAGACAGGTTGAAGGATTTGGAGCGACGAGAGGAAAGTGGCGCTCTAGATTTGCTGCCTAAAAAAGAAGCCTCTGTTCTACGCCGGGAGATGGGGAAACTACAGAAATATCTGGGTGGAATTAAGCCCATGCGGAAAGTCCCGGACATTGTGGTAATTGTAGACCAGAAGCGGGAATATAACGCGGTTCTGGAATGCCAGAAGCTGGGAATTCCCATTGTGTCGCTACTAGATACCAATTGCGACCCGGATGTGGTGGATATTCCTATCCCAGCTAATGATGATGCAATTCGGTCTATTAAGCTAATAGTTGGTAAGTTGGCTGACGCCATTTATGAAGGTCGTCACGGTCAGCTAGACGCAGAAGCAGAAGACGATTACGAAGATTACGAAGGCGCTGATGACGATTTGGAATACGAAGATAGCGACTTGCCTATTCCAGAAGAGGAAAAAGTAACCCAGGAATAATTCAGCGACAGAAAAATCAATTATTAGTTAGTAGGAACAGCAACTAATGGCGGAAATATCTGCAAAACTCGTTCAAGAACTGCGTCAAAAAACTGGCGCTGGCATGATGGACTGCAAAAAAGCCCTCAAAGAAACAGAGGGCGATATGACCAAAGCCTCGGAATGGCTGCGGCAAAAGGGGCTAGTCCGCGCGGGTGAAAAGCAAGGAAAAGTGGCAGCAGAAGGACTTGTGGGTAGCTACATCCACACAGGAGGTCGGGTTGGCGTTTTAGTAGAAGTAAACTGCCAAACCGATTTCGTTGCCCGTAACGAGGCATTCCAAACTCTGGTGCGTAACATCGCCATGCAAATTGCTGCTTGCCCCAACGTAGAGTACGTGAAGGTAGAGGACATCCCAGCCGAAATCGTCCAAAAGGAAAAAGATATCGAAATGGGTCGGGATGACATAGCAAACAAGCCAGACAACATCAAAGAAAAAATTGTTCAGGGTCGGATTGATAAACGCCTGAAAGAAATGACTTTGGTGGACCAGCCTTACATTCGCGATCAAAACATCACGGTGGAAGAGCTGGTAAAGCAGAACGTTGCTCAGCTGGGTGAAAACATCCAAGTGCGTCGCTTTGTCCGCTTCGTGCTGGGTGAAGGGATTGAAAAGCAAGAAAGCAACTTTGCTGAGGAAGTTGCAGCTCAAATGGGCCACAGTTAATAGCTGCTCAATCAATGAGTAGGGGTGCAGTATGCTGTGCCCCTACAGGACAGGTTAACTAAGAGAAAAAGTTTTTAGCCTACCCCCGGAGTCATGCGCGTGTGCGATCGCACACGCACTCAACAAAGGGGTTTTTCAGTAGCCCTACAATACATATCTAGTCTCAAATACAGCAGCATTCAATAAGTACCACGAGCCTCCAGGGCGGGTTAAAAACTATACGGAAGCTTGGACTCTAAGTATCGTTTCTTCACTGAGGTTATATTCCCGGACACCCTATTAGCAACAATTGCCTGTTAGTCCTCAACACTTGCACTCTTGGCGAGACCTTTTCGGCGCGGATACTATAGTGCTTTTCGCTATTTTAATATACAATAATCGTAGCACTATTAGAGCCGCAAATGTCAAGAGAAAAAATGCTCAGGGTAAGACTTTCCGATGATGAATATGGGCGGCTAAAGGATTATGCCGAGTCAAGTAATAAACAAATATCCGAAGTTATCAGAGATTATATTAAACGATTGCCACGAAACAAGGCTAGCGGCGGTTAAAACCCCTACGCGAACGTGTCGTCTTTCCTCTCACGTCTGAAGACGGTGAGCTTCCAGACTTCCCGCCGGGAAAGCTGTTTTTTTTTGAACCGCTATCCTAAAGTAAAACAGTACAGGTGTACGGCCCTGAAATTGGATCTGAGCAGCTTTATAGGTTATGGCAGGATCGATTGAGCGAATTGAGCAAGAAATGAAGGCGTTGGGGGAGGCGATCGCTACTCTGGCGGCAGAATTCCACAACATCTACTCAAGCTATCTGGCGTCTCTGGGGCAAGCAGTGCGACAGCAGCTGATCTTAGCTAGCTATCATATTTGCACTCATGCATATCCTGAGTCATTTCTGAATTTGTCCTTTGCCCAGCGGCAACAACTACAGAAAGCTATGCGACAGGTGGCTTTTCAAGCTCAAGAACAGCTGTTCTCACACTTATTGGCAAGCATAACGCCCCAAACGCCTTTTAGCTCGGCACCAGCCCCAATAGACGCCCCGGATGTTGCCAGGGATGTCCCAACTCTTCATCTGAGCAACCCAGAACAGTTAGCCCAGTGGCAGGAGAACTTGGAGATGGCGATCGCGCAAACCCTCCAAACCCTTTCTCTCAATATCAATCGCCTGTTACAGCAAGCTGAAATATTACCAAATCAAGTCCCAGAAGCTATCTTGGAAGCTGCCGCCAAAGCCGAGGCATCCCCTGAGGGAATAGCTGGACCACCCAATATTTTAAACTTGTTGATCGAAAGGGAAAATCCTCAGGAGTCAGAAGAATCAACGGTGACGCATATCATTGCCCTTCAGCTGCGCTTATCTGAGATTGAGTTTGCTGATTCTACAGTTATGGCTGGGCGCAACCAGATTCGCCATCTCTCATCGCGCTTAAGTAGCCTGCGGCGGGAGTATCAGAAAAAACAGCGAGAGCACACCGTTGCTGAGGCGGAAGCGGCTTGGCGCGTTAGTTGGTTCGATGATTAGTTAGTTGTTGATGGTTAGTATTTAGTTGTTTTACTACTAACCACTAACAACTAACTAATGACCAAAAATAACCAGATTCAAGTCCCTATATTTATTTATAGAAAATCAAAAAGCATAGCATCTCTCATTCTGCGCCCTCGAATTAATACGCGAGTGCCAATCCCAAATCCTTGCATCCCAAATCCAAAATCGAATGACCAATGACAAACCAGATTGGCTGCGATTACAGAAAGCTCTAGCAGTAGAGGCCGAGCGTGGCTTCAGTGACTTGGTAGGCAAGCAATACCGCTTTAGTGAGTTTCTCTGCCTCAGTTTCGGTCAACCACCAGTAGCTAGTACTCAATCTGAGCGCCGCCGCTGGCAGGAATTGGCATCGGAGTTTTCCCGTTACCCGACACTGACACTTCTAGAGCGACAAAATCTGGTAACAGAAGCCAGCCGCTTTTTGTTGGCATCTCAGCAAACCTGCGAAGGTGCAGAGCCAACGCCTGTGGATCTAGGTCGGGGAGATGAGAAGTTAGGGAGCGCACATCAACTCAAAACTCAAAACTCAAAACTCAAAACTCAAAACTCAAAACCTAAAGCACCTGCAACGACGCCTCTGGTACAATCCAACTCAGGTGTTTCCCTAGATCAGCCGCTAACCGATGTGGCAGATATAGGGCTACGAAAGGGCGGCTATTTAGCAAAACTGGGTCTACATACCGTTCGTGATCTTCTTTTCTACTACCCACGCGACCACATTGACTATGCCCGCCAGGTGAATATCTCTGAGCTGGACGCTGGAGAGACTGTGACCCTAGTGGGAACAGTGAAGCGCTGTAACTGCTTCAGTAGCCCGAAAAACAAGAAATTAACGATTCTAGAGGTGTTGTTAAAAGACCAAAGCGGTCAAATTCGCCTGAATCGCTTTTTCGCCGGAAATCGCTATAGTCATCGCGGTTGGCAGGAATCTTTAAAAAGTCGCTACCCAGCAGGTGCAGTTGTTGCAGCTTCTGGTTTGGTGAAAAAAAACAAATATGGTCTCACGCTGGAAGATCCAGAACTGGAAGTGTTGGCACATCCAGGAGATAGCATTGACTCGCTCACCATTGGTCGGGTGGTGCCGATTTATCCGCTGACAGAGGGCGTGCCTGCGGATATGGTAAGGCAGGCTGTAATTGCTGTTCTCCCCGCAGCTGCCCAACTACAAGACCCTCTACCAACTGTTTTGCGGAACCAATATGGGTTGGTAAGTTTAAAAGATGCGATCGCCAATATTCACTTCCCTGCTGATAGTGCTGCCAAGCAAGCTGCCCGACGTCGCTTAGTTTTCGACGAGTTTTTCTACCTACAGCTGGGATTCCTCAAACGTCGCCAGAATCTACGCCACGCCCAAAACAGTGCCATTTTAGCTCCCACTGGTGAGCTGATTAACCAATTTCACGAGCTTCTTCCCTTCAAACTCACAAACGCTCAACAACGGGTAGTTAACGATATCCTTAACGATTTGCACTCCAGCACAGCGATGAATCGCTTGGTGCAAGGGGATGTCGGTTCTGGTAAAACCGTAGTGGCGGTGGTTGCTATCCTCGCGGCAATTCAATCAGGCTACCAAGCGGCGCTGATGGCTCCGACAGAAGTTCTAGCAGAACAGCATTACCGTAAGTTAGTCGGTTGGTTCAATATGCTGCACCTGCCAGTAGAACTGTTAACGGGTTCAACAAAAGTCGCCAAACGGCGGCAAATCCATGCTCAATTGGAAACAGGCGAACTGCCGCTATTGGTAGGTACTCACGCTTTAATTCAAGAGCCAGTTAATTTTTCCAGGCTAGGTTTAGTAGTAATTGACGAGCAGCATCGGTTTGGGGTTCACCAGCGGGCGCGTTTGCAGCAAAAAGGCGAGCAACCTCATGTGCTAACGATGACGGCAACACCAATTCCCCGGACGCTGGCGCTAACGTTGCATGGAGATTTGGATGTAAGTCAGATTGATGAGATGCCCCCTGGTCGGCAAGCAATTCAGACAACGGTGCTAACAGGCAAAGAACGCACCCACGCCTACGATCTCATCCGCCGCGAAATCGCTCAGGGGCGTCAAGCTTATATCGTGTTGCCCCTAATTGAAGAATCAGAAAAGCTGGATGTGCGAGCGGCGGTTGAGGAGCATCAGCGGCTTTCAGAAAGCATTTTCCCGGAATTTAAGGTAGGGTTACTTCACGGTCGCATGAACTCAGCCCAGAAAGATGAGGCGATTAGCGCCTTCCACGCTCAACAAACTCAAATCCTTGTTTCTACTACTGTTGTTGAGGTGGGTGTGGATGTGCCAAATGCAACAGTAATGATGATTGAAAATGCGGAGCGTTTTGGCTTGTCTCAGCTGCACCAGTTGCGAGGTCGGGTAGGTCGGGGAAGCGATCGCTCTTACTGTCTACTAATGAGCAGTGGCAAAACCGCAGACGCCCGCCAGCGGTTGAATGTGTTGGAACAGTCGCAGGATGGCTTTTTTATCTCTGAGATGGATATGCGCTTCCGGGGGCCTGGTGCAGTCCTGGGTACTCGCCAATCTGGGCTAGCTGATTTTGCTCTAGCGAGTTTAGTGGAAGATCAAGAAGTTTTGGAAATCGCGCGGGATGCGGCAGAAAAAATAATTCTCCGGGATGAAACCTTGGAACGTTGGTCTTTGTTGTCAGCTGAATTGGAGTATCGCTATCAAAAGCTAATGGGGGGGACAATTTTGACGTGAGCGGTACCCAATATGCGATCGCTTGAGAGCGGATCGTAAAAACCCGTTTCAGTGACCCAATACATACTGCTATCTGTGTTCATCTGTGTTTATCTGTGGTTAAAAATATCTTCAAACCACTTCTCGCATAGGTTCTTAGTGGTCATCGGCTGGCGAAATGTATAGCAGTTGCCATAATGACTCTTGACAATCGACACAAGCCTCTATGCACCCAGAACTACTGCTATAACTGAAGCGATCGCTAAAAGCTAACTGCTAATTGCTATATATGCCGCCCTGCATAAACCGCGATCGCCTGCGGTACGGTGCGACCCGCATTGATATATGTTTTTCCGTCAATAATTAGCCCCGTACTTCCACCACCATCGAGCATGGCGATAGAACTAGCTCCAAAATTTTTCAGAACATTGCTAGCATCAACCTGCCTTGCGGATGCACTTGAATAAATAATTACCGTTTCCATATAATTATTACCGTCATCATCGCGAACGCCCACAAACGTCCGAGGTAAATATTTGTCAGCCGACTTGTTAGCGGTGGGGTCAAGTGCGCCAACTACGTCCGGCGTAGAAGTATCAAATGTAAGTTTATTGTACGGTTGGATACTTGCCGTTTTTCCCAAAGAGTTAAAGGAAAACGTGCTAATCAGATTAGGAAATTCATCAATACCATAGCCGTAGGTAATCGTTTTACCCGCAACCTTCAAGCCAAACGCGATTGATGTTGGGGTATTTTTCTGCTTGAAGAAAGTACCATTAACAACAACCCTAGCATTTCGCGTCGAGGTGTTTTGCTTAGCGGCATCATTCCAAAAGTCATTCATCGATTTGCGATCAATTTCTCCGTCAGGTGCGTTCACTAACGCACCTGTGAGATTACTAATTTCTCCGCTGTTAAGATTGACAACGGTAACATACTCCGATATTCCAGAGGCGTAATCTTTTTTGTAGACTTTTACCCCCGTATCCGAAACGATCGCTTTAAAGCCGCAAGGAACTGTAACAGCTTCTGCCGTGAGGACGGTGGACGGCAGTAATACAGCGGTAATTTGAAGAACAATTACTACTCTTTTAATAATCATAGGCGGGTTATATAGCAGTCCTAAATGATTCGTGAGATTCCCCCTTTCTTTTCTTTCTTAGCGCTCTTTGTGTCTACCCTTCGGGAAGCCGCTGCGCGTCTATTGCGGTTCATTAAATCAAATAATTCTCACAACTCAAATAGGATTGCTATAGCCGCTATTTATACACATTTGACGCTTACTCCCCTAGAAAACACCCCGCCTAGCATCCTTGACTTTTGACTTAGCTGCCCTAGACTCAACAGTAAACTCCGGGATATCCTGAAGTTCAATTTCGCTCAGATTATACTGCTCGCAGACCAAACTCAGACGAGTTCCTGGACTTGTAACTTCATTCACAGAATGGGTGAGATCGCCCTGAAAGTAAAGCAGCGTGTTAAATTGAGGCCTGATCTGACCGACTTGGCGCTTGCCGCATCGTAGCACTAGCTCCCCTCCTTCGAGGGCGGGTGGCACTTGCACATAGAGGACACTAACGAGCGCTGGCGGCTCAATCGTCTTACAGTAGGAACGCAGGCTGCGATCGATATGTGGGTCAACGCGGGAACCTGACTTAAGTAGCAGGGGATTGAGATAGAAGGCGTTGCACGTTGGCTGTAGAGCAACACTTAGATATTGTTTAAAGAAGGGAAAGCGTCGTTCTACTTCCCCCAAGCCTGAGCGTTGGAATACCACGGAAAAACCCTTGGTTCCAACAAAGTCGCGGTTGAGGTTGTTTACCGCAAAGTAGGGGCAAGCTAGAATCTGCCCCTGTAAGTATGTGAGGTAGTCAGGCTCAAAGGTCTGCTGTTGCTGGCGATAGTAGCTCAAGGGATATGATCTGCGAAACATCCTTAATATAGATGCTATAGGAAGAGCGATCGCACATTCCCCAACCAAATAGCCGCCTAATTACCCGCGACAGATAAAACGCTCTGCCGCTAGCCACTAGAACAGGCTGAGTTTGAGTATCGTTATCAGTCTTTAATAGATAAGTAAAAGAATATTAAGCTAACTTTGCCAACTTTTGCGGAATTGGGCGTATTATTACTTTCTTATCGGAGTCGGCATTAGCGCGGCAGTAGTTATTGTAGATTCAATTGAAGTAAAGCAAATGAGTGTAGAGTATCAAATATTAGAACAATTTATTGAAGAAATAGTAGAAAATATAGCAATGTTATTTTTTATGAACTGTTTATTTTTAATGTTCACGCATGCTATCGAAATTAGATTTGATTGGGAAGGGAAAGATTGAGAGTTGCGATACGTTTCTATCCTACCCTTTACCCAACATTTCGCTGCGCTAGCAGTATGGGTTTACCGCAGCATCACAGTCAAACCAAGCCCCTACTTACAAATATTTTTTTTTGCTATCTTGTATCCCATGACAGCGCTTTGACCATTAGGAAAGTGCATCCACTGCCACTCTACATCTTCATCTGAATCTATTTCAACGCTGAGAACAGAACCTGATGCTATTGATGCATGCGATTGGGGAGCTAGGATAACCTGTTTCTGAGGAGTTTTTTCGTCTTTTTTGTTCATAAAACCTCACGGTAGCTGGGAAAATTGTCTAAACTCAGCTTAGCTTAAAAAAGTACTGGTAGACATTTAATGCCCACCAGTACTTTCTGATTTTGTTACTAAAACACCATTAAAAATTTAATGAAAACGAAGCAACCGATTAGCCGGTTTACCGTCTATAACCACTGGAAGTTACTTCATTGGGTTCGCGGTAACGCACGGGTTCTTCCTTTTTCTTAGCTAGACCAGCTAGGCCAGCCAAACCGATTAAGCCTAACCAACCCCAATCAAAGTCGCGATCGCCACTGGTGGTATCAGTACCACTGGTAGTATCGGTATTGTAAACGTCAGTGTTAGGGGCTGTGGAAGTACCGCTCTCGCTTCCAGTCTGGGCAGAGGCCGGTAAAGTCAATGGTGCTAGGGCGACGCTGGTTGCCAGAACACCGGCTGCAAAAACTTTGGATAAGTTAGAAGGCTTCATTGTGAAAGTTCCTTTTTTCAGTTTCTTTTTTCAACCTCTCTAATTTACCTATTGTCAACAGGATGCAAATCAACCTGTAGCAGGAAACTTAGCCTGCTTTATGTTCTGGCTGAAGGGATAGAAAAAGCCTTCAGGTAGGTTTAACCTTTACTACCTTAGCCATATGTACTTTTGTGGTTAGAATTCAAAAAATCCTCTTTTTGCACGAAGTCTTATACAAAGACGACGCGCAAGAGGAGTCGCGGCGAGATAGGATTCTTTTTACTATCGTCAACCCTGCCAGAATAATCGACAGATCCTAGGCATAGGTGGAGCAAGTGGAAAACCTACCTTTATAAGTTGTTTAGTGAATTAAGGGGAGCAGTTGAAATGACCATACACCCGACAGCCGTCATTGAAGCTGGCGCACAGTTGGGAAAAAACATCACGGTTGGTGCTTTTTCTTATATTGACCATGATGTCCAGATTGGTGATGGATGTATCATAGGCTCCCACGTTACGATTCTGCGCTACACGTCCTTGGGGAAAGGCTGCCGGGTACATGCAGGTGCGGTGCTAGGCGACTTACCACAGGATTTAGCGTTTAGAGATGAAGAAAGCTATGTCAGGATTGGTGATAACTGCGTCATCCGCGAAGGAGTCACTATTCATCGAGGCACAAAGTTAGGTACGGTTACAGAAGTGGGTAATGACTGCCTGCTGATGGCTTTTAGCCACTTGGCGCACAATGTCAAAGTAGGGAACAAGGTGATCGTTGCGAATGGGGCACTATTGGCTGGATACGCGGAGGTGGGAGATCGAGCTTTTATTAGTGGTAACTGTCTAGTACACCAGTTTGTCAGAATCGGTAGGCTAGCAATGATGTCTGGTGGCTCGGCGGTACATAAAGATGTGCCTCCTTTTTGTACAACTCGCAGCGTCAGCCTCAACAAGGTTATGGGTCTGAATGACGTGGGAATGCAGCGGGCAGGATTAAGTTCTGAAGAGCGATTAACGATGAAGCGGGCGTTCAAAATGCTTTATCAGTCCAACTTAACTGTATCTCAGGCGATCGCTCAGTTAGAGGAGCAGTTTACCTCACCCCTTGTTTTAGAGGTGTGTGAGTTTATTAAATCCTCCCAAAGGGGCATCTGTACTTTTGTAAAAAAGCGCAAGCAAGACGTTTAAGGTAAACTAACTTCAAAACTTGACGCTTTATTACTATTTAATTAGAACGGTACAAATAAACTGCAAATTAGGTGGGGAATTGGTTAACGCTTGACCAATGACAACTGGCTTGCTCTGGTTACGTAACTCATAAACTACTTACCACTTCGCGGAGTTATGAGTTATGAATTTTAAGTTTTTCTTGAATAGTTAAAAATTAATAATTAAAAACTCAAAACTTAAAACTCAAAGCTTTTGAATGCGGCGCTGAAGTTTCTTGAGGGTTTGATACATTTCCGGGAGCCGTTGGTATATAGCAGCTGCCTTGAGAAACACTTTATGGGGAATGGCAGGGTAGCCGGAGACAACGGCTCCAGCCTTTACATCACTGTATATGCCTGCTTTGGCTGTGGCGATCGCACCATCCCCAATATGAGCTTGATTAGCAATTCCTACCTGCCCTGCCAGTAGCACCCGATTGCCCACTTCCACACCGCCTGCTAAACCGACTTGACCAGCCAAGGCACAGTTAGAGCCGAGATTACCGTTGTGACCAATATGAACTAGATTGTCTAGTTTGGTGTTCTGTCCAATCCGGGTTTCTCCTACAGCGGGACGGTCAACTGTACTGTTGCAGCCAACTTCCACACCATCTTCTAGCACTGTATATCCGGATTGCTCCATTTTGTACCAGCCCTGGGGACTGGGAACAAAGCCAAAACCTTCGGCACCAATAACTGCACCACTGTGAATCACACAATCTGCCCCGATGCGAGTGCGTTCGTGGATCGTGCAGCTGGCGTGTAACACGGTGCGATCGCCTATTTCTACTTCCGGATAAATTACCACGTTCGGGTGAATGCACACCCCATCGCCAATTTTTACACCTGCGTGAATCATCACGCGAGGACCAATGTAAACCTGCTGCCCTAACTTAGCAGAAGGATGAATCACAGCTGAAGGATGTATTTCTGGGGCTGGGCGAAAAGGTTTGTAAAATAGAGCGATCGCTTGGGCAAACAACAAACGCGGGTCAGATGTCGCAATCCAGGCAATTCCGCGATCACTAGCTTGTGCCTGTAGCACTTCATTTAGCGGCAAAATTAAAGCACTTGCAGATGTTTTCTCCACAAAAGCCGCAAATTTTCCGCCATCTATATAGCTCAGGGTTCCGGGAGTTGCCTCATCAACAGCTGCGACTCCTATTATTTCCGGGTTGCAATCTCTGTTAGACATCAGGCTATTACCAGCCTCTAGTTTTTTGGCAATCTCGCTAAATTTCATTTTTTATTTCTGCTGAATATTCCTGCATAGCAACAGCTTAATGGGAGAGAAAAGCAGGCAAAATTTAATCTTTACTCTCTAGTTGTCGCTGTAGTTGTTTTAGGGTTTGATACAATTCCGGCAGGCGGGAGTAGATAGCAGCTGCCTTGAGAAACACTTTATGGGGAATAGCTGGGGTGCCCGAGACAATCGCTCCTGCTTCAATGTCGTTGTGGATGCCTGCTTTGGCTGTGGCGATCGCACCATCCCCAATCTGAGCATAAGGTGCAATTCCCACTTGTCCCGCCAGCAGTACCTGATTCCCAACTTTAACAGCACCCGCTAAGCCAACTTGACCAGCTAAGGCACAGTTAGAGCCTATACGACAGCCATGAGCAATGTGAACTAAATTATCTATTTTAGTATTGCGCCCAACCCGCGTTTCCCCAGTGGCAGGACGATCGATGGTACTGTTGCAGCCAACTTCTACCCCATCTTCTAGCACGGTGCAGCCAGATTGCTCCATCTTGAACCAACTCTGGGGCGTCGCCACAAAACCAAAGCCTTCGGCACCGATTACAGCACCGCTATGAATCACGCAATCATTTCCAATCTGAGTGCGCTCATGGATTGTGCAGTTAGCGTGTAAGATAGTGCGATCGCCTATCTGCACATCTGGATAGATCGCCACATTCGCGTGAATACAGGCGCGATCGCCAATTTTCACCCCAGACTCAATGACTACATGGGGACCTATATAAACTTCCTTACCTACTGCCGCTGAAGGATGAATTACCGCCGTGGAATGAATTTCTGGATCTGGGTGAAAGGGTTTATAAAAGAGAGCGATCGCCTGGGCAAACGCTAATCGCGGATCGGATACTGCAATCCAAGCAATACCTCGCTGGGTAGCTTGTGCCTTTAGTGCTTCATCCTGCGGCAAAATTAAAGCACTCGCAGAGGTTTTCCCCACCTGTGCGGCAAATTTTCCTCCCTCTATATAGCTGAGGGTGCCAGTAGGGGCACTCTCGACTGGTGCCACTCCGGTAATTTCTATGTCATCCTCTGGCTTTTCTGCCAAACTATTACAGGTAGCAGCTGCGCCTAGTTTTTGTATTAGTTCGCTAAACTTCATCGCCATATCAATTACATTAGATTTCATTAAAAAAGAAAAAGTACAACTTTTAATTTTCAGTTTCTAAGTTTGCCATCGCATTACCTGATATCCAAGCAGTTGTCCAGGCACTTTGAAAGTTAAATCCTCCTGTCACGCCGTCAATATCTAGAATTTCCCCAGCAAAATAAAGTTTTGGGCAGCAGCGGCTTTCCATTGTCTTGAAGTTTACTTCTTTGAGGCTCACGCCGCCACAGGTGACAAATTCTTCCTTAAAAACTCCCTTTCCCTTAATTAGGTATTGACCCTGAGTGAGTTCTTGAATTAGCTGATTTAGGGTTTTATTAGATAAGCCAGCCCATCTATCTTCTGCACCAATGCCAACAGCAGCAACCAACCGCTGCCAGATACGTCGGGGGAGGGGCACTGGGCAATTGCTGGAAATAGCGCGTTGGGGTAACTGTGACTTAACCGCCAGCAGCATTTTACGCAGGCTTTCTGAGTTGTACTGGGGAAGCCAATTAATTAGCAAAGGTGCTTGATAACGGCACTCGTGCAGTACTCTAGCCCCCCAAGCAGAAAGTTTGAGGATTGCTGGGCCACTTAAACCCCAATGGGTAATTAGTAATGGGCCCGTTTGTTCTAGGGAGGCTTTACCAGGGATAGATAATCGTATGCGGGCGGATTCCACACTCACTCCAGCTAAATCCTGCAAACGGGGGTCAGCAATATTGAAGGTAAACAGGGAAGGAACTGCTGGTTCAATTGTGTGCCCTAGATCTTTTGCCCAGCGGTATCCTTGAGGGTTACTGCCAGTTGCCAGCAGGAGGCGATCGCACTTCAGTATCTCTCCCGATTTCAAGCCAATCTCAAAGGAAGATTCTGGACTAAAAACCCGCGATACCGAAACTACTGGAGTTGCCGTGAGGATTCTCACTCCAGACGCCTCAGCTGCATCGATGAGACAGTCTACAATCGTCCCTGAATCATCCGTGACCGGAAACATCCGTCCATCCGCCTCAGTTTTTAGCTTAACGCCACGAGACTCAAACCAAGCGACTGTATCCTTAGCTTGAAAACGGGTGAAAGCACCTCGAAGAGCTTTACCTCCTCTAGGGTAATATGGCACCAACTCAGCAGGCTCAAAGCAGGCATGGGTGACATTGCACCGACCCCCACCAGAAATACGAACTTTGCTTAGGGGTTGATGCCCTGCTTCTAAAAGGGTGACTTGGGCGTGGGGATTAGCTTCAGCGCAAGTAATGGCTCCAAAGAACCCAGCTGCCCCACCACCTATCACTACTACTCGTAATGGTTGCACAGTCAAGCTTGTACCAACTACAGGGAATATTTTCTCAATTAATCTTCTGGTTCAAAGTCCTCTTTTGTCGCCCCGCAAAGCGGGCACACCCAGTCGTCTGGTATATTTTCAAAGGCCGTACCCGGTTCGATACCTCCATCTGGATCTCCTACTTCTGGGTCATACACATAGCCACAGACCGTGCATACATATTTCTGCATTTTTGTTATCTCCTAATGATGTCAATAAAAACAGCCTAACTTAAGCAATTTATCATACTCAGCCCAAGAGGCTGAATGCGGGATATTTCTTAGAGCGCTTCACTGCTAGATATTTGTTCCCAATGTATTTTTTAACTGAATTAAGCATTAGGAGATGGGTAATATTATAGCCAATAAAGATTCCTCAGCTTTTAGTCGATAGAATAGAGTTTCTGGTGTTCCCACCCATAATAGTTATTCTCTTATATCATGTCCGGTTAATTAGCTATATTAACCAATACCTAAAACTCTCTAGAGAGGCGATATATCGCTTTTCTACAGTGTGCGATCGCCCGGACTTGCTATTACTATAGCAGTCCTAACTGATTCGTGATAATTGCCCCCTTTCTTTTCTTTCTTAGCGCTCTTTGGGTCTACCCTTCGGGAAGCCGCTGCGCGTCTATTGCGGTTTAATGAGGTCAATAATTATCACAGCTCAAATAGGATTGCTATAGTTTTTTCCAAAACAAATTATAAGTTTTAATAATTATTATTTATATATAATAGACAACAGAATTTAAGCCTCCGAAGTAGCAACTAGGGCGGGCAGTGCCCACCCTAGTTAATAGCTGCGACTACGCACTTACTTTGTTTTTAGACCAAATACCATTTTCATCTTCTTCAAACTGTTCACAAACGGCATCCCATGCAGCGTGTTCAGCCTTGGCTTCATCGTTAGACTCTTGATAGGCAGCATTGTACTTTTCTATAAAAGTCTTTTGAGCTGGTTCTGACAGATGAGAGCGGACTTCGGGGGATAAGTCAGCGGCGCTTCCTAGCTCACCGGAGCCTTTTCGGGGTAAGGTTGTCTCGGCGGTGGAGATTTCTTGACCTCCGGCACTTTCCAGTAACAATTGAATTTCACCGGATTTATCAGTTGGAACTTCTACAGATACGAGGAAATCTCCAGCTTCAATACGGGTTTGATAAACAGTGGCTTTATCTTCTGGCATCCCCAAAGCAACCAAGGCGGACACTAAACCAGCACCAGCTGAACCAGCGAGTGCGCCACTAGCGGCACCCAGTAAAGCGGCACCAATGGGTCCTGCTGCCACCAACGTGCCCACAAAAGGAACGAAGAGGACTCCTACGCCTGTTAGCAAACCAAGGGCTGAACCAAACAAGGAACCAAAGATCCCACCTTGTTTTAATCCACCTAAAATCACGTCTTTCTTGGTGATGAAACCAGCAATTTTGGTTTCAGAGTGAAAGTTTTTGCCGATTACTGAGACGTGTTCGCGAGAAATACCACGGTCAAGCAAACGGCGAATCACATTATCAATTTGCTCGCGATTCTGGAAAATGGCGGAAATGGTTCGCTCTGCAACTGGTGTATTGGCGGCGTTATCTGTTGTATCTATAGCGGTCATGTACAACTCCTTGAAGTTTTGTTAACTTTTCTCAGAGAATACTTCCGTACCAGCCAGTAGCGAATCGCCCCCAAGGTTGATTAATCAATGTACTCAAGGATACTTAACTATATCTAAGAGGTTGAATTAGTATCGCCTTGCTCTCATAATTCCGTACAAAATCCCAGTTCCAATTGAAAGCAGGAGCAAAAACCAGATTACCCCCCCAGGAATGAAGGTAAGAATGCCAAATCCTCTCAGCAGGTAGACAACGATGGTAATCCCCAGAACGCTGCTAAAAATGTAAGCAAATATTTCAGTTACAGACTTGGGTGTTTGGCTCACACGCTTTTCTTCTCAACCGTAAGCAGACCTATGTTATACCATTTCCGCTATAGTACGCCCTTAATCCAGCAGAGAGGCAAAGGGGATGATGCCTATATAGGTGATGCCAGAGTAAAAACTATTGGGATTTTTATATTTAACTTAGAACCTATCCGAAAAGTTGTTTTAAGATATTTTAACCACAGATAAACACAGATGAACACAGATACCAGTAGGTATTGGGCTACGGAAACGGATGCAAGAAAGATAGGCTCTTAGTTGTTTTTAAGAGTTGGGTAAGTTAAAAAAGAAAAGCAGTTGTTTAGACTGCTGAGGATAAATATTGTGAACTTTACTTTGTTGAGATTAGTTAAAAAGTGGCTGAACCAGCATGAGCGTACCTTCTCCCTCAGACTTTGCCTACAGTAACCACACCTCAGCGGCACTTTTGCAAGGCGAGATTTTACTTAATACGCGATCGCATTCTGCTTGGGGCGCGGCTGTAACCGCCCAGATGTACTTACCCTTGGCGCGATCGCGTGTCTGGCAACAATTAACAGATTACCCCCGCTGGGTGCAATATTTCCCAGACTTAATTCGATCTGAGGTTCTGAAACCAGTCGTCGGGGCAATCAATGAATCCTCACGAGATGGATGCAAACGCCTTTACCAAGTTGCCAACAAAGCCTTCCTGTTTCTCAGCATTCAGGTTGAGATTTACCTGAACGTGTTTGAGGTTATGCAGCAGCAAATTAAGTTCCGACTAGAAAAAGGCAGCTTTCATGATTTTGCCGCCGACTTAAAGCTGCAAGACGCTGGGGTGGGAACTTTGCTCACCTACGCGGTGCAGGCAACCCCTACTATCCCAGTTCCATCTATTTTTATTGAACAAGCAATTAAACTCGACTTGCCGACCAATATGCGGCAGATGCGCCAAATTTTGTGTGCAAGTTGAGTTTAAAACTAGATTTGGGGAAGATTAGGAAAGAATCCTGCTAATAAGGGCTACCTGCGGAAGACGGCCTCTAGGTAATATTCATCAAAAAGCAGCCTATAGCTTGTATAGACTGCTTTCTGTATCTATTAACCTAAACTCGAGACAAAAAGAAGGTACTTAGTTACCGCCAGACTGAACGGATTTATGAGTTATGTTTTCTTGTTGTGGTCTCCGATGCCACTTGCCATCTTCACCTTTCTCATAGTCGTGTTCTATGGTGTTCCAAGCAAGATGCATGGCAGCTGCTTCGTCCATACCATCTTCTTGGGCACTGTTGAGTGCAGTCAGAAAAATCTGCTGAGCGCCATCCTCTAGCTGTTCTTTTATATCTGAAGGCAACTCATCGAGTTTCTTCCCAGGCATAAACGACTCCTATCTTTTATTAAATCTGGAATCATATTAAGAAGCTATATATATAAGTTCATCTTTCTGGAAGGTAGTTATACCTTATCGTTCTTTATGCCTTAAGTAGGATGTAGTGCTAATTTAGTTTGTATCAACGATTACATATAGTGGAAAGCTCAAACTTTCAAAGCGACAGGTCGCGTATTAGCACAACCTGCCGCTTTGAAAGTTTTTAGCTAGTTTTACTGAACCGTCAGTAACTCAACGGGTAAGCGCTTGAAGGCAAGGCGCTCGTTTTCCACATCTACAAAGATAGTGTCACCGTCGTTGAAGTCGCCGCGTAAGATATTCTTGGCAATTTGCGTTTCCAGTTCGCGCTGAATCGCACGCTTCAGAGGACGGGCACCATATACAGGGTCATATCCTACATCTACCAAAAAGTCAAGAGCAGCTTCGGAAAGTTTGAGGGACATTTTGCGATCGCGCAGTCTTTGTTCCAGTCGCTTAATTTGCAGCTGAACTATATGCCGCAGTTCAGATTTCTTCAAGCCGTGGAAGATGATAATTTCATCAATCCGGTTGAGGAACTCTGGGCGGAAGCTAGTCCGCATCGCATCCATGACTCGACTCCGCATTTCTTCGTAGTGGGTGTCTTCACCAGCAATGTCCAGAATAAATTGGGAACCGATATTGCTGGTCATGATAATCACGGTATTCTTAAAGTCAACCGTGCGACCTTGAGCATCCGTGACGCGACCATCATCCAGAATTTGCAGCATCACGTTGAAGACATCTGGGTGTGCCTTTTCGATTTCGTCAAACAAAATGACTGCATAAGGACGACGGCGGATAGATTCAGTTAGTTGTCCGCCTTCTTCGTAACCGACATATCCGGGAGGGGCACCGATAAGCCGTGAAACGGCGTGTTTCTCCATGTACTCGGACATATCGATCCGCACTAAAGCTTCTTCAGTGTCGAATAGGTAAGCGGCAAGGGCTTTTGCTAGTTCTGTCTTACCAACGCCTGTAGGACCGAGGAAAATAAAGCTGGCGGTGGGGCGATTTGGGTCAGCTAAACCAGCGCGCGAGCGCTGAATTGCATCGGCTACAGCGGTAACAGCTTCATCTTGTCCAACTACGCGGCGGTGCAGTTCATCTTCCAAGTGCAGGAGTTTTTCTCTTTCTGATTCCACTAACTTGCTGATGGGAATTCCAGTCCACTTGGAAATAATTTCCGCAATATCCGCTTCCGTGACTTCTTCCCGTAGCAGAGATTTACCACTGGTTTGAGCCTGCGCTAGTGCGGTTTCAGCTTGTTCCAACTTGCGGTGCAGTTCGGTTAACTTGCCATATTTGAGTTCTGCTGCCTTATTGAGATCGTAATCGCGTTCCGCTTGCTGGATCTCAATATTGACCTTATCGATCTCTTCTTTAATCGACTGAATGTTGTTGATGACGTCTTTTTCAGACTGCCATTGACCATTCAACGTCCGTTGTTCTTCTTTGAGATCGGCAAGTTCTCTCTCCAACCTTTCCAGCCGTTCTCTAGAAGCAGCAGAACTTTCTTTTTGCAGAGATAACCGTTCCATTTCCATCTGTAAGATCTTGCGGTCGATCTCGTCAAGTTCTTCTGGCTTGGAGGTAATCTCCATTTTCAGCCGTGCGGCAGCTTCATCAACCAAGTCAATCGCTTTATCAGGTAAGAAGCGATCGCTTATATATCTTGTCGACAAAGTTGCTGCGGCAACTAAGGAATTATCGGAAATTTTTACACCGTGGTGAACTTCGTAGCGTTCTTTCAGTCCCCGCAGAATTGAGATGGTATCTTCTACACTCGGCTGATCGACATAAACCTGTTGGAACCGACGCTCTAGTGCAGCATCTTTCTCAATATACTTGCGGTATTCATCTAAAGTTGTGGCACCGATACAGCGCAACTCACCCCGCGCCAGCATTGGCTTGAGTAGGTTACCTGCGTCCATTGCCCCTTGTGTCGCACCCGCACCCACAACGGTGTGAATTTCATCAATGAAAAGAATAATGGTGCCTTTGGCATCGGTAACTTCTTTGAGGACAGCTTTTAGGCGTTCTTCAAATTCACCTCGATATTTAGCACCAGCAATCAATGCGCCCATATCTAAGGCAATCAGCTTGCGATCGCGCAGAGATTGGGGTATATCTCCGCTAACAATACGCTGGGCTAGTCCTTCCGCGATCGCGGTTTTACCGACACCTGGTTCCCCAATCAGTACGGGGTTATTCTTCGTGCGACGGGAGAGAATCTGAATGGTACGGCGAATCTCATCATCTCGCCCAATCACTGGGTCAAGTTTACCTTCACGGGCATATTGCGTCAGGTCGCGTCCGTATTTTTCCAGTGATTCGTACTTGCCTTCTGGATTTTGGTCAGTCACTTTTTGGCTCCCACGAATTTGGCTGATGATATTTTTGAGCTTCGCTTCATCTAGTTTAAATTCCTGGAATAAAGCTTTACCAAAGCGATCGTCTTTGGGATAAGCCAGCATCAGGTGTTCAATAGAGATGAAGTCGTCTCCATACTCTTTACGAAATGCTTCTGCTCTATCCAGGAGTGTATCGAGACTGCGCCCCAGATATACCGATCCGCCACTACCGGAAATTTTCGGCTGGCGCTGAATATGTTGTTCAACGGCATCGCGCACTCGCTGCACGTTAACCCCGGCTTTGGTAAAAATGCTGCTGGCGAGTCCTTCTTGTTCCAGCAGTGACTTCATCAGGTGTTCAGTCTCGATTTGTTGCTGTTGGGCTGCTTTAACAACATCTGGGGTACGAGTGACCGCTTCCCAAGCTTTCTCTGTAAACTGCTGAGGATTGGTTGGTTGCATACTTAGCTATCCCCTCCGCTTCTATAGTGAATTTATGTAGATAATGTCATTCTAAGAAGACTAAAGCGATCGCCTAGATCGGTGTTCACGGCTTCCCATCGGGGTATTGCCGTCCTTTTTGTACCTCCGGTTATAGCCCCAGCGCCCTTAACTGTGCTGCTAATTGCTCTGCCCGTTCTTCACCTATCAATAAAAGATTACCTTACAAATCCCACCAGCGCCGCCAAGGCAGTTCCATATTTTGATAGCGCGCCTGTAAACTACCTAACTCGATCTAATGCAGTTAGAAAGAGACTTTTACACGGCTAGTTGTGCGAAGTACAGACTCTTGCTGGAAGGTTTGCTTGTAGAGGGAGATAATCTCTTCAATAGCTTTATTTTTATCTGGACTATTTTCATACAACAAAATGACTATTTTGGTCTGTTCTTGAGCTAGCTGACCAGATCTGTTGAGATACTGCCCATAGGCATTCAATACAGTTAATCCTTCTTTAAAGCGGGGTGTAATTACACAATTCAAAAATCGCTGCCATTCAGCCTCTGAAACTATTTTTCCTTCCGGTTTTGACATCCCAAAGTACAACTCATCTTTGGTAAGAATACTTTCGTCAGAGTAAGCGCCTTGTGTTTCGAGTTCTTGGGCACGAATGCTTCTATTAGGGTCAGCTGGGGCTAAAAAAAGCAGACTCGCCAGGAAAAGACCGTTTAAACTTTTTGGCATGGCTCTCACAGCAATAGTGCCCTATTCCGCCTCGTCCTTACATTAACTCGCTTAAGATTAAATATAGTCAAGCTTTGGCTATGTTAGAAATTAACAGTTAGCAGCTTAAAAAACTAGCCGCTAACAGCTAATTTCTATCTCAGAACTTCTCCCCAATGTCAATAGATCGCACTTCTGTGTTGCGCCGAATCGTAGCTTCCTGGTTAATAACACTAACCAAAGTCCAGCCACTGGTGCCAATATTTTCACCCACCTGAATTCGCTGAGTGACACCGTTGATTTCAAACAGTGCCGCAGAGCGATCGCCCACAAACACTCGCGCCAGCCTATGCTGAGTTGCTGGTGCTGTTGATTCCGGTTCCGCAGATACCTGTACGCTTGGCAGTGCCACCCGTGCCGGTCCCTGTAACTTCGGAAGGGGTACCACTGGTAGCGCTACACGTTGAGGAGATTCCGGTACTGATGCCGACTGTGAATCTGATGGGGTGGCTACGGGCGTTGGTATCGGTGAAGCATTAGGTGCTTGGGGCTGTGGATAAACTGGGATGTAGACTTTTTCCAGGCTCATCTCGCCTGGGTTAGAACCTTGACCCAGATTGCTAGGAACCAGCACCAGCGACTGATTAGGCGCTAGTTGCAAGCCAGATACCATTGCCTGCTGTTTACTGGCTTTCGCCCTGCGATCCATCGCTTCAAGCGATCGCTGCATATAGTCAATAAACTCGGCATCTTCCTTTGACTTCTGCGTATTCTGGCTTGTCGCGGAAGAAATGGGCTTTGGCCAAAATGACCAATTCCGCCCATACTTACTAGCCAACAACAAAATTACAATCCCTGCCAGAGATGTAAAAGTTACTCCTAACAAAAGTTTGTCAAACCAGTGACTAAACCCAAAAACCTTAGTGTCAGATTTAGTTTTTTCAGGGGCGTGAGTATTTTGTTCTATCGGTGCTGGCGAGAAATGTGGGGGATTATCCGCTGGCTGTGTTAACGGTTCCTGAGGTGCCATCACTGCCTCTGGCAGCGGAGTTTGCTTTATCTGCGGAATATTTCGAGGCTGCAAGGATACATATTCTGGTTGTGCAGGCTCATTAGGCAACTTGCCGCCGTCTAGAATCTGGTCGATATCTGAAAACAACTCGTCCATCAATTTATCGGCGGAGGCATTCACCGATTGAGGATCGAGGGGAATTTGCTCGGAAGAGGGGTCTGAAATCCTCTGGCTAGTGCGGATCTCCTGAGACATGAATGGCTTACTCAGTAGTTACAGAATCAAAGATACTCTTTTATACCATTTATATTTTTTGGGAAGGCGCAAGGGTAAGAGTAATTGCCCTTAACTGAGATCTTCCCCCTACCCACTTACCGAAGGGGCGCACCGACGTACCCCGACCACCGACGGGATGGGGATTCTTCCTCGCCGCCTGTTAGTTGTCTTGACGTTCCGGCGGAACGTCAAGACTAATCTAGACTAATATGCCTGCCGGGGCTGATGTTACTTGTCGATGGCGCACCTCCAGATACACCAGTAAAGCGTTGATGTCAGCTGGGTTGACACCGCCAATTCGAGTAGCTTGACCAACTGTGAGTGGCCTTACTTGGGCAAGCTTTTCACGCGCCTCTTTAGATAGCGTCTCGATAGCAGCGTAATCTATGTCTGGGGGCAGATGCCGATGTGCTTGACGCGAAACCTGGTCAATCTGGTGCTGTTGCCTCTGGAGATAGCCGGAATACTTGATATCAATTTCAGCGCCTTCTTTTTCAACTGAGTCTAAGTCAGGGTTACCCAGTTCATATCGCTCAAGATCGACATAGTGGAAGCCAGGGCGTCTGAGGAGGTCAGCTAAGGTAATTGAGCCTTTGATGACTTGTTGGGTGGAAGCGGCGATCGCTTTTCCTAAAGGATCGTGTTCCTTAATCCGCATTGCTTGCAGCCGTTCTTTTTCAGCGGCAATATTAGTTTGTTTGCTTGTAAACAACTCCCAGCGGCGGTCATCAATCAAGCCAATTTCTCGACCCAGTGGTGTTAGTCGCCGATCTGCATTATCCGAGCGCAGTAGCAACCGATACTCAGAGCGACTGGTAAGCATCCGATAAGGCTCTCTCAGGTCTTTAGTACACAGGTCGTCAAGCAACGTGCCGATGTAACTGTGTTCGCGGGGGAAAACTATCATTTCCTGGCTTTGGACAAAACGAGCAGCGTTAATGCCTGCCACAAGACCTTGGGCAGCTGCCTCTTCGTAGCCGGTGGTGCCGTTAATTTGCCCAGCACAGAATAGCCCCTGAATCTTCTTGGTCATCAGTGTGGGGTAGCACTGAGTTGCTGGTAGATAATCATACTCAACCGCGTAGGCTGGGCGCAGCATAGTGCATTTTTCCATGCCAGGGAGCGATCGCAGCATTTGTAACTGCAAATTTTCTGGTAAACCAGTTGAAAAGCCTTGGATATACAGTTCGGGAATATCCCGTCCTTCTGGTTCAATAAAAATCTGGTGGCTTTCCTTATCCGCAAAGCGGACAATTTTATCTTCAATGCTGGGACAGTAACGCGGCCCCTTGGCATCCACCCAACCGCCATAGACTGGTGACAGGTGCAGATTTTCCCGAATCAGTCGGTGAGTTTCAGCCGTTGTCCGGGTAAGATAGCAAGGCATCTGCTCTCGTTCCACCCAAACCGCTGGGTCAAAGCTGAACCACTGCACTCGCTCGTCACCAGGTTGGTGTTCCATCTGGCTATAATCCACCGACCGTTTATCCACCCGTGCGGGTGTTCCAGTCTTCAGTCGCCCTGTTTCAAAGCCCAGCCGATTTAGAGTTTCTGTCAACCCGGTGGCGGCAAATTCACCAGCACGTCCAGCTGGCATTGACTTATTACCAACCCAAATGCAACCGCCGAGAAAAGTACCAGTTGTTAATATTACTGCTTTGCATTGAAACGCCACGCCAAAATAAGTTTCAACGCCGATAACTTCATCATTAGCACCCAGTACTAAGTCAGTGACCATGCTTTCGCGGATTGTCAAGTTTTCTTGGTTCTCCACAATCCCCTTCATCACAGTTGCGTATTCCCGCTTATCCGTCTGCGCCCGTAATGCCCAAACAGCTGGCCCGCGTGAGGAGTTTAGCACCCGCTTTTGTAGATAGGTGCGATCGGCCATTTTGCCAATTTCTCCCCCCAGTGCGTCCACTTCATGAGTTAACTGGGATTTAGCTGGGCCACCTACTGCGGGGTTGCAGGGTTGCCAAGCTATTTTATCGAGGTTAAGGGTTAGCAGTAGGGTACGACAGCCGAGGCGTGCTGTAGCCAGGGCCGCTTCACAGCCAGAGTGTCCAGCACCGACTACTATGACATCAAATACGTCTTGGAATTCTACTGGCGAGGGCATAGTAATAGTTTAAGTGTGAGGTTTAGCTGTAAATGTTGGAGGAGATTTTTACTTCCAACTGCTTTAGAGAAAGATTTGGTAGACCTAGATGCCATACCAAACTTAATATGATTAACCAAATGCCTAGTTATCAGGTATGTATCTATGGTAAGCCGCCCGCCTGATGAGTATCTAACATTCTTGGTCGCTGTTCTACAGGCAACCGCTCAGAGTAGAGGAGATCGGCAAGTAGTATATCCACTTTTGGAAGCTAACCTGGACAAGCTCAATGATAACTTTGTTCAGCTGTTCCGAAGATGGGCAATAGCTCAGTTTACTAACGCTCCATCAACACGAGCCACAAAAATAGCAACAACTATTGTTAACTTTAGCAACCTGGTACAGGAGTTTTCTCTAGGGAAGAACTCTATCAAGCTAGAAATAGCGATCGCTGGCTACGAGGCTGCTTTACAGGTTTTTAATCAACAGGCTTTCCCACAAGATTGGGCTAGTACTCAGCAAGCCCTAGCCTCTGCTTATCGGCAACGCCAACACATTCTAGAAAGAACCATCGCTGAACTGAAGCAGAAGACGGCGGAAACTCAAATTAAACTTGAGACACTAACTGAGCCGTTGCAGCAGGAATTACTACAAACACGGCAGCAAGTCGAGGAGTTAAGGACAGCGATCGCTCGCTTAGAGGAGTTAACCAGTAATCCTGTGCCAGCAACAGATATAACGCCCCTTGCCTCAGTACTTCAAGACCTACACTCAGCTAATCAGCCCTTCAACACAGCTATTTTCTATGATATTGAAAACCTGGTAATGGGCAATAGGCAGCCTATATTTAATTTTTCTTTGAGAGCCATCATACAAAAAGTTAAAGAAATTCCTGGAGTTAAGCAACTCGCTATCCAATGTGCATATGCTAATTGGAGTGACCCTCGCTTAGGAAGAATGAGAAATGATATTTTAGAACTGGGTATAGAACCTATTCAAATTTTCGGTTTTAATTCCCAAAAAAATGCAGCAGACATTCAACTTGTAATTGATGTTATTGAATTGTATTATCACCGTTTTTCTATAGAAAATTTTGTTATTGTATCTGGCGATGGCGCCTTTGCTTCTTTAGCTAAAAAGCTACACGAATATGGTAAAATAGTTATCGGATGTGCTTACGAACGGCAAGTGAATCGGGTTTTAAAATCTGTGTGTGATGCTTTTATACCTTTGCCAGATCCCCGAGAAGAAATAAAAATTACATTTTCCGAAACTAGCACTATTAAAACAATTGCTCAGAGCGATACTCAATTAAGCCACAATAATTTTGTGGTAATAATAAGAGAAAAGTTAGAATTGCTGAAACATGAAAATGAAACAAGATCTTATTTAGAAAAAAGTGGCATTGCTATTTCTCAAGTCCATCATTTTTTAAAAAGGCATATATCAAATTTCGAAGAACGGCGTAAACTCTGGGGCTATAATAAATTGCTAAGTTTATTAAAAATAGCTGCGGAAGAAACTAACTTGTGCATATCCAAAGACAATATCAATTTAATTCTAAAAAAAGATGTAAACATTGAATCTAATATTTTTTATAGGCATACTTTTTCAGCAAAGTCTCAATCATCAACGAAATATCGAGAAATTCTCAAAACTGGATACCCCCTATTTAATCTGCCACTATTAGAACATTTGAGAATGGTGATCCGCTATGCGATCAATAACAGACCAAAGGGTGAAACTTGGCAAGAGTTTGAGGAACAGTTGAGAAAGACAATAGGGCAAGAAGTTTCTAGAAGAGCGATACAACGTTCTTTAACAGCTTTAAGATCGGCAGGGTGCTTTCAAGAACAGCCGTCTCCAGAATCTTGGCAGTTACAGCCTTGCATACTAAACTCTAACTTAGAGTCAGAGGAGGCAATTTTGGATGCCTTACGAAACAGTATGCGTAAAAAATTGTTGGAGGAGTTACTGGAAATAGACGAAAGCATATTACAGGAGATTCTTCCCTAACTGCCGTGCCGGGTAATATACCTAGATAGCAGGGTAGTAGAAAAGAGTTTGCCCTTTCAGTTGGGGCAAAAGTGCGATCGCTAATTTTCGCATATTTCCAGTAGCTTGTTCGTGGTTAGCCCACAGGGTGGTATACACTGTGATGTTGAAAATTTTTATTTATAGAAAAAACACTGACTTTATTGCCAAAATGTTGCCGATAAAGTGCATAATGCGGACAAGCACAGTTGCACATAAAATAATCTGTGAAGTATTTCTTTCTAGCCGACGGGTGGACTGTTGGTCGCGTGTGGGAGTTTGGTGGTCTTTGGAATGAAAATGCTTGGCGACGCAAACCGGAAATTGTGCGCCTGAATATTGGTTTGTGGGAGCAAAACGAAAAGCTTTGGCTGTATCGGGTCGAAGATGCAGTGATCATGGTAGAAGTCAAACCCACAGATCGAGCTTCCGCTAACTCAGCTAAAACGATTGGTCAAGTCGTTCTCAAACGCTTGATGGATGCTGAGCAAGCCATCGAACGATTAACGGCGGCAGAAGCCCTGTTAAATTTAAGACCTCTTGAATAATCAGTATAGGAACCTCAAACCCGCTTGCAATCGGTTCTAACAATAGTTACACTTCTTTAGATAATCTTCATTTTCAATGTAGCTTTTTAAAACAGTGGGTCTCATCGTTGCTGTCTGTAGATGGTTAAGTGGTTGCACTCCCGTCTTCAGCAGGAAGCTGGAAACCCCAGGTGGAGAAGCCCCCGCTCAACATTAAGTTAGCGGAGGGTAACGTCACTAAAAAAGAAGCGTCGAAGTAGATACTTTAGCTATCTGAGGAGGAGCGTAGTCAATGGGACTACCCTGGTACCGAGTACACACAGTCGTTCTGAATGACCCAGGGCGGCTGATTTCTGTGCATTTAATGCACACTGCCCTGGTGGCAGGCTGGGCTGGCTCTATGGCCCTTTATGAATTGGCCCTTTTTGATCCCAGTGATCCCGTTTTGAACCCCATGTGGCGTCAGGGCATGTTTGTCCTGCCCTTCATGGCGCGTCTGGGTGTCACTAAATCTTGGGCGGGTTGGAGCATCACCGGCGAATCTGCTGCCGATGTAGGCTTCTGGTCACTTGAAGGCGTCGCTGCTGCACATATCGTCCTTTCCGGTTTGTTATTCCTGGCTGCCGTTTGGCACTGGGTTTACTGGGATTTGGAACTCTTCAGAGACCCCCGCACTGGTGAACCCGCTCTCGACTTGCCAAAGATGTTTGGCATTCACCTGTTTTTATCCGGTCTGCTTTGCTTTGGTTTTGGTGCCTTTCACCTGTCTGGGCTATTTGGGCCTGGAATGTGGGTTTCTGACCCCTATGGTCTCACTGGTAGTGTCCAACCTGTGGCACCAGAGTGGGGACCTGCTGGGTTTAACCCCTTTAACCCAGGAGGCATTGTCGCTCACCATATTGCAGCGGGTATCGTCGGCATCATCGCTGGTTTATTCCACTTGACAGTTCGACCTCCAGAGAGGCTCTACAGAGCTTTGCGGATGGGGAATATTGAAACCGTACTTTCTAGCAGTATTGCTGCCGTATTTTTTGCGGCCTTTGTTGTGGCTGGTACGATGTGGTACGGCAGCGCTGCTACTCCCATTGAACTGTTTGGTCCAACCCGTTATCAGTGGGATAGCGGTTATTTCAAACAGGAGATTAACCGGCGCGTTCAAGCTAATGTGGCTGAAGGGCAAAGCCTTACAGCCGCTTGGTCAACAATTCCTGATAAGCTGGCGTTCTATGACTACGTTGGTAACAGTCCTGCTAAAGGCGGTCTGTTCCGAACCGGGCCAATGAATAAAGGAGATGGCATTGCTCAAGCTTGGCTAGGCCATCCGGTGTTCAAAGATACTGAAGGTCGGGAATTGAGCGTACGTCGTATGCCCAACTTCTTTGAAACTTTTCCAGTAGTTTTGACTGATTCTGATGGCGTGATTCGCGCCGATATTCCGTTCCGGCGGGCAGAATCGAAATATAGCTTCGAGCAAGCTGGTGTAACCGCTAGCTTCTACGGTGGGGCTTTTGATGGTAAAACTTTTGAAGATCCAGCAGATGTGAAAAAGTTTGCTCGTCAAGCCCAGCTGGGTGAGGCTTTTGAATTTGATCGGGAAACGCCGAAAGCTGACGGGGTGTTCCGCACCAGTACCCGCGGCTGGTTCACATTCGGTCATGCGGTGTTTGCGCTACTGTTCTTCTTTGGTCACCTCTGGCATGGCTCTCGGACTTTGTTCCGGGATGTGTTTGCTGGGGTTGATGCCGACTTGGAAGAGCAAGTAGAGTGGGGTCTGTTCCAGAAAGTTGGTGACAAAACAACTCGGAACAAAGAAGCTGTATAACACTTTGTAGCAAAATGTTAAGAATAGTCTAATAACTAATTAAGGCAGCAATGTCTTTGGCAGCTTGTTAGACTGTTCTTTTCTTTTGACTGGTAGACTAAGAAAAGACGTGAAGTCGCGTTTTGTTAGCTGGATAAGCAGGAAATTTTGACATGGAAAGCGTAGTTTACATCTTGGTCTTGACTCTGGCTCTGGGTGTGCTTTTCTTTGCGATCGCCTTCCGGGAACCGCCTCGGATCGAGAAGAAATAGCTCGTGGCGCAGCAAATCGCCACAATTTTATAAATATCTGGATGTTTTGAGCCGCCAGGGTCTTTTCGCTTCTCCTTATTTGGAGTAGGATAGACCCGGATCGGCTCATATTTTCGCATTTATATACATAATATTTTTTCCCCTTAGTACACCCTGCAACAAAGGACTTTAAATCGTGCACTGTCCTTATTGTCAGCACACAGATAGTCGTGTTCTTGAGTCCCGTTCCACGGAAGGCGGACAAAGTATTCGACGCCGCCGCGAGTGTTTGGAGTGCAAGCATCGCTTCACGACTTACGAACGCATTGAATTTGTTCCTGTTACCGTCATCAAGCGGGATGGGCTTAGGGAGTCTTTTGACCGCTCCAAGTTACTGCGGGGGATGGTGCGTGCTTGCGAAAAAACAGGCATTTCGCAAGGACGTTTAGAAGCCTTGGTGGATGAAATTGAAGCTGAATTACAGCAGCGGACTGTGCGAGAAGTCACTAGCAATGAAATTGGCGAGGTGGTACTTCAGCATCTGCGATCGCTTAGTGAAGTCGCCTATGTGCGCTTTGCCTCCGTCTACGGCCAATTTCAAGGTATCCGAGATTTTGTGGAGACATTAAATCATCTCCAAAGCAACACCGATGGGACTGAGACGCCTGAAAGTTTACCAGCCCCTTCATCCGAGGAACCTAAAAGGGAAACCTCGGCATCTTTGATGATGCCTTCCTAATTTGACCATTTTTAATTTTTTTAGGTAAAATCGCCAGAATCCCCACGTTGAAACGTTCATGCTGCACTTCATGACGCTTCGCTAACGCCTTATAGTGGGCTACACAAATCTAAAAGCTCAAAATACTATCGCCCCCTCTCCTCTTCTTGGTACTGACCTGCATAGGGCGCTCATATCGAGGCTAGCGTCACAACAGTCGAAGCGAATGGTTTCTGACCCATGGAGATCAAAAAAGTATTCCTTGCTTGAATTCCCTAAATTTCTGCATAGGGTTATCCCCGCGTTTCCCTGTCTAAAGCGTCCCCGCGTCCTCTTCAAGCTCCCAAGCCCCGAAAAGAGTGTTAAAATAGTTTGTTTGGACTCTTAATATTCCCTATGAAATCTCCTAAAATAGGGTTCAACAGAGCAATGTAGGTGTAGGCTGCACACTTTTAATAAGTGCGTGTACATCGACAGGAGGCGTAATTACGGAGATAACCACTAGGAAACGATACGCATGGTCAGTCAGAAAACAATCGCTACAGATATTGGCTTTACTCACGACGATTTTGCCGCCCTACTCGACAAGTATGACTATCACTTTAGCCCCGGTGATGTCGTCGCCGGTACCGTATTCAGTCTAGAGCCGAGGGGCGCACTGATTGACATTGGTGCTAAAACAGCTGCTTATATTCCCATTCAGGAGATGTCAATCAACCGGGTTGACGCCCCTGAAGAAGTTTTGCAGTCGAACGAGACGCGAGAATTCTTCATTCTGACGGACGAGAATGAAGATGGACAGCTGACTCTTTCCATCCGTCGTATTGAATATATGCGGGCTTGGGAGCGTGTGCGTCAACTGCAAGCAGAAGATGCTACAGTGCGCTCTCTAGTATTTGCCACTAATCGCGGCGGGGCACTCGTGCGAATTGAGGGGTTGCGTGGCTTTATTCCTGGTTCTCACATCAGTACCCGCAAACCAAAGGAAGATTTGGTTGGGGAAGAACTGCCACTGAAATTTTTAGAGGTAGATGAAGACCGCAATCGTTTGGTTCTGAGCCATCGACGGGCGCTGGTTGAACGCAAGATGAATCGGCTTGAAGTTGGTGAGGTGGTCATTGGTTCAGTTCGTGGGATTAAGCCTTACGGTGCCTTCATCGACATTGGCGGCGTGAGTGGCTTGTTGCACATCTCGGAGATTTCCCACGACCATATAGACACCCCTCACAGTGTTTTCAATGTCAATGATGAAGTGAAAGTGATGATCATTGACTTGGACGCCGAACGCGGCAGAATTTCCCTTTCCACCAAGCAGCTGGAGCCGGAGCCTGGGGACATGATCAAAAACCGCGATCGCGTCTACGACATGGCGGAAGAAATGGCGGTCAAGTACCGGGAGCAGATGCGAGCTAAACAGCAAGGTAACAAGCCTGCCGCAGAGGTTTCTGAAGAAGACATTCCCTCAGCAGTGGAAGAAGACATTCCCTCAGCAGTGGAAGAAGACATTCCCTCAGCAGTGGAAGAGGACATTCCCTCAGCAGTGGAAGAGGACATTCCCTCAGCAGTGGAAGAGGACATTCCCTCAGCAGTGGAAGAGGACATTCCCTCAGCAGTGGAAGAAGAGCCTATATCTGCTGTGGCTGAAGAGGTATAGCACTAAGGATTGCTGGTTTAGAAAAAGAGGGAGTTTCCCTCTTTTTTTATGGATGTGTCATTAATGTGGAGTGTGTGTAAGTGATAAAAATTGGCTGTCGGGAAGTTACGTTCCCCAATATTAAAGCAATTATTTTTGATAAAGATGGCACGCTAGAAGATTCACAAGAGTTTTTGAGGAACCTCGGGCAAAAGCGATCACGCATAATTGACGCCCAAGTTCCCGGAATTGGAGAACCCCTATTAATGGCGTTCGGCATCAATGGAAATACCCTTGACCCCACTGGGTTGTTAGCAGTTGGCAGTCGCCGCGAAAGTGAAATTGCTGCTGCCGCTTATATTGCTGAGACTGGGCGGGGTTGGTTAGAGTCAATGGCGATCGCACGCCGCAGCTTTGACGAAGCAGACCAGTTTTTGAAAACAGCTGCTTCCTCTCCGCTATTTGTTGGCTCTCTTGAAGTGCTGCAAATTTTATCAGCCGCAGGCTTGAAATTAGGCATTCTCTCAGCAGCTAGAACAGAAGCGGTACAAGCTTTTGTTAAGCGGCACCAGTTAGATTCATACATCAAGCTCAAGATGGGAGTAGAGGAAGGGCCTAGTAAACCAGACCCAGCACTTTTTATACAAGCCTGTAAAGCCTTAGATGTTGAACCCGCAGCAACTTTAATGGTGGGGGATTCTGAGGGTGATATTCAGATGGCGCGTCAAGCAGGGGCAGCGGGTTGTATCGGCATCTGCTGGGGGAAACCACAGGCAGCACATCTGGAAAAGGCGGATGTAGTGATCGCCCAGCTAGACGAAATCCAAATCTTGAGTTCTTAGTCCTCGACTAAGGTAATTCCCCAAAGCGTTCTCGATAGCGAGCTAGCATTGCTTCCATTTCGCCCATCTGTTGTTGAGCTAATTCCCGCTGCTGCCGTTCTTGTTCTGCCCGTTCCTCTGCCTGTTGTCGGGCGTTTGTTTCCTGCTGTAGTGCCTGCACTAGCTCATCAGGAATCAATAATTTATCCCCAGTACCTTCCTTATAAAAGCCTATAAGTTTACCCTCAACTGCTAAACGCAATTGCAAGGGTTCGCTCCGACTATCTGTAATTGGCTCGTAGTTGTCCCCCCGCAGGCGATATCCTCGCAATTTTTCCTGTATCCACTCTCCTTTGGGGTCAAATAGCCAATATTCTTGTACTCCCAACTGCTCATACAGGGTTTTTTTGAAACCCTTGTCATGGTCTTGTGTGCCTTGAGAAGTCATTTCAAAAATTACTACTGGCACTTGACCTTCTTCCCAAATTTTGTAGTTGTCCCTTCCCCCAGGAGCAACATCAAAAATTACCATGACATCTGGGGCAGTTCGCAGTTTGGGAAATCCCTGAGCATAGTAAAGGAACTGGTTTGCCAGGACGGTTGCTTGGCGAGTTGCCAAGTATTGTTTAAGAACTTCCAGAGTAGCCAGAATGGCATAAAGGTGATCGTAGGTTTCTGCCACGGGTTCCCCATCGGCACTTGGATAAAAAGTTGGGGTGGTTTGGACTGTGGGTAAAGAAGCTGTCATGGTATAGCAATTAGCAGTTAGCTTTTAGCAATTAGCTTTTAGCAATCCGAAGAGGGAAGAGCAGCAGTTCTGGGTGCATGGGGGCTCGTGTCGATTGTCAAGCACCATTATGACCACTGCTATAACACCGAGTCAGCATTACGAGTTTATTGTAGTTCTGATTTATGCTGTGTGCCCCTGCTTTTGTCAGGATTTCGAGGAAGAAAGTAAAGAAAGCGATCGCCTAATAGGATAGTTTCGCTTTATCCTCCCATCAAAACCATTTGTGGAAAAATCAGAACAAATACTCAGCTGTCTGCTCAAAGCTGTAAATGTTGCTATCATGGCAGGTTATAAGTAATTAACTTCGCTCAACCGCTTAATCAGCGCAGCCAGCATCCCAGGAGGAGTCGCCCTTGTCTCGTCGCTATCTGTTTACATCCGAGTCTGTAACCGAAGGCCATCCAGATAAAATTTGCGATCAAATTTCCGACACCATCTTAGACGCCCTACTTTCTCAAGACCCCCAGAGCCGAGTAGCCGCTGAAGTTGTTGTCAACACAGGCTTAGTGCTAATCACTGGAGAAATTACCTCCAAAGCACAGGTAAATTTTGTTGATTTAGCCCGTAAAAAAATTGCTGACATTGGCTACACAAATGCCGAAAACGGCTTTTGTGCCACTAGCTGCTCGGTCCTACTTGCCCTGGATGAACAATCCCCTGACATTGCCCAAGGCGTTAACACTGCTCAGGAAACCCGCGAACAGGATAGCGAAGACAGCTTTGATGCCGTTGGTGCTGGAGATCAAGGCTTGATGTTTGGCTTTGCCTGCAATGAAACCCCAGAACTGATGCCTTTACCCATCAGTTTGGCTCATCGAATCTCCCGAAGGCTGGCGGCGGTTCGCAAAACCGGGGATTTGTCTTACCTGCGCCCCGATGGCAAAACTCAGGTAACAGTCATCTATGAAGATGGACGCCCTGTGGGAATTGATACTATCTTGGTTTCCACCCAGCATACTGCCAATATTGGGAATATCACAGACGGAGCCGCTGTCCAAGCCAAGATTAGAGAAGATCTCTGGGAAGCCGTTGTACAACCTGTTTTTGCAGGCATGGAAATTCAACCGGATGCAGAAACCCGCTTCCTTGTTAACCCCACTGGTAAATTCGTTATTGGTGGTCCTCAGGGAGATTCCGGTCTGACTGGTCGCAAAATTATTGTTGATACCTACGGCGGCTATTCCCGTCACGGCGGCGGAGCCTTCTCTGGTAAAGACCCCACAAAGGTAGACCGCAGTGCGGCATACGCTGCTCGTTACGCTGCTAAAAACATTGTGGCAGCAGGTCTTGCTGATAAGTGTGAAGTTCAGTTAAGTTATGCCATCGGGGTAGCTCGACCTGTCAGTATCTTGGTGGAAACCTTCGGAACTGGCAAGATAGATGACGATCACTTGCTGGAACTGGTGAAAGAGCATTTTGAACTGCGTCCAGCAGGAATTATCCAAGCATTTAATTTGCGGAAGCTGCCAGGCGAACGTAACGGTCGTTTTTACCAAGATGTAGCAGCTTACGGTCACTTTGGACGCACAGATCTAGATCTGCCTTGGGAACGCACGGATAAAGCAGCTTTGTTGAAAGAAAAAGCGCTCGCCCGGCCTTTGTCAGGTTCTGCGGTAGGGGCATAGCGATAGAATCCTGATTCCTTCTTCAGCGTGCGCTGTGACTATAGCAGTAGCGATCGCTATCTAGCAGTGCATACATTTAGATGCGATCGCCATGGCAAATTTATCACCCTTCTTTGGGTTGCTCCCTTGTGGGCTGTTTTGTGCTACGGTTAGCGCTAATACGGTAGGAAGTACCGGAATTAACGCATTAGTTGCTAGTTGAAAGACGCTTGAGCATCGACAGTAAGACCTACGGGCTTTTTTGAGTCCAGTCAGCCTAGCCTCTGAGGGGTGAGGGTGCTTCACCTAATGGCACATCAATTACACCAAGACAAATGCTTATCTGAGGATTTTTAGAGCCTCAGCTTAATAGGGTGGGCACATTGCCCACCTGATGCTTTTTATCGATTTCTAGATTTATTAACTCTCTAGAAAGGAGATACGAAGGAGTTACTAATGTTAGAAAAAGCTACAGACTTGTATATTAACCGATTAGTAGCGAATCGCTATCAGATTAAGGAATTAATTGGTAAAGGAGGTCTAGGGCGTGTTTACCAAGCAGAAAATACCTTAGAAGGAGGGCTAGTAGCAGTAAAAGTGCTTTTTCAACCTGTAAGAAATGAGCAAATGAGCCAATTTTTTACTCAATTATCTGGAAACTGGGCTGAATTAGGTAATAAGAGCATTCATGTAGTGCGAGTCATAAATTATGGCATTAACGAATCTGAAGAGCCTTATTACGTGATGGAATATCTACGTGGAAAGAGCCTTAAAAATTTGATTAAGACTCGATTCGTGCCTTTGCGCGCCTTTCTTAACCTCAGTTCCCAAATTTGTTTAGGGTTGCAATGTGCTCATAAAGGTATAAGCGTTAACGGTGAATCTTATCCAGTTATTCATGGCGATCTTAAGCCTAGTAACATATTTATTTCTATAAATGAAACCTCTGTTAAGACAGCAAAGATAATAGATTTTGGCAATGCTGATTTTTTAAATAAAAATGCATCCAGTTATGATGCAAATTCATATGTTGGTACTTTAGCTTATAGTTCTCCAGAGCAATTGGAAGGAGAAGGAAGTGATTTTAGAACTGATATTTATAATTTAGGGATTACTATGTTTGAGATGCTTACAGGCAAGCATCCTTTTGCTATAAAAAATAGTAGTCTTGGAGCTTGGTATAAAGCCCATAAGTATCAACAACCGCTCTCTTTTCAATCTGTTAATGGCAGCTTGAATTTACCCAAGTTGCTAGAAGAATTGATTATGAGCTGTATGGCTAAAGCGCCGGAAAATCGCCCTCAAAGCATTAGCGAGATATTGAATACTTTAAATCTTTTAAAGCAAAATAGTGAGCAATGGCCTTCTAGTAATTTATCTGCTAGGACAGAATTAAATACGAAGCATCAAGAAAACGAGCAAAAAGGTATAAGTAGTTCAACTAAATTAGCCGTAGATAATGAACAGCATAAACTTTCTAATGAACTAGATTTAACTTGTAGAAAATCAAGATGGCCCACAGATAAACCTATTTTACAAATAGTTTTCCCCAATCTTGTTATGACAGATCAAGAAGCTTTGCCTTCTCTGTGGGTAATGATGCCAAGAAAGCGAATTGAAAATCATTTAATTACCAAACGCGCTACTTATTTTATGTGCTTGATGGAGCCGCATCCAATGGTTCTGTGGGTTACGGTACTTTATAATCCTGAATATGACCCGTGCTGGCTTCCTTGCTTTTTAGATATAAAAAATTATCAAGGTCAGAAAACTTTACGTCTTTTATCAAAGGTAAGCTCTTGCCTTTTACTTTTCTTTAGCATAGAAAAACCTAACAATTGTAATCATTTAATGACATCAACTATTTCTTTAGAGCAACGTGAATTATTAAAAGAGTGGATAATTGTCAGCCAGACTTGTACCTCAAAAGCTAAGCCTGATGTAAGTAAGCGTCTTTTAAAAGAAGAATACGAAAATAGCAAACATAAAATTATAGAAAGATTAGAACTTTACTATAGTAATTTAACCAATGCACTTACTAATACAAATCGAATTGAAGATTTAGAATCCAACCCTAAAGTAGAGGAAGACATTAAATGGATTGATTAAGGATATTAAATAGAATACCTGGTGGATGTAAAAGCGGATTTATACCAGTTAGCTTTTAGCAATTAGACGTTATAGCAGCATATCTGCGTGCATAGGGACAAGATCGATTGTCAAGAGCCATTATGGCAGCTGCTATAACTTTTTCTTTTGAAATTCTTTCTAAGCAAATTCTCAGAGATGTAGGTAAGGAATAGCAGCTATCTAGTATCTAATTTGCAGAGTAACGGATGCTTGTACCTGCTGCTCACCAGCTATTACAGGTGTGACAAATGATGGCGCTTTCTGGGCTGAGGGAATAGATGCCGTGTCCATCATGGGCTGCCGTGGCTCAGGTAAATTGGCTCCATTAATTTGAATACCGATAATTTCTCGCTGTTGAAGGTTGAGGGCGCTCAAAGCGGCATCTGCTTGTTTGTTAGCTTCTTCGGAGGCTTCTTTTATCGCTTGCTTTTGAGCATCTGCGATCGCACTATCTGAGGCAACTAAAGTAACGCCATCAATTCGAGTAGCTCCAGCTTTGACTGCTTCATCCAACAGACTCCCAGTTTTTTTAGGTTCAATTTTAAAGCTGACAGTGTTAGCGCCAGTATACCCGGTAATAGTTTGCTTACCGTCCTTATAGCTATAGTTAGGGTTGAGGCGGATGCCTGTGGTTTCCAGTTTTTCCACATCTGAGCGCGATTTCAGCAGTTCTACTACTGCTTGCGATCGCTCAGCTACTTGCTGTTGCACATTCGCAGAGGTTTTGCCCTGAACCTCAACCCCCAGACGTACTTGAGACGTTGTTTTTGGGATATTGACGATGCCTCGACCGGAAGCAGAGAGAGTTCTAGGTACATATCCAAAATTTCGCGTCTCTAGTTGACCCGGAACTGATTGGCACGCAGTTAAGCTGAGTAGACTCACAACTAAAGGCAGACCACTTAACTTAGAACAAGATAACAGGGCTTTATTCATATTGGGACACAGCACGGTTGATAGGCTGTTCCTAATCTGCCACCGAAACCGTCCACAATCTGAGCGGTTACATTTTTAGAAACCTATTTTATTCTTCCTGAAGCAACAAAAGAGGGATAATTTCATCGAGTACGGCTGGGAAACTTATTACATACCAGAATCGCAATGGGATGGAATTAATAGCAACATCAGTCAAGCACAACGCAGCAGACAGCAGCAATCTGTTGTGGTGGAAGCTAAGGTAGATGCTCAAGGTAGAGTAGGAACTTTATGGTGTTACTCCAGATTGTGTAGGTTCTCTAATAATCATTGTTTTGATTGGGATATTAGCTTTCCGGAACGCCTCCCTCAGAAAATCAAAAGCTCCTTCCTCACCTAGTGCGATCTGCTCCCGAAACATTGTTCCACTATTTACTGAGACTCCAATCCTTGAGTTACCCCGTCTAAGCCAGTAGAAAGGAACCTCAGCACAGTTTACACCTTCAACCAAATTGGGACCGCAAGGAAGAGCATCGACTATACTATATTCCACATAGGCATCTGGAGGAAGTTGTACGTCAATCCCAGCAACTCTGATGGGTTTTCCTTTTGCCTCTGGCCCAGTGTGATTATTGCGGATAAGTTGGTCATTAGGGGCTGGTATATAAACTCGATTGGGAGATATTTTGAAAGTTCCGTTATTGGGAAAAGGAAAAGATGTTGGCATTGGTGGAGTTGGTGCCGGACTCAGATTAATATCTCGCGTCTGAGCTTCACCTACTTGGTTTTTGAGAGTAGTTAGTGCGATCGCTCCCGACACGGATATAGCCACTAGCAAGGCAAAGCGCTTGAGAGATTTGGAAAACATTAGATAGTTATTTTGACGGTTTTTCATTTTCATTTCTTCAACCATTCTGTTCTGTCCCCAATAGAAATGGTATAAAGGCTGGCGCTCGATGAATTGAAAACCCGTGACCGATGACCAATGACCAACCTCCACAAGTACTTATTTACGCATTCACAGAAGTAACCTTACGTTCTGTAACTAAAGTCAGGCTGACCCATTCCCCTTTATCGCTATAGCTGCGAATCATTCGCTGACGTAAGTCAGGCTGGATTAACCAACCCACTTCTAGAAACAAAGCCTGACCCGCCTTAACTTCCTCTGGAGAGGTAGCAGACGCCCCATCCGGTAGTAGCAAAACTTGCACAGGTTGGGAACCCTCATTGAAGTGGAGAAGGTTGCCATCAATCCTTGCCGCAGAGGTGATGGTACGAGTTGACTCCCCATTTCCAAAGGTTAACTGCTGCACTAATCGATTTGTGTCTGTGCAATGTAATTTAAGTGTCGTGGGATAGGTATCAGGCGATCGCCCGTCAGGATAAATTGTTACTGCCTCTCCCTGCCATTCCCCTAGTAGCCGATCTAGTGTCAGGGGCGGGCGTTGTGAGGCGTCGCTACTTGCTAGCTGTTCCCGAATTAGGGTTAGTCTGTCCAGCTGACTTTCTCGATTAAAAAGCTGCACGAGGCGCAAGCGGTGGTTGCCATCAATCAAACCCAGTTCTGCCCCAAATTCAGAAAATGGCCCCCATTGGATAGAACCCTGAGAAAAAGCTCCATTCTCAAAAAACAGCACGCCTCGTCCCAAGGAACTGTATTCTAGAACCTTCTCGTTTACATCACCAGGAAGAAAGCGGCGGATGACCTGACGAATCGTGTTGTTATTGTTGAGACCTTCCAGGGAAACCACAGTCGGCGTATCTTCCAGTAGTTCTCCCTGCGGAGATAGACGGGTAAATGAACCCTGCCATTCGCCGAGATTTTCCAGCAAACATTCCCATTGTGATCGCATAAATATAGCTTTTAGCAATTAGCTTATAGCAATCCGGAGAGGGAAGAGCAGCAAATCTTTGTGCATGGGGGTGAGGTTGATTGTCAAGCACCATTATGGCCACTGCTATAGTTTTGAGTTTTGTATCGTTGGTGACGCCGTACCTGCACCCACTTAGCACGCTCGTCCGGCTGAAAGCAGAGAACTGTTAACATTGAATAAAAATGGCATCGTTTAAAATTTAGCCTTATCTGCGAGTCAAGATTCCATGCCCTCTGAAGTTGCCGTCGAAAAGAAAAAGCTGCAAAAGCCGCCTCTAGAGATACATTATCTAGGCGATCGCGTCCTGCGGCAGCCAGCCAAGCGCATTGCCCGTGTAGACGAGGAAATCCGACAGCTGGTTAGGGAGATGCTGCAAACCATGTACAGTGCTGATGGCATTGGTCTAGCGGCTCCCCAGGTTGCAGTTAACAAACAACTGCTTGTTGTGGACTGCGAACCAGATAATCCAGCCACCCCCCCCCTAGTTTTGATTAACCCAACCATCAAAAGCGGCAGCCGCGATCTATGCGCGATGCAAGAGGGTTGTCTGAGCATTCCAGGCGTTTACTTAGATGTGATCAGACCGGAAATGATTGAAGTCGCCTACAAAGACGAGCAGGGGCGTCCGCGGACATTGACAGCCACAGGGCTAATCTCCCGCGTCATTCAGCACGAAATGGATCACCTTAATGGTGTGCTGTTCGTTGACCGTGTAGAAAATGCTTTGGCTTTGACTGAGGAGCTAAGAAAGCAAGGCTTCTCACCTCAAGCTGTCAAACCCATCTCTTAAGGTTGTCCATAGTAATGATAGAAAGCCCAAAAGTTGGTTTGTTATTGCTTGGTTCTTGCGTTGCGGCAATTGCCGCAGTGGGTTCAATTTTTGAACTTTCTTCTGGAGAACCACAGCTGGGTAGTTTGGTGACGGGAATTATCCTGGCAGCCAGCATTCCTTTAACTGGATTCTTCTTCTATGCAGCAGTTCAGAATGCGAATGCTAATCAATAAAAAGCTGTTAGCTGTTAATAATTCAGTAGTGAATCTCAATCGTCAATAGCAACAAGCAACAGGCTAGGACTAGGAACAAAAAGCTAATAGCTAATCTCTAATAGCTAACAATGACAGGTCATGTCGCGAGAGATCCAATTTGTAATTGATAATTCTGAATTCGTAATTATTACCCCAAACCTAAAGGCAGAGGCTGGAAATGAAGATGCTTTGCTCATTTAATTTTTCCTAAACTTTAGTTGGGGGCTTGAAACCTAAATTTATTAATTACGAATTACGAATTATGAATTATTCTGGTCAACCTCACAGTGGATTTCTCCGGCAACTGTCTCCTGCTGGTACACCGGGGCTACAAACGCCTCCCTATGCACTGCCTAGGAATCAGGAGGTGGTGCTTGGGCGTGACCCCAGTTGTCAAATAGTCCTGAATGATACTTATGGCGGTGTCTCACGGCGTCATGCCGCAGTTCGTCCGCTTTCAGCAGTATCTTCCTCTGGGATGTCACCTGCCTGGGAAATTTGTGACCTGAATAGTGCTAACGGCACCTATATCAATAGGCAACGCCTACAGGGGTGCCAGAGATTGCAGGTTGGCGATCGCATCTCTCTGGGTGAGAATGGTCCAGAATTTATCTTTGAATACCAAATATCTCAGAATACAGCTGAGCGATCGCGACCAGCTACTCCCTACGCAGCCACGGCTGCCATTAAGCCGCCTACGCCTGTTGTTGGTGCAGCGAGGGGAAATCAACCAGATGCAGTCAGTTTTACTCAGCTGTTTCCCATTATTTCCACAGGCAGAGATTTAACCCGAAAAGCTTTCCTGATACCGGGCACGATCACCGTTGGTTTTGTGGTGTTGATGTTTGCCGCCGTCGGGAACCCGATATTTTTCAACCTGCTAATGGCAGCTTATCTCGCTGGTGCCGCTTACTACTTTGTCTACCAGCTTTGCGGTAAGTATAAGCCTTGGTGGTTGCTAGTAAGTTCTGCTATAACTACCATCTTGATTTTGATCAGTCCCCTGCTGATGGTATTTATAGTTGTTTTTCGCGGCATCTTGCCGGGAAGCTTACCAGCCGCAGGAGAGAGTGTCAGCTTTCCGGCTTTGCTGATTCGGATGTTTTTCGGGGCTGGGTTGCTGGAGGAGTTGTTAAAGGCATTGCCAGTGCTGTTGGCCTGTTTTGTAGGAAGCCGATTCCGTTCCCCTTGGCGAGAACGCATTGGCGTTTGGGAACCTCTAGATGGAATTTTGCTGGGTGCTGCCTCTGCTGTTGGCTTCACACTGCTGGAAACGCTGGGGCAGTATGTTCCGGAGATTGTCAATAACGTCAAGCTCCAAGCTGGTGAAGGAGCTGGGGAGTTAGTGGGTTTGCAACTGCTGATTCCCCGCGTATTAGGCTCAGTGGCAGGGCACATGGCCTATAGCGGCTATTTTGGGTATTTTATTGGGCTAAGCGTACTTAAACCTAGCAAGCGTTGGCGGATTTTGGGCATTGGCTACGTCAGTGCTGCCAGTCTCCATGCCCTCTGGAACGCAACTGGAGCTTACAGTGGCTTGATCCTAGCGGTAGTGGGCATAGTGTCTTATGCATTCTTGGCAGCGGCAATTCTTAAAGCAAGGGCACTGTCACCCACGCGAGCGCAAAACTTCGCCACCCGCTTTTTCAACCAACCTTAGCGGAGTAAAGGGAAAGGCTCTCCGTAGCCAAGAGATGCTCGAGGATCTCTCCCTGTTGTTCTTGGATAAAATTAAAATCCATTACTTCGGATGGCTAGAATCTCATGCCCGTAATCCTTATGGGTATAAGCTGCTGTTTAACTGCTGGCGATCGCCCATACCCTACACTCCCACTATACGCAAATGATGCTAGCAGACACGATATCATGTAGCTGCCGGATATATACTGCTTATTTAGACTGCATATAAGTAGGAGAGCGGGGAAACAGAGGAGTTTTTCCATGTCTACCTACTTAACTCGTCTTGTGGTCAAAGTTTTTGTAATTTTGAAGACGCCAAAATTAATATCGCACAACCCCTAACACCTACGAATCGTGCAGGTGAGCGATCGCATACTGGGCTATTGCCATACTTAAGCGAGCTTGTTCCATATCAGATAACTCAGTCCAAGCGGCAGATGGCGTGGACTCAATTGTTTCCGCTTCTCCCCGCATCGCATATGCCAAGGGACGGGCTAATACCAGTAAATCTTCTTCTGCCCAATTTGGTAGTAGCTGTTGAACACACTCCACCAGCTTATCTGCCAAGGAGAGGTTAGTAGAGACAACTTGGTGAGCTTTATGGGCGATCGCATCTAGCAATGTCTGAGGCACGCGAGGCGCAAACCTTTCGCCTAAAGACTTTTTCAGTACGTCCGCTATCGGTGATACCTGTTTCGCACAAAAGTCTATACCTGCAAATAGCTTTTGCGATCGCGCCATAATTTCCTCATCGGACCAATCCTCCAATTCAAACTCGTTTTCCATCTCCGCAAAATAGGCTTCCGTATCTGGATCGGCAGGATTCCAAGGATAAAGAGCCTCCTCCGGTTGTAGGAGTGCCTCCAGTAGTTCAGCTTGTACTGGTGAAAAAGAATCCTCAACTCGTTGGGAATAAATCCATTTATTTGCCATCATGCCCCTCCTGTGTGTATTGATAGGCGAACTTTTGAACAATTAAGCCTGTACCTGGTAGACTTTCCGTAAAGGTTAGGATGAATCGAGCCTAACTTCTGCTGGGTGATGTTCCCTTGCATGGGTAGCTACACTGGCAGATCAACTGGTTCCGTAACGCTCGTAATTTATATTTCAGTCTTTAGAGGGATTTAATAATTTTGATTTAAAGTAAACGTAACGCAAAATTCTCTAGGGGCGGATTTACTAGATATATCTGCCATCTCACATACAGCTTATAAAAACGCGCCCCTACTCAAAACTCATCTATCTAAAAGGGGTTATGGAGGCTATAGTACTGCTCCCTCAATAATGAATTCTAGAGTCTGACCCTGGTTACTCCCAAACTTTAGCCTAACTCCCGATTGCAGAGGAACTTCCTGATGGTGGACTTTTTGCCAACCCTGGGGTCCTAAAACCAGCGTGCCGAAGCGAGAAAAATCACGCAGGAAGTAGGTCGGTAAGCCATCATCACTAAGAAAAGAATCGCGGCAGATAATTTCTGCATGTTTTTGCGAAACCCATTGCTCTTGGATGACTAAATCGTTCTCCTGACGGCGTCCCACTCGCATCAGCCCCCCCCGAATCGGCCAGATCTTACTGCTCCCTTCTAATGAACGGAGGCTAGCTTCCGGCAGGGATTTCCCTATCCAGCTTGGCGTTAGACCGGGTAGTTCTGTTGTGCCCTCCCCTATAGGTTTAATTAGTTCCCCATCAAATTCTGGATGCATGTACAGAACTGGCAAAGTCCAAGCTGGTTGATTGAACTTATAAAGTGTCAACAGCTGTTGTCTTGCCACTGCTACTGCTTGGTCGATAGGCATCCGCTGCGCTAGTGCTTGGGCAAAGCTTTGAATAAAACTCAAAGCTTCCTCGTCAGCAATAGAGTCGCGCATTCCCAAAACAGCCGGAACCCCGTGGTGAATTAGCACCTCTGCCAAACTACTGCGCGGAATTGCTTGCTGCTTTTCCTGGTCAGGTTGGGCACCCCAACAGGCATTAAATACAGCCAGCGTCACTCGGCAGCGAACTAAAACCTGGGCTAATTCTGTACCGTTAAGGGCAGCATCAGACCGCAAAAACAGCATACCGCCGTCAGGCGCGGGTATACCATGACCAGAGTAGAAGAGGATATTGTAATTTTCTGTTTCTAATGCTGCGATTAGTTCTGCGGGCGTGGGCTGAAGGAGGGTATCTACATGGCAGGGAACCAATGGCCCAGCGTTTTCATGCAGGACTCCCGCTGAAGGGCGATTTTCCAGAATTTTAGCTAGGGCAGCTGCCTCTTGTTTCAGCTTTAACCCAGGGGCTGAACTGGATTGAGAAGCAGTGTCGTGTCCTAATACCACTAAAATGTTTAATGCCTGCTCGCTCCGCTGGGGACGGAGGGGGTCAACGTCACTGGTAGTGCGACTGAACAAAATTTGCTGCGATAGAGAAATCGCTGGTTTTCCAGCCTGGGGTTGCATAATTTCCCAAGGCAGTGGAATTAAATCTGGGTCGCGAAGTTCCAATCGCAGGCGCAGAGGTTTATTCTGTCCGATGGAAATTCCTTGGCTTTGAGCGAGACTATTTTCAATTGACCCATCAAACAGCCACTGCCAGAGGCTAATTCCCAGGTGTTGCATCAGGCGACTACTATAGCTGGGTTTTTGTCCTGCCGTAGAGAAATTAGGCTCTGGCGGCAACGTCAGGGCTGATGCAGTTGCATGATGTACGAGGGGAACATGGGGCAAGCCACGCAGCTTAAACATCTCTTGCCACCCTAGCCAGCTTTGAGTTAAACTCTCTGGCCAGTTACAGTCATGATGAACGTATCCCCCTGGATAAGGGGCTTTGAGCACCCAGATGGCAAAGTGTTCTGCCCCAGCACTCATCAGGCGAGCGATCGCTAAACTGAGGCAGGGATTTTCAGAGCCAGACATTAAAACTTGTTGACCTTCCGCCCGCGACGGTAGCAGTTTTCTATAAGTCTACCGACTCTTGGCTGTGTTGCGCTGTCATTCGATTTTGGATATAGCAATTAGCAGTTAGCTTTTAGCAATTAGCTTCTAGGAAACATACACTTATAGCAGCATCTCGATGCGTGTATGGCTGTAATGCCAATTGTCACTCTTCCCTTATGACTACTGCTATACCAGGATTTTAAATGCCAGGATTGTCTCCGCTACGCCGAATTAGGGGCTTGAGGCCTATGCGTGTTTTTGGTCAATTTGGATTGTGGGACATCTTGGGCGGTTTTTATCGTCGCCATTTCATATAGGCTCGCTTTCAGGTGACTTCGCTAGCGTTCCCCAACTTACTGCTAGCTAGCTAATTAGGGATTTATTGAGACTGGCTAGGTTGGGGAGATGCTTTAGAAGGTGCTGGTGTTGAGGTGGACGTAGGAGAGGCATTTATAGGGGAACAGTTCCCCGGTTGCTCGGACGCCTGTAGGCTATTAGGTTCTCCCAGGCGTTTAAGATCCGTTTCTTTAATCTGTACGTTTTCTCCCACTTTTAGCAAACGCTGATTTACTGAAGCTGCCTGAGGATCTGGCCCCTGCAGGGGATTCCTAGTGGCATTTCCTTGTTGGTTATTTGAGTTACCAGTCGAGCAAACTTTTAGACTTAGCAAACTATCCTGGTCAGGAATAGACTTTTTTTCCCCTACTTGCAAAATGCTACCAGCTGGGACTATCAACTTCACCAGTTGATTTTGCGGCTCGTTGGAGGCTGGTTGCAGCAAAGTCATGTCTTTTGTGACTCTTATCTGCGCCCCCTTTTCTAAAGAGGAGACAGCTAAAGTACTGGGAGATGGGTTTGCCGTTGGAGAGGAACTAGCTGGTGCCGCTTCCGGATTGGAAGCCAAACTATTCGCTTTGCGATCGCCTCCAAGAATGAACCACCAATAACCGAATGCTCCCCCCAGACCTAGCAGTAAAACAATCCCTACTAGCGGTAACCACGAACGTCTGGGTGAAGGACTAGATGGCAACCTCTGCGTTTTTCTTTGGGAAGGAGCGGCCTGAATGCTGGTTTTAGGCTCACTTGCTGAGGGCGGCGGCACTGATTGGATCTGAGTCGTCTGTGACACTTCAGCTTGTCGAGTCTCCTGTGGTTGCCTAACCTGGCAGTGGATCAAGGCGACGGTGACATTGTCGTGTCCATTTGTGGCGTTGGCAACCTGGACCAGCCGCCCAGCAGCTGTTGCCAGATCAACCTGACCCTCTATAATCGGCAGAATTTCCGTTTCCCAGTATTGCTCTACCCTGTCGTTATCGCTCAGGCCATCAGAGCAAAGGAGGAAAACACAGTCCTCATCTACCACAAAGCGCTGTACTGTTGGATGCAGCGTTGCTGATGAACCCATGCCCAATGCCTGAACCAGAGAGCCAGATGCCGGTTGTTGCACGGCGTCACGATAAAGGGCATATCCCAGTCGCACCTCTCGCGAAGCCAGATCGTCATCTAAAGTGACTTGATGACAACCCGTGCGAGTAACTCTATAAGCCCGACTGTCCCCCACATGAGTGATGAATATTTCATGAGTATGAGCCAATGCCATTACCAGCGTCGTCCCCATGCGCTGGCGGTCGTGCCGCTGTTCTGCGTCGTTACGCTGGCTGATGCGGTCGTTGGCAGCACAGGCTGAGTTTTCTAATTCTACGCTCAGGGTTGTCGGGTTCAAATTTGGAGTACGCAACACATTCTCTAACCGCTGCCGGATGGTATCAATTGCCAAGTTGGAGGCAACATCTCCCCCTTCATGTCCTCCAATACCGTCGCAAACAATCCCCAGAGACACGCCTGCACCAGTAGTTGGGCTTACTGTCGTTCCACTGGGAGGATAGCAGGCATCTTCATTACGTTTACGGCTAGGCCCTGTGTCGCTGCCGGTGGCAATCTGATAAGTGCATGATTGTGTGATTCGCCCGCATTCTTCTAGTCCTTGCTCCAGTAGCGCCACCAGCTGCTCTGATGTCTGTAACTGACCCTGAATCAACTGCTGGCAAAGTTCTTCAATAAATTTAGCCACTGCTGGCTGGGCATCAGGTGCCCATTGTGACCACAGTTGACCCAGCTGTGGCAATTCTGGTGCGATCGCCCGATCCAGCTGCAAGTCCAATAACCGCACTAGAGAACCTTCTACCCGCAACAGTCCCGGCGTTAGCAAACTAGAAGCTACACCGTACATACTCATGGGCTGCCATAACTGAGCCATTTGCCACAGCCAATTAAGCTGGCGCAGGGCTGGCGCTGTTTTCCAGGCACGAACTAGTTCTGGCATCAGCTGACCTTCAAGGGAAGTCCCTGTACCACCGTTATAGATAGGTACCTGCTCTAGTAGCCATATTTGTGGGGTGCCCCTTTCCTGCATCTGTGCCAGCAGGCCATACACTTGCGGAATATGCAGCTTATAGGGAGAAAGCTTTAGATAGGGCGCGATCGCATCTGGGATTTCCGACCCGGTTTCTGGCGGCAAACCCGGTTTGGTATCTAGAAGAATCCGATTTCCCTTTAGCAAATATCTACCTACGAGGATATCCCCAGCTTTATAAGCATCTATCTCTTCGCTTAGCGCCCGCAGATAGCGCCTTGGTAGCGGTGTGCGGCATTTCTGACAAAAATTATGGCTCTGGGGGTTGGGAGCCTGACAGCGGGGATTAGGGCAGTAAAGCGTTGCCGCAGGATTTTGCATGAAGGTTCTTCGGTTCAGTCAGCAGGTGGTGATTTGGTTCGAGGTGGCACTGCTGCTACCAGAAAGTTAGCCCATTCACAAAAAAGCTAAATCTGAGCGTTAATTACCAATTTTAGCGTCTGAGTCTCTATAAGATGAATTCCCGGTTGAGCAATCTTATTTTTGAGAAACAGAATTTTGGGCTTGCTGCTGATAACGCCTCATCATCTGGGGCCAGATTAATAAAAAGTATCCCATCCAAACCATTACAGGAATAGATACAAGAATGGTTATCCACAGTGTTTTTGTCAGCACCCAGCTGCTGCCTATCAGCGTGACGCTGGTTAGCAGGATCGACCAAGGCTGGCACCACCAAGGTTTGTAACTCCAAGGGTTTAAGGACGGTTGTATGGACACGCTCCTCACAAAAAAACTATTTATCAGAATATTAATATTACTAGCGTACTCAAATTAAAGTTCTACAACTTAATCCTAATTCACAGATTGCCCGCTTGTAACCTAATAGGCTGCTATAACCAATTCCTACTTGACATAGCTCAACTTCGACTCTATATCGGCAAACCTGTTGACGCTTGATAATTTACTTACCACCATAGAAAGAGGCGATCGCGGGCGTCATTTTTTAATCTAAGACAAGAAAGCCATAAATTTGAACATCATTTAGGAGTTTTATGGAAAACCCGCCCAAAGACACTACCAATAGAACTGCTAATCCCGGCGATAGAATTTCTGACGAACCTCAAACTATTGAAGAAAAATCCCAGCAAATTGCTGTTGATGCCCCTGATATCACCGGGGATCACATTACAGTTCCCACCTACTTTGTTGTTGATGAACCCGATGGTGAGGAAAAAGCGCTGCATCATGTCAAGGATGCTGAAGAAATATCCGATGTGATTCGCCAAGCACGAGTTGACGAAAATGGCGAACGGAAGTGGTGGTAGCTTCTCTCTCGGCTTGTTTAACTGCTTACCTGAGGTAGTCCCATGCTGTAGTTGAGAACGCGACTACTGAGGTTGTAACTAATTTGACCGCTCTGCAAAAGCGATCGCACAAAATGCTCCAAATCCGAGCCAATACGGCGCAGGTTATATTCCGTTAAGTCCTCGCCGCTATATGACTCTACTAGTTCGTTAAATTTGCGATAGACCTTTTGCAGAGTGTCTTCATTCCAATTCAATTCATTGTCGGGGTCAACATCCAAGGTTAAAACTTGCTCGCTGGGAACAAGTTCGTTGTTCTTAACCTCAGCGGTATAGATTCGGATATGGCGGGTGGTAGACTTGAGCAGCATCGGTACCTTTTTACAACGTCTAAATATATTTGAGATAATTGTAAACTAATGTTAAGCTATCGGCATCTTCACACCTGAGAAACCGGTGCCTGACCTAGCGAGAAATCATTCCTGTCTGTCGCGCGTAAGCAAAAATTCCACCAGCATCAATCACTGGTTCCACGTCACCTAAGGGTTTGAGAGTGTAAGTCAGATCGAGCGTGTGGTTAATCAGCTGATGAAGTTCAAAGTCAATCGTGACTTCCTGCCCAGTTTTAAAGCGATCGCACAGTCGCTCTAACGACTCCCAAGGATATAGCTCGCCTGTTGCTGAACAGTTGCGAAAAAAGATGCGGGCATAGGACTGGGCAATTACTGCCTTGACTCCGCTTGCTCCTAAAGCAATGGGCGCATGTTCTCGTGAAGAACCACAGCCAAAGTTCTCTCCAGCAACAATGATCGGATAACGAGTTTTCGTTTCTCCAGAGGCGACGAACTTGCCGTAACGATCGGGCAACCCCACTAGGGCATAACTGCCCAGCTTTTCGTACTCATCAGGCTTAGAGGGAACCAAAGTGAGGTATTCCGCTGGAATAATTTGATCGGTATCAATGTTGTCATCCAGAACAAAAATCAGCCCTCGAATCACTTTTCCCATGATTAATTTCCGGTTTTCCCTCAAATGGGCTAATTTTTTTTACCCTAATACGCTATCATGCCCCACTTGTAGGTGCAGCGTCAAGTGATGAGCTATATTTTAGGGCTTGGATACTTATAAAGAAGTATAATTGTAGAATTTTGATCAGACAGTCTATAAAAATAGTTGGGTGGCAGGGGCATCTTTCCCCATAGCTATTTTCGGTTTTATCTATGCCGTTGCCCAACTTGTCTATCGCGAGTGGCTCTGTGCGCTTTTTGCTCAATTAATAAAGTCGGGGCTAGCTCCCAATTCATGGCTCAAACAAAAATGGCAGATCAGATGGATGACATCGCCAAGCAGGCTCGCCAAGGTAGCGTTGCGGCGATTATTCAAATACTGAATGAAGAGCTGGCAGACTCCGGTGTCAGAACCCGTGCTATGTTTGCCGAGGGTATCTTGCAAATTTTGTGTGAGGCCGCTACACCTGAGCAACTCGAACAGTGGGTACTGGTACCGCGCATCCGACAGATTCTAGAGGCAATCTCACCGCGGAACATTCGTCGCGTCAACATCAACAGCCGGATAGTCCGCGAGCAACAGTTGCTTTGGCTCGAAGAAATCAATCGAGATCCAGAAAATCAGCTGCTTTGGTCGGAAGAAATTATCCTTGCCAAGCCCCACTTATTTAAACAGCTGGCAGAGGATCTAAAAAGTCAGAAACCCGCCAAAAACAAGACCCCCCTGCCAAAAGCACCCAGATCTGTAGGCGAAAAGCGGCAATTCTGGCGCGGCATTGTTGGTGGTACCAGCCTCAGCTTATTCTTACTGCTAGTTGGCTGGGCGCTCTATGATTGGCTCAGCCCAAAACTGAATTATCAGATGCAAGTCCAGGCACCGCAGTCTTCGCCAATACCGGCAACTTCCCAGACGCCTGTCAACTCCACCCCTTCCCAGACACCTGTAAGATCCACCCCTTCGTCTGAACCATTTGCTGAAGCTGTTCGACTGGCTGAACAGGCTTCTGCCGCCGGTAAAGCGGCTCAATCTTCTGCTCAGTGGTTAGATATAGCGGCAAAATGGCAGCGAGCCTCTGACTTAATGGGGAGTGTGCAGTCAAGTGACAGCCGCTACAAAACTGCTCAGAACCGGATGGTTGTCTATGGGCAACATAGCAATACTGCTCAAACTAAAGCCCAGAAAAGACGCCCCTAGTACTTCACCAAATTAATTTAGACAGGTAGGTGAGGGCACTCGATACGCGGGGAGAAGAAAAAGCCATCAAAATTAGATTATTTGTAGGATGGGTAGAGCGTGAGCGTTACCCATCAAACCTCTGCAAATGTTGGGTTTCGTGCCTCAACCCAACCTACTAGCGCGGTAAGCTTAATTTGCTGGGTTAGGATAGAGACGACGTAATTTGACCCTTGCATCCTTTGTAGTGAAACGCCACTGCACCTGAGCCTGTTCTTGATTGCGCTGGTGTTGCCAAGCTGCAAGTTCTTGATTAAGCGTCAAATCAGTACCAATTCGACGCTCAAGACATTGCTGACGTAAGACACTTAACTCAATTTCAGTGATATTCAACCAGCTACCATTACGGGGAGTGTAAAACAACTCTAAACGCCGTGCTAGACGATGCGCTTCATCGGCATCATATTGCTTCGAAGACGAAGCAATATGATAAGTGTTGAGGTTGTCACACAACAGCTTCACTTTACGGGCGTGCGGGTAATCCTCGTCTAATAGTTGCTTGACTTCCTCCGCCCAATCGATGCGGGTACGGTGTTCCCGACTAGTGACTCGTCGCCATCCTCGGATCGGGTCGAAGAACATGAACAAGGCACGCACCCCTTCACGGTCATAGTGATAGTCCTGCTTGAGGTCACAACCGGGTTGCATAGGTTGAGGTGGATAAACATCTTTGTGCAACTCAATCGCCGCTTCATCCATGCATATGAGCGGTTCTTCCGGTGGGTGCTCTCTGGTATACAAGTCCAATACCACCTCCATTTGAGCTACAAAGCGGGCACTGTCCTTTTCAGGGATACAGTAGCGCTGCTTTTTCCAAGGCCGTAATTCATTTTTTTTAGCGTCTGACGTACCGTTTCGCGACTAATCTCGGTGACGATGCTGCGGGCTTTGAGGGCATCGACTAATAGATTCAGCGTCCATCCGGCGCGTCCTTCAGGCGCAGGAGAACAACAGATGGCAACTAATTGAGCTTCGACTTCGCCATCGACTTTGACAGGATTCGGAGGGGTTGTGCGGACTTTGCGATTGAGAGCAGGCGCTTCTCCCTGGGTCACAAATCGTTTGCGAATGCGAGCGATGCTGTACGGATGAAGCCCCAGTGCTTCACTAATGCGTTGGTCTGTCCAACCTCCCTCTACATGAGTCTGGTCTGCCAGCAGTAAGATTCTGGCGTGGAGAATTTTTTTTGCAGGTGCTTGACCGTTTCGACTAATATCCTTAAGCCGCTCACGTTCGGTTTCACTCAGATTGACGATGTACTTATCGGGATGAGCCATAGGGGGAATAGTTCTCTGCCTTCTACCCAACATTTTAAGCTTGCCGCGCTACTACGCTATATCTTCGGTTTAATTATGTCCACTTACTTATGATGAACTACTAGAGCGCGGCTTTGTACCAAGTTGCATTCAGAAGCGCGAATTTGTTTCCCTCTGCCCCTAGAGCCACTCTTAAGCGGCAATTTGGTATCAAAACTTACTTAATAAAAAAATTACGGAATTTAGGCAACCATCCTGGTAGATATCTGCTGAGTTGGGGAACTCTAATTGTAGGGAGAGCGCCGATTCAACAATCGGTCAACCCAGTTTTTAAGGTGAGGAGAAAGAGTTTCATGACATTAAAGTTGTCGAGCCACCGTTTTTCTAGACGATCCGGGCAAAGCCTCTTCTTACATCCAGCCCTCAAACACTGCGCTCGCCTTACTTTGTGGAAAAGCTAGCCGAATAGGAATTGTGCCCAAACGTAATGGATGCAGCCAGTCCCATCGCCGCCTTTATGGTAGAGCCTTTAACTTCACATCTGCCTAGCCCTGTTGAATCGATTTTCTTAAAAGAACACAAGGGGGCAGACATGCACTATGGCGGCGACTTGGCTCAGATCAGGCAACAGATTACCCAGATTGTCTTGAGTAGCCGCGATCCGGAAACGGTGCTGCCAACAATAGCAGGTGCTTTAGGAGAGATTTTTCAAGCGTCGGCCTGCTTGATTGTCGCTGAGGCTAGCAACCACGCCACTCCACAAACGGCTTTTTGGTGTGCTGACATTTCAGACCAGCTTCTACAGGGGCACCAAGCGCTTGATGCCCTACTGACAGATGCCGAGCCGTTGGCAATTACCGATAGTCATGCCACTGAAATTGAGCTAGCGATGGGTTCGCGAATGCGAGCTTTCCTGGGAATTAAGACCAAGTTTCACTCCTCAGTCAATGGGATGGTTGTCGTGGGGCGATCGCAACCATACGCTTGGAGTGATTGGGAGAAAGAACTGATGTCGGTTGTGTCGGAGTCTGTCGCTATGGCAATTTCTCAAGTCCAATTACAGCGGCAAGCGCGGATAGCCGCACAGTACCAAACTCTTATCGGTCAGTTAACTCTGGCAATTCGTAACGTTTGGGAGAGCGATAAAATTCTCCAGCTGGCGATCGCCGGGACAGCTCAAGCACTCCAGGTCGATCGCGGTCTAATCCTGCTATTAAAATACTCCGAAACCCCTGTTTTCAAAAACCACACTTTAAAGCGTCTTCCCAAAGCCAAGGCTACAGTTGTTTGCGAATGGTCTAGCACAAGCGAAGATTCCGGTTTCCCAGAGCCGCCGCAAAACTCTAACACGCTGTTAAATTATTCCTTTTGGCTGTCAGATTCTCAATGTTGCCAAGACGCTTTCATCAATGCGCCTGAGCCGTTGGTGATAGCCGATCAAAGAAACTTATCGCCGCTTGACTCACTTGGTGAGGATAGAGAGTGTATTTTTTCTCCCCAAGCCATGCCAGCCCTACTCATGGTTCCTCTGGTAGGAGCCAATAGCGAAGCGCCGTTACCAAGCACCGTCTTGGGGTTTCTAGTGTTACAACATTCTCAAACTCGCCCCTGGCAACCAGAAGAATTAGATCTCGTGAACTGGGTAAGTGCCCAAGTCAGTACAGCAATTATCCAAAATCAAGCCCTGCGGCAGGTGCAAGCTCTTGTAGAAGAGCGCACCGCCCAATTGCAGCGCAGTTTGGAAGTCCAGGCAAAGTTATATGAAAAAACGCGCCACCAAATTGACCAGTTGCGGCAGCTCAATCAGCTCAAGGATGAATTCCTCAGCACTATGAATCATGAGTTGCGAACGCCTCTAACCAGCATGGCTCTAGCGATCCGCATGTTGCGTCAACCAGAATTGCCAAGCGAGCGTCGTGCCAAATATTTAGATATCTTAGAGCAGCAGTGTACTCAGGAAATTAATCTTATCAACGACTTACTAGCTTTGCAGGAGCTAGAGTCTCATCAGTCCCCTATTCAATTACAAAAAATAGACCTAAAACTGCTGATCGAAGATTTGGCTGAGTCTTTTGAGCAGAAATGGGCGAATAAGGGATTAAAGCTGGCGGTGGATTTACCCAAGAATTCGCTAATGCTGCAAACGGACGCTGATAGTCTTAGCCGCATCTTGCTCGAACTTTTGACAAATGCGGGCAAGTACTCGGAACCGCACACCACCGTTCATCTAAGTGTTGCTCACCAAGTCAATCAACAAGTTAATCAAGTTATTTTAACCCTTTCCAATACTGGCTCTGGCATCTCCCCATCAGAACTAACGTATATCTTTGACAAATTCCGCAGGGGTGATGGAGTGACTCAACAAGCTATTCAAGGCACTGGTCTGGGTCTAGCTCTGGTAAAGTGCTTAGTACAGCATCTGAATGGTACGGTTGCTGTCAAAAGTTGTCCCACTGACAATACTCAGTCTTGCGAAACCTGTTTTACCCTTACCCTGCCTCAATTTTTTGATCGCACTAAAGTCTAAAGCCAGAATTTTAAAGTCAGAAGCCAGAAGTCAGAATTTGTTCTGGCTTCTAACTTAAAATAATTAATAGTATGCTTACAACTACTGCGCCCAAGCCACTACGCTGGCAACGGTCTAAATACTCCCCGCTGGCACGTCAGATAGACATTTTTGGCTCGGCAGCAACTTTAATGTTCTATTTGTGGTGGGATAGTACAATTGGCAAAAACTCCCCCAATAATAGAAAGCGTCGCGCTCAGTGGTTAGTTGATACTCTGCTAGATTTAGGTCCAACTTTTATTAAAATTGGTCAGGCACTATCCACCCGCGCCGATTTACTACCTCTAGAATATGTGCAGGCGTTAGGAAAGTTACAGGATCGGGTACCTGAATTTAGCGCCTCGGATGCGATCGCTCTAATTGAATCTGAACTAGGCAACTCTATTCATGCTTTGTATCGAGATTTTGATCGTTTTCCCATTGCTGCCGCTAGTCTTGGGCAGATACACAAAGCAAGGCTACATACCGGGGAAGATGTCGTTGTCAAAGTGCAGCGCCCAGGATTAGAAAAGTTATTTAACTTAGACTTTAAAGTTCTATTCAGATTAGTGCGTTTTTGTCGCCAGTACTTGCCTTGGACAAAACAGTACGATTTAGATGCAATTTATAATGAATTTTTTACCATTCTCTATCAAGAAATTGACTATATACAAGAAGGTAAAAATGCGGATCGCTTTCGGGAGAACTTTAGCGCTTCTCCTCGCATTATTGTACCCACGATATATTGGCGATATACGACTACTAAAATTTTAACGATGGAATATGTTCCGGGGATTAAAATTAACGATCGCCAGACCTTGGAAGCCTGTGGATTAAATGTTAAGGAAATTAATCAACTTGGTATTTGTGCTTATTTAAAGCAATTGTTACAAGATGGTTTTTTTCAGGCAGATCCTCATCCTGGGAATATGGCTGTAAGCCAAGAGGGGAGCCTGATTTTTTATGATTTCGGCATGATGGCAGAGGTAAAGTCAATTGCTAAAGATAAGATGATCAAGACTTTCTTTGCCATCTTAAGAAAGGACACTGATACCGTAATTGATACCTTAACTGAGATGGGTTTAATTGAGCCGGTAGCGGATATGACGCCTATACGGCGACTGATCGCATTTTTATTAGATAAGTTTACGGAAAAACCCGTAGATATACAGGCTCTTAGTCAAATGCGTAGCGAAATCTATGCCATGTTTGAGCAGCAACCATTTCGCTTGCCAGCACAGATGACATTCATTTTAAAGTCATTGACAACTTTAGATGGCATCGCTAGATCGTTAGATCCTGAATACAACTTACTGGCAGCTGCTAAACCTTTTGTTAAAAGCATCACTGTCTCTGAAGGTCAGGGAAATGTAATTGGTGAATTAGCTAGGCAAGCGCGGGACTTTATCAAATATAAATTGCAGCAGCCCAGGGCAGCAGAAATTTCCATCCGGCGCTTAGAAGAACGCATTGAACGTGGTGAGTTACAGGTGCGGGTACGCTCGATGGAGAGCGAACGCGCCCTCAAGCGCATGAATTTAGCTCTTAAAAGTCTAATTTATACCTGTTTTACTGGATTTGCCTTGCTATGCGGTGCGGTACTGCTACTAGGCCCCTATAGTTATTGGGCGATCGCAGCTTTTGGATTATCAGGGCTAGGGCTATTAGTTTTATTACGCTCTTTAATTGATTTATCTATTCAGGAAAAATTCGACAAAATGGCGAAAAAATAAAGTTTTGAGTTTTGAGTTTTGAATTAAAAATTAAGAGTTATGAGCTTTGAATAGAAGAACTTGCTTCTAACTCAACACTCATAACTCTTAGTTTTTCAATACCCCCAGGGGAATTCGAATCCCCGTCGCCTCCGTGAAAGGGAGGTGTCCTAGGCCTCTAGACGATGGGGGCGCGTTTGTTGCACCTTTATTAATATAGGTAATGTCACTATTTCTGTCAACTACTAACTCAAAAAAATTTAGTTGAGAATTTGGTAGCGCTTTCACCCCCCTACTTCTAGCAGGGATGATGAATGTAGAGACGTGCCATGGCACGTCTCTACATTGGTTCTAGCCAACGCCCCTTTAATTTATGGAGATGTTTAATGAAATCCTCTGCGCCACTTATCTAGGCGCTGCTGTGCTTTGGCATCAAGCGAGTTTACTAAAAAACGGCTTGATGATTGTTTTTTGGGTTGATTTTTGCGCCTAAGCCGACTAGCCATCGACTCGACAGCATAAACAAGCTGTTGCGCGGACATCCATTCTGCACCATATCCCGTTACAATCAGCCGCTGTGCGCGGTCTGAAGTAGCGACAATGACTCGGTGGGCCGGTTTGCTTAGGTTGTAGCGAAATGAGGCACAGAATTTTTCAATGTAGGTATCCGCTGTCTGCCCGAACTCGGTGTAATAAACTGATAAATTCTCGGTAATGACTTCGCAGCCACTTCCCGTATCTTGGTAATGGGCATCGAAGACAAGCTGAGTTCCAAAGCCTTCAAAGGCACTGTAATTAACTAAAGCCTCGATTAACTCTTGGCGAGATGCCTCCAGCCCGTGGCGATCGCGCGTTTTTTGCAAGCAAGACCAAGCTCCAATCACGTTGTAGCCGTCAACTAACAAAACCGCCTGCAATGGGGGAGAAGGCATTATCCAGAGCTAGAGCTTTTTTAAATTTTATAATTACTGTTTTCTATCTTAAAGTTATTTTAAGCATTTACCGTTGTGTTCTGTGAGCGAGAACACAACGGTAAGCAGATTAGCGCTGCTGGTCTGACTCGTGGAAGCAGGAAATCTAAAGAGAAATCTTTGGAATCCCCCGTTTTATAAACGGGGGAGGATGTCAAAATGCCACGTCTTGTTCAACTTGCATGAGGCGATGCCTCATACGTCTTGGCTCCCCTTGATCGACAACTTGACCGTGTTCTAATAAGAAAGCACCGTCGCAGTAATTTAACTCGTCTAATCGGTGCGTGACCCAAAGAGCAGTCAAACCCCGGCTTTTGACCAAGCGTCGCACTTGGGCGACAAGATCTAGCTGAGAGTCTGGATCAAGTAGGGCAGTGGGTTCATCTAACAGTAAGACCTCTGATTGGCGAGCGATCGCACCAGCAATAGCAATCCGCTGCTTTTGACCACCGCTGAGGGCGTAGATGGGACGTCGCTGCAACTGCCATAAATTGACGGCTGTGAGCGCTTCTTCCACTCGCTGCTGTACCTGGGTGAGGGACAAGTTTTCCTCCACCAGCCCAAAGGCGACATCGGCACCCACGCTAGGCATCACCAGTTGGTGATCGGGGTTTTGGAAGACAAAACCCACTGGCCGAGTTATCTGAATTTCGCCAGACTGCGGATTTAATAGCCCCGCCAGCAATCTTAGTAAAGTTGACTTACCACTACCATTACTGCCCAAGAGCATCCAAAATTCACCCTTGGGTACATCTAGGGAGCATGATTGCAAAACAACTTCTCCTTGAGGCCAGCTAAAGCATAAATCCCGCACCCGGATAGCAGGAGTCACTGTTTCCACCGACATCGGCGGCTTCATTGAGCGACGGAGAAAAAGCCTGGTGCTTTTCCAGACGCTGCCGTACTGGATTTTTCATACACTTGAACCGCACAAATTTCACTGCTGAGGACAGCGACTTTCTTGTCCGGTTGGCGATCGCACGTAAGCTCTAACAGCTGGCTACTGCCAGAGCGTAGCGCTGCCATAACCTCTTGGTAAACTGCTTCGGCGTCCTCCACTGACTTACGTTGCACCGACAGCGGCATTGGCGTATTCTTCAGAGTCAATTCAATGATGTACATGCGCGATTCAACAATTTACTTGTGGGACTTACTTCCAGTATCTCAAGACTGCTGGCTTCTGACGGGTGAGTTTTCCCCCTGCCATGACCAAAACGGGACAAGGAGGCAAAGGGGACTATTCTTTTTTAAGTTTTATAAAAAACACTGTGACACAACCCCCCAATTTGCTGATAATTAAATTAAACTAAGTAAAGAAACGTAAACTGATTTGACATATCAGCCAGTTTTCTGTGTATCGGTAGCTGTTATACAGCTTGGCTAGGCAACTGGTCGAAAAACTGTACTCATAATCAATTTGGAGATTTGCTGTAATGACAATTGCAGTTGGACGCGCACCGGCGTCTCGTGGATGGTTTGACGTAGTAGACGACTGGCTCAAGCGCGATCGCTTCGTCTTCGTAGGCTGGTCCGGCCTGCTGCTATTCCCCTGCGCCTACCTGGCGTTAGGGGGATGGCTCACCGGCACCACCTTCGTGACATCCTGGTACACCCACGGCTTAGCATCCTCCTACTTGGAAGGCTGCAACTTCCTCACAGCCGCAGTTTCTACCCCAGCAGACAGCATGGGACACTCGCTGCTATTGTTGTGGGGACCCGAAGCCAATGGGGATCTAACTCGTTGGTTTCAACTCGGCGGTTTGTGGGCATTCGTTGCCCTGCACGGAGCCTTTGCCTTAATCGGCTTCTGCTTGCGGCAATTTGAAATCGCCCGCCTTGTCGGCATTCGTCCCTACAATGCCCTAGCGTTTTCTGCCCCCATAGCCGTGTTCGTAAGTGTCTTCTTGATGTACCCCTTGGGTCAATCAAGCTGGTTCTTTGCCCCCAGCTTCGGGGTAGCGGCAATCTTCCGCTTCATCTTGTTCTTACAAGGCTTCCACAACTGGACGCTAAACCCGTTCCACATGATGGGCGTGGCCGGAGTCTTAGGAGGTGCCTTATTGTGCGCCATTCACGGTGCCACAGTCGAGAACACCTTATTTGAAGACGGGGATAAAGCCAACACCTTCGGTGCCTTCAACCCCACCCAAGCCGAAGAAACCTACTCGATGGTCACCGCCAATCGTTTCTGGTCGCAAATCTTCGGGATTGCCTTCTCCAACAAACGCTGGTTGCACTTCTTCATGCTGTTTGTGCCAGTGGCAGGATTGTGGATGAGCGCCGTGGGCATCGTCGGTTTAGCCTTGAACCTGCGGGCGTATGACTTCGTGTCTCAAGAAATCCGGGCGGCTGAAGACCCAGAGTTCGAGACTTTCTACACCAAAAATATCCTGCTCAATGAGGGCATCCGCGCTTGGATGGCTCCCCAGGATCAGCCTCACGAGAACTTCGAGTTTCCTGAAGAAGTTCTGCCTCGTGGTAATGCGCTTTAAGAAACGGAACGAGCGAGGATGAATGTAAAATCAATTCATATTTACTTTCATCCTTTATCCCTCATACTTCATCCTTTTGAAGAGGTAATACCCTGTGGCAACGTCCTTTAATACTGCTATGGTTGCGGGCGGTCGCGACCAAGAGTCCACCGGCTTTGCTTGGTGGGCTGGTAACGCCCGTCTGATCGATTTCTCCGGTAAGCTGCTGGGCGCTCACGTTGCCCACCAAGGACTTATTGTTTTCTGGGCGGGAGCGATGACTTTGTTTGAAGTCGCTCACTTTATCCCAGAAAAGCCCATGTACGAACAGGGCTTAATCTTGCTGCCTCACCTCGCCTCCTTGGGCTGGGGTGTTGGTCCTGGTGGTGAAGTCATCGACACCTTCCCCTACTTTGTCGTCGGTGTTCTGCACCTGATTTCCTCCGCCGTTCTGGGTCTGGGTGGTATTTACCACGCTGTCCGTGGTCCTGACACCCTGGAGGAATACTCCGGCTTCTTTGGCTACGACTGGAGAGACAAGAACAAGATGACCACCATTCTGGGGATTCACCTGATCCTGTTGGGAATTGGTGCTCTCCTGCTGGTGGCTAAGGCTATGGCTTTTGGCGGTCTGTACGATCCCTGGGCACCAGGCGGTGGCGATGTTCGTGTCATTACCAACCCGACGCTGAACCCAGGTGTGATCTTCGGTTATGTGCTCAAGTCTCCCTTCGGTGGTGATGGCTGGATTATCAGCGTTGATAACCTCGAAGATGTAGTTGGCGGTCACATTTGGGTTGGCCTGATTTGCATCTTTGGTGGCATTTATCACATTCTCACCAAGCCATTTGCCTGGGCACGTCGTGCCTTCATTTGGTCTGGAGAAGCTTACCTCTCCTACAGTTTGGGCGCTCTGTCCCTGATGGGCTTTATTGCCTGTTGCTTTGTCTGGTTTAACAACACCGTCTACCCCAGCGAATTTTATGGGCCTACTGGTCCAGAAGCTTCTCAAGCTCAAGCTTTAACCTTCTTGATTCGTGACCAGCGCTTGGGCGCGAACGTGGGTACTGCTCAAGGGCCGACTGGTCTAGGTAAATACCTGATGCGTTCTCCCACTGGTGAAATCATCTTCGGTGGTGAAACTATGCGCTTCTGGGATTTCCGTGGCCCTTGGCTAGAGCCGCTGCGTGGTCCTAACGGTCTAGATCTCAACAAAATCAAGAACGATATTCAGCCTTGGCAAGCACGCCGTGCTGCTGAGTACATGACTCACGCACCCTTGGGTTCTCTGAACTCTGTGGGCGGCGTAGCTACGGAGATCAACTCCTTCAACTATGTGTCTCCACGTTCTTGGTTGTCAACCTCTCACTTTGTGTTGGGTTTCTTCTTCCTAATTGGTCACCTGTGGCACGCTGGTCGGGCACGGGCGGCAGCTGCTGGCTTCGAGAAAGGCATTGACCGTGAAACCGAGCCAGTTCTATTTATGAACGACATCGACTAAGAAGGGCAGATTCGTTTCTTACTTAGAAGTTTGGTAGTTTGGAGGCTCCTGTATAAAAGCAGGAGCCTTTTTTGACTTTATCTATCAGCTAGCAGCTTGTTTTTTTAAAAAGCAGCAGCAGTAAAATAGAATCTTATAGCTTTCTTAGGTGAAAGCTGACTGCTCGAAGCTGGCTTAAAATTATGCGCGATTCTGATTTGACGGATGTTTTAGAGTGGACGCCGGAAGCCAAGACAAAGCTGAAAAATATTCCCTTTTTTGTCCGCGCTCAGGCTAGAGGGCGGATTGAACAGCTGGCTCGTGGCGCTGGTCAAGAAGTTGTGACAGCTGAGTTGGTTGAACAGGCACGGCTTGAGTTTGGTCAGTAACAAAACTCAAGCCTTTTCTGGGTTCACACACCACCTTGTAGGATGGGACTGAATGCGTCCTGGAGATTTAGTGTGGCTGCCCCAACTTGCCTGCCGCCTCTTTTCCCTCGGTTCACATTGCCGACAATGTACGATTTATCCAGCGAATATCCAGAGGAACCCGGTTTGCTTGATGAATTTCACTTCTACCTAGAAATTGGCTCAGCTTGGATAAACTAAACAATCGGTAACACCAACGCGAAAACTAAGGTGAAGCACTTCCCCTCTGAGTATTCAGGAGGCTGTAGCTGTAATGGTTATGGCTGATCCACAGGGTAGGGTCAATGACAGTCTCTTAACTAGCGTCTATTTATAGCGCTGAGTGTCAAACTTCGCCCTCTCGCCTCTTTCTGACAACAATCGCGCGATCGCAAAACAGAAATGGTATTAAATGTGAGTGAGATCTCAGAGCATCTAAAGTTCCTGGATATTTCAGTTTTAATCAAAACCTTTGTTGCTGTGTTTGTACTGGCGGATGCCTTGGGCAATGCACCGATCTTTTTGATTTTGACTAAGGGCATGGAACCAGAGCAAAAAAACAGCGTGGTAGATCGGGCTAGTATCGTAGCGACAGGGGTACTGCTAGTATTTGCCTTTGGAGGTCAAGTAATTCTCAAATACTTGGACATCAGTATGGGATCTTTGCGGGTAGCGGGGGGACTGCTCCTACTCTTAATCGCCTTAAAAATGCTAGAGGGGCATCTGGATACGCCCAACGTCAATCAAGAGCGCGATATAGCAATTACACCACTAGCTTTGCCACTACTAGCGGGTCCTGGAACCCTAACAGCGGTAATGCTGTTGATGTCAGAATCCCCCAATGCTCACATAAGCGTAGCTGTGGGTATTTTTGCGGCAATGGTCGTGACTTGGTTTATTGTGCGTCAGGCAGCCCGCATTGATCACTTAATTGGTGCAGAAGGCGAAGTGATTATTACTCAACTGTTGGGTTTTCTGCTGGCAGCATTAGCGGTGGAGATTGCCAGTACGGGGGTACGGGAACTCTTCCTGATCTCATAACGGGAGCTTCTAAACACTTCATCCAAGAGGGCAGTTGACAATCTCCCGTCAAGCTGGCGCTGTGACGGGAGATTCTTGCTTCACGGAAACCTGCTTTTTGGTACAAGTACCAACGAGTCTTACAGTTTCTCCACAAGCTTGAAATTCCGTATGTCCTACGGTATTTG
>JAHHGU010000023.1 GCA_019359765.1 Aphanothece sp. CMT-3BRIN-NPC111
GCCCATCCAGACTAAACGCCACAGAATTAACCCGGTCGGAATGTCCAGTTAGGGTGGATTTCACCTTCCCTGTGGCGACCTCCCATATTTTGAGCGTCTTGTCATCACTACCACTAGCTAAACTTTGTCCATCCGGACTAAACGCCACAGAATAAACCCGGTCGGAATGTCCAGTTAGGGTGGATTTCACCTTCCCTGTGGCGACATCCCATATTTTGAGCGTCTTGTCATCACTACCACTAGCTAAACTTTGCCCATCCGGACTAAAGGCGACAGAATGAACCCAGTTGGAATGTCCACTCAGGGTAGTTGCTAGCGCTAAATTTTCATAGTTGATAGTCTTAGCTGGGCTAGAAGGTCGAGAAATAACATTTTTCATCTGCGGCAGAAATTGCCACAACCCTAAACCGAACAGTAACACGATGCTCACCTTTAGCCAGGGTTTAGGCTTTGGTAGTGGTGGCTTGGGCGCGACAGGTATTGTCGGTGGCGGTGACACTCGCTGCTGAGGCTTTGGCTTTACAGGAATTGTCGGCGGTACAGCAGGTATTGTTGGTGGCGGTGACACTTGCGGTTGAGGATGCAAATCTTTTTTTACCTCAGCCGCAGATTGAAAACGTTTCTGATAATCTTTTTCTAGCAGCTTATCCAACACAAAAGTTAAATTTGCCGATATCGGCTGCTGTAAATGCTGCCGCCAATTTTGCACCCAGCTATAACCTTCATTAATAAATAGATCATGGGGGTGAATATTACTTAACAAATGAAAACAAGTAGCACCCAAACTAAATAAATCACTTGCAGGATAAGTTTCACCCCCCTGCATTTGTTCAATTGATGAATACCCAAACGAACCGATAGTGGTTCCAGGTTTACTCATTACCGATGCTGTCGCTTGCTTCGCCACCCCAAAATCAATTAATACAAGATCTCCCCCCTTATTTAAACCTTGTTGGGGGTTTCTCCGCATAATATTTTCTGGCTTAATATCCCGATGGATCACATTCTGCTGATGGACAACTTGCAGAATATCTAAAACATTATCTAATAAAGCTCTAATTTTTCGCTCAGAAAATACACCCTGTTGTTTCAATTCCATTAATAGGTTGTGTCCATCAATTAACTCTTGTACTAAATATAGTCGTCCATCTTCCTCAAAATAAGAATATAAACTAGGTATTTGCGGATGGTTTCCTAGTTGTTGCAACCGCCTTGCTTCTTGTTCAAAAAGCTGCTTGGCTTTATTTAACGCCCAATTTCCCTGTACATTTGGCGCAAGCTGCTTGACTACACAGCGTTCATTCAATTTATCAATATCTTCTGCCAGTAAAGTTCTCCCAAATCCTCCCGAACCGATAATATTAATAATCCGGTAACGGTTTCTCAGTAGCGATACTGTTTTAACCCCGCAATTCTGGCAGAAATTGATGCCATCAGGATTGTGGGGTTGGTCGCAATCAGGATTAAGGCAATAGAGCATAATACGGCATCTATCAGCAGTTGCAATCAATGATAGTTCTTCCGGCAGCCTAACGCCTAAAGGCGCGGCTACACGTACAAAGGCCGCCTGCGCGACCTATGGATTAGTGCTGTTTATATAGAACCCCAGGCGGATGCTGCTTGACATGAACAAAAGTAACTACATAAACTGGTAGATTGTCTGTCTATTCCTGCTCGGATCAGGTTAAGACATTCCAAAAGCTGGCAATTTCACTTCCATAGCCTGCGAAGGCAGGCTTGGTTCGTGTAGCCCCAGGCTTTAGCCTGTGGGCATGTTTATCAACCAGCTACCTGTACGGCAATTTCAAGGACAATCTCATGAGTTACGCAATCATTGAAACCGGCGGCAAACAACTGCGAGTCGAACCCGGTCGCTTCTACGATATTGAACTGCTGCCAGTCGAACCAGAAGCAACAGTCATCATTGACAAAGTTTTACTAATTGCCAACAACGGCGATGTGCATATCGGTCAACCGCTTGTTACAGGAGCCACAATCGAAGGCACTGTGATGCGCCACTTCCGGGGTCGCAAGGTCATCGTCTATAAGATGCGCCCCAAAAAGAAAACCCGCAAGAAACGGGGACACCGTCAGGAAATTACTCGCCTGATGATTAACTCGATCAATCTGAATGGTTCTGCACTTACCTCTGAGCAAGCAGCTGAGACAACGCCGCTATCTGATGAGCCAGTAGCTGCGATCGCAGCACCCGAAATCTCCGTTGCTGATGAGCCAGATGCCCAAACCATCATGCCAGACGCGGCGCAAGAGACTGTGGAAAGCGTGGTTGCTGATGAGCCAGATGCCGAGACAGCTCCTGAGAATACAGCAGAATAGTTAGTAGTAAAAATAATTGAGGACATCATGGCTCACAAGAAAGGTACAGGTAGTACTCGCAACGGACGTGACTCAAATGCCCAGCGTCTAGGCGTCAAACGCTTCGGCGGTCAGGTTGTGAGAGCAGGCAATATTCTGGTGCGTCAACGCGGCAGTTCGTTTCATCCCGGCAACAATGTTGGTCTGGGCAAAGACTATACCCTGTTTGCTCTCGTAGACGGCGTTGTGACGTTTGAAAGAAAGGGTAGAGAACGCCAAAAGGTAAGCGTTTACCCAGTTCAAGCCCCAGTGGAAACTTCCCCAGTGGCTGAAGCAGTGGCGACGCCCTCTTAATTATCTAGAGTGGCGTCAGTGGTCAGTAGTGAGTAGGCAGTAGGGTCTGTCTGCTTGCCTTCTGTAGGAGCGAAGCAAATGGATGCGAAATCCTGGAATTTTTCCCATAAATTGTCGCCCAAATGCTTCGCCTCTACGAACAACTAACAACTAACAACTAAAAACTGACAAACACCATGTTTCCCATTCAGCGGCCTCGCCGTCTCCGTACTCATCCCCAGCTGCGCCGGATGGTGCGCGAAACTGTCTTAACTACCAGTGATTTAATTTATCCCCTGTTTGCTGTGCCTGGTGAAGGGGTTGCTAAAGAAGTTAAATCTATGCCGGGAGTCTATCAACTGTCGGTAGACAAAATCGTAGAAGACGCCAAAGAGGTTTATGACCTCGGCATCCCTGGCATTATCTTATTTGGCATTCCGGAAGATAAAGATACAGACGCGACTGGCGCGTGGCACGATTGCGGTATTGTGCAAAAAGCTGCCACAGCAGTTAAACAAGCTGTGCCGGATTTAATTGTAATTGCTGATACCTGCTTGTGCGAATATACCAGTCACGGTCACTGCGGCTATTTGGAAGTAGGTGATTTGACGGGTCGCGTTTTGAATGACCCCACACTAGAATTACTAAAGAAAACAGCTGTTTCTCAAGCCAAAGCTGGGGCAGATATTATCGCTCCTTCTGGGATGATGGACGGGTTTGTAGGGGCGATTCGGGCGGCACTAGATGAGGCTGGGTTTGAGGATACGCCGATTCTTTCTTACGCCGCTAAGTATGCTTCCGCTTATTATGGGCCTTTCCGGGATGCAGCTGAGTCAAGCCCCCAATTTGGCGATCGCCGCACATACCAAATGGACCCCGGCAACGCCGTTGAAGCCCTCAAAGAAATTGAGTTAGACATAGCTGAAGGGGCGGATATGCTGATGGTGAAACCAGCCCTAGCTTATATGGACATCATCTGGCGAGTAAAGCAAGCAACTAACTTGCCTGTTGCTGCCTATAACGTCTCTGGTGAATATGCCATGATTAAGGCTGCTGCCCTCAACGGCTGGATTGATGAAGAACGGGTGGTGATGGAAACCTTGACTAGCTTCAAACGCGCTGGTGCGGACTTGATTCTCACCTACCACGCTAAAGATGCAGCCCGTTGGTTGCCCAAATAAAAGCCTACAGCTAAGTTAGTTGCGGCTATTTCCCTATGTTTATGGCGTCTTGCTTGCGTTACAGTTTTATCTTCACGGCGGAAACTTGCAAGACGTCTGTTTTTATATTATTCCGCCAGCGGAAGGGATTTAATAGTGGTGCTAGTAGGAATAGGCCAGTCTATAGAATAGAGTTCTTGCAAAAGTCAAAATTTTACCCCCCTCAGTCCCCCCTTATTAAGGGGGGAAGCATAGACCAGGCTCCCTCTCCTTGGTTTCTGTCGGAAGAATAAAACAGGCACCCCCCCCTACCGCTGGGGTGGGTTGGGGTGGGGTAATACAGGCACTTTTGCTCATTCGTCTAATAGCTAGCAGTAAAAATAATTAAGCGGTCATCTGACAGATAGCTTTTCTCTAAGCTATAGCCTACTGACTTGTTTGTGAACTTGTATGATAAAAAAGGAATTACTCAAGATCATTAGTTGAAATTTTAAGCGCAAAAGTTACTGTAGATTCAACAGTTCTCAATTTGGTTCTTCAGACTTGATAAGTTCATGGTTATAGCAGTTAGTACAATTTCTTTGCTGCCTCAGCCCTTTGTTCTCGGTGCTGTTTTGGCTTCCCTGCCTTTAGACAGCCTGCTTTCCACACAGGGCATCATGGTGATGTTACTGGCAGCCTACGCGGTCGCCATGTGGATGTTTCTCACCAGTGCCCCGAAAGTCTATACCGTTATGGTGTCTGATTTAGAGGTAGCGCGACAGTTCTATGAAGGCTTGCTAAGTTTGTCGGTAGCGGAAGTGCCCCTGCACTACTACTACAACTATGAGCAAACGCTAGGTGTCAGCGGCATCGACCCGCTTTATATGTCAGCGCCGATGGGAACCTCTACTGTTAAAGGCCTGAACAGTACCGAGGGTTTGTGGTATCAACTCAAAAAGAATGCCCAGCTACATATAATTTCTGGGGCTAATTATGGGGAGAAAGAGCGCCAACGGCACGTTTGCTTTGATAAGGACTGTCTGGAACAGCTGCTGATGCGGGTGCAGTTGCGGGGCATCAAGCACAAGATTCGCCGCGACAAGCCGCTAAATTTTCTGGTGAAGGACTTAGAAGGCCGGGTAATTGAAATGGCTGAGGTTTCTAACTAATATAGCTTTTAGCAATTAGCTTTTAGCAATCAGCAGTGAGAGCAGCAGGGGGAGCGTGCATGAATGCCAGATTGATCGTCCTGTCAAGAGGCAATCTCAGCCAGTTCTAACCAGCGTTCTGTCGCAGTTTCAATCGCCTTAGTCAATGCTTCCACCTGCTCATATAATTGTCGCACTTGGGTAACGGCTCCAGCAGGAGCACTATAAAGCGCCTTCTCAGCCTCAGCTTTCTCGGCTTCCATCTGGGCAATATTAGCTTCTAGCGTCTCCAACTCGCGCTTTTCTTTGGAGGAAATTTTGCGCGGCTTATTGTTATCCCATGACGGTTTATAGGACTTCTCAACTTTGGGCTGAGTCTCCCGCTGTTTCTCTTTAGAATTAGAAGCTTGGTTGGATGCTGCTTCTTCTGCCTGCTTGAAGTCTAGGTAGACTGAATAATTACCAGGATACTGACGCAGATTGCCTCCGGCTTCCAAGGCAAAGATGCTATCTACAGTGCGATCGAGGAAGTAGCGATCGTGAGAGACTGCAATTACACAGCCAGTGAAATCTTCTAGATATTCTTCCAGCACTGCCAGCGTCTGCACATCCAGGTCATTCGTGGGTTCATCGAGAATCAGCACATTCGGGGCGCTCATCAGCACACGCAACAGAAACAAGCGCCGTTTTTCGCCGCCTGAGAGCTTATGGATTGGCGCATATTGCTGGTTACCGGGAAACAGAAAACGCTCTAGCATTTGGGAGGCGCTAATCTGAGTCCCGTCTGCAACTTTGACAAATTCCCCTACTTCTTTGATGTAGTCAATTACCCGCTGATTTTCGTTTAAAGCTGTCAGTAATGCTTCTGAGTGTTGGTCAAAATAACCAATGTGAATTGTATAACCAATCTCGACGCTGCCGGAATCAGGCTGGACGCGCCCAGTGATCATATCCATGAGGGTGGATTTGCCTGCACCGTTGCTGCCAATAATGCCGATGCGGTCTTCGGGACTGAATTCGTAGGTAAAATTGTTGATTAAAGTGCGATCGCCATAAGCCTTAGAAACATTCACCAGCTCAATAACTTTCTTGCCAATGCGACGACCGGGGGTAGAAATATCAACTTTGCCTTGAGCCTGTTTAAACTGAGTTGCTTGCATCGCGTGAACGCGATCAATACGAGCTTTCTGTTTTGTACTACGGGCTTTGGGACCTCGCTTGAGCCATTCCAACTCGCGACGTAAAACACCCTGATGTTTGCGCTGAGTGCTAGCGGCAGACTCTTCAGATAGGGCTTTTTTCTCCAAATAGTAAGAGTAGTTACCCGCGTAGGTGTAAAGGTCGCCCCGGTCTATTTCCAGAATACGATTAGTAACGCGATCGAGAAAATAGCGATCGTGTGTAATCAGTAAAATTGCGCCTCGAAAGCGGTTTAAATAACTCTGTAACCACTCAACTGACAATGCATCCAGATGGTTTGTTGGCTCATCCATCAGTAACACATCAGGTTCTGATAGCAGGGCGGCGGCTAGGGCGATGCGCTTGCGGTAGCCGCCAGATAAACTGCCGATGCGGGCGTTAAAGTCTTCAATTCCCAATTTGGTGAGGATAATTTTAGCATTGGTTTCCAACTCCCACCCCCCAGTAGCATCCATGCGGTGCATGACAGCAGATAAGCGAGACATAAGCTGGTTGGAATCATCTTCCTGCGCGTGAGCCAGCTTGTCTGAGAGTTCCTCATATTCGCGCACCAGAGCCATCTGCTCGCCACTATCTGCAAATACCTGCTCTAAGACGGTGCGGTTCTCATCCAAGTCCGGCTGTTGGGGTAAGTAGACAATCCGGGTTCCAGAGTTAAACAAAAGTTGACCGTCATCAATAGGCTCTAAACCTGCAATCATTTTCAACAATGTTGACTTGCCAGAACCGTTGGTGCCGATGAGACCGACTTTATCTGTGGTATCTAGGCTAAAGCTGGCATCTTTCAGGATTTCCTTAATGCCAAAGTCTTTTTTGACCGATTGCAGCGTGAAAATACTCATGCAGTATTCCTAAGAAATTGAGATACACCCTCTGCCAGTGAGGTTTTCAGGCTAGGTAGCTGGCGGGGTAAAGTAGCTAAAGTATCGCTTTTAACTACGATACTGCACACTCATGTTGCTTGTGCGTTCGCGTAGCGTGCGCGTAGCGCGATCGCACAAATCAAATCTAGCTCAGACCTCTGAGATCTATAGAATCCCCAAAATTGACAATTTTCTTTATTATTGCAATTGGCTGACTATAATTTTTTATCTTTATGCATATGCTTCCTGGTAGCCATATATTTGCCTATTTTTCTATTTCAAACCATACGAATCACTGCGGCACGCTTGTACCAATAATATTCTTGAACAATCCTTACTGATTGGAAAAGTTGCTCAATTAGAAAATAGCGTTGTTGTGGTAGCGCGAAATACATTGATGAGGTTGTTCTCACAATAGTTTGAAAATGACTATAAAGCCCTTCATGCTTACACAGCCCGCTTTAAAAAAATATATTTATTGCAATAACACACTTTCTTCAATTTTAACCACAGATGGACACCGATAAACACAGATAATGAAAAAGATGTTTATCTACTGTCTGCCAGATGTCTAATATTTAATTATAGCAGTTGCCATAATCGAAGAGTGACAATCGACATTGCCTCCATGCACCCATAGATGCTGCTCTAACTGCCTAATTGCTAAAAGCTAATTGCTAATTGCTATAAAATTGCCTTTGCCAGCTGAAAATTTGCACAGGGTCATCCTATGAGAAAACTCTAATTGTTTATTACTTACACCTCTATCGCCTTGCGATTATCGCTTGCTTCCTCAATCCCTAGCCTTGGCAGTGCATCTTCACCTGTAATTAAACGTGCCCCACGTTTACGAGTGAAATAGTTCCAGCCCCACTGAATCATCACCACAAGTTTATTGTCAAACTCAATCAGGTAGTAGATATGTACAAATACCCAAATCAACCAAGCCAATAAACCAGTCAAACGCAACTGTCTAAAATTAACCACGGCAGAATTACGCCCAATTACCGCTAAACTACCGTAGTCAAAATAGCGGAAGGCTGGCAAGCTTTTATTCGCAAGCCGCACTTTAATGAGATTAGCAACATATTTTCCTTGCTGCATCGCTACCGGCGCTACCCCAGGCAGGGGTTTATCGTCTTGATGAGGAAAATTCGCCAAATCACCAATTACAAAGATATTAGGATGCCCCGGTACACTCAGGTCAGGTTCAACAACAACCCTACCAGTCCGGTCGAGTTCAGCGCCAGTGCGTTTTGCTAGAACTTTTCCCATAGCAGAAGCCTTAACACCAGCAGCCCACAAGATTGTTTGGGCGGGAATCTGTTCGACTTGCTCACCCTCGCGCAGAGTGACAACATTATTTTCAATATTGGTCACTAAAGTTCGAGTCCGCACAGTGACTCCCAAACGTTCTAGTGAGGTTTCTGCTTTAGCCGATAACTCTGGTGGGTAAGGAGGCAGCAATCTGTCCATTCCTTCCAGCAATAAAATTTGTGTTTCCGCTGTGTCAATGTTGCGGAAATCGCTCTTCAAGGTGCTGTAGGCGAGTTCGGATAAGGCACCCGCTAGTTCTACACCCGTGGGACCACCTCCCACTACTACAAAGGTCAACCAGGCACGGCGTTTTTCTGGGTCTGGTTCTTTTTCTGCTGCCTCAAAAGCCAGAAATATGCGTCGCCGCATTTCCAGGGCATCTTCTACTGTTTTCAAGCCCGGTGCCGTTTCTGCCCATTGATCGTTACCAAAATAATGGTGGCTGACGCCAGTGGCAACAATTAAGGTGTCATAAGTTAGTTCTTCATTACTCAGAATGACTTTTCTCAGATCGGGATCAATATCAATGACTGCTCCCATCTGGACTTTAGTATTTTTGTTTTGATTTAGTACCGCACGTAGAGGAGAAGAAATATCAGCGGGAGAAAGAGTGCCAGTAGCTACTTGGTAAAGTAGTGGCTGAAATAGATGAAAATTTCGTTTATCTATTAGCGTTACTTTTACTGGCGCACGCTTCAGGGCTTTTGCCGCATAAAGTCCACCAAATCCGCCACCAACAATTACAACATGGTGAAGAAACTGATTGTTTGCGTCATCTACCATAAGGTTGGTTTCCTTCTATCAACTAAAGCTGAATTTCACTACGCTGTAGTGAGCTTTCTTTACAGAAGTTTATACGCAAAGTTACAAAAATATAAGTATCGAGGGATACGCTCGTGGAACCAGGAAAATGTCAGACGTAAATAGAATGCGATCGCGCTTTCTAACTAAACCATGACAGCGCCATTGGCGGGATTTGCCCCTACGGCACCAGAGTAAACCAGACCCCGTTGGGTATCCAGCGTCAGAATCGCTCCATCCCGAATCACCTGAGTGGCATTCTTCACGCCCAAAATCACTGGCACTCCCAGCCGCAAACAAATCACAGCAGCATGACTTGTCAGGCTCTCATCCTCAGTAATAATTCCAGATGCCTTGCGAATTACCTCCACAAAGTCGGCATTCGTACAAGGTGCTACCAGAATCTCTCCCTGGTTAAAATTGCTTACCTGTAGCGCTTTGTGAGCGACTCTCGCTCGACCGCTCACCGCTCCCTGACCGATACCAATTCCCTTACCCAGTATAGCTGTCACCACCTCCACCTTAATCAAGTCCGTTGACCCAGAAACACCTTGGAGTGTACCCGCTGTGATCACCACCAAATCCCCCTCAACCAGGAGTTCGTTCTCCAGAGCCACATTAATTGCTGCTTGGGAAGTCTGACCTGTTGACGGTAAATCCAGCACTAACAAAGGTTTTACCCCCCATACCAGCTGTAGCTGCCGCGCCACATCCACATGAGGCGTTACAGCCAAAATCGGCGTTTGCGGCCGGAACTTGGAGACATTCCGCGCTGTGGACCCTGTTTTAGTCAAGGGCATAATTGCTGCGGCATTTAGCTGCTCAGCAATCTGGCCAACTGCCTGACTGATGGCATTAGGGATAGACTGGGTGGTGTTTTCTAGACGGCGAACTGTCTTTTCTCGCTCCATCCGCACAGCGATTCGTGCCATTGTCTCCACAGCTTCAATGGGGTATTTACCTACTGCTGTTTCATTGGAGAGCATTACGGCATCGGTGCCGTCGAGAATAGCATTGGCGACATCGGAAATTTCGGCACGGGTTGGTCTGGGATTGCTAACCATACTGTCCAACATCTGGGTGGCGGTGATGATGGGAATACCCAGGCGGTTTGCCGTAGAAATTAGCCGCTTTTGCAGAATGGGGACGTCCTCTGCTGGCAGTTCCACACCCAAGTCACCTCGAGCAACCATAACGCCATCACATAGGGAGAGAATTGCCTCCATTTGCTCAATAGCTTCGTGCTTTTCAATTTTGGCAATTACTGGCACTTGCTTACCAGCACTGGAAATTAAATCCTTAATTTCCAGAACGTCTTGGGGGTTGCGGACAAAGCTCAGTGCTACCCAGTCAACACCTTGATCCAGACCAAACATCAAATCCCGCCTGTCTTTGTCAGTCATTGCTTTAACTGACAAGTAAACTCCTGGGAAATTAACGCCTTTGCTATTAGAAAGCGGCCCGCCGACAACAACGCGACAGTGCAATTCCCCGGATGTGTGGTCTACCTTCTCTACCTGCATTTCGACTTTGCCATCATCCAGGAGAATTGTGGCTCCTTCAGGGACTTCATCTGCGAGGTATTCGTAGGTAACAAAGCTAATTTCCTGGGTGCCTGGGATGGGGCGGCTAGTTAAGGTGAAGCGATCGCCTTTTTTGACCACTACAGACCCAGTTTCAAATTGCCCCAGACGAATTTTTGGGCCTTGTAAGTCCTGTAAAATACCCACGGGCTGATTGAGTTCAAAAGCCAGCTGCCGAATCAGGCGAATACTGCGCTGATGGTCTTCATGAGTGCCGTGGGAGAAGTTAAGGCGCAGGGTAGTAGCACCGGCTTCAATCAAAGCACGTAGCGTGTCTGGGCTACTAGTCGCTGGGCCAATCGTGGCGACAATCTTTGTCCGGCGCAGGGAAGAACGCAGTTGCATCGAGAAAACACCAGAGGAGAGCAGGGAATAACAGCCTTTGCGTATAAATAGCACAGATTGCCTGAGTTATTTGTTTACGCAACAGGCAAATGGGATAGTACCACATTTGGCTGCTATCTCACGCTTAGCACCAATAGGTCTATTTGTTATGGATACCGTAGCTAAGGATTTTCAAGGTGCAGCTTTTTGAGCTGGGGAAGAGGTGTTGAGTCCAATGGCGTTGTTGATCTTGGCATTCTCCAGTTTGGCACCACTCATGTTGGCACCAGCCATATTGGCCTCACCCAAATCTGCCTGATTCAGATTCGCAAAACTGAGATTAGCACCCCCCAGGTTGGCACGCCTCAAGTCTGCGGTGCTAAGGTTGGTGTAAGTCAAATTGGCATTGAGCAATTTTGCGCCTCCTAAATTGCCGCCAATTAGGGTAGCCCCAATCAGGGTGGCACTGCTCAAGTTAGCAGATGGCAGCTGTGCCTGACGCAAATCCACACCACAAAGACCAGCACGTTCTAGATTCGCGTTTTCTAAGTTAGCAAGATTGAGACTGGCACCTGTTAGGTCAGCATCGGTGAGATTTGCGATCGCTAGTTTGGCATTAGCCATGTTCGCGCTGCTGAGATTAGCTGCACTCAGATTGGCACTGTTGAGAGCAGCCCCTTTCAAACTGGCATTGCTCAGATCAGCACCACTCAAGTTAGCCTTTTCTAGGTTCGCACCCGCCAAAAGCACACCCTGGAGCTTTGCCTGACTTAGAATGGCTGAATTTAGATTGGCAGAGGCTAGATTAGCTTGATTCAATTCAGCATTGCTCAGGTTGGCACCATCCAGGCTAGCTGTATCCAAGTCAGCATTATTAAGCTTGGCACCTGTCAGGTTGGCACCGCTGAGTTTGACGTTACTTAGTTTCGCCTGCCTCAGGTTAGCTTGCTGTAGACTTGCCTGCGGTAGATTTGCCTGGTTCAAGTTGGTCTCCACCAAATTAGCACTATCCAGCTTGGCAGAATCCATCTGGGCACCTGTTAGGTTAGCTGCTTGCAAATCAGCCCCTGTAAGATTGGCATTCTTTAAATCGGCAACCACCTTGTCATCTGCTGCCAATTTTACCTCTCTCAAATTAGCCTTCTCCAGGATGGCACCACTCATTTGGACACCAGCCATCTGGGCACGCTCTAGGGTGGCACCAGTGAGGTCAGTACCCGTGAGGTTGGCCCCCTTTAGCTGAGCATCGGTAAGGTTAGCATCCCTCAAATTAACACCCTTTAGCTGGGCACCCTCCAGGTCACAACCCGGACACACCTTCAAGTCCAGCAACCGTTGAACGTGTTGGGGGTTTGCCGCTCGTGCTGACGTTGCTAAGCACAGAGGAGCTAACAGGGCGGCAATAACAAAAATTTGGGTGTGGTCAAAAGTAGTTAGCTGTGACGGACGTGGGAACGTAGGGATGCGGTGAGGCAGAGAAATTTTCTGGATATCACCAATTAATTTCCATCGCACCCCAAAGAATTTATTCCCTAAGGCTTTCCATACGGTGTAGCCGTTGCTGTAGGCTAGGCTACTTTGAAGTATGAAGTCTGAAGTACAATTTCTCCCTTCAGTTTTATGACTTTTTACCATATTCTCTGCCTTCTGATATATGACTTTTTAAATTTCTCAGCCTTCACTTATTATCCTTCAGATGAGCCGCGATACTGGATACGATAAATGCGGTTATTTGCTTCTTCGGTAAATAACAAACTGCCGTCGGGCAAAACTAGCAAACCCACCGGGCGTCCCCACGTAGTTGGTCCTGCTGGGTCAACCAGAAAACCAGTTAGAAAGTCTTCATAATGCCCCTTGGCTCGTCCCTTGGCGTCGAAAGGGACAAAGACAATTTTGTAGCCGGTGCCGCTGTTGCGGTTCCAAGAGCCGCGAAAGGCGACAAACGCACCCTGACGATATTTTTGCGGAAAAGTCTTGCCATCATAAAATTGAAGTCCCAGAGCCGCAGAGTGAGCCTGAAAGAGGACGTCTGGCGTCTGTGTACGAGCTGCCAAGTCGGGGCGTTTGCTCTCTCCATTCTTCAGGTGACGTGGGTCGAGGTTATTTGGTGCCAGATAGGCGTAGGGCCAGCCGTAAAATGCCCCCTGTTGCACCCGCGTCAGATAGTCTGGTACTAGATCGTCGCCTAACCCGTCGCGTTCATTGACTGTGGCGTAGAGTTCACTTGTGGTGGGGTGAAAGTCGAGACCGATTGGGTTGCGTAGCCCGTAGGCAAAGGTCTGCTGGTTGGAGCCGTCGAGGTTCATTACTTGCACGGAGGCACGAGGCAGCTGTTCTTCATCGGCATTGGAACGTGAGCCAATTGATACGTAGAGTTTTTTACCATTCGGTGAAGCAACTACGTTGCGCGTCCAGTGTTGGTTATATCCACCGGGAGTAAGGTTGGCGATTTTGTTGCCAGTCCCCGTGATTTGCTGCTGACCTTTTGTGTAGGGAAAACGCAAGACAGCATCGGTGTTGCCAACAAAGAAAGAGTCCCCGGCAAAGGTCATGCCAAAGGGAATATATAGCCCATTTTCTCTTCCAGCAAAGGTTTTGCGGACATCGGCGACGCCATCGCCATTGCTGTCGCGTAGCAGGCGAATGCGGTTTTGGCGTGTTTCAGTTACCAAGACGTCGCCACTGGGGGTAAGAGCTAGCCAACGGGGTGCGTCTAAATTCTCGGCAAAGACGTTGACGACAAAGCCAGCAGGCACCCGCAGGGTAGGGTTTTGGGGAATTGGCACCACGTCGGGGGGTTTAGAGGCGCTGTTGCTGGCGTAGGGTTTAGGTAAATTGCTAAGGGTGATGCGGTAGAGTTTGGATGACAGCGGCTCAGTTGGCACCACGTTGTTCCGCTGTGCGGAACTGCCCGCGAGTTGGGGCGTTTGGGTGTTAAGTGATGCCTGAGTAGAGTTACAGGCAGCTGCAATCGTTAGTAGCAAAGGCAGCAGCAAGAAACGCGTGGGTTTCATGGCGGAGACTTAGATAATGTGGCGGCTTACTTCTAGGATAGTCTTTGAGACTAGAGCGTATAGTTTGGAATAAAAATAGTAAGGTTCTCGCTACCTTGTCTATTGCCAAGATTGTGCATATCATCCAAAAAAAACCTGGTTTGATATCCCCTTTTTGAACAACCCGCGCGATGCTTTGTCTTGCCGTTCCGGCGGAACGTCAAGACGACTTTTCGGATAGCTATCTAAGTCCTGATCGTATCAGGTGGCACAGATAGAGTTGGCGGTAACTCCAGAGGAATCGCCCCCAGTAACCCCGTGCGAAAATCATTCAACAGATGCCGCGCCGTGCGTTCCACATCCCCTTTATGACGCCCAGAAGCCAACGCTTGCAGGTAGTCCTCCCCAGTGAGTGCTGTGGGGTCTAAATCGTAGCGGGACTGTAAAGGAGACGGTGGTAAAAAGCCAGTAGCTGTAGCGTCCAGATGTTTTAGCAAATCTACTAAAACAGCTGCCACCCGCTGATTGTCATAAGATGCTTCACCAATATCGTCACAGATAGCTAATTTGAGAGCAGCCGCTTGATTATCTAATCTCCAAGGGATGATACCAGGGGCATCGAGTAACTCAATCTCGTCAGAAATCCGTATCCACCTCAATTGCCGCGTGACACCAGCGCGACGCGCACTATCCACCACTCGTCTCTTCAACAGCCGATTGATGAGGGCTGATTTACCGACATTAGGAAATCCAATTACTACAGCACGGACTGGGCGGGGTAGCATCCCGCGATCGCGCCTTCTCCGGTTAATCTGCACCTCTGCATCCTGGGCAGCTTTTCCCATTGCTGTTACGCCGGTGCCATCCTGGGCATTTGTGAAATAAGGAGTTTCCCCCTGCCCTTGAAACCACTTCGTCCATAGCGATCGCACTTGCGGAAGAATCATATCCACGCGGTTGAGCACCAACACTTTCGTCTTACCACCAGTCCACTCTGACAATTGGGGATGGTGCGTTGACAAAGGAATCCGTGCGTCTCGCACCTCCAGCACTACATCTACACGCTTGAGCTGTTCCTTTAATGCTTTTTCAGCCTTAGCGATGTGACCTGGATACCACTGGATGGGGGAAATAGTCATTTTTAGCAATTAGCGATTAGCAATTAGCGGTTAGCAATTAGAAATTAGCTACCGAAGCTTTTGGATCAAAGAGTTTAACATTCGCTTCACTTCAATCAAAGCACTTGCCAAAACTTCATAGTCTGCCTAATGATACTCTAGTTCAGTCGCTGAACCCATCGCAATTCTCCCATACTTTCAGTTGTCTGAAGTCTTTCAATGCTTCATCCTTAACAAAAAATGGATTAGCAATTAGTCATCAGCTAATTGCTAAAAGCTAATTGCTAATCGCTAATTGCTTCTAGGGGACAACCAAAACTGGGCAGGGAGAGAGATTAATCACCCGATTGGTAACACTCTCAGATGCCCCTTCCTCAGTCAAACCCAGTCCCCGGCAGCCCATGACAATTAGATCGGCATCAATTTCGTCAGCAACATCACAAATTGTAAAAGCCGGCTTGCCTTCGCGCTCCAGAGCTTGCGCCTGAATGCCTCGCTCCGCAAACAAACCTTGAGCGGTTTTGAGTAGTTCCGCGATCGCCTCTGCTGAGGCCATTGTAGTTGGTTCTGGCAGCTCCTCCTCTGGGGTCGGTACTTCTAACACCGATAGTAGGATTAAGCTACTGCCATACTTTTGGACAATATTAACAACTACATCAGCTGCTTCGCGGGTCTCTCGACTTTGATCAACAGGAAACAGAATGGTCTTAAACATCGCACGCACCTTCAGATCCCTGACTCCGGTAAAATGTGGACGGCATACAGCTAGAAACACCTTTTGGGTGCCAGTTCCGTCTATCTAGCTTTTGAGGACGATCGTCACGAACGACCAGTCGCACGCTGTTAGCAGCGTGAACAGTAGAAAAAAGAAGCAATTAGGAGATTTACGTAGTGTCAAAGAAAACTGTAGCAAATTTATCGTCGTCCGATTTATCCGGCAAACGGGTACTGGTGCGGGCAGACTTCAATGTGCCTCTGGATGACGCCGGTAACATTACAGACGATACACGGATTCGGGCAGCTATGCCGACAATTCAGGACTTGGCTGGTAAGGGAGCCAAAGTCATTCTCAGCAGCCACTTTGGGCGTCCTAAGGGTGTTGATGACAAATACCGCCTTACCCCTGTTGCCAAGCGCCTTTCTGAATTAGTGGGCAAAGAAGTCGTTAAGTGTGATGACTGCATCGGTGAAGAAGTCGCCGCCAAGGTGGGGGCGATGCAAAACGGCGATGTGCTGTTGCTAGAAAATGTCCGCTTCCACCCGGAAGAGGAGAAAAACGACCCTGAGTTCGCCAAACAACTGGCTGCCAATGCCGATTTATATGTGAATGACGCTTTTGGCACTGCTCACCGCGCCCATGCTTCCACTGAGGGTGTCACCCACTATCTCAAACCTTCTGTAGCGGGATACCTGATTGAGAAAGAGCTACAGTACCTGCAAAACGCGATTGAAAATCCTCAACGTCCTTTGGCGGCAATTATTGGGGGTTCCAAAGTTTCCAGTAAGATTGGCGTGATTGAAACGCTTCTGGATAAGTGCGATAAGCTGCTGCTGGGCGGAGGGATGATTTTTACGTTTTATAAAGCTCGTGGTCTCAACGTCGGTAAATCGCTGGTGGAAGAAGACAAGCTGGAACTAGCGAAGTCTTTGGAAGCCAAGGCAAAAGAGCGGGGCGTTGCTTTGCTTTTGCCGACGGATGTTGTGGTTGCGGATAATTTCGCCGCTGATGCCAATGCTCAAACGGTCAGCATTGAGAATATCCCCGATGGTTGGATGGGTTTAGATATTGGTCCTGATTCTGTGAAGACATTCCAAGAAGCGCTAGCAGATTGCAAAAGTGTGATTTGGAATGGCCCAATGGGCGTGTTTGAGTTCGATAAGTTTGCTGTGGGAACAGAAGCGATCGCTCATACCCTCGCCGATCTCAGCAAGCAAGGGACTACCACTATCATTGGTGGCGGCGACTCTGTGGCAGCAGTGGAAAAAGTCGGTCTCGCAGACCAAATGAGCCACATTTCCACCGGCGGCGGCGCTTCTCTGGAGTTACTAGAAGGTAAGGAACTCCCTGGTATCGCAGCACTAGACGATGCTTAGAATTCTAATTCAGTAATAAGGATTCTAGTTAAGGTTGTTAGTAGTTAGTAATTAGTGGTTAGTAGCGATTAATTGCTAACTACTAACAGCCTATCTTTCTGGCATCAGTTTCAGTAGCCTAATGCGTACTAGTATCTGTGTTTATCTGTGGTTAAAAATATCTTAAAACCACTTCTCGGATAAGTCCTAAAAGCTAAATTAAGAATCTGATTGAGCAAGCATTAATCCTTAACTATAGCAATCCTAAATCATTGGTGAACTTTATAGATAGCTTTTTCCTTCGTGTCTTTGCGTCTTTGTGGTTCCTTAGAAAAGTATTTTTCACAAATCAAATAGAATTGCTATATCACCTTTACTTAACTTTTGTGGCATTTTGTTGGGCAAGTTGGGCAACCACTGCAATCAACTCCGCTGGCTCAATTGGTTTAGTCATATGCATCTGAAAGCCCGCTTTGAGCGCATGCGTCCGCTCTTCGACCCTCGCGTATGCCGTCAGAGCAAGCGCTGGCATCCTTCCGCCTCGCTCTTCTTCTAAGGCTCTTACTTTGCTGATCAGCCCGTAGCCGTCTTCTCCCGGCATCCCAATGTCACTGACGAGTACATCTGGCCTTAATTGTTCAAGTGCCTCCATTGCCTCGCTGACAGATGCCACAGCAGTCACCTGAGCCTCGTATTGTTCTAGCACTGTGGTCATAAAATCTCGCGTGTCAGTATCGTCATCAACCACAAGTACCTGCAATCTCTTCAGAGAGGGAAGATTGGCGATCGCCACCACATCACTCTCCATTGGGTGTGCTTTCTCGGCATCGCTGATCTGGCATCCTGCTAAGGGCAGTTTCACTGTAAACGTCGCCCCCTGCCCCGCTCCTTTGCTGTCGGCATAGATGTTTCCACAGTGCAGTTCCACCAAGTTACGCACAATTGCCAAGCCGAGTCCTAGCCCACCCTGTGACCTTGTTGTGGTGCTATCAGCTTGACGGAAGCGATCAAAAATATAAGGTAGAAATTGTGGAGTGATACCAATACCCGTATCCCTCACCTTAATTTGAACGTAGGAGCTAGCAGATTCTAGCTGCACCTCAACCTTTCCGCCTTCAGGTGTGAACTTAATGGCATTGGATAGTAAATTCCAGACAACTTGCTGCAAGCGATCTGAATCACCTGAAACCGAGAATTTGGGATTGGGAATTTTGGATTTGAGAATATTGGTTAGCTTGCTAGGTGCGGAAGATTCTGGACTATTATCAGAATCCCCACCTTCCAAATTAGCAAGAGACAATTCTAAATTAATGGCTTTTGCCTCAGCTGCTGGACGCAACCCATCTATAGCTGTTTCAATTACATTTACAAGGTTGACAGAGCGAAAATTTAAACGCACCTTGCCTTGGATAATGCGCGTGACATCCAAGATATCCTCGATCAGTTGTGCCTGCAACTTGGCATTGCGCTCAATCGTTTCCAGGGCACGAGCGGTAGTATTTTCATCAAACTTCCGAGTCCGAAGCAGCCGCGCCCACCCCAGCATTGAGTTAAGAGGTGTACGCAGTTCGTGGGAGAGGGTAGCTAGAAACTCATCCTTCATCCGATTCGCTGCCTCAGCTTGCTGTCGTGCTGACTGCTCACGGATAAACTCAGCGCGTGCTTCCTCACCCTGCTTGCGCTCCGTGATGTCTTCTACTGTGCCCACATAACCGACTAGTTCGCCGCGATCGGAGAGCATTGGGGATGAGCGGAAGTGAGTCCAACGAACAATTCCCTCTGGGGATAGGAAACGAAACTCGTCAGAGTATTCTTTGCCTTCACGGGTGTATGCAGACCAATTTGCAAGTACCTGCTGGCGATCTTCTGGATGAACTGACTGCAACCAGCCTGCCTCTAAACTTTCCTCTAGCGTAAAGCCACAAATAGCTTGGCAACGAGGATTAGTGTACGTACAACGACCTGTAATATCTGACAGGAAAATGCCGACAGGTGAGCAAGCACTTAAAGAGCGAAACCGCTCTTCGCTGGTTTTGAGTTCGGCGTTGACGGCGGCGAGTTGTGTTGCCTGTTGTTTGATCTGGGCTGTCTTTTTGAACAGCTCTACAAACACTGCTACTTTGGAGGTTAATATTTGGGGATCGATGGGCTTGAGTAGGTAGTCTACTGCACCAAGCGAGTAACCTCTCCAGACAAGGCGATCGCTGCTGCTGAATGCTGTGAGAAAAATGATCGGGGTATCGCGCGATCGCTCTCGACTTCGGATCAGCGTAGCGGCCTCAAATCCATCCATTCCTGGCATTTGGACATCAAGCAGGATTACCGCAAAATCCTGATTAAGTAGACATCTCAAGGCTTCCTCACCCGAATGAGCTTTCACCAGGTTCTGACCCAAGTTATCCAAGATAGCTTCCAGTGCCAGCAAATTTTCTGAATGGTCGTCAACCAGGAGAATGTTTACTTTTGGTTCGGGCTGCATATTTTCACCTCGAAATAGCTATTAGCTTTTAGCAATTAGCGATGAGCTTTTAGCTTATGTGGCTAGTTGCTTGCAAAAGCCTGCGCTGTGCAGAAGGTCTTGATTCCTACATATAAATCAAACTAACAGCTAACAGTTAACAGGTTAACCAATAAGGGGGCAATGTCGGAGAGTGGCAGAATTGAGTCTGAAGCTACAGACGATGCTTTCCCCTTTTTTTCTCCAGCCAGTTCAAGGGGGGATATTCTCTTCAATGCTGCTATGGCTGCTTCTGGCATAGTGCGGCAAAAGGCTGTAGCCGGCTCCTCGACAACAGCTACTCCCCCTCGCATCTTGATTTTTACCAGACCTTCGGCACCATCATGGTTAGCTCCTGTTAAAATCACGCCGATCACTCTTTCGGCGTAAGCATCAGCCGCCGATTCAAATAGCACATCAATAGATGGCCGCGAGTAGCACACTGGTGCATCGGTTGAGAGGGCAAAGTAGGTCTGACCTGTATTGTGCCCTACTGATTCCACTAGCAAGTGATAATCACTAGGAGCCAAGTAAACTCGACCGGGCATAATTACTTCTTTATCTTCCGCTTCCCCTAGCGGCAAACTACAATACTGCTGCAAAATTGCACTGAGCCTATCGCTAGAGCTTTTGTGACGATGTTGTACAACGGCTACAGATGCCGCGAAGTTCTTGGGCAGACCTCCCAGCAGCACTTCCAGAGCGGATAATCCACCCAGTGATGTACCAACAACAATCATACTAAACGCCATCAGAAACCTCCGGGGTACTGCGACCATAGCCGATAGGCTTCGTCGTAGGGGGTCTTGAGGGGCAGCCGGAGGCTTCCGTGAGCATCAGCGTTCGACTGAGCGCTCACGCCGAAGTCCGAACGGTACGGAGGCTGCCAATTAGTCTTTGCTATCACGTTTAACCTTCTTCTTAAGAGTGCGAATGTATTCCCTGAGGACATCAGTTTGGTTTCTACCTTCTTGTTCACGGCGAAGCTTGGAGGATTTCTAATTCTTGTTCGGGAAGCCTGAAGGTGATAGCTTTCATTTCCTTTTTTTGCATTGCTATATGCCATATAATAACAAGATGCTAATCACCTACTAGTACAAGTTTAACCCTACTACCGAAAAGGCATCCACAATGGAGGTCTGGGGCGAGTTGTTGCGCCGACACTGAAATTATTGCTGAGGTGGCTTGAGACATTTTTGTTTTTGGCGCTAACTTTAAAAAGTAATTATTGAAAAGTTTTTGTATTTTTAATTTCTTACTTACTCACTTCTTCTATACAGCTTCTCACTGCTTTCCAGATCTTCATAGCATTTTTCGTATGATGTGAGCTTGAGAGACTCCTGGTGCCCTAAGCCGAGAATTCCAAACATACAGAGGCTCTCATACAACAAATTGTGAACTCGCTCCTGAAGCACTGGATTGAAATATATTAGGACGTTTCGGCACAAAATAACATTAAATTCATTGAAAGATCCATCAGTTGCTAAGTTATGTTGGGCGAAAATTATATTCTCCTTAAGAGAGGAGCTAAAAATAGCGTTGTCATAGGCGGCAGTATAATACTCTGAAAAGGACTTTTTGCCACCTGCTTGCAGATAGTTTTGAGTATATTCCTGCATTAACCTCAGTGGGAAAATTCCCGCCTTGGCTTTCCTCAGCACCATCTCGTTCATATCAGTGGCATAAATGCGACAGCGTTGGTAAAGATTTTCTTCTTGCAGCAAAATTGCCATAGAGTAAACTTCCTCGCCGCTCGAACATCCTGCATGCCAAATCCGAATAAAGGGATAAGTTCGTAATAGCGGAACTACTTTAGTTCGGAATGCCAGATAAAAAGTAGGATCGCGGAACATGGCAGTTACGTTGACCGAAAGACCGAGCAGAAATCTTTCTAAACAGGCATGATCGTGCAATATCTTTTCCTGAAGTCCAGATACAGTCGTTAGCTGCTCTGCCCGGATAATGTTCCAGATTCTACGCTTAAGTGAGGCTGGGGCATAATTTCTGAAATCAAATCCGTAGTAACGAAACAAGCCATCCAGCAGCAACTCAATTTCAATGGCTTCAAGTTCATTTTTGTTCATAGCTTTTAGCAATTAGCAATTAGCTTTTAGCAATTAGCTTTTAGAAAACTGGGCTGTATCTTTTGTAGCGAAAGTAATACCATTGATTTTTTACAGAGATACACATATTGCCTCTGCCCCCTACTCCTTTGCTTCTTTGTCTCCAGAACCGATGTATAGCCATTAAAAATTGAAATGGTAGAATAGACTTCTTGCCAAAATCAGAGTTCTATTTTTTTAACGCAAAGGAAGCAGAGGTTTTCGCAAAGGGCGCAGAGGATAAAATAGACTTTTGCAAGAGGTCTAATCACTTTAATCTAGCTTGCTCTCAAGTTCGCTAATTGCTAAAAGCTAAAAGCTAATTGCTAATCACTTTATCGATATAGCCAAACACGCAGGAGGGAGAGCAACTGCTCGGTATCTACAGGTTTAGTAATATAGTCCGATGCTCCTGCCTCGATACACTTTTCCCGATCGCCTTTCATAGCTTTAGCTGTGAGGGCAATTATCGGCAACGATGTAAATTCGCTCAAAGAGCGGATAGCCTCCATCGTCTCGTATCCATCCATTTCCGGCATCATCACATCCATCAGGACGATATCGATGCTGGAGGTGTTTTGTAACACAGCGATGCCATCTCTACCATTCTCGGCATACAAGACCTGCATCTGATGACGTTCTAGCAGGCTGGTAAGGGCAAAGATGTTACGCACATCATCGTCTACAATTAGGACTTTCTTACCAGCAAGAATAGGATCGGTCTGATGCAGCGCCTCTAGCATCTGTTGCTTGGGTTGAGGCAAATTCGCTTGCACCCGGTGCAAGAATAAGGCAGTTTCGTCCAAGAGACGCTCTGGCGATCGCACATCTTTGATAATGATCGTCTCAGCTATACGCTTCAGTTCAGTTTCTTCTTGCTTGCTTAACTCCTTGCCTGTATAGACAACTATTGGCAACGCCTTGAGGTCGCTTTGCTGCTTAATCTGCTCAATTAGCTCAAAACCACTCATATCTGGTAGCCCTAAATCGAGTACGAGGCAATCAAAGTGTCCAGCCTTGAGTGCCGCTAGTGCTGCTGCCCCCGTGCTGACGGCAGTTGTTTGCACATCGCTGTTGCCGATCAGATCTACGATGCTCAGGCGTTGAGTCTCGTCATCTTCCACTACCAGCAAGTTCTTCACCTGGCGCTCAACAAAAGCCTTCATGTTTGCTAGAGCGTCCATTAAAGCTTCGCGACTTACAGGCTTTTGCAGATAAGCTATCGCTCCTAGTTGTAAACCCCGCTGAGAGCCTTCTTCAACTGAGAGGATATGGACAGGAATATGACGTGTGGTCGGATCATGCTTTAAGCGGTCGAGAACCGTCCAGCCATCCATCTCCGGCAATCGAATGTCCAGCGTGATGGCATCCGGCTTAAATTCCCGCGCCATTGCCAGACCTGTATCGCTTCGCAAGGCGACAATAGCCTTGAAGCCCTCTTCTCGCGCCATATCTAAAAGAATACGAGCAAAGTTAATGTCATCTTCCACAATCAAGAGGACGCGATCGCCTGGCTGGATGTTGTCGCGATCGTCGGCTAGCAGCGAGGGCGCGGGAGGGCCACCGGGTAAAGGGGTGAAAGAAGAGGGGTTCACGGGGTTTGCTTCACCCTGCGTCTCTCTCACAGAGAAGGGGGAAGACAAGGATGAGCTTTTTGTTTCCAAGGGTGGGGGGGCGAAGGAAGAATCACTTTGTTGCGTTATTACTCTCTCTATCTTCCTATTCTCCAAATAAGTCTGCGGCAGGTAGAGTGTGAATGTGCTTCCCTGATCTGGGCTACTGACAAGAGAAATCTCCCCGCCCAGGAGTCGGGCAATTTCTCGACTAATTGACAAGCCTAAACCCGTGCCGCCATATTTGCGGCTTGTGGTACCATCGGCCTGCTGAAACGCCTCAAAAATGATTTTCTGCTTATCGGGGGCAATACCGATGCCTGTATCGCTAACGGCAAAAGCTATGACAGTATCGGTGCGATCCAACGTCTTCGCGCTCCATCCCTGCGCCACCACGGCTACCCGCAACATTACCTGACCGCGTTCTGTAAATTTAAACGCGTTGGAAAGTAAATTCTTCAGGACTTGTTGTAAGCGTTTCGAGTCAGTATAGATAGCGCGGGGTAGTCCAGGGTCAAATTCGACCGTAAAGTTCAGCCCTTTGTCTTGGGCGACTTGGCTGAAGGTTCGTTCCATGTGGCTGCGAATGTCCGTGAACAGCATCTGGTCAATTTCCACAGACATGGTTCCAGATTCGATCTTGGCGAGATCGAGGATGTCATTGATCAGTCCCAGAAGATCGGTACCCGCTGAATAAATTGTGCGGGTATATTCAATTTGCTTTGGTGTCAAGTTACCATCCGGGTTGTCTGACAGCAGCCGAGCCAGGATTAACAGGCTGTTAAGCGGCGTACGCAACTCGTGGGACATATTGGCAAGAAACTCGGATTTGTACTTGGAAGTCAGCGCCAGCTGGTCGGCCTGCTTTTCCAAAGACTGCCTTGCCTGTTCAATCTCCCGGTTTTTACGCTCGACTTCCTTATTTTGCAGAGCCAACAACTCCGACCTTTCTTCTAGCTCTTCGTTCGTCTGTTGCAATTGTTCTTGCTGGTTCTTTAAAAGTTCTTCAGATGCCTTGAGCGATTTTGCCTGTTGTTCTAATCGCTGGTTAGTTTCTGTTAGTTCTTTTTGTTGCGTTTGCAGTTCCTCTGCTAGGGATTGCGACTGTTTGAGCAATTCTTCAGTCCGCATACTGGCGGCAATCGTGTTTAATACGATCGCAATACTTTCAGTAAGTTGATCGAAGAATGTTAAATGAATATCGCTAAAGCGGCGGAAAGAAGCTAATTCAATTACTGCCGTTACTTGTCCCTCAAATAGTACAGGTAACACAACGGCATTGAGCGGTGTCGCTTCCCCAAGACCAGAGCCGATCTTGATATAGTCGTCTGGCACCTCAGTTAGCAGAATGCGTTCCTTTTCCAGGGCACATTGTCCCACTAAGCCTTCACCTAATTGGAAACGGTTCGCCAAGTGCTTGCGCTCGCGGTAGGCGTAGGTGCTGAGAAGCTTCAGATATGCCTGATGATCCCCTGCTTCCATCAAGTAGAAAACGCCCTGTTGTGCAGAAACTAGGGGTGCTAGCTCGCGCAGAATCAACCTGGAGACAGTTTCTAAGTCTCGCTGCCCCTGGAGCATACGAGTAAACTTAGCTAGGTTGGTTTTCAACCAGTCTTGTTCTGTGTTTTTCTGAGTAGTTTCCCGCAGGTTGGCGATCATCTGGTTGATGTTGTCTTTGAGGACTGCAACCTCGCCTTCTGCTTGGACTGAAATGGATCGTGTCAGATCCCCTTTAGTAACTGCGATCGCTACTTCGGCGATCGCGCGTACCTGTGTAGTCAGATTCGCTGCCAGCTCGTTCACGTTGTCCGTCAAATCTCTCCAGGTTCCTGCTGCACCCGGCACTTTAGCTTGTCCGCCCAACTTACCTTCAATTCCGACTTCACGAGCAACTGTAGTCACCTGATCCGCAAAGGTTGCCAGGGTATCGATCATCTCGTTGATCGTATCTGCCAGAGTTTCAATTTCTCCCTTAGCCTCTAGCATTAATTTGCGCTTCAAGTCCCCATTAGCCACCGCCGTCACAATTTTGGCAATGCCTCGCACCTGCGCTGTCAGGTTACCCGCCATCGAGTTAACGTTGTCGGTCAAATCCTTCCAAGTCCCTGCCACACCTTTAACTTGTGCCTGACCGCCCAACTTGCCTTCTGTACCAACTTCACGCGCCACCCGTGTTACTTCTGAGGCAAAGGAACTCAGCTGATCCACCATCACGTTGATGGTATCCTTCAGATCTAAGATCTCGCCTTTGACATCAACTGTGATTTTCTTGGATAAGTCGCCGTTAGCCACCGCCTTGGTAACTTCGGCAATGTTACGCACCTGTGCCGTCAGGTTGCCTGCCATGGAGTTGACGTTATCGGTCAAATCTTTCCAAGTCCCTGCAACTCCGCGCACATACGCTTGCACGCCTAATTTGCCATCATTACCAACTTCACGCGCCACCCGTGTTACTTCCGAAGCAAAGGAATTGAGCTGATCCACCATTGTGTTGATCGTGTTCTTCAGCTCTAAGATTTCCCCTTTAACATCAACGGTAATTTTCTTCGACAAATCGCCGTTAGCTACCGCTGTCGTCACTTCCGCAATATTCCGCACTTGGGCTGTGAGACTGCCAGCCATGAAGTTAACGGAATCCGTAAGATCCTTCCAGGTGCCTGCAACTCCCTTAACTTCTGCCTGGACGCCTAACTTGCCTTCGGTTCCCACTTCACGCGCCACGCGCGTCACTTCTGAGGCAAAGGAGTTGAGCTGATCCACCATCGTGTTGACGGTGTCTTTTAGTTCCAGAATCTCCCCTTTAACATCGACGGTGATTTTCTTGGATAAGTCGCCGTTAGCTACTGCCGTCGTCACGGCGGCGATATTACGAACTTGTGAAGTTAAGCTGCCAGCCATGAAATTGACGCTATCGGTCAAGTCTTTCCAAGTGCCTGCTACACCCCGGACATCGGCTTGAACGCCCAGCTTGCCTTCACTTCCTACTTCACGGGCAACCCGCGTTACTTCTGAGGCAAAGGAACTTAGCTGATCCACCATGATGTTGATCGTGTTCTTCAGCTCTAAGATTTCCCCTTTTACCTGAACTGTGATTTTCTTGGAGAGATCCCCGTTGGCGATCGCAGTTGCCACTTCCGCGATATTCCGTACTTGCCCCGTCAGGTTGCCTGCCATGGAGTTAACGTTGTCCGTCAAATCTTTCCAGGTGCCAGCTACTCCCTTAACTTCCGCCTGAACACCTAATTTGCCTTCAGTTCCCACTTCACGGGCAACCCGCGTTACTTCTGAGGCAAAGGAACTCAGCTGATCCACCATGATATTGATGGTGTTCTTCAGCTCTAAGATTTCCCCTTTGACATCGACAGTAATTTTCTTGGAGAGGTCGCCGTTGGCTACTGCCGTTGTCACTTCCGCAATGTTCCGCACCTGGGCTGTGAGGTTCCCTGCCATTGAGTTAACGGAATCGGTCAAATCTTTCCAGGTTCCTGCAACACCTCGGACTTCTGCTTGAACACCTAATTTGCCTTCTGTTCCCACTTCACGAGCAACCCGCGTTACTTCTGAGGCAAAGGAGTTAAGCTGATCCACCATAATATTGATAGTGTTCTTCAGCTCTAAGATTTCCCCTTTAACATCGACGGTAATTTTCTTGGAGAGGTCGCCGTTAGCTACTGCGGTTGTAACTTCCGCAATGTTTCGCACCTGGGCTGTCAAACTGCCAGCCATGAAATTAACCGAATCGGTCAAATCTTTCCAGGTGCCAGCCACCCCTCTAACTTCTGCTTGACCGCCTAACTTACCTTCACTCCCTACCTCACGCGCTACCCGCGTTACTTCCGAGGCAAAAGAGTTGAGCTGATCCACCATAATGTTGATGGTGTTTTTTAGCTCTAAGATTTCCCCTTTAACATCGACGGTAATTTTCTTAGATAGGTCGCCGTTAGCTACTGCGGTTGTAACTTCGGCAATATTCCGCACCTGCCCAGTGAGGTTGCCTGCCATTGAGTTAACGGAATCGGTCAAATCTTTCCAGGTGCCAGCTACTCCCTTAACTTCTGCCTGGACACCCAGTTTGCCTTCGGTGCCCACTTCACGCGCCACCCGCGTTACTTCTGAGGCAAAGGAACTCAGCTGATCCACCATCACGTTGATGGTATCCTTCAGTTCTAAGATTTCCCCTTTAACATCAACGGTAATTTTCTTGGAGAGGTCGCCGTTAGCTACTGCCGTTGTCACTTCCGCAATATTCCGTACTTGGGCTGTCAAACTGCCAGCCATGAAATTAACCGAGTCGGTAAGATCCTTCCAAGTGCCGCCCACGCCTCGGACTTCTGCTTGCACGCCCAGCTTGCCTTCACTGCCTACTTCTCGTGCCACCCGCGTTACTTCTGAGGCAAAGGAATTAAGCTGATCCACCATGACGTTGACGGTATTCTTCAGCTCTAATATTTCCCCTTTGACATCGACTGTAATTTTCTTGGAGAGGTCGCCGTTGGCTACTGCCGTTGTCACTTCCGCAATGTTCCGCACTTGGGCGGTCAGGTTGCCTGCCATTGAGTTAACGGAATCGGTCAAATCTTTCCAGGTTCCGGCAACACCCCTCACATCTGCTTGAACACCTAATTTGCCTTCACTCCCTACATCTCGTGCCACCCGCGTTACTTCTGAAGCAAAGGAGTTGAGCTGATCCACCATGATGTTGATGGTATTCTTCAGCTCTAATATTTCCCCTTTGACATCGACTGTGATTTTTTTGGAGAGGTCGCCGTTGGCTACTGCGGTCGTGACTTCGGCAATGTTCCGCACTTGGGCTGTCAGGTTGCCTGCCATTGAGTTAACGGAATCGGTCAAATCTTTCCAGGTGCCAGCTACGCCTTTAACTTCTGCTTGGACACCTAATTTGCCTTCTGTTCCCACATCTCGTGCCACCCGCGTTACTTCTGAGGCAAAGGAACTCAGCTGATCTACCATCGTGTTGACAATCTGCGCCGTTTGGAGAAAGTCACCTTTGAGGGGCCTGCCTTCAATTTCTGGGGCGATTGTTTGTGATAAATCGCCATTTGCCACCGCCCGGATTACGCGAGATGTTTCAGCAGTTGGCTGAACTAAATCTGTAATCAGGGTATTGACAGAATTAACAGAAGCTGACCAAGAACCGCCAGCGTTTCCAATTGAGGCTCGCTGTGTAATCTGGCCTTCTTTTCCAACAACTGTGCCTATTCTGTCTAGCTCATCTGCCATCCTCTCATTCATGTCAATAATGTCGTTGAGAGTATCGGCTATTTTTCCAGCCATGCCAGTCTGATCTATGGGCATACGCACAGAAAAGTTACCTTTTTTAACAGCCACCAAAGTTCTCAGGAGCTGTTTGAGATCTAGATTATCGGTATCATTAGTTGCCTGTGCAGTTGGCATGGCCTTATCCTTCGGGGGTTGTTACTGTTTACCGCAGCCTTAGAGCAAGTTTGAGCGCACTGATATAGGTTAACGAATAGTTGTTAACTTAAAACGGTTGGGAGTGGTGTACCTTTTGAGCGTGCCCTGAGTCTCCCCACCGTTAAAGAGCTTGTCATTACCCATATTTTTCCCAACGTTACATTTACCCATTTTTCCACATCCCGCCCTTGACTTAAGTTCCACAGCTTACAGCTGAAGTCAGTTAAAACTGACTACACATCCCCTAATTTGCAGTCCATTTTAATGGACTTTCGCTATGAGCCTCCGACTTAAGTCGGAGGCGGAATGCAGCGAAGGCAAGGATTTAAGGAGATGTGGGTAATGACAAGCCGTTAAAGAGGGGGTTGCAACTCCCGGACTCTTACGGGCGGGATATCCAATTTTGACGATTCTCGCCTTTGGGCTACAGCATCCTGGCTTTTAGATATTTCGGGTTGGGCGATCACTTCCCAGTTACTATTATCAACTGTGTTTTACAAAATTTGTAAAACTTTTGGAGCCACAAGCTGATGTGGTTTGGCAATCGGCATCGGCGATTATTCAGCATCAAGTATGATCAGCCTTTTTGCCTCTGACAAAATTAGATTGCTATCCAGACAGCATGGTCTAAAAAAGCCCTACTTCAACAACTATCTAGAAAATATTGTATATACTTATTTATAAGTTGAATATTATCAGCATTTTTTGAAGCGAATCAGCTAGTCCCTGCAATATTAAGATCATGGGGATAAAAGGCGCGATCGCCAATTGTCTGCTTTTAAGCTTTATCACTCTTTCTTTATGTAATATATAAATTGCGATTAGATGCTTACGGGGGCAACTTCCTTGAGTTCTGGTTCAACTACCTGAAGATGTTGTTCCAAAAGAGCTAAATTACGGATGTTGGACTTGTAGTAGGCATCAAATAAGTCACCCACTAGAGGCACTGAACCGACTACTGCTTCTAAACCAATGTTGAAGATCATCCGCGTTAGGACTTCACGCGGTAAGCCGAAGCGTGCAGCGAGAAAAATGATGTAAGCGGAAAATGCTGTACTTACTACATCCCCAGCACCTGGTATCAGACCAACGATCGGATCTAAGCCAAAGCGAAAGCCTGTTCCTGGAATTCTAAATGCAGTATCCATCAGGCGGCTGAATTTGCGGATGCGGTTGAGAGTGGCGAGGCGTTCAGCAGTATCCATGATTAACTATATCTATCCTTATTATCCTGTCATGAGTAACAAGGCTGAGTCTTGTACCCAAAGAAGGAAGTAAGGATATATGCCCAGGTAGGTTCAACCATGCAGGGCGTAGAAAATAGTAGTAATTGATTCAGTGCAGCTTAGATATCTTGCCATGTCTACCTCTCCTCTCCGTAAGCAGCAGTTCTCAGTCTCTCTCAATGCCGACCTCGTAGATCAAGTTGATCAGTTGACAAGCGATCGCGATCAGGCCATAGAAGAAGGTTTGCAATTGTGGTGCGCCCAGCAAGCTGAAAAAGAGTTGCAGAAATATGCTCAAGCTCGCAAACAAAGGCATGATCGAGACGAAACAGGGTGGCTAGTATAGCTGCTCCCCTGCTCCCCCTGCTCCCCTGCTCCCCCTGCCGCCTCGTATTCTTTTGCTGGTAAGGAATTAATTTTCTAAATGGATGTCAAAATTGGCTGCACTTAACTCGTACAATTGATTGGACGCATTCCAATGATTTAGGAGATCCCCAATGCCAGCTGCGGTGGGAGTTATTGAAACACTAGGTTTTCCAGCAGTACTAGCCGCAGCAGATGCGATGGTCAAAGCAGGCCGAGTCACGCTCGTCTACTACGATCTGGCTGAGAGTGGTCAGTTTGTCGTTGCTATCAGGGGAAGCGTTTCTGAGGTGAGGCCGGCTGTAGAGGCGGGAATTGAAGCGGCCCAGAAAGCTTTCGGCGGTGAAGTCATCACTCACTACATCGTTCCCAATCCCCCAGAAAACGTCGAATCTGTTCTGCCGATCGCCTATACTGAAGCCGTTGAACGGTTCCGATAATTTGGGCGAAATCCTAGAAACTGAATAGCCAAGCTTAAAATTACTTCTAGTTTTGCAGGCATTGGGGGCTAAAATTCCTAAAATTCATCGAAATAATTGGGTCTGAAACCCCGTCATAAAGGACGGCTTTGACTGATACAATTAAGGTAGCCACAATGACCTTAATTGGTGGGTGAAACTCCCAGTGGCGGGACATTCTAGTTAAAAGGCTTTTAACCGAAATGGTTAAATCGGTGCATTGCACTTTAGTTCTAGCCCCCACGAGTACAGACAATTGAGTGAGTGAAGCCTTCTTATTTACAAGTAGACTCAATGCTGGCAACAGCGGAGAGAGTAGGCGCAATTGGCACCGCGCATCGCACAGCACTGAGACTCGAGTAGCTGGGGTCTGGGAAGTTGTGGTTCGAGCAATGTCCAACGGTGGATATCTCCTTTTAAAGAATCCTCGTCGTTTCAGCGCGAGGAGTGTCAAACGCGATTTATTACGTTAGGAGATCAACAATGTCACAACAAGCAGTCGGTGCACTTGAAACAAAAGGTTTTCCAGGGGTTCTAGCAGCAGCCGACGCTATGGTTAAAGCAGGCCGAGTTACCCTAGTCGGTTATATCAGAGCTGGAAGTGCCCGCTTTACAATCATGATTCGCGGAGATGTCTCTGAGGTAAAAACATCGATGGATGCTGGAATTGCAGCAGTAGAAAATGTTTATGGCGCAACATTGGAAACTTGGGTGATTATTCCTCGCCCTCATGAAAATGTCGAATCGGTTCTCCCCATAGCCTATACGGCAGCCGTCGAAGAGTTCCGCGAATCAGTAGAAGGGCTTAGGCTTCCGCCGGGACGCCCCAACAATTAGCCGCGCCGTTAGAGGTTTGGCTGCTTAGTTCCTGCAATTGGCAACAACAAGTTTTTCTGAATCTCCTCACGTATAGCGGCAGTTATCTGACAATTGCTATTTAAACAATCCAGCAAAAATTGATTAGCTTCATAATACTGCCGCAGGGTTTCCTGTTGGCGATCGCTAAACTGCCAAGAATGCGCGATGCGGCGATACTGAATCATGACAGTTCTTAACTCTTCTGCCCAAGCTTGACCGTTATCAACCCACCATGCTTTCAGTTTTTTGCTACCTTCTTCGGGGTTGGGGAGTTGCGTTTTCAGGTGTTGCAGCAGTTCGCTTAGCGATCGCTCCTTGCCTTGATGTTCTAACTGAAGATCATGAGTAAAACCCGACTGCATCGGCAGGGCAAAGCTAACAGCAAGAACACGGTCTAGTGTGGGATTTTCATGCAGAGTGAGGCTCAAGGTTAAAACTCGCTCTAGCGCCAGATCGAGATTTAGCTCTGCTGCCAGATTACCAGCCAGGGACAGATCTAGGGCAAGAGCCAAGTTAAGGTCACGCGCTAGGTTAAAGTCACGCGCCAGCGCCAGCGTTAGGTAAAAAGCGCGAGTAGCTGCGGGTTTATAGGGAACATCGACAGCAGCAGACTTCTCAGCAAGCCAGATGAGGAATTCCTGCAATTTCTTATCCCTAGCCATCATCTGATCAACTTGCTGCTTCATGAACTGTAACATTTCATCAGCATTTTCTAACAAGCCAGCCGTGAGTAAAAAGACTTCCCGCCAGCGAGGTTCATTTATATGAGTGACCAAATTTTTCAGCTTTTTGCTTAAAATTATGGGATCAAAGTTAGCAACAATGCTTCTAGCGGTTAAATATTCTTGAAAGGTTAAATGAGAGAAAGAGTAAATTCCCCGCGCCCGTTCTACCAAAAGTCCATGTTGAACTTCAATCGATTTCAGCAATGCCTCACTAGCAAGTTGCAGGGCATCTGTATCTGAGCTACTACCAGGTAAGGTATGTAGATAGTTTGTGATATATTGCTGGAGTGTGCTTTGCTCAAAAAAGTAATGACCCTGCTCAAACGTAATAGCTGCTATCATACTCAGTAATTTGAGCTTTTGAAGTAAAGACAAATTGCGATAAAGGTCATCTCTTTGAATGCCTCTGGCTTCATCCCAGCGAGTTAGCAGAATGTCTAATCCTTGTTTATATAGCTCTGAACGTTTAGCGGGAAAATCTGCTTTTGCTTGAAAGACAGAACAAGTTAAATTAAGCAGAAGCGGCGTCACAGATAGTTCTCTGACTTGCTGGTTTTCTGCCAATTTTAGCTTCTCAATAAACTGCTCTGCCTTGGCTAAACCAGAATTAAAATCTTTGCCAACTGCTACAAACCACTTTTTAGCAAAAGCTTCAATTTGTGCAAAGTCAAAATCAGCAATCTCTATATCTGTAAATTCTTCAAGCTGATATTGCTTAGCAGCAATACGGCAGGTGATAATAAACCTGTTTTTGTAATAATTCTCAGACAAATGGCGAATTTGTTTCAAAATTTGATGTCTGTCATCACCTGGCACTTCATCCAAGCCATCTAGCAGAATCAAAGCGCTGCCACGTTGAAGTAAAGTTTCAACTTGCTTTTCTGAGATATTGCTACTACCCAGTTGATGACGAATATAATTCAAGAGGGGTGTAGGGTTATCTGGCTCTACATCTACAGTTAAACTTTTTAACCTAATAAAAATTGGTATGCGCTCTGGTTGCAACTTGCCTTGATTACATTGAATAGCTATCTTTTGCAAGAAAGTGGTCTTTCCTGAGCCGGGCTTACCGAGTACCATTAGCTTGGGGTAAGTAGCAACTGCCTTCAAGCCTGGAACTCGTTCTTGTGCGACTTTGCCTAATCCAAATCGATCAAACTTTTCTTGATTAAAATCTTGTAAATTAGAAACATCTAACCATTGCTGGCTGGAGGGTGTTTCTAAAATATTAACACTAACATAAATATTGTTTAAATCAATTGGTTGGGCAACATCTAACAACCGCATGGTGCCACACTGAGATTGAATTCTATCGTAAAAATGCGATCGCACCTTCTGCACCAAGGGATTAATATCCGGGCGATGGTCTTGTTTCTGCTCCTTTACCTCTGCTTGCTCCTCCAAGGGAATATCAGCGATTTCTTGCCAATCCAAATTAAGGTTAAAGCAAATATCAATAAAAATATGACGCTCAACCGGGCTACCTTTAAAAAATTTCCAAATCGACTGACGAGTTTGTAGCCCCACCTCAGCCGCTAGGTAATCTTGCGTCCATCCGATTTGTTTAAAAGCTTTCTTAGCTTTCTCAATACCCGTTGCAGATGCCTTAAGCGATCTCTTTGCCATATTTAATAATTAAAATAGTTATTGCTGCTAGAAAAATATTATTTTTTTTGTAAAATCATTCTGTTTTAATATGCCCCGATAGAACCGCTTCATCAACTCCCCACGGAAAACGTCTCTAAAAATTTTTGACAGAAATCCTACTAATGTACTTGGAATTTATTAATTTATTAGGTAGGAATACTTAATAGAATCCTGGAATCATAATCATTCTCGTGGAGTTCGTTCATTCCTAAACTTTCGTTCACAAAGTTTTTCCCTATTACCAATAATTACAAGCTAGAGAAAATTTGAAAACTTTAAGCTATGAGGATATATGTACTGAAGAGCCACAGGTTTTAAAAATGTATATGGTACTCCACTATCATGCCCATTTTAGTCAGCAGAACTATCAGCAACTATAGAAATTACACAGCCTAACGGCTAAAGTAGCGGTTACACAGATAAAGACCGCATACACGGTCTAAAATACAAAAATTTATTTGAGCCTACATAGGCAAGCTTGGTTCGTGTAGCTCTAGGCTTTTGTTTGTGAGAATATTGCTGTAATAAAATATAACCAAAAAGCAATTGATTCCATCCTAAAAAAGCGGGCTAACTTGGCAAGATTTTGAAAATGTTTACAGCCTTGTAGAGGAGTTTTTTATGGTAGATACAACAGATGACCTGATCGGAAGTATTCGAGCGACATGGGAAAAGATGCAGGAGGCTCCCGGTTCTATTGTAGAGGCGATCGCCTTTACGGACTTTAATGGCTGCATTCATTGGTCTAACGCCACTTTTGACCGTTTAGTGGGGCGAGGACATTTCCAGGTTCTGGGGTCAAGGCTTATTGACATGCTGCCACTAGAGCAACAAGGTAAGAACCTCCCTGTAGAAGCACACCCAGTTAATATAGCACTGCAAGGTAACATCAACACCCCTATAGTTTATGAATTTCGACAGGCTGATAGAAGATTAGTGCTGGAGATCTCTTGGACAAGCATTCAACTACAGGAACAGGGAACAAACGCTATTCTCACCATCCGAGACATCACGCTTTGCAAGCAAGCAGAAGCATCTTTATCAAAGCTGATTGACGAGCTAGAGATTCAAGTCAAGAATAATACAGCTGAGTTAGAAGAAGCAATCGAGCAGCTGCAAACCGAGATTGCTCTTCGTCAACAGGCAGAGTTAGCACTGCGAGAAAGTGAAGCGCGTTATCGCACTATCTCAGAACTAACTTCTGACTACGTTTATTCCGCAAGCATTGAACCCCATAGCCAAGTAGTGACCGAATGGGTGACTGACTCGTTCCAACGCATCACGGGCTACAACATAGATGAAGTGAACGCTCGAGGCGGCTGGGTATCACTTATCCACCCAGAGGATTTGCCAATTGCTGAAAAATTTGCTCAAGCTATTTTGGCCAATCAGGCAGTTGTCGAGGAATACCGAATTTTTACTAAGCAGGGTGAGATATCTTGGCTGCGCGATTATGCTCAACCACAGTGGGATGCACAGCAGCAGCGAGTTGTTCGAGTTGTGGGCGCAGTACGAGCGATTACTTACCGCAAGCAAAAAGAGGCAGCGCTGCGGGAGAGCGAAGAGAGGTTAAGGACGCAATACAAAAATATTCCTGTGCCCACCTATACCTGGCAGAGCGTTGGAGAAGATTTTGTATTAATTAACTACAACGATGCTGCTGAAATTATTACTCAGGGGCATATCGCTAATTGGGTGGGAATAACAGCCAGCAATTTTTACCGAGAACAACCAGAAATAGTAAATGACCTATCTCAATGTTTTCTTGAAAAGGCTACCATCAAACGCGAGATGCTATATCGGTTTCAAACTACTGACGCTCGCAAGTATTTAGCAACCACCTATGTTTTTGTAGAACCAGATTTAATTATGGTTCACACAGAAGATATTACAGATCGCCAGCGTGCTCAAGAGGAACTAGAGCGATCGCGATCGCTATTGCAAGCAACTATTGAATCCAGCGCTGACGGGATTATGGCAATCGATAGGGAGCGCAATATCACCTGTTTTAATCGAAAGTTTATAGAAATGTGGTCTATGCCCGATGCGATTATCGCCACACCGGATTATAAGGAGCGCTGGGGATTTATCATGAATCAGATAAAAAATCCCGACGCCTTTCTCAAGCAGATCAACAAGTTAGACCGCCAACCTGATGCTGAGAGTTACGACATTTTGGAATTAAAGGATGGTCGAATTTTTGAGCGCTATAGTCAGCCTCAGCGGATGGGAGAAGCTATTATTGGCAGAGTTTTGTGCATTCGAGATATCACCGAACGTCGGCGGATGGAAGCGGAACTAGAGCGATCGCTCTCACTGCTGCAAGCAACCCTCGAATCTACTGCTGACGGGATTGTTGCGCTTGACAATGACTGCCAAATTACCTGCTTCAATCAAAAGTTTAAGGAAATGTGGTCTTTGCCTGATGAACTGATTACAACATCAGATTATCAACCGCGTGTTGAATTTATGATGGAGAAGCTAAAAGATCCCGAATACTTTTTACGAAAATGTCAACAAATACATAACTCTACGGATGCATCAAGTTTAGAAATTTTAGACATACTGGAATTAAAGGATGGTCGAATCTTAGAACACAACAAACAACCGCAATGGCTGGGAGAAACCATTGTTGGCACGGTATCTAGTTATCGTGACATCACCAAGAGTAAACAGGTAGAGGAGCAACTTCAAGCAGCAAAGGATCAACTCCAAGCTGTTTTGGATGCAGTACCTGGGGGTGTAACCTGGATTGATGCTGATTTGAAATATCTAGGCGTAAATCGCTCTTTAGCTAGTGCCGTTGGCTTGTCCCCAAACGAGTTTGTCGGCAAGAAAATTGACTTTATCAAGCCTCTTCCTGAAATCACTAACTTTTTGCAGAATTTCTTTGCCCTACCAGCTAAGAATGAAACCTCTCTAGAAATTGACTTTGATGTTGAGAATTCACTGTTAAGTTATCTAGTTGTTGGTCACAAATACATTCAAGGTCAAGCTGCTGTATTTGTTGGTATTGACATTAGCAAACGCAAGCAGGCAGAGCAACTGTTGCAGCAGCAAGCGGCATTTATGAAAGCATCAATGGATGGAATCGCTATTCTAAACCAGGATGGAGAATATATCTATCTAAACGATGCTCACCTTAAACTTTACGGATATGACAGCCCTGAGGAAATTATCGGGAAGAACTGGAAAATTTTTTACCCGTCAGAAGAACTCAGAAGATTTAAACAGCAAATTCTACCTGCCTTTTGGAAAAAAGGTCAATGGCAAGGAGAAGTGATTGGCACAAGGCAAGATGGGACTACCTTTCCCCAAGAGATTTCTCTGACTCGAATTGAGGGAGGCGGACTTGTTTGTGTCATTCGCGACATCACGAGGCGAAAGCAGACAGAAAATGCGCTGCGAGAAAGTGAAGCTTCGCTAAGGGCGCTGTATGAAGTAACTGCTGCTAAAGAACTTAATTTTGAACAGCGCCTTCAGCAAATGCTAACAATTGGTTGCCAGTGGTTTGATCTTGAAACTGGGTTATTAACTCGGCTCAAAGACAATGACTTGGAAGTGATCGCTTGCATATCGCCAAATTCTGCTATAACCAAAGGCATCCTTCTTAAAACGGTGCATACCTATTGTAATGAAACATTGCGAGTAAGAAAACTCCTTAGCTTTGAGGCTGCCCAGAAAACTAATTGGCGCTACCATCGCTCCTACGCTGTACTCGGACAGGAAGCGTATATTGGTGCCCCGGTGATGGTAGCGGATCGCGTTTATGGCACGCTTTGTTTCACAAGCTCAACACCACGCCCAAGGCTATTCAAAGCAATGGAAAAAGAGCTATTGAAGCTGATGGCTCAGTGGGTGGGAAATGAAATTGAGCGCTTAGATTCTCAGACTGCCCTGGAACAGCAATTTTCACGTGCTGTACTGCTCAAAAAAATTACAGAGGAAGTTCGTCAAAGTTTAGATACGCAAAGAGTGCTTGAGACTGCCGCCACTCTTCTTGGTCAAACTTTTCGAGTCAATCGCTGTGTAATTCATACTTTGAACAGCAAGCTTTCATTAAGATCCCCGTGCGTAGCTGAGTATGTAGAGACTGGGTATATATCATTACTACATAAAGAACTTCCCATTGTTGGCAATCCTTTTGCTGAAAAGTTGCTTGATGAAGATATGGCGCTCGCTGCAAATAATATTTACCAAGAGCCGCTTTTAGAAGCAGCTTTAGAAGCATGCAAATTTGCACAGATTAAATCAATGTTAGCTATTCGGACTTCTTATCAGAGAGAACCGAATGGATTAATTGGGCTGCATCATTGCTCTTCGTTTTACAACTGGACAGAGGATGAAATAGATCTACTAGAATCAGTTGCTGCTCAAGTTGGCATTGGTTTAGCCCAAGCCAAACTTTTAGAGCAAGAAACTCGCCAACGGGAACAATTAGCCCAACAAAATCTAGATTTAGAAAAAGCTAAAAAAGCAGCGGAAGCAGCCAACGAAGCTAAAAGCCAATTTTTGGCAATGATGAGCCATGAAATCCGCACCCCTTTGAATGCTGTAGTTGGGATGTCCAGCCTACTTTTAAATTCAGAACTGAAACCTCAGCAGCAAAGCTTTACTAAAACTATCCGCACTAACAGCGAAGCGTTACTCAGCATTCTTAATCACATTCTTGACTTCTCCAAGATCGAATCGGGAAAGCTGAATTTGGAACAACAGCCTTTTAATTTGCTTCGCTGTGTAGAAGACTCTGTGGCAATGTTTTCTTTTAAAGCAATAGCAAAAGGTTTGCAGTTAAATTACTCCATAGAGCCGCAAACCCCAAACACAATTTTGGGAGATGCAACCCGGCTGCGGCAAATCTTGGTGAACCTACTCAGTAATGCTGTCAAGTTTACTGAATCTGGGGAAATTCTCCTTTCAGTAACCGCTCGTCCCCTAGAAGCCGAGGCAGCATTGTCCTCTACTTCCCCGATCCCAGTCCCCCCTAGCCCCTGCTACGAAATCCAATTTGCGGTGGCAGACACAGGTATGGGCATTCCCCAAGAGCGGATGCAGGATGTGTTTAATCCCTTTAGCCAAGTTGATTTCTCCATGAGCCGTCGTCATGATGGCACAGGATTAGGGCTGGCTATCTGTAAACAGCTAACAGAAATGATGGGGGGACATATTTGGGTTGAAAGTGGAGGAGTAATTGCCGGAAATCCAACAGCAGATTATAGAAAACCAAATAACCCAAAATCCCTAGGCTCCACCTTTTATTTCACACTGATTGCCCAAACCAGTACTACGCAACTGGATAACAATCAGGTGGAGTCTATGGAAGTGATACCTAGACTCGCCGAACAGTTACCCTTATCGATACTGTTAGCCGAGGATAATCAGGTAAACCAACAGGTTGCCCTGCTCACTTTAGAAGCTCTTGGGTATCAGGCTGATGTCGTTGCTAATGGACTGGAGGTACTACAAGCGTTACGTCGCCAAACTTATGACCTAGTGTTAATGGATGTACAGATGCCAGAAATGGACGGATTAACTGCCACCCGCCACATCTACCAGGAATGGGGAACCAGAAAACGACCCCGAATTATTGCCATGACAGCTTATGCCACCAAGGGCGACCGAGAACGCTGCTTAGAAGCGGGTATGGACGACTACATTAGCAAGCCTATATACATAGGAGAACTTGTCCAGGCACTCTCGCAGTGTCAGCAGTCAGGAAGCAAAGGGGTAGAGGAGCAGGGGGAGCAGGGGGAGCAGGGGGAGCAGGGGAGCAGGGGGAGCAGGGAAGAAGAAAAATTTACTTTTTCCCCTGCACAAACTCTTGATAATAAGGTGCTGCAATCATTACGCCAGATGGCGGGTTCCAGAGCCACGGAAATTTTGGCTCAAATCATCGATAATTATCTCGAAGAAGTTCCTAAATTACTGCAAGCAATACGTGCTGCTATTGCTATCGGAGATGCAGCAGCTCTGCAACGGGCTGCTCACACGTTGAGATCGGCAAGTGCCAACTTGGGTGCAACAAATCTCTCCCAGCTTTGTAAGGATTTGGAAGCAATTGGTCGCGCTGGTACTACAGAGGGGGCAAAAGCTAGGATGTCGCAAGTTGAGGCTGTTTATGAAACAGTTAAAGTTGCTTTGCAAAGGGAACTTCAGAAGTTTTGAGTTTTGAGTTTTGAGTTAACCCCATAGATAAATCAAGGGGCTTGAAACTGTGAATTACGAATTACGAATTACGAATTATTTTGGTTAGGAAGGTTAGCTATGAGTAACGACTTTGTTCAGGAAGACTCCCCTTTAGTGCTTGTTGTCGATGACGACAAGTCAATGCGGATGCTGCTACGCCTAGCGCTGGAACAAGAAGGTTATCAAGTGGTAGAGGCAAATAATGGCGAAGCTTGTTTAGCCGCCTATAGACACTATCAGCCGGACGCGGTTTTGTTGGATGCGGTGATGCCAGTGATGGATGGTTTTGCCTGTTGCACTCAATTGCAGACTTTATTTGGAAACGATTCGCCATCAGGCGATCGCTCTTCGTGTTACCTTGCAACGTATCGCGGCGCTTCACGCACACCTATATTGATGATTACAGTACTTGACGATCCAGATTCAGTTGAGCGAGCGTTTGAGGTTGGCGCGACAGATTACATAACTAAACCGATTCACTGGGCAGTACTTCGCCATCGCGTGCGCCGCCTGATCCAAGAATCTCAAAAGACAAGAGCATTTGAGTCTCTGCTTCAACAATTAGATCAAGCACATCTTGAGTTAGAGCGTCTCACAAGTGAACTTGCTCGTTACCAAGAGACTTCTTTGCACTAGACCTTTTGCTTGTTGATTAAAGTTTTCCCCTTGGGAAACCCCACGCCAAGAGTGGCTGGGTCATAAAGCGGAGCAGGGTATAACGCTTTCCCTGAAAAACGTATTTTATAATTTAATTAGTAGAGACGTTCCGGCGGAACGTCTCTTATGCATAAATTGCCCAAGTTATACAACTTATACATTAAGTTATACGTTTGCGTGTACGCGATCGCAAACACCCTGTTTGCATACTGATTTTATAGGCATTACAAAGATTATTGCCTCTGGAAAATAAATTTTATTACTCCAGGAAAATCAGAATATGAAACTATTCTATGATGATGTATCCTCCCCACGCAAACGTTTTTTAATCAAAGTAATAGAGGCTAAGGTGCCAGACAAGTATATAAAAGTCAATTGGAAGTTGCTAAAAATCAAAGAGGTGCCCCTTCCTGAACTCGGTTTCCCAGCCAGTTTGGGAATGTATGAGGTGAAAAAAAATCCACTAGCTTAGTTAACTTCTACTGAAACAAAGCTAATTTGATCAAGAAGATTGAAAATATTCAGGTTCGGTCTGGTAGCAAGTTCACCATGCTAAAGTTGCTAAGAGAAGCTGTGAGCATCTAGCTACCTATGCCGCGTCGGTTTCAAGCTAAACGGGAGTCTCGCCGCTCCTTGCATCCCCTCAAACGTCTCATAGATTATGGGCACAACTATCGCCAACAAATTTGGCAGGCGATCGCTTGCTCTATCCTCAACAAAATATTTGACCTCGCCCCACCCGCTTTAATCGGCGCGGCGGTGGATGTGGTGGTGAAGCAACAGGATTCTCTGATTGCTCGTTTAGGCGTCAAAGATGTATTTAGACAACTGTTAATACTTTCCTTCCTTAGCTTGATAATCTGGGGGCTGGAATCAATCTTTGAGTACGCCTATGCTCGAATTTGGCGCAATTTAGCTCAGAATATTCAGCACAACCTGCGCCTGGATGCCTATAGTCATCTCCAGGAACTGGAACTGGCTTACTTTGAAGAGCGCAGCACCGGAGGTTTGATGTCGATCCTCAGTGACGATATTAACCAACTAGAGCGCTTTCTAGATATTGGCGCGAATGAGGTAATCCAGGTATCAACAACGGTTGTGGTTATTGGGGGCGCTTTCTTTATCCTCGCTCCCAGCGTGGCTTGGATGGCAATGCTGCCGATGCCGTTTATCCTTTGGGGTTCGATTGCCTTTCAAAAGCGCCTTGCTCCTTATTACGCTGAGGTACGGGAAAAGGTTGGTTTGCTCAATGGTCGTCTTTCTAACAACCTCAGCGGGATAACGACGATTAAAAGCTTCACGACTGAAGCTTATGAGCAAGAGCGAATTGCTATTGACAGTGAAGGCTATAGGCAAAGCAACCGTCGCGCGATCGCCCTCAGTGCTGCTTTCGTCCCCTTGATTCGCATCATCATTTTATTCGGCTTTACAGCAACGCTATTTTATGGGGGACTGGACGCTGTTGCTGGCAGAATGTCTGTAGGAACCTACAGTGTGTTGGTGTTCCTGACACAGCGCTTACTTTGGCCCCTGACTCGACTGGGAGAAACCCTAGATCAATATCAACGGGCAATGGCATCCACTAATCGGGTGTTCAATCTACTAGATACTCCAATTGATATTCACTCAGGGCACATCTCCCTCCCTGTCAAGGCAGTTAAGGGCGAGGTAGAGTTACGGGATGTCACCTTTGCTTATAAAGGTCGAGTTCCAGTTATTCAGAATTTATCTCTGCACATCCCGGCTGGAAAAACGATCGCGATTGTTGGTTCTACAGGCTCAGGTAAGAGTACGTTAGTGAAACTGTTGCTGAGGCTGTATGAAATTGAACAGGGAACTATCACCCTTGACGGTATTGATATCCGCGACTTGAAGTTGAAGGATCTGCGCTACTGCATTGGCTTAGTCAGCCAGGATGTTTTCTTGTTTCATGGCACAGTGAAAGAAAATATTGCTTATGGCAGTCCTGATGCCACGTTAGCGGAGTTGATGGCAGCGGCTCAAGTGGCTGAAGCCCACGATTTTATTATGGATTTGCCCCAGGGATATGACACGATTGTGGGTGAGCGAGGTCAGAAATTATCGGGTGGACAGCGACAGCGAATTGCGATCGCACGGGCAGTTTTGAAAAACCCACCTATCCTGATTTTGGATGAGGCTACCTCAGCGGTGGATAATGAAACGGAAGCCGCAATTCAGCGATCGCTGGAACGCATTACGATTGATAGAACCACGATTGCGATCGCTCATCGCCTTTCTACTATCCGCAACGCTGATTGTATCTATGTCATGGAGCAGGGCAAATTGGTAGAGTGGGGGCAGCATGAAGAACTCGTCGCTCGACAGGGGATTTATGCTAGCCTTTGGCGCGTACAGTCGGGTTTAAAATTGTAAACCCCAACAGTTGATCGGGAATGACTTTCCGACTTCCCCCGTTGAAGGGGGAATTGAGGGGGGTTAAATGTTTCGCGGATAGATGAAATTAGTAACGGCAGAAAGTAGACCATGATAATGTTTGGTAGCATCCAACCCGATCGGGGAGAAGACAACTGGCGACACCAGTTAAATCAGTTTGTTAAAGCTAATCAGCAAGAATTAGCAGCGTTATCCTGGGGGCTGTGGCTAGAAAATGGAGACACTAAGGGAACTATGGGCATTAATCTTGAACCAACGCCGCATTTCGTCTATTGTCCTAAAGAAGCTATAGAGACACTCAATAATAAAGTTGAGAACAAGCTTCAGGAACTCTTAGGAGTTGTAGATGCCTATAATCCTGAGAAAGAAGTTCTCATCCTTGGGATTGGTCGCGAAGAAATTAAGCTGGTTCAGTTTGAACCCGAACCACCGCCTCCTACCTGTTTTGAGCAAGGTACAAAAGATGTCAATACATTAATAGAGCAGCTAGAGCAGCTTATGAATGAACAGATAAAAAGTTAGTAAATAGTAAGGATAAATCGTTATAACAATTAACACTGTGAGCAGTAAGAATACTTATTATATGAATAATTAGTAGGTATAATGAGTAATGCTGCGAAGTAATTTAATAGCAATAATTTTTGTATTTTTCTTACAAAAATAGCGAGTCAGCAATATTATTGAATAGCCTGCTTTCTGTTGATTCGGGTATAGTTATAAACAGAGCTATTTCCTAAACTCAAGAACGCGCTGGGTGCTGATTTGTGGTTGTTCCCGGTGAGGAATGTCTCCATAATCTTAGCTCCAGCTTCAATACAGTTGAGTTAGAGCTTTTTACCTTTCCTTCTTCTTTGTGTCCTTTGTGTCTTTGTGGTTCACCCCTAGCCTTAACTGAATCGTATTGGCTCCAGCTTAGTTGACTATGTGCGATCGCCCTCTTAAACTTGAGCAAAGTAGCAACAGTTTGTACCTGAGCGGTAATCGGATTTTTATTTTCACATAACGCTCAAACAAATACATCGCCTGATGGAGAGTACGATTAATGGCTTATTTCTGGTTTAAGGCGTTCCATATTATCGGCATTGTCGTCTGGTTTGCTGGGTTATTCTACTTAGTGCGTCTTTTTATCTATCACGTTGAAGCTAACGAACAGCCAGAACCAGCCCGCACGATTCTCAAAAATCAGTATCAGATTATGGAGAAACGCCTATACAGCATTATCACAACGCCAGGGATGGCCGTGACAGTGGCGATGGCGATTGGTTTACTCGCTACCGAGCCGGAAGTTCTCAAAGAGGGTTGGTTACAGATTAAACTGCTCTTTGTCGCCTGTTTGATTGGCTATCATTTTTACTGCCGTCGTCTCCTCAAACAGCTCGCAGCCGAAGAATGCGCCTGGAGTAGCCAGCAGTTGCGTGCTTTAAATGAAGCGCCTACGATACTTCTAGTTGTGATTGTCTTGCTTGCTATTTTCAAGAATAATCTACCCACAGATATCGCCGCTTGGGCAATCTTCGCAATGATCGTTGCTATGGCAGCTACTATTCAGCTCTACGCCAAAAAGCGCAAACAGGATAAAGAAAAGCTCATGGCACAGGTACCGCAAGAGTAAGTAATAAATTTAAGCCTACTCAATTAGGGTTTGATTCTACCTGTAAAGGTGAAGGGTAAAGAGTAACTATCCTTACCCTCTACCCTTAAAAAAAAATTACATAGTTGAGTTGAATTAGGCAAGCCTACTTAGATTTTTTACAACATATGTGTGGTACAAGTTGATATTTTAAAAAGTCTAAAAACCGTTAAAGCAACTAACGGGTATTGAAGCTTGCCAAAGTCAATTAGCTCTTAGCTATATAAATCACTTGTGCTGTTTTTGTGAAGTTTATTATAATTCAAGTGATTTACGCAAAATATCCTTTAGTAAACCAGTATCTCTAAGATGTTTAACCAACCCATGCCCACCCTCATCGTAGAGATGCAGAACAACATTAGATATATTACGCATGCGCTCTGCGTGAATTTTATCAAGTCTATCTTTAGAACTGTAATAAATGTTAAATACTGGTTTATTAGTTTGATTAGAGTTAATATATTTTTTTAAATCAGCAAAAATTTTCTGTGTGCTATCAGCTTTATATAAATCTTTAATTTGATTTTGCCATCTTTTATCTCGGTATATAAATCTTTTAATAGGAGCAATGAAAGTTTGAGGAGAAAAGGAATGAACTATATCCACATTAAGGATAGATCCAAACAAAATTGCAGCATATCCCCCCATAGAATTACCACAAGTAACAACACGTTTAGCTTGCTCTTTGGTAACTTCTTGCTCTAAGTATTTGGCAACTCCATCTATGCTATTAGCGATTCCTGGTAGCCCCTGATGATACCACGACTGCTTTAAATCTCTAAGGTAGATTTTTTTTGTATTAAAATCTGAGGTTAAATTGAAAAATTCAAAAGGTGGTATTCCTAGTGCGCCTTGTATTCCTCCGAAACATATCAGCATAGTTTTACTATCAGAAGAGAAGTGAGTGACTATAGATGTCTTATCATCTTCTAATCTTTTTTTGAATTCCGATGAATCATTCATAAACATTAAAAATTTTTGTATGTTTAACAAAATTTAAGTTAATATGTTAACATTAAAATCAGCTATTGTCTATATAGCAATAATATTTTGCTACAGCAATATTGGGTTAAGTTTATAACCCGCTGGCAGTTAATTTTTATCATTGCTATTGGCAGTGGGCTTTACACTTGGTAAATGTCTACTGTATGGCTGTGTAAGGGCTTATTGCCGCCATAGCTGTTTTAACTTTTGTAAGTTCGCTGGTCGAGTCAAAATACCTTGCGAAGGGCTAAACAGTAGTGCCAATAAAAATAATCCAAAACTTACTAGCACAATAGCTGGCCCAGAAGGAATATTCAAGTAATAGCTACTATAAACACCAGTAATACTGGTGATAATGCCCAACATGGCACCAATGCCCATCATCAGGTGTAGTTCTTTTACTAATAAATATGCAGTAATTCCTGGTCCCACTAGCAGGGATATCACTAAGACGACTCCTACTGTTTGCATACTGGCAACAATAGTGAGAGTAATAGCCGCCATTAGTCCCAGATGCAGGGCGTTGATAGGCAATCCTATAGCTTCAGCACCTAGCGGATCGAAGGTATAAAACAGCAATTGTTTGTAAAATAGCTTGACCAGAAGTAAAACAATCAGGGTGATGATGCCGGTACGCACCACATCAGCCAGTGTCACCCCCAAAATATCGCCAAATAACAGATTTTCCAGGTCTATATTGCTTCGTAGTAAAGTGAGCAGGGTAATACCCAAGGCAAAAAAACTTGAGAAGGTGAGTGCCATTGCGGCATCGACTGTGACACGAGATTGAGAGCGAATCCAGGCAATAACAAAAGTACTGAAGATGCCGGATATAAATGCTCCCACCAAAATATCAATACCCCAGAAGAAAGCGATCGCTAAACCTGGTAAAACTGCATGAGCAATCACATCGCCTAGTAGTGCCATACGTTGCACAATTAGGTAGCTGCCCACCACCGGACAAAGAATACCCACCAGAATGCCCATGGCAATCGCATTCCGTATAAATTCATAACTTAGTGGTTCGAGCAGCCAATCGAGCATTAACATTGTGGGTCGTACTAGAGGGGTGAAGTGGAAGGGGAAAACTGTTCCCATCCACCAATCACCATTCAACAAAAATATAATGTCTCGACTGGTGATTTAACATTTGAGGGCTGTAACCCTTCGCCGTAGGCACGTTGAATATTCTCTAACGTCATCACTTCTTGAGGTACCCCGGAGGCAACTAGTTGTTGGTTCAACAACAGTAATCGATCGTAGTGGTTCAAGGCGTCTCCCCACTCGTGGCTGCTCACCAGTAACGTTTTGCCCTCGGCTTTAAGTTCGGAAAATACTTCAAAAATAATAGCTTCCGTCTTTTTGTCAATGCCTGTAAACGGTTCGTCAAACAGTAATAATTCAGGTTGCTGCGCGATCGCACGGGCAAGAAAAATTCTTTGCTGCTGTCCACCTGAGAGTTCCCCAATTTGGCGGTGGCGCAGTTCCCACATCCCTACTCGCTGCAAAGCCTCTTTGACCAGTTCCCGCGATTGACGGCTAAAGCCACCAAACCAACGTGTATGCATTGTACGAGCCATCATCACCACATTCTGTGCCGTGATCGGGTAATCCCAGTCAATTTGCGATCGCTGTGGTATGTAGGCTACCTGTTGCCGCTGCTGTTTCAGGGGGCGCTGAGCAAACTTTACGATGCCCCTAGATGCGGGAATCAATCCCAGCATCGCTTTGACCATCGTGCTTTTCCCCGCCCCATTCGGACCAATTAAACCCACCAGCTGTCCCGGATAGATGGTAAAAGTTACACCTTTGAGCGCAAATACCCCCCGGTAACTGACTGTCAGGTTTTGGACTTCCAGCATGACTCACTTGTTTGTATAATGAATATCATTCTCGCATAGTACTATAGGAATTTCCCTAAATAAGCAGAGGAGCCGAAATCCACTTGCAGTTTAAAACCCATCAGATCTGGGGTGCTATTGCTTTGGCGATTCCGCTCTTGTTGGCTGGCTGTAATTCTGGTACTCAGCCAATTAATCCCACTGGCACGGGCGGCACCTCAAACAATAATTTGCCGAAAGTAGTGGCAACCCATAGCGTTCTGTGTGACTTGACAAAAGCGATCGCCCAAAACACCGTTGACTTAACTTGTTTAGTCAAGCCTGGTGAAGAGGCTCATGTTTATAAAGCAACGCCGCAAGACCGCAAAGCGATAGAGAAAGCTCAACTCATTCTCTATGGGGGGTACAACTTTGAACCTCAATTAATCCAGATTCTTAAGGCCAGCAACAACTCTGCCGCCAAAATTGCCGTACATGAGGTGGCTGTCCCTAAGCCAATTATGGCCGAGGAACAGCACGAAGTTGGGGAAAAGCCTGCTGAGGAGGAAATCGCTGCTGATCCCCATATCTGGCATAACGCCCAGAATGGTATCCGCATGGTGGAAATTATTCGAGAGCAGCTAACAACAGTAGCCCCGGCGAATTTTAACTTTTATGCTGGCAACGCCCACAAGCTCACCGACGAACTCAAGCAGGTGGACGCTTGGATTAAGGCACAAATTAATACTATTCCTGCCCAACAACGCAAATTAGTTACCACCCATGACTCCTTGAATTACTATGCCAATGCCTATGGTCTTACTATTGAAGGGGCATTGCAGGGTGTCAGTACCGACGAAAAACCCACAGCCGCGCGAGTTAAAGAACTGGTAACAGAAGTTAAAACGGCTGGCGTACCCACAATTTTTGCGGAAGTGTCAGCGAATGACAAGGTAATTGGAACCGTTGCCAAAGAGGCGGGTGTTAAAGTTGCAGATCGAGAACTCTTTGTCGATGGTTTAGGAAAACCAGGCAGCAAGGAGGAAACCTACATGGGAATGTTAACAACTAATACCTGCACTATTACCGAAGGGTTAGGCGGTAAGTGTACTTTATTTACAACGAAAATCTCCAACAAATAATCGTCACCTTTTAATTAACTTTTTTGTAAATCTGATTATAAAGATGTGCAACAACAGTGGACAAAGTATTGTCCCTGCACTTGTGGTGTGCTAAACAAAAAAGGCGTAAGTACTACAGATATAGCAGCTGCCATAATGATTGTTGACAATCAACCTCACCTTTATCTAACTAGATCTGCTGCTATAACAGTCTAATTGCTAAAAGCTAACTGCTAATTGCTAAATTATGGTGAAAAACACAAGTATTGGAACTTGGCTGGCGATCGCCTTTGCCTTCTCAACTAACTCTGCTGCTTACCCCTGTAAGCCAAACAACACCCAGGCATCAGTTTCAATTAAGCAGCAAGTAGATGAGGTAGTTTCGCATCTAGTGGGTTCAATGAATACCTCCGCACAAGCTAAAGCTAACCCTAATGCTCCAGATGTCCGAATGACTACCTGCAAAGTAAAAGTCCTCAGCGAGACTCTAGAGCCTAAAGCCTTGAATCCAGATTCTGTTTTCCTCTACCAAGAACAAGCCATCTCCCGGAATCTCTCCAAACCTTACCGACAGCGATTTTTGCAGATTACCCCCAATAGCGATCGCCTTGGTGTTGAATCCGCAGGGTTTAAACCCCCAACCCCAGAAGCTTGGGTAGGATTCTGTAACCAACCGGAAGCAAAGCGCATTGTCCAGATCAGTGATATAGGTAAAACTGAGTGCAGCGTATTCTTGCAACGTCAGGAAGATAAATATATTGGCGAGACACAGGGAGGCGGTTGTCCTAGCAACTATAAAGGCGCTGTGAGGATAACCAATAGAATTGTGCTACATCAAGCAGGCATGGACACCTTAGATCGTGGCTTAGATGCCGCTGGCAATGTGATCTGGGGTGCAAAAGAGGAGCCTTATCAATTTCGGTGGATTAATTATTCCACACCCGCTAGGTGAATTCATCGTGTTTCTAGCTCCCCTAAATAAATTTAGGGGAATTTAAGAACCTATCCGAAAATTGGTTTTCAGATATTTTTAACCACAGATAAACACAGATGAACACAGATACCAGTAAGTATTGGACAACTGCAACGGATTTTTCGGATAGGCTCTAACTCAAAACTCAAAACTTGACAGATTTATCTTCAGCCTCCTGTGGTTTTTCTGGCTTGAGGAGAGGGAAGGCGATCGCATCCCGAATACTGGCACAATCCGTCAACAACATCACCAAGCGGTCAATTCCAATCCCTAAGCCACCCGTAGGCGGCATCCCATACTCCAGTGCCGTCAAAAAGTCTTCATCAACCCCTTGCGCTTCCAAGTCACCAGCAGCCTTACGCGCTGCTTGGGCTTCTAGTCGCTGCCGTTGATCTATAGGATCAGTTAGTTCGGAAAAGCTATTAGCTGTTTCTCGCCCGACTATAAACAACTCAAAACGCTCCACCAAACCGGGCTTTGAGCGGTGAGGCTTGGCGAGGGGAGAAATTTCCACCGGATAATCCAACACAAAAGTAGGCTGAATCAAATTAGGTTCCGCTTTTTGCTCAAACACCTCGTTGAGTACGCGCCCAATCGATTTGCAATCCTCCAATCCCTCAATGCCAACCTCAGCAGCGGCGGCTTTGGCGTCCTCAACTGTTTGGAACTGCTCGAAATCAAGCCCTGTTTGTTCCTTTACCAAGTCGTGCATCGTCACCCGACACCAAGGCGGTGCCAGGTCAATAGCCTCCCCTTGGTAAGTAATTTGCAGCGTTCCTAAGACCTCTTGAGCAACGGTAGTAATTAGATTCTCCGTCAGCGCCATCATGTCGTAATAGTCCGCGTAGGCTTGGTAAACCTCAATGGTGGTAAATTCCGGGTTATGGCGGGTAGAGATGCCCTCGTTGCGGAAAATGCGACCCAGTTCAAACACCTTTTCAAACCCACCCACAATCAGCCGCTTCAGGTGGAGTTCTGTAGCAATCCGTAGGTACAACTCCATGTCCAGCGTGTTGTGATAAGTAATGAAGGGGCGGGCATCCGCGCCACCAGCTTCAGACTGTAGCACTGGTGTCTCAATTTCAATAAATCCTTGCCGATCCAAGTCCCGACGAATTGCCGCAGTAATTTGTGCACGACGGCGAAAGGTTTGCCGCACTTCTGGGTTAACAATCAAATCCACATAGCGCTGTCGGTAGCGTTTGGCAACATCGGTGAGACCATGCCACTTATCAGGTAATGGCAGCAGAGATTTTGTCAGCATCGCGTATTGCCTGACGTAAACAGATAGTTCCCCTTTCTCCGTCCGCTTGATTGTGCCTCTGACGCCCAGGATATCCCCAACGTCAGTAAGTTGCTTCAGGTGATTAAAGGCATCTGGAATATCTGCCATCCCTTCCTGGATTCTTTTCTTATCCAAGTAAAGCTGAATCGTCCCGGTTTCATCTTGCAAGTTGAAAAAGGCTAGCTTACCGAATACCCGGCGTGTCAGGATGCGACCCGCGATCGCTACTTCCAAGTCAACCTCTTCGCCACTGGGTAGGTCTGCATATTTTTCCTGGAGTTCTGCGGCATGGTGGGTAGATTCCCACCGATAAGCGTAAGGGTTAAGCCCCAATTGTTTGAGTTGTTCGACTTTCGATTGCCGCGTCGCGCGAATTTCTTCCAGGGTTGAGGTGCTTTGGTGTTCGGGTTGAGATTGATGGTCGGACATAGGGACTTATTCCTAGATGCAAAACTGGGGCACGCTCCTGCGCCAAGGCGTAGCTTCTCTCAAGCTGACCATAAAGTTTAACTCTACGCAACAGGGCTAAGTTGTTTAGCCGCGCTAATGTAAACAAATGTAACAATTGTGCCGTTATGCTGGCTTGATGTATTGACAGCCTAAAGCGAAGCCGATAATCTAAAAGAACATACCCGGGTAGAAAGATTGAGAACTATATGCAAGATAAGCAAAAAGTTACGTTATATCTTCCACCAGGACTCCATCGCCAGATAAAAATTCGATCAGCTGTTGAATCTGAACCAATGTCTACGATGGTCGAGCGAGCGCTTGTCTTTTATCTGAATCACCCAGAGGTGGTTGATGAAGTAGAGGCATCCTACGGAAGAACTCATCAAATTTATAGCTGTCCGGAGTGCGCTCACCCGGTAGTAATACAAGATGGGGAAATGGTCGCGCTAGGAAATCAGCCAGGTCTGCTGACAGACGAACTTCCTGTTGAGAAGGTGCGAGAAGAAGTAACTTCCCGTATCGAGCCTCAAGAAGAAGAGAAGTTGGTTCCTTCCCTGAGTAGGTAACGCCAGATAAAATTTTGGGTGCCAGTGGTTTTTGGCAGTGTCTGCACCGTCTCTAGTTAGGTTGATGGTTATGCAAGAAGAGCTAAACATTCTCATTCAAGCTCAATATCCTCTCATCTACCTCGTGACCTCCGAGGAAGAGCGGGCAGAACGAACAATTGCCACGATCGCTCAGATGAAGCCCCAACAAAGACGCGTATTTATATGGACTGTTACTCACGGCATTATTGAGTATGGTCAACCCCGCCACACTACCCACCAGCACAATACCCTCTCTCCAGAGGCAGCAATTGAATGGGTAATTCGGCAGCGCGACCCTGGTATCTTTATATTTAAAGATTTACACCCTTTTATTGATTCTCCCGCGACAACTCGGTGGATACGGGATGCGATCGCCAGCTTCAAAGGCTCGCAGAAAACCCTCATATTAATGTCGCCAGTACAGCAAATTCCTATCGAGCTGGAAAAAGAAGTAGTTGTTATTGACTACCCCTTACCCGATTTGGCAGAACTCAACCAAGTGCTGTCTAACCAGCTAGAGCAGTCGCGTACCCGTCGCATTACAACTGATACAAGAGAAAAACTGCTCAAGGCTACTCTGGGTTTGACACGGGATGAAGCGGAAAAAGTTTATCGCAAGGCACACGTCAAAACTGGACGTCTCACTGAAGCAGAAGTCGATATTATTCTTTCTGAGAAAAAGCAACTAATTCGCCGTAACGGCATTTTGGAATATATCGAGGAAGATGAAACCCTTGATTCCGTTGGTGGCTTGGAAGAATTAAAGCGGTGGCTGCGACAGCGCTCTAATGCCTTTACCGAAAGAGCAAGAGAATACGGTCTGCCTCAACCAAAAGGGATGTTAATCCTAGGTGTACCAGGCTGTGGTAAGTCTCTAATTGCCAAAACTACGGCTCGTCTTTGGGGTCTACCTCTGCTGCGTTTAGATATGGGGCGGGTATATGACGGTTCCATGGTGGGCCGCTCAGAGGCCAACTTACGTAATGCCCTCAAAACAGCAGAATCAATTTCTCCCACAATTCTCTTTATTGACGAGCTGGATAAGGCTTTTGCGGGTACCAGTGGTTCTGCTGACTCAGACGGGGGTACATCTAGCCGTATCTTCGGCTCTTTCCTCACCTGGATGCAAGAAAAGACCTCTCCAGTCTTTGTCATGGCAACGGCTAACCGAGTTGAACGCTTACCTGGGGAGTTTCTCCGCAAAGGTCGCTTTGACGAGATTTTCTTTGTAGACTTGCCAATTCCGGAAGAGCGTCAAGAGATTTTTAAAATTCACCTGAGTAAGCGGCATCGAGACCTTGAGCGCTTTGATATCGAACAGCTAGCTAAGGTAGCAGATGGCTTTTCTGGCGCAGAAATTGAGCAGGCACTGATTGCGGCAATGTACGACGCCTTCGCTCAAGAGCGTGAATTTACCCAGCTAGATATCATTGCGGCTATTAAAGCGACTCTGCCGCTATCTAAGACTATGACCGAGCAGGTAACGGCCCTCAGGGACTGGGCCAGGCAGCGAGCGCGACCTGCGGCGTCCTCCGTCGCGGAATACCAGCGACTGGAGTTCTAAAAGGCTTTCTCCTGCTCCCAACAGGAGGAAAGGCTAGCAAATTGCTAGCAGTTTGACAAAATGCCGCCCGAAGATTTCCATTGGCGGCCCCCATCAAAACCAAAACGTTGTCGTTTCTCTTACTTCTCTACTGGAGGAAACCCAAATGTCTCACTTTAGCACCCTGCGCACCAAAATCACCGAAGCAGAAATCCTGAAAGCCTCTCTCCGCGATCTGGGTATCTCTGTTAAGACTGAAGCTGATGTTCGGGGTTATAACGGTCAGCGGGTTCGCTCAGACATCGTTGCTGTTCTGGAAGGCGAGTATGACCTCGGCTGGTCTCGGAATAGCGATGGCTCCTTCGATCTGATCGCCGATCTGTGGGGTGTCGCCAAAAAGCACAACCAAACCGAACTGATCAACTCGATCAACCAAAAGTACGCGGTTAACAAGACTTTGTCTGAAGTCAAACAACGCGGTTTACAAAATGCCAACGTCAAGTTGGTTCTGCAATAACAATTGCTGTGCGCGTTCCCAAACCGGGCGGGTTAATCAAATCTAGATTAACCCGTTTTTCTTCTCTATAGCAAGACCCCGCTGTAGGCAGCTGGGTCTGTTCTATTTGAGATTGGCTCAGGTGTTCGGACTCTATTTAGCTTTAATGCAGCTGATTATATTGCTCTACATTTGGACTACCTGACTCAAGGGCGCACCCACGCAGGCATTGTTGTGGCCAAGCAGATACCTATTGGCGAAACCGTGCGTCACCTATCACGCCTACTCGATCGAGTCAGCCCTGAAGAGATTGGTAATCAACTGCGTTGGCTGCCCTCTTTTTGACAACTCCACAGGGAGTCTTAAAGTGGGATTGCCCCGAAAAGACAAAATTGCGGAACACTATTGTTAAAGGCTAACGCCCTAATACTTCGCTTCTACCAAGACCCAGCTGATGCCCGCTGGGACTGTTGTATTTTCCAAAGCAAGTTGCTTGAGCGTTTATGCCTGCTGGAAATATAGCAAATGAATTAAGGCAGCTAGACACTACTCCAATTGAGAAACCATTTCTGCCATACTAATTATAAATTGAAACAAAAAAAATTAAGGCTTAACAAATGTTTTTTGTGTCCGTTCAGCGTTTAGCCTTATCACTAACTATTCCAGCCGTAGGTCTGGGATTACTAGCTATCTTCACTAATGGAATAACTAAAGCCCAATCGCCGGAGGTTGTGAGCCGAACCTCTCAAGGGGTCACAATTCCTCCTCCTAGCTTCTTCTAGTAAAGTGATGCGATCGCTAGGTATAACCCTTAGCAAGACTCGATTTAAAGTTGAACAACTGACTGGCTTTGGTCCTGGAGCTACAGATGACGAAGTTATTATTTATTCACCAAGAGCCCAACGTGTTGTAGTACTATCTTCTGAAGAAGCATTAGAACTTGGATCTAAGTTTATTGATACTGAACACCTGTTACTAGCTCTTATTCAAGAAGAAGATAGCATAGCCGCCAAAGTGCTAAAAAGCTTGGGAGTAGAGATTAAGCAAGTCCGTACTGAACTTTATAAGGCAATGAACGAATAACCTGTTTCAGAAGGACTCTGACTCAATGAGCTTTCATTCTAATCTGGCAAGCTAGGGTCGTTAAGCGCACGACGGAAGTACTCCCCTGTCAGGCCAGTTGCTGTAAGACACGGCATCCCAGCGCGGAGGTCAAAAACATAGCCAATGTACTTCACTTGAGTAGGAGAAGATGAACTGTCAAAAGCACGAAATCTTCCGAAGTTGCTAACATCAAAGTCCCCTTTGACTACCACGAGCATTATTGGTGGTTCTCCACCCCCAAAGCCCATCTGACCAAGACCTGTAACACTGAACTCAGCCGCCGTCATCCGACGGGTAAGGACAACTTCAGGTGTTCCGCTCAAAATAGTGAATTGATCGCGTGTATAGTCAATGGCAGACTGTCCTACTTCCTCTGCTGAAGCATTAATCAGAGGGCGTACCCTAAAAAAAGGCTGATGCTCTGGGGAACTGTCACCTTCCGAATGGGATTGAGCATTATCAGTCATGAGAAATTAAGTGGCAGTTTTTTTGAATAGGAGATGCACCTTCGGCGATCGCAGCTAACTCCATAGCTGGGACGCACTCAGCACGACCAGTTCCGTGGCTAGGTTTGGGCAGCCGCGCGTTTAGCCTCAGCTTTACGCTGCCACTTTTGGGCAACTTTGTCTGATTCCTCACTAAACTCTTTAAGTTTCTGTTCAGCTACTCTAGCAAGTTCAAGGAGTTCATCTAGTTCTGCCAGTTGTTGTTCGTTCAGAGATGCTTGTGTCATTGTAAGTTCTCCAGACGATTTTTCAGATTACCGATCAGCATTTTAGTTTCTAACACTCGACCCAGTTCAGTTGCCAAATCTTCTCCTGCTTCCTGAATTTCCTCATCTGTAGTTACATCAGTTATCGAAAGATTTTTAACAATACTCCTGAGGCGTCTTTTTTCAGTTTCTACAAAAAGCATAGCGCTACTAAAAGAGGCAAAGAACTGAATAAATCTAGCATTTTCGCCGAAACGAGCGAGAAGCACTCTAGTCAGGGTTAGTCCCTCTGTAGCTAACTGCTCAAGTTGATTTAGCTCTTGGTTCACGCGGTCAACTAGAGCGGTGATTTTTGATGGGATAGGCATTGTGAGATTATGTCATCGCACGACCAGGGATTATCAACTGGTACGCGAGCGGGAAATCTACTAATAAAGGTTTTCTTTCTTGTTCCCGCATAAAGTATACCCCTGGGTTAACCCAGGGGTATACAAAAAAGAAATTCTTTCTTTTCCCCCGAACTCATACTGGGAGACACTTCTATGTTTTGTTGAATAGCTTTGCTTCAACCGCTTTAGGCCAGAACAGCAGCTGGTTGAGGCCAGCGACCTACTGCTTTGCCAATTACCGCTAGTTCTTGCACCAAGCTATCAAACCGATCTGGAGTCAGGGATTGAGGCCCATCAGATAAAGCTTTGGCTGGGTTGGGGTGAACTTCAATCATTAGAGAGTCCGTTCCTGCTGCGATCGCCGCCATAGCCATCGCTGGGACGTACTCAGAACGACCAGTCCCGTGGCTGGGGTCAATCATAATCGGCAGGTGGGTGAGCGATCGCAACACTGGCAGCACCGACAAATCTAAAGTATTGCGGGCGTATTGCCGATCGAACGTGCGAATACCTCGCTCGCACATAATTACATTTGGATTACCAGCCGCCAGGATGTATTCCGCAGCCATCAACCATTCCTCAATCGTGGCTGACATACCTCGCTTGAGCAGAACTGGTTTTTCCTGGGCACCTACTTTTTTAAGCAACGAGAAATTATGCATATTTCGGGCACCCACCTGGACTACGTCCGCCACCTCAGCGACTATATCCAGTTCAGCAGCATCCATGACTTCTGTAATAATGCCCAGACCTGTAGCCTCACGCGCTGCTGCCAGTAAACCCAAGGCACTTTCTCCATGACCCTGGAAGGCGTAGGGTGAAGTCCGAGGCTTGTAAGCCCCGCCCCGCAGGAAATGGGCCCCGGCGGCTTTAACCCGTCGCGCCGTCTCAATAATCATTTCTTCGTTTTCTACCGAGCACGGACCAGCGACTATCGCCACCGGGTATTTTTCCCCGATGTGTATTGGTCCATTGGGCGTGGGAACCACGACCTCACTGGCTTCACCGTGACGAAACTCGCGACTGACACGTTTAAAAGGTTGCTCTACTCGCAACACCAGTTCAATCCAGGGGCTAAGTTCTTGAATTCGTAGGGGATCTAAGTCAGCCGTATCACCTACGAGACCGACTACAACCTTGTGCTGACCAACAATTTTTTCTGGAGTCAGCCCCCAAGTCGTAAGTTCGGAGCTAATGCGAGCAATCTCGGCTTCTGGAGAGCCGCTTTTCATCACCACTATCATCTTAAATTTCCTGCTTAATCAGTTGTCAGTTGCCAGTTGTCAGTTGTCAGTTGTTTTTCTACCGACCACTGACTACTGATCACTCACTTTAGTTCGGGTCTTGAACGCCATGCCGATGTCAGCCGTCCCCAGTTCGTTGTGAACTCCTTCCAGCCTAGCTTACTGCCTGGAATCTCTTCATCCCAGGAGGCAGAGAGGACGCCATAACTCAACCCTAAGACGCCCAACCCAAAAAAGCCTATACTCACGAGAAGCACAACTACGTTTGGCAATTTAAACCAGTTGTGGCTCACTATGAGATAACTGACAATAAAAGTTAACATGCCCAAAGCTGTGGGCAACCCGCAGAACAAAGCTGTACGGCGAACCATGCGCTGGCTGACAACGGCTGGTATTGCCGTTGAATCTGGAGTATCCCGCTGTCCCTTGTCTTGTTTTTGAGTAGCGGGACCTTTTACTGGCTTGGTTTTTGCAGATTTGTGGCGATTGCTCCTAGCCGGTTCAAAGGGTAAGCGTCCCTGACTCGAAGCTTCTCGCTCGTGTTGTTCTGAAGACATAGGTTTGAGTGCTTTTTAACCGCGAATGCCGAGACGAGCGATCAATGCTTGATAGGTTTCCTTGTTCTCCTTCTGGAGGTATGCCAGTAAACGCTTCCTCTGACCAATAATCATCAACAATCCCCGCCTAGAAGCATGATCGCTCTGATTCGCTTTTAGGTGAGTGCTCAGCCTGTTGATGCGTTCTGTGAGCATGGCAATTTGGACAGGTGCCGAGCCTGTATCCGTTTCATGAACTTGGTACTCGGTGAGAATTTCTTGTTTACGCAGTTGCGGCAGGGGCATGGATTATACACAAATAATTCAGCAAACTATCATAATATCACCATATCCCTGCTGATTCCAAGGCGCTGGGCAGTTCAGGCAGGATGAGTGCGATTTTATAGAACGCCTGAAGCAGCGCCGACTATTCAGCGCTGGTATATGCTTGTACTCCAGCCAACCCATGTGTTATGGCACAGTGACTGCCGCTTCTAAGGCTAGATGGCTCATCAATCTGTCAATGTCGAAGTGAGTCTCCATCATCCGCCGGATGCACTGCACCTTGATGGGTTCGTGCAGGCGCACGCTTCCAAAGGCACGGTTAACAATTTCCACTGTGGTGAGCGTATCTAGGTCAACAGACAACAAGGGAATTTCTAAATCTTCAGCGCGGCTGAGGATAAAGGGTTGCGGCGGCAGGTGACCAGTGAGAATGAGGCACTGGGTCGATGTCTCTAAAGCTGCTAGTTGGATGTCAGCGCGATCGCCCCCTGTGACCACAGCCATGTTATTACCCTTGCGGAAATACTCCAGGGCTGAATTGACATTCATCGCTCCAATTGTCAGGCTTTCTACCATCAAGTCTAGGCGATCCGGGCGGCAGAGAACCTCCGCGTGCAGCTGCTTTACCAGTTCCCCCACACTCACACTTCGCAACAAGGGGCTGCGTGGCAACATTCCCAATACGGAAATCCCCTGTTGTTCCAGAAAAGGCCGCACCATCGTATTAGCAGCTTCCATTTCGTCAGTAGGTATATCGTTAATCAAGACACCCACCAACTTGTCCCCCAGTTGTTGCTTGGCGGACAACAGGGAATCCACCAGTACAATTGAGTGAAAACGAGCCACCAGTAACACAGCTGCATCAAGCACCTCAGCTACTTGTAGCAAGGACAGGTCAAACAAGCTGCCCTCGGAGAGCGTTCCTGGTCCTTCTAATAACACCACATCCCCGCCTGGCTCCTGGATATACTGCTGGAGAGACTGACGGTAATCAATTTTGTCTTCTCCGCGCAGGCGTCTTTGAATAGTCTCTTCATCCAGAGACAACAAAGGCAATCTCACGCGCTTTTCCGGCAAAGAAAGTACCTGAGCAAGGAAGCGGACATCCTCTTCCATGACTTCAGTTTCATTGACACTAAGATAGGTGCCCAGTGGTTTGCCGTAGGCGACAACAACTCCTTTTTCTTTCAGCTGGTGGGCGACACCCAGGATAGTAGCAGACTTGCCGCTGTAAGCTTCTGTAGACCCAACCAGCAAGTATTGAGCGGATTTTGCCACTCCCTTACTCCTCATTTTTTAAACTTGTGCTTGCTCATCAACACGTAGCAGCTTCCGGTAGAACGATTTAGAAAAATCGATGGAGCGATCGCGCTGAAAATTCAGGATCAATTCAATTAAGTAATCAATAAACTCCGAATTTAGCATCATAACTTCGTAACTCAGTTCTGCATTCCCATTAAACTGCAACTGACAGCGGGTCAGATCTGAAGGAAGCGTGGAGACAAACCAGCTGGCGACAAAGGGAATGCCCTCACCGCCTTCAATTTTTCGTTCACCTTCTAAAGATTTCTCTTGATAGAGGCTAATTGCCAGAGGTAACGTATTGCGTTTAGCACCCTGGTAGTAAGGCATATAGAGTGCAACTACACCTTTTTCCGCAGGCTGAAGGTTTTCGATAGGCATACTTTAATTTTCCTTAATTCCCCTACTCAGTTTCAACTCCCAACATCATCCTTCTTTCATCTTTGCTCATCACAAGCGGTATAGGCGAAGTGGCTTTCAGCTTTCTATACAATATCCAGATAGAGCGGTTTACTCGCTCTTGGTGCCTATGTATGGAACTTTGGCTCTAACTGTAACCCATGCACTCTCCGGCTCAATTAACCCCCAAATGTACAAACCAAAGTGGAAACTCCCGGCTGGATTACAAAGACAGCCCCAACAGCAGCAATATTATTCGCTATATTGTGGGCAGCATCCATTTTCAGACCGCCGTGTGGGTAATTAAAATTACTAATACCCCTCAGCAGTTGACGGTCGGTTGCAAAGAGCGAAGAATGCTAGGGTAAGGAACTTACTGTAGAAAATTATGGCTCCTCTGGTTGCGAATTACTACCTAACCTATCGTTGCAACGCTCGCTGTCATTTTTGTAACATCTGGGCGTTAGAGCCACCTAAAGAAGCTGACTTTGCTACGATTCAGCATAATCTCAACGATTTGCGACGCTTGGGCGTCAAGTATGTAGACTTTACTGGTGGCGAACCCCTGTTGCGTACCGATGTTGGTGAGATTTACACCGAAGCCAAGCGGCAAGGTTTTGTAACTAGTATGACCACCAACACAATTCTTTACCCGAAAAAGGCAAAGGAAATTCAGGGTCTTGTTGACTTTTTAAACTTTTCGCTGGATGGTGCGGACGCCGAAACCCACGATCATTCGCGGGGTGTTCAGATTTTTGACACATTGGTGGAGTCGGTAGAAATCGCTCATTCCTTGGGTGAATATCCAGTGCTTAACCACACTGTCACCGCTCAAAACTACCAACGCATCAATGAAGTAGGGGCACTGGGTGAACGGTTGGGAGTCCGAGTGTGGCTCAACCCGGCTTTCACAGCTCACGATCACTACAATTCCCAGAAGAATCCCACACCAGATATGGTGGCAGCTATACAGGCAGCCGCCAAGAAGCACAAAAATATTGGCTACAATAAAGCGGCGCTAGCTTTCCTAGAAGCCGGAGGAAATGATACTAAGAATCCCCGGTGTAAGGCAGTAGATGCTGTAATTGCTATTTCTCCCGATGATCAGCTGTTATTGCCCTGCTACCACTTTGCCCAGGCTGGCGTTCCCATTAACGGTCAGCTATACGACCTTTACCGTCAGTCGGAGGAAGTGGAAAAATACCGCAAATCTCAAGGAAAACTATCGGTTTGTGAGGGATGTACGGTATGGTGTTACCTGATCCCCAGCTTTTTGATGGGAATTGATAAGTATTGGTGGTTGAATCAAGTAACCTATGCCGGAGAATTCGTGGCCAGAAAAAGATTCTTACAGAGAGCTTGAACCTATTGACTCTCTGTTGTCTGATGATTTAGAAAGCGACTTATTCCGAGGGCTGGGAGGACGGCGGCGTAAAGCCGCTGTCGTTTTAACCATTATCTGGAGTAGCACGCTGGCGCTGCACTTGCTCTCTTGGGGATTTTGGTTGATATTAGGCTTGACGGGTCTGCTATGGATTCAGGCGTTGCGCGTGTTGTTTGCTCGTCCTATCCCAGTCCCAGAGCCGTATTCTTTTGAAAAAAAATCCGACTGGCCGTATGTCTCATTGCTAGTGGCGGCGAAAAATGAGGAAGCCGTGATTAGCAATTTAGTCAGGATGCTTTGTAATCTAGACTATCCAGCGAAGCGTTATGAGCTGTGGGTGATTGACGATTATAGCACCGACCAAACGCCAGTATTGTTAGACCAGCTGGTGGGGGAATACGAGCAGCTAAATGTGCTGCACCGCTCTGCTGGTGCCGGTGGCGGCAAATCAGGCGCACTGAATCAGGTATTACCTCTGGCAAAAGGAGAAATTCTGGTAGTATTTGATGCCGATGCCCAGGTAACTCCAGATTTTTTAAGGCGGGTGCTGCCGTGTTTTCAGCGGGAACAGGTGGGGGCGGTGCAGGTGCGAAAAGCGATCGCTAATGCATCAGTTAACTTTTGGACTCGTGGGCAAATGGCAGAAATGGCCCTCGACACCTATTTCCAACAGCAACGGATCGCTATCGGCGGCATTGGAGAACTGCGCGGCAACGGTCAGTTAGTTCGGAGAGCGGCTCTGGAGAGTTGTGGCGGCTGGAATGAAGAGACAATCACAGATGATTTGGATTTAACCATACGTTTACACCTGGACGGATGGGATATCGATTTTGTGGAAGTTCCAGCGGTAGAAGAGGAAGGCGTAACCAAGGCATTAGCGCTTTGGCACCAACGCAATAGGTGGGCAGAAGGAGGATATCAGCGCTATCTGGACTACTGGCGTTTGATTGCCAGTAACCGCATGGGAACGAAAAAAACTCTGGATTTATTGTCGTTTATGCTGATCCAGTACCTGCTTCCGGCTGCCGCTGTGCCAGATTTGTTAATGGCGATCGCACGCAACCATCCGCCGATGCTGAGTCCACTGACTGGTCTTGGTTTTACTCTCCCCTTTCTGGGAATGTTTATTGGTCTGCGTCGCACCCGTAGAGAAAAGAAATTTAGGGTATCGACCTTCTTGGCAACAAGCGTGCAAACTATACGCGGCACTTTTTATATGCTCCACTGGTTGCTAGTCATGGCTAGTACAACCGCTCGTATGTCCGTGCGACCCAAGCGGCTTAAATGGGTCAAAACTGTGCATCAAGGCACTGGTGAAGAAAGTTTTGAGTTTTGAGCCATCAGCCAAAGAATTGAGGATTTGGGTAATTTATACCCCAACCTACAATCTCTCAATAGCTTAGTCCCCGCGTCAGCCTCCATTGCCAACTAGATGTGGAACAGCTTATTATTTTGAACCGTCGCCAGCGTTGATAATAATTACACTAGCTGTTGCCTGAGCTGGATAAGATTCGGCAACAGGTCCATTGAACCAGGCTTTCACATCTTGCCCTGTAGAGAGAGCGCCAAAGGCTACAGGGCTTAAGCTCTGCCCCTGCTGCGAAAATATTTTGGTTGACTGCTTGATGGTGACATTAACTTTATCTGAACCCCAACGTTCTTCTGGCTTTTCCTCAATCAAAATTGAGCCTATTGAGTCTTGTGGGACACCAGCACCCGCCTGGGGAGCATCGGTTGATACCGACTGATTAGGAGAGATTGGCTTTGGCAAGGCGCTACTGCGATTGTTAGATGTAGCTGCAAATTTCTGAACTTTGGTAATTGTGCCCCTAATATTTGCTTCCGTGTCGGGTACTGTATTGATTAACCCTAGCGGTGGATCACCGCATCCGCTAGCAGCAGCAGTTGCAAGTAGGAGTGTTGTTGTTCCCATAAACACGGAACGCATAAAAAGCCGACTATTGCCTTTGAGCATAAAAAAACCTTGAAATTCTGTAGGGTTTAATTGACGTGTAACCGCCTTGAAATGTTCGCTCTCATGCGGTTTAAACGATAAAATTTTTAAAATTATGTGGCATAATTGCTGGCTTATACCAATCTGATATTTCATACTATAGCAATTAGCTTTTAGTAATCCTTCAGTGATAGCAGCAGAGCTGGATGTATGGGGGCGATGTCGATTGTCAAGAGTTATTATTGCGACTGCTATAAGTAAGTTCAGGAGGCTAATTCAACCCCTATAATCATCTTTATTTATGGACATTGAGACATCTCGAATGCAGGGCGTACAGTCGCCGATTATTCCTATAGTCGGGGAACTGATCCGCAGTTATCCAGGAACAATTTCTCTAGGACAGGGGGTTGTCTATTATGGCCCGCCACCACAAGCGTTTGAGCAGATGACTCAATTCCTAACAGATCCAGAGAATCACAAGTACAAGCCTGTGCAGGGCATCACACCGTTGCTAGATGCGCTTGAGACCAAATTGAAAGCCTTTAATGGCATCAGCATTGAGCAGGAAAGCTGCATTGTGGTAACAGCAGGCAGTAACATGGCGTTTATGAATGCGGTTATGGCTATAACCGCTCCGGGCGACGAAATTATTCTCTTGACACCTTATTACTTTAACCACGAGATGGCGATCGCCATGGCTAGTTGCCGAGCTGTAATGGTGGCAACAGATGAAAATTATCAGCTGCGTCCCGATGCCATTCGACAAGCGATTACAGACAAAACACGCGCAGTAGTGACGATTTCACCCAATAACCCGACAGGGGTAGTGTATTCCCAAGAAGCGTTACAAGAAGTCAATGAAATTTGTCGCGATCGCAACATCTACCACATCAGTGATGAAGCCTACGAATATTTTACCTACAACGGTGTGCAACACTTTTCGCCTGGAGCAATCCCGCAAAGCAGCCAGCACACGATTTCGCTCTACTCGCTCTCCAAAGCATATGGTTTTGCTAGTTGGCGCATCGGTTACATGGTCATCCCAGCACATCTGCTCGCCTCAGTAAAGAAAATCCAGGATACTATCCTGATTTGTCCTCCGGTAATCTCGCAGTATGCAGCCATAGGAGCGCTACAGGCGGGAGCCAACTACTGCCTGCAAAAACTACAGACAATAGCAGAAGTGCGCCAGATGGTTCTACATGAACTCGGCAACCTAGGAGATTTCTGCACGATACCCCCAGCGGATGGAGCTTTCTATTTTCTGCTGAAGATTCATACTCAGCTGTCAGCAATCGAATTGGTAGAGCGATTGATCCGTGAGTATCGTGTAGCTCTTATTCCAGGCACAACCTTCGGTATGGAGAACGGCTGTTACCTACGTCTCGCCTATGGAGCTATGCTTCATGAAACCGCTAAAGAGGGTATTGGACGATTGGTGCGGGGTTTGCAAGCGATTTTAGAGTCCAATTAGTACATTGAGCACAAAACTGGGCAAACTCCTAACAAACAACAATAGTGATTATTAAAATAATGATCCAGAAATGTTTTCAACCTTAGCGTAACTTTCTCCATAGCTGCTCATTTCGACCCATTTACATGAGAGCAGCAGTACTAAAGTTCAGGCTCTCCGTCCGATAAGAGTGGCTCCCATAAACGGTACGCCTCATAATTTCGGAAATGTCGGGCGTATAATTCTGTACCGTCCTCGAACTCATCGTACAAGACCGAATTCACGTCTACGACCTGTTTTAAAGACCAGGTAATAGTTTCTTTGTACTCATTTTGATAGCTCCCTTCCTGCCTCATGGCATGGATCAAAGCCTTTTCATTGGCTTGCTCCTCGGAGGTAGCTTTGATGAGAACGAAGCATTCCTGATACAGAGGTTTATACTGCGGCGCAGTTGAGGATGTTTCATATAAAATGACAGCAATGTAAAATGATTGCTCTTCACTTGCGCTTTCAGCTTCCATCAGTGTCCCAACTCTCCTGGCTCTTGTATCTTACGAGCTTAAGTGTCGAATCGGCTCTTTTATATTGAGAGGAAACTAATGACTCAGTTGAGAAACCACATTTGGTGTCTCTAATTTTTTTTCGTAACTAATTTCTGCCAAAGGCGGACGCACGCAAAGATAAATAAGCGGACCGAACAAAGGCACCAGCGCTACTGCCCAAAAAATTCGAGAATCTTTGATGCCCCGACGAGCCATGTCATCATCAAATAATGAGGTCAACGGAAATATCAGGCACATTAGGCAAAAATCTAAGGTTATGAGGTGAACAAAGTGCCTGGTTTGGAATTGCTGAATATAATCTCCCCAATCTCCTGCAACTATTGCGTAGATAAATAAGCCTATCGTGCTTAAAAGGAGAGCCACCCCTGTTGAGCGTCTATCTATAATCCTCAGCAACTTATCCTTTTCCCCATAGAATTCTTGATTAGATTCGCGCAGGATTAAATAGGGGGTCAGGCAAAGTATTCCAGTTCCATTTGACGCTAAGAAATAAGGCCATGCAGGTATCTTTTGCATTCTGCCATCGGCAAACATGAGGCAAGCGTAGATCATTGGCCAGACGCCCATAAGGCTGAATATTGCGGGTAGGATGGCGTTAAGTTCTCCCCACTGGAGCATTAACAGCTTTTTAACCAGCGGCCATGTATCTGGTTGATCTATAGGAGCCAATGATAATGTATATGCCACAAATCCCGCCCAAAGCAAAGAAAGTGCAATTTTTCTGCCCATAATCTTGACCGATTATTTCACGTTGTTCAGGCACCTAACTTTAAAGCCTATGCTCAATAGGCAACGTCTATCTTTGGTCAGTTACCTATGGTGTGCTGCTGGTGAGAGAACTTTTACAGGCAAAAGCAGAGGCGAGATTATATATGATGCCACAACTACATAAAACCAGCTACTTGGAAGCTAGCTGCTTCTGAGTCTGTAGTACATCTGCACTAGGTTCTTCTAGCAAAGGGGGACGCAAGCAAAGATAAGTTAAAGGGCCAAATAGAGGCATCAACGCCACCGCCCAAAAAACTTGAGGATTCTTTAAACCTCGACGCGCCATGTCATCGCCAAGAAGTGCCGGAAATAACAGGCAGAACAGGCAAAACGCTAGGCTCATGCCATTAATAAAGCGGCTGGTTTGAAACTGCTGAATAAAATCTCCCCAATTGCCTGCCAGTAAGCCGTAGGCCAGCAAGCCGATTGTGCTTAAACCGAGGATAACACCTGTCTGGCGGGAGTCTACGAGCTTCAGCAAGGCATCCTTTCGCCCTGAAAACTCTTGATTGGATTCTCGTAGAGCTAAATAAGGTAATAAACCAATTACTCCCGTAGCTACTGAGGCTAAGAGAAAATGCCATGCACGTATCTTTTGCATCCTGCCATCGAAGAACATAAGGCAAGCGTAGATTTGTAGCCAGATGCCAACTAGGGAGAATAAAGACAAGATAATTGGGTTGATTTCTGCCCACTGACCTGTTAATAAGTTTTTTATCAGTATGGCTGTGTCCGACTTAACAGGAGGAGCCAGCAGAAGGACATAGGCAATAAATCCCAACCATAGCAACCAAAATCCAATTTTCCTACCCATATTATTAACTGATAGTGTTACCGTGCTCCGTCAAATAACTTTAAATTAGAGAGGCAATGAGCAACGTCTGTCTTTAGGCAAGTTATGGATAGTTTGGTGCTGCTAATAGTTTTGTTAGATAGAACATACTGACTGAAAATCAGCTAAGTATGTCAACCTAATTAAACTAAAGATGAGAATTTTGAACTTCCCCTGCCTCCCCTGCTCGCCCTGCTTCCGCTGCTCCCATATCTGGCAAAGGGGGGCGCAAGCACAAATAAGCTAAAGGGCCAAAGAGGGGTACGAGCGACACTGCCCAGAAAACTTGGGGATTTTTGATGCCCCGTCGCGCCAGATCATCTCCCAATAGTGCTGGGAATAATAGACACACTAGGCAGAAATCTAAAGACATGACATGAACGAATCGACTCGTTTGCCACTGGGCGATAAAATCTCCCCAATTGCCACCTAGCAAGCCGTAGGCAAGCAAACTACCAGTGGCAAAGGTGAGAATAAGACCGAGCCAACGCGAATCTAGTAGTTTCAGAAGCAAATTCTTCTGTCCGGTAAAATTTATGTTTGGCTCCCGAAGCGCCAGATAGGGTAAAAGGCTAAATGCTCCGGCTCCAAAAGACCCTAGAGCAAACGGCCATGCTGGTATTTTTTGCCCTCTACCATCAATTAATAACAGGCAGCAGTAAATTATCGGCAAGACGCCCAGAAGGTTGAAGATAGCTACTACTAGCGGGTTGATGCCTTGCCACTGACCAGTAGAAAGATTTTTAATCAGTTCTAGGGTGTCTGGTTGATCCGGGGGCGCTAACAAAAAGGCATAGGCAAGAAACACTATCCATAGCAACCAAAATCCAATTTTTTTGCTCATAAAGTTAAAAAGTAAAAAGCTAAAATTTTAGATTTTAAATTCAATCCAAAATCTAAAATCCTTGCATCCAAAATCCTTAAGCAGGTTGAGTAAGGGCGTCCGATAAGTAATCAGCAGCAGCTTCAACCAGAGCGATCGCATTTTCGTAGAGCATCCGGGTTGGCCCCAAAACGCCCACGCTCCCCACCGGGACAGAACCCTGGCTGTAGGTGGCAGAAATCAGGGTACAGGTACGCATCGGTTCTAAGGGGTTTTCCGAACCAATCCGCACCGTCACTCGCGAACCTCGTGGTACACCTACCCCAGATGCAACCTCTGCTGTGGGCCATTCAAAGATTAAAGGCCACAGCTGGTCTTGCTCCTCTTCCAATAGGTGTAAAAGCGTCTGGACTTGCTGCAACTCAGAAAATTCTGGCTGACGCAATACTTCTGCAATGCCGCGAATCATAATCTGTGTCGAGGCAGGCTTGGAAGTGCGACGGCTCAAGTCTGCCAGCAAAATTCTCAGAAAGTCGGCATACCTTTCAAATTCCCAGCCTAGGGCACTCCAGTCCAGTGCAGCTAATTCCAATAGCGATCGCCCCCGCAGTTGGCTATTCAAAAAGTTGGAGAGAATCTGCAACTCTCGCTCGACAATTTCCGCATCCGGTTGGGCGTCATCTGAATCTGCCTTGGGTAGTTCCATGACTACAGACTGAGTTTGATAAGCATCTGTGACCACAATTAGCATCACCCGTCCAGGATCGACCTGCACCAGCTGTAGATGCCGCAAGTGAGTGGTACGAGTCTGAGGCATGGCGATCAGGGTAATATACCCACTGAGGGTGGCGAGAATTTGCGCTGCACCTGTGACTATTGCCTCAAAGCTCCTATCCTCCCAATTAAGACGGTCTGTAAATAATTGCTCTACCTGCCGCCCCAGGGCAGGTGAAGGCTTTATCAGCTGGTCAACATATATTCGGTAGCCAGAGTCAGAAGGCACCCGCCCCGCAGAGGTATGGGGTTGATAAAGTAATCCAGCTTTTTCTAAAACGCCCATTGCATTGCGAATCGTGGCTGGGCTGACGCTGAGGTTATATTCCTCTACCAAAGCCTTTGAACCAACTGGTTCTGCCGTCGCAATATAGTGACGGATAGTTGCCCAGAGAATACGTTGTTGCCGATTAGTCAAACTAACTTGCATAGACTTTTAAGAGGAAGCCGTTTAAGGAGTTTTGTGACATCCTCCCGGCGCTGACTGCAAGCAGTACAGCGCGGGCTTCCAACCCTCACGAGTTGATTTTCCTAGTTACTTCCATTTCTGGTTTTTCGCCCACTACCTAGATATGCAGTTACCCACATATCCCCGGCGCTCTGACTGCATAGGCAGTTTCCTTTCCGACGTGTCCCGCCGTACTTCTCGTACAAGTAGCCAAAAGACTATGTACAACCAACCTAATTGGTTTTACCTATCCAAGGTTTCATGCACTTTCATTAATTATTCTGGATAGAACCCCCTACCAATTGTCATGGTTCAGAACACTTCTCAGACTTTGGAGGTCCCGGCAATGCCTGACTTTCACTCTCAACTGATGGGCTGTTTAAACCATGTATATTTTATTACGAACACTCTTGGGTTTGAACCAAAACGTATTGGAGATTCAGGGGAAATCGAGTCCGCTGAATCTCCCTGGGGATACATAGACCCCCAGAACCCCAATACGTTAAACAATGGGAACGATTGATGGTCTTCGCTATTGGGATTGATAATATATCGACCCCTATCCTAAAAATAGCCAGTGATGTTTAATGTAACCGACCTGCTTAGCTTAAGCGGATTAATAGCGAGAAATCGACGGATCAACGACCACAGAGTATGCCTCAATACCACCAGCAACATTCTTAACATTGGTAAAGCCTTGACTCATTAGCCACTGGCACATCTGAGCCGAACGGATACCGTGGTGGCACATGACAATTGTCTCGGCATGGGGATCGAAACGGGTCTGGATTTGGTCAGACCATTCAGCATATTCGCTTAGAGGCAAATTCTCAAATTCTTCAAGAGAAGCGATCGCAATTTCCTGTGGCTCTCGCACATCCACCAGTTGCAGCCCCTCAAGGGAATCTGCCAGACGATTGGCTAGCTGTTCAACGCTGATCTGGGTAACTGGTTGAGCGAAAAATTGAGCAGACATCAGGTTTAGTTGCCTTTGGTTAACTAGAGCATGGCATACTTCCTGGCATTGCCGCAGAAGTACCCGCTAAGCACATCTTAATAGTTTGGGAGGACAATGATTTGAAATAATAGTCTCGTGGAACCTGGATTTTTTCTAGTTCAATCCTCCTCAGGCGACGTCTGAATTTCACTATGAAGCTACGCTCATTTTTTTATGCCCTGATAGCTGGTGTCCTAGTGCTGCTTTTGATTGGCGCTGGTGGCTTTTACTGGTTAACGTCTCGAAGCCCGTTGACTCTACTCAGAGGCGGCGAGACAGCTAACCCAGCTGCTGCAATTTTTGTGCCGAAACAAGCGCCAGCTATGGTGTCTTTGCTTGTGAATCCAGACCGCCTGGAGGCATTTAGACTGCTTGCGGCTGCTCCGGGAGAGCGGCGGCGATCGCGGGCGGAAATTAACCAAATTAAACAAAGTTTGCTGTCCAACGCTGGCCTGGACTATCGGCAAGATATCCAACCTTGGCTCGCTGACGAAATTACCTGGGCAGTGACAACGCCTGACATTGACCGCGATCGCCAGAATGGTTCACAGCCTGGGTATTTGCTAGTAGCCACGACTAAAGACGCCAAGAAGAGCCGCGAGTTTTTACAGTTGTTCTGGCAAAAGCAGGCGAGCGCGGGGACGGATTTGGTTTTTGAACAGTATAAAGGCGTCAAGCTGATTTACAATAATCAGCACTCAAAAATCAAAAGTAAATCTGACCCATTGCCTTTTCTGGCTAGTGCGGTTGTCGGCGATCGCTTTGTGGTGTTTGCCAATAATCCCAAAGTTCTGCGAGATGCAATTAATAACGTCCAAGCTCCTAACCTGAGTCTGAACGATTCCGGTTCCTATCAGCTGGCTTTGGAAAAGCTTAAAGAGCCTCACATCGGCTTGACATTTGTGAATCTACCTACGACAGCGGCGTGGCTGGGGAATGAACAGGTGTCATCAACGCAGGAAGCGTCCCGCTTGTATGAGAATTTGGCGATCGCCCTATCGTTGAACCGTCAAGGATTATTGGCAGAAACTTCCCTTCTAGCAGCAGCAGACCAAAAGCTCGCGGCTACAACCCCAGCCTTGTCTGAACCAGTTGGAGCCTTGCAGTACCTACCAGCAAAGAGCGCGATCGCCGCTGCTGGTAGCAATTTAAATCAACTCTGGAACCAGCTTTCTGCTGAAATGCAAAGCGATAAAACCCTTTCTAACCTCCTCAAACAATCTCTAGCTTCTCTCCAAGATTCTTGGGGAATAGACCTACCCCAAGACATATTTAGCTGGGTGCAGGGTGAATATGCTTTGGGTATGCTGCCTCGTCCTGACCGCAGCGAACCGGATTGGATTTTTGTGGCTGAAAAAGCTACCGGGGCCACAGTTGAGGCGTCAATTGAGCATCTAGACGCGGTTGCCAAGCAGCGGGGATTCAGCGTTGGTTCCCTCCCCCTGGAAAATCAAGCCATTACTGGTTGGACAAAGTTGAGCGCAGTTCCTGTAGGTCAAGACCAAAGTGTGATCAGGCTAGAGGCGCAGGTTCAAGGCGTCCACACAACGGCGGGGAAGTACGAAATTTTCGCCTCCTCTGTTGAGGCGATGACTCAAGCGCTCAAAGCACCTCAAAATTCTCTTGTTGCCAGCAATAACTTCAAAATGGCGATCGCACCAGTACCAGCGCCCAACGATGGCTATCTGTATCTTGACTGGTATTCCACTCAGCCAATTTTAGAGCGTCAGCTGCCAATTTTCCAAGTGGCTGAACTAATTGGGAAACCATTATTTTCTCACCTGCGATCGCTCACGGTTAGCAGCTACGGCAGCGACACTGGAGTGCAACGTAACAAGTTATTCTTTCGACTAGGTAGCGCCAAAAACCAGTGATACCAAGTTGCACCCAAAGATGGTAGATAGGAAGCGACAAGGGGGGCAAAGTGCTATTTATGAAGGCAATGGTATGAACCGTGCTGTAGAGGCGCACTTCCAAACCTCTCATACTGAACATCTAACTGTTGGCACTTTTCCTCACAGCCACCCCACTCCTATATCACCGTTTTTCCAGCTACTTTGTTTGTGGAGGTTCGCCAAAGCACCAAAAGAGCAAG